>NZ_CP081496.1:3790339-4422063 GCF_019774615.1 Streptomyces sp. BHT-5-2 | reverse complement strand
CACCACGTCCCGCGAGGTGAAAGCCGCCTTGAGCGCCACGGACACCCCGGGGTAGTGGGCCGCGAACTCACGCATCATCGTCGTCATCGGCTCCACCGCCTGTGACGGCATCGAGGCCACTTCCAACCGTCCCTCGCGCAGCTCCCGTACGGCCGCGACGCTCGCCCGGGCCGTCTCCAGACTGCGAACCGCCGCTCGGGCCGGCTCGATCAACGCCCGTCCCGCGTCGGTGAGCAGCGCCCGCCGGCCGATCCGGTGGAACAGCTCGCTGCCCAGGTCGCGCTCCAGCCCCCGGATCGCCTGTGACAGCGACGGCTGGGACACATACAGCGCGGCCGCGGCCCGGGTGAAGCCGCCGCGGTCCACGATGGCGAGGAAGTACTCCAGCTGTCGGATGTCCATATGCCGCATTCTGGCGGGTGGCGGGTGGCGGGTGGCGGGTGGCACGAAGCCTCGCGTCTGGCATCCGGCGCCTGGCGTCCGCAGGCAAATGACGCGACCTCCCGGCTGCCTGTCACCTACGGTGGAGCGATGCCCACGGATCCCGCGATCACGACGTTTCCCGACGGCTGGGACAGTGCGGCGCGCCTGGTCGGCGGCCGTTGGGTGGAGCGGCGTCCGCGTCGTCCGGAGGTGGCCGATCGACTCCGTACGGAGACGCGTCTGATGCCGTGGCTCGCCCCGCAGCTGCCGCTGCCCGTCCCGGTGCCTGCCGTCGCGGCCGACGATCCGCTGATGGTCCGGCACGCCGTGGTGCCCGGCGAACCGCTCAGCGCGCCGGTCGCCGCGCACGGACGCCAACTGGGCGCTTTCCTGCGCGCCCTGCACGCCGCCGATACGACGGAGGCGGTCCGGCGCGGGGTCCCGTCGGCGGAGCGGGCACGACACGAACGCGCGGAAGTGGTACGGGAGTTCACGGCGCGGGTCCTTCCCCTCCTCCCGGCCCACCGGCGTCGCCCGGCCTTCGCCCTGCTGGCGCAGGTGGCCGTACTGCCGGCCCGCACCCTCGTCCACGGCGATCTCGGCCCCGAACACGTCCTGGCCCGTGAGGGGCGTCTCACCGGCGTCATCGACTTCGGCGACGTCCATATCGGCGACCCCGCCATCGACCTGGCCTGGGCCCTGCACAACACCCCGCCCGCATTCGCCGACGCCCTCGCCGCCACCTACCCCGTCACGCCGCAGCTTCGTGAACATGCCCTGCTGTGGCACCAGTTGGGTCCTTGGTACGAGGTCACGCACGGGTTGGATCTCGACGAGCCGGACACGGTCCGCAGTGGACTGGACGGTGTACTCGCCCGTCTGCCGGCCTCGCCCTGAGGGCCCCGGAGGGCCCTATCGCGCCCCTGACGGGGCCTCGGTCGACGGGGCTTCACTGGGCAGGGACAGTCCACCGAGGTGTGTGATCAGCGCGTCGACGCAGGTGTGCGGGGCGAGAAGCTCGGGATGCAGGACGGCGCTGAGGCCCAGTCCGTCCAGCAGGGCTGTCAGTCGCTCGGTTTCGACTGCCAGGTCGAGACCGGGGCGCAGGGTGCCTGTGGCGTCGAGGCGTGTGAGCACGCGGCGCACCAGTCGTCTGCTGCCCTCGGCTGCCCGGTGGGACAGCTCGTGGAAGGCCGGGTTGGTGCGGGTGGCCGTGTTGAAGTCCAGGAAGACGGTGACCTCGGCACGGCGACTGTCGTCGAGGGGCAGTAGTTCCGCCAAGAGGTCTGCGGTGAGCCGGAGTTGTTCCGTGCGGGGATAGCGGCTCAGGTCCCCGATTCGCTCGATGCGGTCGAGCAGCCGGCCGCCTACCCGGTCCAGCATCGACTGCATCGCGAAGTGCATCAGATCGTGCTGACTGGCGAAGTAGTGCCGCAGCGAGCCGATGTTGAGCTCCGCCTCGGCGGCGACGGCGCGCAGTGAGGTGCGTTGCAGGCCGTCGCGGACGACGACGCGGAACAGTGCGTCGACGACGAGGCGACGGCGGGCCTCCGGATCCACGTGCTTGGGCATGCGGTCTTTCTATCACGACTGTGATACAACGGAGGGGTAGGGATGTATCACGGGTGTGACATAAAAACGGGTGGAGGCTTCCTCGTGGAGACGTACCTCAATCTGATGCTCGTCAGGTTCGGCGTGATCGTGGGCGGTCTGGTGGTGCTGGCGCTGCTGATCTTCGCCGTCGCCCTGACCCTCAAGCGCCGGGGGAGGCTCGATGACGTACGGCGGTACGCGGACCCGGCGGTGCGGGCCGGATTGCGCGCCGCTGCCCGTCGGTTCGACGAGCGCGGGCGACGCGGGGCGTCCGGGGCGCGGCGGCGGGACGACTGGCGGTGATCGGCCTCGCGGCGGACTCGTCCGAGCTCATCGAGCACCTGCTGCTCGACCGTGTCATCAAGATCGTCATTGTGGTCGCGGCCCTGGGTTTCCTGGCGCTGGGCATGCTGCTCGTCTGGCGGAGGGCAGGGCGACGTTCCAGGAATGGCCGCGAGTGAGGGAGGGGAAGAGGGGGAGGCCGGGGGAGCGGGGCGGGCTCCAGCTCGTCGCCGCCACCCCGCCCCCTCGCCCCTGCTCCGTGACGCGACCTGCCGTTACCCGCGTTCCGGCGCGCGCGGTGCGTCGGTCGCGTCCGTCGCGTCCGGTGTGGCGAGTGCTGCCGCGGTGGCTCGGGCGAAGGCGTCCGGATTGTCGAGCATGATGTTGTGGCCGCAGTCGGGGATGGCGACCACGGTCACTCCTGCGTCGGTGAGGGCGGCGGTACCGGCGAGCGGGGCGTCGGCCTCCGGCCGGAGGTAGGTGCGCGGAATCCTCAGGTCCAGCAGGATTTCCCGCATGGTGGGCACCGTGCCGCGGGCGAGATGGACCGCGCTGCGGTGCAGGGCCTCGCGGCCGGCCAGGCGCATCGTGGACCACCAGTGCGCGTCGACCCGGTCGCGGACCTCCTGCCATCCGCCGGCGAGGAACTCCGGCTCGGAGTAGCCGGCGATGCCGCTGCTGCCGCCCGCATCGGGGCGAGGCTGGAGCGGGTCGAGGTTGGCGTCGACCAGGACCAGGCCGGAGACCAGGTGTGGGTGCCGGGCGGCCAGGACGATGGCCACCGCGCCGCCCATGCTGTGGGCGATCAGCTGGGCGCCGGCGATCCCCGCGGTGGTCAGGGCGTTGGCGAGGGCGTCGGCGTGGGACTCCAACGTGTAGTCGAAGTCCGTCGGGCGGTCGCTGATGCCGTGGCCGAGCATGTCGATCAGGATCGAGCGGTGACCGGCGAGCAGCGGGTGGACGGCGATCTCCGCGAAGTAGGCGGGGGAAGTGGCGCCCAGGCCGTGCACGTAGACACGTGCAGGCTCACGTCCCGGAAACTCGACCCAGCGGATTCGGTCGCCTGCAGTTGTCACGACGGCGTTGCGCATAGCGTGGCCCCCCGGAATCGCGATGGACGGAGGAAGAGCGTAACTGCCTGTCCGTGCGGCGGCTCCGGCAACCCCAACAGGTTGCCGACTCCACCGGGTTGTCGGCTCCGCCGAGTCCGTGGAACGGTCCGGCCGCCTACTTCGGGGCTCCTCCCTCGTGCGGGCTGGGCTCAGGGCCTCGGGGCCGCAGGATTCCGGCGGTGGCGGCGGCCGCGACGCAGCATGCCGCGGGCAGGAACAGCGTGAAGTTGAGCGGTACGACGTGGGTCAGCGGGCCGATGACGGCGGGACCGGCGAGCATGCCGAGGTAGCCGAGCCCGGCGACCCGGGAGACGTTGGCGCCGGCGTTGTCGGGGTCGAGATGGCCAGCGGCGCTGAAGAGTTGGGGCACGCAGCCGGACAGTCCGGCGCCCAACACCGCCCAACCGGCCAGGGCCAGGGGGATCCATGGGGAGAGTGCCGCCACGGCGAGGCCGACGGCGGCCGCGGCGGCACCGTAGCGGAGGATGGCCACCGGTCCGAGGCGGGCGGCCGCCCGGTCGGCCAGGAAGCGGCCGAGGGTCATGGCGGTGGCGAAGGCGCCGTAGGCAAGGGCGGCGGTGGCGGCGGGTGCGTCGAGGACGGTGCGCAGATGCAGGGCGCTCCAGTCGTTGGCCACGCCCTCGCAGAGCATGATCATCAGGGCGAGGGTCGCCAGGAACCAGATGTGGCGGGGAGTGCTGCGCCGGGACCGAACGGGGGCGGCGCCGGGGTTCGGGGCGGGGGCGTGCGCCCCGGACGACGGCAGCAGTGCCGGGGCGGCCAGCGCGGCGACGGCCAGTCCCAGAAGAGCCGCCGCGCCGAGGGTCGCCGCCGGACTCCAGTCCGAGGCGAGCGTGCGTGCACCGGCGAGGGAGGCCAGTACGCCGCCGATGGAGAAGGTCGCGTGGAAGGCGGACATGACCGGTCGCCGATAGCCGCGTTCGACCTGGACGGCATGGGCGTTCATGCTGACGTCCAGGCAGCCGTTGCCGAGCCCGAGCAACAGCAGTGCCGCCCCCAACATCCAGGCATGTGTGGCCAGTCCGGGCAGAACGAGGGTGAGGCTGCACACCGCCGCGCTGAGCGGGACGACGGTACGCGCACCGAAACGGTCGGTGAGCGGCCCGACGATCTGCATGCCGACGAAGGCCCCCGCGCCGAGCAGCAGGAGAAGCCAGCCGAGCACGGCGTGGCTGATCCCCACCCGGTGCTCGATGCTCGGAATGTGGACGATCCACATTCCCATCAGGAAGCCGTTGAGGGCGAAGTAGGCGAAGGTGGCCAGCCGCCCGGCCCGCAACCGTCCGGCCCCCGGCTGCCTCCCCGTCGGAACCCCCGGCGGCCCCACTGGCCGTCTCGGCAGCCGCTTCCCCCGCGGCGCCCCAGGCCGCGGAGCCGGTCGTGCCTGTGCCTGAACCTGGGCCTGAATCTGGGCCTGCGACTGCGACTGCGTCGATGTCTGTGTCGGTAGCTGTGTCTGAGTTCGTCTCTGCCTCTGCGGCCGTATCTCCATGGAGCGAACATAGCGAACAAAGAATCTGTTCGGAAGATTGCCTATCGAACGTGATTCATGTTCAATGTGGTTATGGCTGGTGCAGAACGACTCAGACAGATCACCGAGGCCGTACGCGAGGCCGGGCGCCTCGGCGTCGCCGAACTCGCCGAGCTGACCGGTGCCTCGGAGATGACCATCCGCCGCGACCTGGAGGCGCTGGCCTCCCAAGGGGTCATCGAGCGCTACCGCGGGGGCGCCCGGAGCCTGTTGCTGCGCGGCGCGGAGCCCCCGTTCGCGGTGCGGGCCCAAGAGGGGATGGAGGCCAAGCGACGGATCGCCGCCGAGGTCGCCGGGCTGATCGCCGACGGCGAATCGGTCGTCATCGACAGCGGGACCACGTGTCTGGAGGTGGCCCGTGCGTTGGTCGAGCGCCGGCTGACGGTGATGCCGTTGTCCCTGCACGCCGTCAACGCCCTGGCGGACGGCCCGCACCTCACGCTGCTGGTGCCTGGCGGCCGGCCCCGGCCGGGCGAACTCGCGTTGACCGGTCCCCTGACCGAGGCGTCACTGACCGCGCTGCGCTTCGACACCGCCGTCATCGGCTGTTGCGGACTCAGCGCGGAGCACGGCCTGACCGCCTTCGACCTGGACGACGCCGCGGTCAAACGCACCGCGATCGCCTGTGCCAGACGCGTCATCGCCGTCGCCGAGGCGGGCAAGCTCTCCCGTACCGCGCTCGCCCATGTCGCGCCGGCCGCAGCCCTGCACGCCGTCGTCACCGACGCCGCTCCGGACGAGAGTACGGAGCAGTTGGCCGCAGCGGGCGTCACCGTACGGACGGTGTGAGCGATGATGCCTGGGACCGTGCTGTTCGACCTCTTCGGGGTCCTCGCCCGCCAGCAGTCCGCCGAGGGCCGGCAGTGCCTGGTTCGGACCGCAGGCGTGCCTGCGCCGGACTTCTGGGACGCGTATTGGGCATTGCGCCCGCCCTACGACCGCGGCGAGACCGACGGACCGGGTTACTGGCAACAGGTGGCCGCCCGCCTGGCCGTCCCCTTCGACGCTCGACAGACCGCCGCACTGATCGCCGCCGACGTCGCGAGTTGGAGCGCCGTCGACCCCGAAATGATCGCTCTGGTCGAAGAGTTGGCGGACCGGGGCCGGCCGATCGGACTGCTCTCCAACATCCCCGAGGAACTGGCCCACCACTACGAAACCCAGCATGCCTGGCTCGATCGTTTCGCCGTGCGTGCCTTCTCCTGCCGCATCGGCCGCGCCAAACCCGAACCGGCCGCCTACCACTGGTGCCGGCGGGCACTGTCCGATCCGCCGCACCGCATCCTCTTCGTCGACGACCGTCCGGAGAACGTCCGGGCCGCCGAGGAGGTCGGCATGCACGGCCACCTCTTCACCACCCGGGCCAGACTGCGGGCCCGCCTCGACCGATGGGACGCCGGGGCCGGGTGAGCCGAGCGGGGGAGCGGGGTGCGGAAGCTGCGTGCTCCCCTAACGACCGGCAGGCGGGGCCTCGCCCGCACAGCCCTGTGCCTCGCCGTTCCCGCATGCCTCGGCGCCCGTCCCGGATGCCTGGCCCTCGTCGCCGGACGGGTCGAAGGCATCCGGTCGTCCCGTCGACCGTTGCGTCAGCAGATCGATGATCAGGGCGAGCGGCGGCCAGTCCAGGCGGCCGTGGCGGGCGACGGCGTGGGCGCGCAGCAGCACGTCGGGGGCGGTCAGCGGGACGAGTCGCACGTCGGGGAAGGTGGGCATACCGGCCGGCAGCAGTCCCACGCCGAGGCCCGCGGCGATCATGCCCTGCACGAGATCGAGACTGTCGGCGCGGTGGGTGATGCGCGGGGTGAAGCCCGCCATGGAGGCGAGTGTGCGAATGACGGTCTCGTCCGCCGTGTTGCGGGAGTTGGTGATCCAGTCATGGGTGCCGAAGCGGGCGAAGACCTCGACCGCCGTCCCGGCGTCGGCGTCCGCTCGCGCCGGGACGCCCAGCCCCCAAGGGGCGGTCCACAGCGCGGTGGCCCGCACGGCGGGGTCGAAGGTGGCCGGCGCCAGGTTGTAGTCGTAGGTGAGCGCCAGATCCGTCTCGTCCGAAGCCAGCAGTGCCAGGGCCTCGGCGGGCTCGTGCTCGCGGACGAGGAGGTGCAACCGCGGGTGGCTGGCGGCCAGCTCGGTGACCAGGGGAAGCAGGTGGGCGCGGATGGCGGTGGCGAAGCCGGCGGTGCGCAGGGTGCCGTTGGGCTCCGCGCCGGCGGCGAGGTCGAGGTGGGCGGCCTCGACCGTTCCCAGGATGGTCACGGCGTGCTCGGCCAGGCGGCGGCCGGCGGGGGTGAGGCGGACCCGGCGGCCGTGCGGTTCGATCAGAGCCGTGCCCATCTCGCGGGCGAGCACGGCGATCTGCTGGGAGACCGTGGAGGTTGTGGTGCCGGTGGCCTCGGCGACCGCACGCATCGACCCCAACCGGGACAGCTCCACCAGCAGGTGCAGGCGGCGGGTTTCCATGGCTCCATTGTTCGGGATTCCCAAACGGAATGTCCATGATCATCACGTGGACACGAACGATGCCCGCGGCATCTACTGACCCCCATGAGTGCGTTCGAGCCCAGGCAACCCCAGGGCCGCCCCCTGCCCCACCCCGGCACCGCCGACAGTGGCCGACTGCGCCTCGGCGGCGCCGGGACCGGCTTCCTGATGGCAGTGGCCTCGATGACCTCCGTCCAGTTGGGACTGGCCCTGGCCGTGCCGTTGTTCGGACAGCTCGGGGCGCTGGGCACGGCGGGGTTGCGCCTGGGTTGGGGTGGGCTGCTGGCGCTGGTCCTCATACGGCCCCGCCTGCGCGACTTCACCCGGCGCGACCTGCTTGCCTGCACCGTGCTGGGGGCGGCGACCGCAGGCATGATGCTGTTCTTCATGCTCGCCGTCGCGCACCTGCCGCTGGGCACCGCGAGCGCACTGGAGTTCCTCGGCCCGCTGGCGGTTTCCCTCTACGGCCCGGGTGGCGGACGCAAGCTCTGGACGTCGCTGGCCGCACTCGGCGTGCTGTTGCTGACCGAGCCCTGGCACGGCGGGCTGGACGCGGTCGGCCTGGCCTGCGCGCTGGCCGCCGCGGGCTGCTGGGCCGTCTACATCCTGCTGACCCAACGCGTCGGCGACCGCGTCACCGGCCTCGGCGGCCTCGCCGTCTCGATGCCCGTCGCCGGCCTGCTCGGCACATTCATCGCCGCGCCGACCCTCTGGGAGCACGTGACCTGGCAGGCACTCGGGATCATGCTGGTCCTGTCCGCGGTGAGCCCGGTTCTGCCCTTCGCCCTGGAATTCCTCGCCCTGCGCCGCCTCACCACGGCCGCCTTCGGCACCCTGATGAGCCTGGAACCCGCGATCGCGCTGCTGATCGGCCTGCTGGTGCTCGGCCAGACACCCGGCCTGGCATCCGCGGCCGGTGTCGTCCTCGTCGTCATCGCCGGAGCCGGCGCCACCCGGGCCGGCGCCCGCCCACCGGCCGCCGACCAGGCAGACCGGGCGACCGAACCCGCAGTGAGCCGGCACCAGCGATGCACCGACGCCGGGGACCGACACGCCGTGACGCCGTGACGTGACGAAGCCGCGGAAGCCGGGGGAGGGCCGGCCGGCGAACCACCAGAGGGCAGGGCGGGTAGGGACGGGCAGCGAAAGCCGTACGGCGGCACCGGCCTGTCGAGGCCCGCCCCCGCCTGCCCCACCCCCACACCGCCAGGAGTCCGCTCCGCCGCCGGCCCCGGCCCGCCGTCACCGTTGCGACTTGTACCCCATGACAGTCATCATCCCCGACTCCGAGTGGTAGATGTTGTGGCAGTGCAGCATCCACAACCCGGGGTTGTCGGCGTCGAAGTCGACGGAGACCTCCTTGTCCGGCAGGACGATGGTGGTGTCCTTGCGGGGGCCGCCGTTGGCCAGCGCGAAGGTGTGGCCGTGCAGGTGCATCGGGTGCCACATCGTGGTCGTGTTGTGGAAGGTGAGCCGCACCCGCTCCCCTTGCTCCACGGGATACCGCGCGGACGCCGAGTACGGCTTTCCGTTGATCGCCCAGTCCCAGTCGTCCATGTTGCCGGTGAGGTCCAGCTTGATGGTGCGGTCGGGCTTGCGGTCCGACAGCCGTACCGAGGACGCGGCCTTGAACTTGTCCGCGCTCAGCCCCCCGCTCCTCAGCTCCGTCGGGCGGATCTTGTCGTCGGGTGCGTCGCCGTCGCCGGTGCGCAGGAGTGCCTGTGCGGTCTGGTTGTTGCTGCCCGCGGAGAGCGCGGTGAGCGGGAAGACGCCGTCCTTGGCGGTGACCAGCACGTCGAAGCGCTCGCCCATGGCGATCAGCAGGCTGTCGGTGTCCTTGTGCTGCACCGGGTAGCCGTCGATGTGCGTCACGGTCAGGTTGTGACCGCCCAGCGCGACCCGATAGGCCGTGGCCGCGGCCGCGTTGATCAGGCGGATCCGGATGCGGTCGCCGGGCTTGGCACGGAAGGTCTCCCGGTCCCTGGCCACCCGGCCGTTCATCACGTGGAAGGGGTACTCGATGTTGTCCGACGGATCGTCCGACATGCGGTGCCTGGCACTTCTGCGCATCCGGGCCACGGCGGCGGCCGCCGCCCGGTTGCCGCCCCGCCGCATCTCGCTGTGGCCACTCATCCCGCCGTCGGACTTGCCCTTGGTCAGCTCGTCCAGCATCGCGTCCGGAGTCATCCCGTCGACGCCGTCCAGCCAGTCGTCGATCATGACGACCCACTCGTGGTCGTAGAAGAGGGGCTCGCGGGGATCCTCGACGATGAACGGTGCGTACAGGCCGCGGTCCAGCTGCACGCCGACGTGCGGATGGAACCAGTAGGTACCGGGGATGTCGACCGCGAAGTTGTAGTCGTAGGAGGCGCCGGCCTTCACCGAGCGCTGGGTGACGTCGGGCGAGCCGTCCATGTCGTTGCGGATCTGCACCCCGTGCCAGTGGATGGTGGTGGAGTGCGGCAGGCGGTTGTGGAGGGTCATGGCGACCCGCTCGCCCGCCTTGACCCGGACCTCGTTGCCAGGCAGCAGGTCTCCGTACGACCAGGTGTCGACGACCTGCCCACCCATGTCGAACTGGGCCTCGGAAGCGGTCACCGAGAAGCGGCGGACGGGCCCCGTCCCACGGGCGCGCTCCGCCTTGATGACCTCCGGACCGTCGGGGGAGACGTAACCGGCCGGGGCGGAGCCGTTCGCGCCGTGACCGTCGTGCGGGTCGGGCGGGGGAGGTGTGTGGTGGGAGTGGTGCCGGCCGTTCCTCGTGTCCAGGGCGTAGGCCCCGGTGGAGGTCAGCAGTCCGCTGCCGGCGGCAGCCATACCCGCGCCGAGCAGGGAACGTCTGGAGTGCGTACGCATGGGGATACACCTCGTGGCGATCGTGTCGGGGGTGGTGTGTGGACGGCGAGAGGGCGCTTCGCTGCCGCGGACTCCTGAGGCGTCGGCGGCGGGGCGCACCCCTACAGGCGCAGTACCGACAGTCGGACGAGGAGTCTGTGGCGCGGCGGCGGACGTATCGACCATCGCAGGCGCGGCCGCCGGGCGGGGCACGCCGTCGCCGGGCCGTACTCCCAACGGCCGGATCGCAGGCCACTGCCGAGGCGGTGCCGAGCCGGATTCCACAGGGAGACCGCGGCCTGGTACACCGAGGCGGGGCCCACGGCGCCGCCGTCGGCGTCCGGAGCCGACCGATCGGCTTCCTGGCGCAGCGTCATGTCGTCATGATCGTGGACACCCTGGCGCACCGTCATGCCGTGCTGCGCCATCCGGGCCGCGGCCTGAGCAGATCCCGCGCTCGGCAAACGGCGCCGACTTTCCCCACCACGGCGCGATGAACCGGCACTACCTGTACCACCCGCACCGCCGGCACACGTTCCACAACGCGGCCACGGCTTTCCGAACGCACAACGCACAACGTATGACGCGTAACGCATAGCGCAGGAGACAGGACACAGCTCACTTGCCCACCAGGGCCGTATGGACGCGGCCTCGGTGGGCAAGCAAGTCAGCGGCGGGCGACGGATGCCGCGCGGCCCGCTGCCGCGCCGACCGCCGAACGGTTGCGGTCCACGGCCGCGGGCCACGAGCCCGGACGATCAGGACCGCTTCGCCGGAGTGCGGACCGCACCCTCTCCACCGGCGAGCCGCCACTCACGGTTGAGCGGACCCAGCGGAATGCTCCGCTCGAAGACCGGCGTGCCGAAGATGTCCAGATGCGCCCGGAGCGCCCCGGACAGGTCCACGCCGCCGTACGCCGCCCATTTGCCGACGAGCGAACCGGTACCGTTCGAGTCGCCGCTGGCCGTGCCTGCGACCTCGGCGCGCAGGTACGGGGCCAGGGTCCCGGTGACGCCGACGGTGCCGTAGAGCCCGACGCTGGCCTCCGCGCCCAGGGCGGCCTTCACACGTCCGGCGGCCGTCGCGGTCGCCGTCACCGGGGTGCCGGTGAGGTCGGCGCGGGCGATGGGCGTCCAGCCCTTGGCCCGGTTGTACGAGCCGCCGACCCGGAAGTTGCCCTTGACGTCCTGCTTGACGTCGACGCTCACCTTTCCGTCCGCATCGACCTGGAGGTAGCAGGTGAGGTCGAGGTTGACCACGACAGGCACCACACCGACCTGGATGACGGGGTCGGCGTGCAGTTTGGCGAACGGCACCCGTAGCGGCGCGCCTTCCTGAGTGGACGCGGCCGCCTGGCCCTTGAGCTCCCACTGCGAGGTCCAGTCACCCGCCAGGCTCACCGACGCGGTCCCCGGCGCACCGGTGGACTTGCCCGCGCCGTCGTAGGAGAAGTCGACCTCGGGCGCGAGCTGCACGAAGCCGGTAGCAGAGGCGTCGACGGAACCCGCTCGTGCCTTGATCGTGGGCAGCACGGCGCTGACATCGACCCGCAGACTGCCCAGCGGCAACCGCCCTCCCTGGGGCCCGACATGCACACCGCCGGTCTTCGCCCAGGAGACCGCCACCTTGGGAGCGAGCGGCTCGACCTGCACCGCCGAGGGGTCGACAGGGACCCGCCCCTTCGCCGTGGAGCCACCCAGCAGCGCGCCCAACGTGGCCGGCGCGGTCTTGACCTCGGTGCCCTGCGCGGTCGTCCCCACCACTTCGGTCACCTTGGCCAGGGCACCGCGCGGTGCACCCGGAGCGGGCGCACTGGCGATGACGTCTCCGACGGCGACCGGTGCCTGGCGTTTGGGCCGGGCCCGCTCGCCCGTGTCCTTCGGCGGGGTGCCGGCGGTCGGCCCGGTCAGGACGGCCCGGCCGCTGTGCCTGTCGAACTTGACGATCCGCAGCGATGACTTGGCCGCGGGGCGGTGGCTCGGCCCCGGCGTCGCGACGGCGCTGGGCGTGCCGGACCCGTTCGGCGCCGCGGCCACGGCGAGCGGCGACTGCGCGTCCCCGCCCGCGTCCTCCACCGCGGTTATGGGCCCGTCGGCGCCGCTCTTCCCGGCCGTGGTGTGGTCGGACGAGGACCCTGCCGCACATCCGGTGACGACAAGCAGGGAGGCGGCGGTCAGTGCCGGTAAAGCGGCATATCTCAAGGGACGGCGCACAGTTGATTCCTCAAGAGAGTGATGTGGGGGTGGCCGAAGCGCTGAAACACGTCTCCGGCCGAACAATTACCCGCGGGTAATGATTGGCATGATCGTGCCATGCGCTAAAGCCGCCCAGCGCCGAACAGCCGGCCAGATGGTGATGATCTGGGTCACATCGAGGAGGAATGCGGGGCGCCTTGGCCTTGCAGCGCGCGACGGCACCCCACCTGAATCGATCGGGGCGCCGTCCACTCGGCAAGCCGTTCCGTAAGTCCACCGTCCGGAGTCCGGTGTTCGTCGGGGAGTCGCCCCGACGTGCGCACGACGGTCCGACAAGGATGGCAGCTCCGGCGGCGCGCTCCCTCCGCCGAGCCGCCACACTCCCTGCTGCTGATGCCGTTTGGCTCGCTGCCGGGTGCAGGACGAGCCACTCGGCCCGGTTCTCCTGAGTCGGGCAGCGCCACGTCTGTCGCATGGGACACCGCCCGTGCACACGAGCAAGGCAGGGGCGCGTGCCGCTGACGGGCAGTGATGCGCGCGAACCCCTGTACACCCACGCGACGTTGCGCAATTCTTGTCCGACGCGCTCAGTGGCTGGAACCTACAGCTGATTCACGCAGGCAAGTTCGCCGGATGCTCTACCAGGTCCCTGAGGAGCATGGACGTGCCACAAACTGCACCTTTTCCGCACATGCTTGACATGCCGACTCGTGGTCAGCCCCCTCGGCCCTCGTCCGTAGGAAACTCGTCGCGTTTCACACAAGGCGCTGTGAACGCACTCCCTGCACGCCTCGCCCTGGGCGTTTCGCTTGGCGGGTGAAGCCGCCTCGGCAAATGGATGCTGTGGGGACTTCCTCCGTATCGGACCGAGTCTCTTCGGAGGGCGCAGGATCCACGTGACCGAGCTCATCGATCTCCTGCACCGAGCACTCGTTGAGCTGGAGGTGATCTCCCACACCGGCGCCGGTGAGCACTTTGGAGGCCAAGCGGACCAACGGGGCAGCGCGAGTGTCTCCCGCTCAGCCGCAACGGGACGGACGATGGCCCGCCCAAGTCTGCGCGGTGCGTGTTGGGTAGGAAGAGGACCGATCAACGGAGTGCTTGGGGAAGGACTGGCCGTGATGCGTAGTGAGGTATGTCTTCCGTCGGCTGCGGACACCAGCGGTGAAACCGTCCCGGTACCGATCTCCAACGACTACTTGCGGCAACTGTCCCTGCGGGTCCACTCGGCAGAAACGCCCGGCGTATACGGGGAGGAGGGGAACTCACCGGCCTTCGAAGTGCTGTGGTTGCCGAAGCACGCGATGGGAACCTCGCTCGATGCACACGTCGAAGAGGTACGAGACTCCTGTCGACGTAGGGGGCACGGAGCCGCTGGTACTTCTGCATGGAGGTACGCCCCTGAAGAGGCTCTTGCGGCCACGCTCAAAGACCCCGGCAGTTTGGGAGAGGACTTTGCGCCATGGTCGCGCGCGTGCGCGGAGATGACCTTTCGTGGCCGTGAGTTGCTGGAGGAGGTCCACCGCGCGCGTTCCGGTGGAGTAGAGGCGAAGCGGGTACGGAGGACTCCGGTGAAGATCGGGCAGGACCGGATCGGCGAGATTTGTGCCAGGGCTCGTGCCGGAGCCAACGCCGGCCGCACCACGAAATCAAGACTGCCTTCCTGTGCCGCGCCGTCCTGGGCCAAGGTGATGGACGAGTTCGGGCTGCGAGGCGTCGCAGGCTTTCCGAACTTCGCCATGGGGTCATGGTGGATGGGCCTTCTTTCCGACGACTACCCCGACTGGCGCCAGGGCTACATCCCCCTGCTGGATTACGGGTTCTACCTCGAATACAACGTTGACACGGTCCGTCCCGGTCCTCATGCGGCCGGAGATCTGATGCAGGAAATCCTTGCTTTATGGGACGTGCCTAGCCTGCCCGTCGAGCTCCAGGCCCGCAGGCTGCACGTGGCCTGTGACATGGCGTTCTTCGATCTCAAGCGTCGCCACGAGGCTAGCCTCAAGTCGCACCCGACGAACGGTTTGACCACATGGGTTCACGCCGACCGGGACGGCTGGCGTGACTTCAAGGCGGTCGACAGTGGCATCTTCGCTCACTATCTGTCCTTCGTTGAGGGCCCGGCGGGACGCGACGACATGATGCTCACCGGGCTCGTCAACGACTGGGTGGACCTGGGCCCCGACCTGCGGTACGAAGAGTGCAGCCAAGGAGTCCTGGCACTTACCCAAGGTTCCCTGGTCCTGAGCGACTTGCTGGACTGCTACGAGCGAACCGTGTGGATGATCAATGCTCAACTGACCTCGGATGGCTCGGTCAGACATGAACGGTACGCGGGGTGCATGGAGACGATTGGCACCTGTATGTGGCAGATGTGCAACCACCGCCAGGACCTGTGGCGCTACTACGCACTCGCCCACGATCTGTGCAGCGAGGCTGGCGCACGGGACCTGTCCGCAGCTTGCCAGCTCGCCGACTGCTACACCCCTGCCCTGGAGCCACGGCAACCCTCTTCGCCGGAGCGGGTGTGTGTTCCCCGCTGTGACATCGACTATGCCGTCCACGTCGACGGGGAACGCCACTGCGGCACACTGCACGTCCACCGCGCTGTGCGTGAGGCGGTGGAGAACGGCCTGCTGCCCATGGGTATCGTGGAACACGCGCTGGTCGTTCCCTTGTTGTTGCGCGATCGGCGAATCACGGAGGACGCCTTCCTCAGGTACATGGACGGTGGCTACTGCGACCACTTTGCCTCCGTCATGTACACGGGCCATGCCAGTGGATTCTCCCGCGCATACGGCACCGCTGTGGCCGCACTGGTGATGGAGCAGTGGTGGCACGGAATCTGGTTCGCGATCGGGGCGGGAAGCCTGATCGAAGCCCAACCTGACCGAATTGCCGCAGACCGCCACCATTGAAGGCCTCCGAACGGAATCCGTCAGCGAAGGACCACTTCCCGCCTCCACGTTGCATGGACCGTGGCATATGACCCGCGGGGTGCAACTGCTGGTTCAGGGGTGTACACCATGCGCCCCTGAACCAGCAGCTACTTCCCTGGCAGCCACTTCGTCAACAAGCGCCACAAGAATGAACGGGTCCTGGGCGTGCCCGCAGAGGGAGCTGACGTGCGGTTCCGGTCTGCGGTCCGTGAGCCATCGGCTGCGGCACCTTGGCGGGCGCTTTCGCTACGCACATCGCCTCCTGGCTGAGGGCCTGCCACGGGGGAAGTCCCTTGCGGAGCTGCGGTGAACTTCACGGGTAGCGCGGTCAGATGGCGGGCAATCCAATGGGACATCCACTTCAGATTGCTCTCGGGAACGGCCAGCTCGATATCAGGCAACCGCATCAGCAGTGCGTCGATTCCGGTATCGACGATGGCCCGACCGATGTCCTGACCGGGACACTCGTGTGGACCGCCGCTGAAGGACAGGTGGGAGCGGTTGCCGTGCATGGGTACGGAGAGTTCGGGGCGGATGACGGGATCGCTGTTACCGGCGGCCAGACCGAGAAGGAGCATGTCCCCGGCCTTGATGGACTGACCGGCTAGCTCCGTGTCACCGGTGGCCCACCGGGCAGGCAGAACTGCGGTCGGCGGCTCGTCCCACAGCATTTGTTCCAGGGCGTCGGGCAGGGTCATGCTGCCTCCTGCGAGTGACGCCCGGAAGCGGGGATCGGTGAGCACCATACGCAAGGTGTTCGCAGTCAAATTGGTCGTGTTCTCGTTCGCAGCGAGAACGACAACCCGCAGATGCTGTGCGACTTCCTCTTCCGTGAGCTTGGCGGGGTGTGCCAGCAGCCACGACGTGAAATCGGGACCAGGTGCTGCATGCTTCAGGGCAACGAGCTGTTTCAGCGCCGTCATGAGGTACTCGTTGCTCTGGAACGCCGTCTCCGAGCCCATGAGTAGGTCTCGGGTGGCGTTGATCAACCGCGGAGCGTCTTCTTCGGGCATTCCAAGGAGCTGTGCGACGACGCGCAGGGGAAGCTGCTCCGCGAACTGGCTGACGAGGTCGGCATGCCCGTCAGCGGCGAATTCGTCGATCAGTTGGTTGGCGGATCGGGTGACGCAGCGACGGATCCCACGGCGGTCGAGTCGCGCCATGGTCTCGGTGATCGCGACACGAAGCCTCTCATGCTCCTCGCCGTCCATGAAGAGGCAGACGGGCTGCCAGGCCAGAGCGGGCATGAGCGGCGAGTCCGCGGCGACCCTGTTCTCCTTGAAGCAGTGCCAGATGCGCGAGTCGTGGGAGAAGCGCGAGGGCGTGCGCAGTACTTCGAGGTTCTCCCGGTAACCGAGGACCAGCCAGGCCGGCAGATCGCCGTCCACCAGCACGGGCGCCACGGGGCCGTGCTCGGCGCGCAGGCGCTCGAAGAAACCGGGCGCGTCCTCGACCACCTCGGGGCCGAAAAGCCTCGCCAGTCCGGCGTTGTCTCCGGTGCGGGCATGGGCGGGGCACTGCGGGGGCGGTGCGGATGCGGAGGTCGCGCCGGGCTGGTCTGTGTGAAAGGAAGTCAACGGGGCTCCGAGGCTGAGGTCGTGAGGGTGTACAGATAGCGCATCAGGGTCATCAGGGCGTCCCGGCTGGAGACACGGTCGCGGGCGTCGCAGTCGATCATGGGTACGTCGTCGGGGAGATCCATGGCCGCGCGGAGTTCCGACATGGGATAGGAAGGGGCGTCCGGAAAGGCGTTGATGGCGACGACGAAGGGCAGGCCGCGTTCTTCGAGCCGGCCGATCACGTCGAAACTGTCGTCCAGGCGCCGGGTGTCGATCAGGACCACCGCCCCCAGTGCGCCTTCGAAGAGGCCGTTCCACAGAAACCAGAATCGTTGCTGGCCCGGGGTGCCGAAGAGATACAGCACCAGTTCGTTGCTGAGGCTGATCCGGCCGAAGTCCATCGCCACGGTCGTCTGCGTCTTGCGCTCGACTCCGGCGAGGTCGTCCACTCCGACGCCGGCCTGCGTCATGGTCTCCTCGGTGGTCAGTGGACGAATTTCACTGACCGATCCGACCAGGGTGGTCTTCCCCACCCCGAAGCCACCGACGATCACCACCTTGACCGCGGTGGAGACCGAGTCCGGCAGGATGTCCTCGCTCCGGGGACCAACGATGGGCTCAGAGATTTTGCAGTCCATTCATCACCGCCTCCAACAGTTCGACATCGGGCAACGACGCGGCCGGGATCGGTGCCCGCGCCTCGACATGGCCGCTCCCCAGCAGATCCACGAGCAGCACCGTGACCACGCTGACCGGTAAATGGACGTAGGCGGAGATCTCGGCGACGGACAGCGGGTAGTCGCATATCCGGAGAATGGCCGCCTGTTCCGGCTGCATGCTCGAACCCGGCCGGTTCCGGGTCACGATCAACGTGACCATGTCCAGCGGTGCTTCGGACGGTACGCTTCGGCCGGACGTCAGGATGTAGAGGCGCTCGGGGCCGCCTTCCTCCCAGTTCCGGCGCTTTTCCGGTTTCGCGTCGCTCATGGGGCCTGCCGGTCGGCCCGCGGTGGGCTGGTGAGGTGCTGACCGATCCGGGCGACCAGGTCCCGCATTCCCTGTCCCATGAGGCCGGCGTCCACGTCGTCGTCGGCCAGCACGGCCAGATACGCCCCGGCGCCGGCTGCCATCAGGTAGAAGAAGCCGCCGTTCACCTCGATGACGACCAGCTTCATCCGTCCGTCCCCGTGCGGGAATTCGGTGGCGATGGCCGCCGACAGGCTCTGCAGACCGGCACAGGCCGCGGCGAGGCGATCCGCGGTCTCCTCGTCCGTACCGTACTGCGCCATACACAAACCGTCCGAGGACAGCACCACGACATCACGGGTGTGCGGAACACTGGACGCCAGGCCCTCGAGCATCCAGTTCATATTGAGTCGCTGCTGTGTCACCACTTACTTACTCATCCTTACCTAATGACTCAGTTACGCTCGGACTCTTTGTCGCTCGGTCCGTGGGGGCGGTCCGCCGGGGACTCGGCCCGGGGCTCGCCCGAGATGCCCTCCTGGAAGGCGGCCAGCCACATCCCGGCCTGGGGGGCCGGCGCAGCGGACACCGAGGCGTCGGATCCAGTGGTGGTGGAGGCGGTGGCTGCGGGCTTGTGCCGCAGGGGCGGAATCACGGCGCGGGTACGGCGCCTGCGCTGCGGGAGCCCGTTGGCGGCGCGCGGTGCGGTGCTGGGCAGGGGCTCCTCAACAGCCTCTTCCGTCCGGCGCATCGGACCGCCCCGGCGACGGGGCGGCGGCAGGACAGCGGCCTTGGCCAGGGCGCCACCCGGCACCGGAGTCGCGGTGATCATGTCCGGCGGGACGATCAGGACCACTCGGACCCCGCCGTAGGCGGAGCTGCGGAAGGAGACCTTGAAGTCGTAGGCGCGGGCCAGTCGGCCGACCACGGCCAGGCCGAGCCGTGGCGACTCGCCCAGGTCGTCGAGGTCCAGCTCGGTGGGGGAGTCCTGTGCCAGGGCCCGCTCGGCACGCACACGGGCTTCGTCGGTCAGGCCGATCCCGGCGTCCTCCATCTCGATGGCCACACCGGTCTGGATCTCGGTCGCGGTCAGGTGGACGCGTGTCTGGGGCGGTGAGTAGCGGGTGGCGTTGTCCAGCAGTTCGGACAGGGCGTGGATCAGCGGCTCGACGCCGCGTCCGAGGATGCCGACCTCGGCCACGGAGTGCAGATCGACGCGTTGGTAGTCGATGATCCGGGACATCGCACCGCGGAGCACGTTGAACAGCGGGATGGTCTGCTGCCACTGACGGCCGGGCCGGGCACCACCGAGTACGGCGATGCTGTCCGCGAGCCGGCCGACCAGCGCGGTGCGGTGGTCGAGTTGGAGCAAGTCACCGAAGACTTCCGGGTCGTTGCCGTGCTTGTCCTCCATCTCCCGCAGTTCCTGCGCCTGTTGGTGGGTGATGGCCTGGACGCGTCGGGCGATGTTGACGAACGCGCGCTGGGCCGAGTCGCGCAGGTCCTCCTCGGCCTCGACGGCCTCCAGGACGTAGCGCAGCACTCCCCGGTACGCGGCTTCGAACTCCGGGCTGACACGGGAGACATGGACGACGTTGCGGAGTACCTCCTCCGCCCGGGCGCCCTGCTGGAGCTGGGCCATCGCCTTGGGCAGGGTCTCCTTGGCCATCCGCACGGTCTCGGCCTCCTGCTCGGCCAGGTGACCGCGCAGAACGGCCTCCTGCTCGGCGGACCGCCTGCGCAGTTGGTCGAGCACGCGTCCGCGACGTGCCGTCTCACCGCCGGCGACGGCTACCGCCACCGTCGCGATCACGCCGATCGAAACGACCTGGGCACGCGCCATTGACGGCGTCAACAACACGGCCACGGCCGTGCAGACGGCCAGCAGTACGGACGGCAGCAGCCATATGGGGGCGGGGGTGGGCCCCGATCCTCCAGGGGGCGAACCAGCACGAACCATCGGCATCCTCAGAGCTCTAATGAGATGGACAGGGCGACATACATGGCATATATGGGCGCCATGGGAAGGCCGTCTGAAAAAGATCGACAACCGCGGGACCACGCCCACCAATTGCTTGATCGCAGCGCATTCCACGGCGGCGTTCCGCACGCATGAGGCCGGATCCCAGGGCGTCCGAGCCTTTGTGCGATTGACGACACCACGACAGCCAGCGGCGACGTGTGGTAATCGCCACAACTCGCTGTGCGTCAGCGAGCATAGCGGGGTCGGGATGTTTCTGTGGCGTGAGTGCGTATAACACATAACTGCACTCGTGTGCGAAATTCGGAAGAATCGTTTGGCCGGGTGGGGCGAGTGCGGTGGAGGGGGCGGTGCCGGTTGGTGGCCGGCTGGTGGGTGAGTGGTGATCGCGTGAGGGGTGGGGCTGTTGGGGCTGCGGTCGGGATCGGCCGCGGAGCGAGGGCGGGCGCGCGGGCCGCCTGGTGCCGGGGGATGTGCTGGGCGAGGAGCCGGGTGAGGCGGCGGCTGAAGTGATGGTCGCCGCGGCGACTTTGATTGAGCCTGAGCGTTCAGAGCCCCGGGAGATGATTTCCTCGGGCAGTATTCCCTGTGATTGGGATGAGGTTCGGGCCGGTCACTGTTTCTCTCGACGCCGGGGGAATGAGAATTTGACGAAAGCGGCGGAGAGGGGCGGCAGTTACGGCTGCCGTAGTTGCCTACCCGCGGCCGGCGCAGGCGCTGCGTTCAATTCGCGGATGACCGGGTCGGGCCAGGCCGGGCCGGCTTGCCGAGGGGATGGCGGAATGCGTGGCCATCCCCTCGGTGCACGTTCGGCGGGTCAGGGGAAGCGGAGGACGGGCTTGATGACCTCGCCGGCGGATGCTGCCCGGGCGGCGTCCTCGATCTCGTGGAACGGGAACTCGGTGATGATCTCGTCGAAGGGCAGGACGCCCTGGCGGTAGCGGGCGATGAGTCGGGGGATGAAGTCGGCGGGTGCCGCGTCGCCCTCGATGACACCGCGGATCCGGATGCCCTTGGTCAGCACGGTCATGATGTCGAATTCGGCGCGGCCGCCGACGCCGACCAGGGCCAGGGTGCCGCGCTGCGCCAGCGTGGCGATCGCCTGGGAGATCACGGTGGGTTGACCGGTGGTGTCCACGGCGAAGGCGGGTCCTCCGTCGGCGTGGTCGCGGACCGCGCCCGCGACGTCCTCGACGGCCTGGGGATCGACGGCCGCCACGGCGCCGAACTTGAGGGCCTTGGCGCGCCGGGCCGCGACCGGATCGACGGCGATGACACGGCAGCCCTCGGCGACCGCGGTCATGACGGAGACGAGCCCCACACCGCCCGCTCCGAAGACAGCCACCGACGAACCGCGCGGCGGGCGCAGCACGTTGAGGATCGTGCCGGCCCCGGTCTGCACTCCGCAACCGAGCGGCGCGGCGATCGTCGGCGGCAGGTCGGCGGGCACCTTGACGACGTTGCTGGTGTGCGCGAGGGCGTGACTGGCGAAGGACGACTGGCCGAAGAAGCTGCCGTAGACCGGACGTCCGTCGCCGGCCCGGGACAGCGGGGTGGTGCCGTCCGGCCGGGTGCCACTGGCGTTGAGGGCGAAGATGCCTGTGTCGCAGTAGGCGGGGTGGCCCGTGGTGCACTGGCCGCAGTCGGTACAGCTGCGGTAGGTCAGGCACACACTGTCACCCGGCCGTACGGAGGTGACCTCGTCGCCCACTGCCTCCACGACGCCCGCGCCCTCGTGGCCGAAGACCATCGGGCTGAGTTGCTGCGGCCACCTCAGCCGGGTGCTGAGGTCGGTGTGGCAGATACCGGCTGCCGCGATCCTGACCAGGATCTCGTCGGACCGGGGCGCCTCGATGACGAGGTCGTCGCGGAGGGTGAAGGGGCCACCTGGGCCTTCCACGACGGCTGCCTGGATGCGCATCAGTTGCATCGCCTTCTGTGGGGTCGGGGACGGGCTGCCTGGGGCTGGCGGGGAGCTGTCTGGATTGGCCGGTTACTCGCGTTCGAGGAAGAAGTAGAAGTGCCGGCCGTCGTCGAGCACGTCCTTGCCGTTCATGACACCCAGGAGGGTGGTGTCGTCGATCCGCTTGAAGTGGTCGATGACGGGCTGTCCGTCGTAGACCATCGAGGCGGTGGACTCGCCGCGGAACTCGACCATCCACAGGCCGGCTTCACCCTTGCCGGCCTCGATGTCGGAGAACAGCGTGCCGTCGGCGTCGCGGCAGATCAGCGGCTGCACGTCGGTGGGAGAGTGGAAGCGTTTTCCGTGCCAGTTCGCCGCGGCCAGCAGGCTTTCGACGCGGTGGCCGGTGACGAACGCGCCACCGCGCCAGGCACCGAGGATCTCCTCGGTGCGGACCGGCGGCAACGCGCCCCACAGCGCGTCCAGTTCGTCGATGGACACCTTGCCACCGGCCGCGCGGATCTCGGCGATGCGTTCCCGGGCCTGCTCGACGTCCATGCGGATCCCTTCCTGTCCCTGCCTGCGCGGGTGTGCGGTGTGCGACGTGCGACGCGCCTTGACAGTACTCAACTCGTGGGCGTGACGCGTCGGAAGGAAGGGGGCGGGGGCGATGTTGCGCCGAGTTGGGTGCGGCTTGATCCGTCGTCCGGGCCCGGGGCTCGCGTCGGTTGTCGCGGGCGGTGAGGAGCATTGTCGGCAGGCGGTCGGGGGCGGTGATGATGTCGGATTTCCGCCAGACGGCCGTCCGCGGCCGCTGGTTGGATGGCCGCATGACCACGACACAGGCGGAGCGGGTCCGACTCTTCCGCTCCCTCCACAACCCTGCCCGGCCGCTGGCGCTCGCCAATGCCTGGGATGTCGCCAGCGCCCGCGTCATCGAGGCCGCGGGCGCGCCCGCGATCGCCACCACCAGCGCCGGCGTCGCCTGGGCGCTCGGTTCCCCGGACGGTGACGCGCTCGCTCGCGAAGAGGCGCTGGACCTGATCGCCCGGATCGCCGAGGCCGTCGCCGTGCCGGTCACCGCAGACATCGAGGGCGGTTACGGGCAGGACGCGACCGAGGTCGCCGCGACCGTCGTCGGGGTGCTGGAGGCCGGCGCGGTCGGTGTCAACATCGAGGACGGCACCCGGCCCCCGGCCGAGCTGCGGGACCGGCTGTCGGCAGCACGCGCCGCGCTGGCGAAGGCGGGCGGGGAACTCTTCCTCAACGCCCGTATCGATACCTACCTGTTCGGCCTGGGCGATCCCGCCAACCGGCTGAAGGACACCCTGGAGCGGGCGCGCACCTACGTGGAGGCGGGCGCCGACGGCATCTTCGTCCCGGGCGTCGCCGACGCGGCCACCATCGAGGCCCTCGTGGCGGACATCCCCGTACCGCTGAACCTCATGGCCGGTCCCGGGGCGCCGGACGTCGCCGCGCTGGGCGGCCTCGGCGCGGCACGCGTCAGCCTCGGATCGGGCGTGGCCCAGGCCGCGTACGCCGCCGCCCGCCGCGCCGCACAGGAGCTGTACGGCACCGGCGGCTATGAGTCCCTCGCCGAGGGCATCGCCTTCCCGGAACTCAACGCGTTGTTCGCACCGCGCTGACCGGTCTGCCCGCGGGCAGGGCATTCGTCGGGGCCGTCGGCGTCGATCCTCCGGGGGGTCGGCGCCGACGGTTGCTGTCTGCCGGTCGGGAGCGGCCCTCGCCGGCTCAGCTCTGCCTGGCGAGGACGGCGCGGAGGACCTGGGCAAGGGCCGTGGTCTCGTCCGTCTCGTCCGTCGGTGCGGAGGGGCTGCGCCAGGCGACGAAGCCGTCCGGGCGGACGAGAACCGCGCCGTCCGGACCGATGCCGTGCGCGTTCTCGCCGTCCTCGACGTCGAGGTCCGTGCCGAGGACGTAGGACTGGAGCTCGATGTCCATGGTGGTGCCCAGGTCCTGTGCGGCCTTGACCCATGCCTGGCCCGCTCGGCCGGTCAGCAGGACGAAGGTCTCGCCGTACAGGTCGAGGGTGGAACCGCCGTCCGCCGTCGGGCGGTGCGGCGCCCGGGTGCCTGGTTGCGCCTGCAGTTCGACGGCGGGGATCGGGTCGGTGTCGTCGTTGCCCGGCACCGCCGCCGAGGCGTACCGGAAGCCCGTGGTCACCGCCGAGTACTCGATCAGCTCGACCTGTGCGCCGCCGGCCATGCGGTCGCCGAAGCGGGCGAACGCCTGCTCCATGGCGAGCCGGCCGTAGGGGCGCCGCTCGGCTTCGTAGGAGTCGAGCAGGCCCGGGCCGGCCTGCCCTGCGAGGACGGCGGCGAGTTTCCAGGCGAGGTTGTGGACGTCCTGGATGCCGGTGCTGCCGCCGAATCCGCCGGTGGGCGGCTGGATGCGCGCCGCGTCCCCGGCGAGGAAGACCCGGCCGGAGCGGTACGACCGGGCGACCTGGGCGCCGATGGGAAAGCCGAGCACGGTGACGTCGGTGCCGGGGATCTGCGGCCTCAGCGACACCTCGACCTCGTCCAGTCCGGATGCCTCCCGCACCATCTCCGTCACCCGCTCGGTGGTGAAGTCCGCCACCGACTCGTGTCGTGGGTCGTATCCGGTGCCGAACAGCCAGCGTGTGCCCGAGCGGTCGTGCGGCATCATCGAGCTGAACGGACGCGGCTTCTGAAGGTAGGCGATGCCGATCTGACGGCCGCGTACGGCGGGCGAGAGGTCGGCCTGGACGAGTGCGCTGATCGTGTTGAAGAGCACGCCCGGCCCGTCGGTCCCGATACCCAGCCAGTTGCGGATCGGGCTCTTCGACCCGTCGGCGGCGATGAGGTAGTCCGCGTGGAGCGCCTCCTCGTCGCCGCTCGCGCGGTCCCGGACGGTCACCGTGACGCCGTCCGCATCCTGTTCCATGGCGGTCGCCTCGGTGAAGTGGCGTATTTCCGCGCCGAGTTGACGGGCGTGGTCGCGCAGGATGCGTTCGAGGCGATCCTGGTCGATGCCGGCGTAGGTCGACGAGCTGTAGGTGCGCGGGGCGACCAGCTCCGCCTGGCCGGCCTCTTGCACCGTTTCGTAGGTATCGGCGAGCGTGTTGGCCCGTAGCGGCACGAAGACCTCGTCCTCGCCGCTGAAGCTCTCCCGTCGGATCGACGGACCGAGCCCGACCTGACGGAGGACCTCGACGGTGCGCGGGGTGATGCCGCGCAGTCTGGGGTGCGAGAGCAGGTCGGGGTGGCGCTCCACCACGGTGACCCGGACGCCTTTGTGGGCGAGGAAGACGGCGGCGCTCAGCCCGGTGAGGGCGCCCCCGACGACGACTACCTGAGTCTTCTGGCGATTCATGGCGACAGAGTCAACTGGATGGATGAACTTGTCAAACGGATAGTTGATTAAGTTAGTCGGCCGGATGGCAGAATCCTGGCCATGACCAGCAAGAAGAGCGACACCAACGCCCGGCGGGCGACCCGTCGGGCGCCGGCCGCGCACGAGCGGCAGCGGGACCCCGAGCGCACCAAGGCGCTGATCCTCGATGCCGCGACCGAGGTGTTCTCCGCCAAGGGCTTCGCCGGCGCCCGGGTGTCCGAGATCGCCGCGCGCGCCGGTGTGAACCAGCAGCTGATCTCGTACTACTTCGACGGCAAGGAAGGGCTGTACCGGGAGATCGGCCGCCGGTGGCGGGCCTACGAGGGCGAGGCGATGCCCTTCGACATGGACCTCGGCGAGATGGTCAAGCGCTATGTGCGGGCCAGTGTCGATCCCCGGTTCGGTGGGCGCTTGCTCGCCTGGGAGGGGCTGGCCGACACCGGCGAGGACGACGAGGGTGCGGCCGAACGCGACGCCCGGCTGCGACAGGAGGTGGCGGGGATCCGTGAGCGTCAGCGGGCGGGCGAGCTCGACGGCCGGTTCGACCCGGCCGCGCTGCTGCTCATCCAGATGAGCGCGGCCAACGCGCTGGCGGTCTACCCGCAGCTGGCCCGCGGCCTGTTCGGCGCCGACGGAAGCTCACCCGAAGTGGTCGAGCACTATGCCGGGCAGCTCGCCAAACTCGTCGACTGCCTGGCGGGCGACAACTCCGGCAAGTCCGACTGACTTCGGGAAATTCGCCGGGAGTTGGCGGTCCGGACGCCGTTTCGGGCCCGTCTCCTACTCCGCTCCCGCGTCCTGGTCGGCGTCCTTCCCGGCCGTTCGTCGACGGTCGGCGACCGCCGTGGTGAACGTCGACCAGTCGGTGCCGGCGAGCGGGGTGAGGACGGCGCGCCAGCCGTCGGCGGCGGCCGGGCCGGCCTGTTGCAGGGCGGCGTGGAAGAGGTTGCGCTGCCGGGCGTGCAGGGTGTGTTCGAGGTCGGCGCCGCGCTCGGTGAGGTGGAGTTCTTTCCGGCGGCGGTCCTTGGTGCCCGGGGCGACCCGGATCAGGTCGTCGTCGATCAGCCGGCGCAGCGGGGCGTTGATCGCCTGCTTGGTGAGGTCGAGGGTGTCGCAGAGCTCGCCGACGCTCATGCCGGGGGAGTAGGCGAGGAACGTGAGGATGCGGTGGTGGGCGCGGCCCATGCCGTGTTCGGCGAGGGCTTCGTCGGCGGCGCCGGTGAAGGCGCTGTACGCGAAGTAGAAGAGTGTGAAGTCGCGGTCTCGACGCCGGCTACGCGGCCGACGGCTACGGCCGGCTCCGCGGCGCCGCCGCCGTGGTCACCACCTTCGGCGTCGGCGAGCTCTCCGCCGTCAACGCGATAGCGGGCTGGCGGACGCGTTCCGCCTGGCGGCAACCACCCCCGACCGGCTTGTGCTGATCGAGGCCGTGCTGCCGCGCGACGACGCCCCCGAACTGCTCACCGCCCTGGCCGGCCGCTTCGCCGAGCAGCACGACTACGGCGATTGAGCGTTTACCGCGACTGATCGACTACGGCGTCTGAGCGATCGTCGCCACGCGGCTTCGCGGCGCGTCAGCGGGCATCAGTGGTGAACCTGATGTTGGTGGGGGCCTCCTGGTGGTGGGCAAGGGCTCAGGTGCCCGGGCGGAAGGCGAGCGTTGTGGAGTGGCCGCCGAAGCCCAGGGAGTTGCTCAGGGCGAGGTGGATGGCTTGCGGGCGGGGGTGGGCGGTGACGAGGTCGAGGGCGGGGGAGTCGGGGTCGGGGTGGTGGAAGTTGGCGGTGGGCGGGACGAGTTGGTGTTTGACGGTCAGTGCGGTCAGCGCGGCCTCGATGGCGCCGGCGGCGCCCATGGTGTGGCCCAGTACGCCCTTGGTGGAGGTGACCGAGGGAGAGGCGGCGTCGAAGAGGCGGGCCAGAATGGCCGCCTCCGCACGGTCGTTGAGGGGGGTGCTGGTGCCGTGGGCGTTGATGTGGTCGATCTCGCGGGCGGTGGCGCCGGCCGAGCGCAGGGCCTCCTGGACGGCCAGGCGCAGGCCGCGGCCTTCCGGGTCCGGGGCCACCGGGTGGTGGGCGTCGGCGGCGATGCCGTAGCCGACCAGCCGCGCCTGGACCGGGGCGTTGCGGGCCTCGGCGTCCGCGGTGCGCTCCAGGACGAGGACGCCGGCGCCCTCGGCGAGGACGAAGCCGTCCCGTTCGGCGTCGAAGGGACGGGAGGCGCGGGCGGGGGCGTCGTGGCGGCGGGAGAGGGCGCCCATCCGCGCGAAGGCGGTGGCGCAGAGCGGGGTGACCATGGCGTCGGCGCCGCCGGCCACGGCGATGTCGCAGGCGCCGGCGGACAGCAGCAGCGCCGCCAGGGCCACCGCCGAGGCGCCCGAGGCACAGGCCGTCGCGGTGTGCAGGACCGGGCCCCGGGCGCCGAGGGCGATGGCGAGCCGGCCGGCGGCCATGTTGGGGAGGAAGGCGGGCAGGGTGAGGGGGGAGACGGCCCGGGGACCGGTGTCGGTGAGTTTGCGGTGCTGGTCCTCGTAGGTGCCCACGCCGCCGGCCGCGGAACCCAGGACCACCGCGACGCGCGGCGCGTTCCAGGCGGCCGGGTCCAGTCCGGCGTCGGTGACCGCCTCGTGGGCGGCGGCCAGCGCGAACTGGGTGCAGCGGTCGTGCTGCCAGGGCCGGGTGCCCGGGACCTGGGTGCGCGGATCGAAACCGGGGACACGGCAGGAGAACGAGACCGGCAGGCCCGCCAGTTCCGGGTCGGGCGCCGCGGTGCCCCGCCCGGCGCAGACCCCCTCCCAGGTGGCCGCGGTACCGGAACCGGCCGGGGTGACCAGGCCGATTCCGGTGACCGCGAGACCCGCGTCGGTGCCTGGCGCGCTCACCGCGGGGCTCCTCCCCGGTCGGCGCCGGACAGCTGCGTCGCCACCGCCTGTGCCACCTGTTCCAGGGTCAGTTCGGCCGCGGAATCGTCCTCCTCCAGCGGCACGCCCCAGTGCTCCTGGAGGGTGACGTAGAGCTCGACGACGGCGAGGGAGTCCAGTTCCAGGGCGGTGAGGGTGATGTCGGGACGGATCTCCTTGGCGTCGACCTCGAACTTGTCGGTGAGAACGGTCACGAGGTGGTCGTAGACAGCGTCCATGAGGGGGTCCTCCGGTGGGTGTGGCGGGGTTTGGTCGAGTTGGTCGAGCGGGGCTCCGGCGGATGGGCGCGGGGGCCGGCCGCGGGCCAGGTGAGGGCGACGGAGGCCCAGGTGAGCCCGCCGCCGAAGGCGGTCAGGAGGGTGCGGGTGCCGGGGCGGACCCGGCGGTGCGCGGCGGTGTCGGCGAGCGCCAGCGGGATGGACGCGGCCGCGGTGTTGCCGACGTCGCGGAGGTTGCCGAAGCGGTACCGCGGCGCGATGCCGATCCGGTCGGCGACCGAGTCGAGGATCCGCTGGTTGGCCTGGTGGCCGATGAACGCCCCCACCGCGGCGGGCGGCCAGCCGGTCTTGTCCAGGACGGCGAGCGAGGACGCGGTCATCCGGCGCACCGCCTGCCCGTACACCTCCCGGCCGCGCATCCGGAAGTAGTGGTCCTCGCGGCACAACCGCCGCGCCGGATCGGGCAGTCGGGCGCCGCCGGCGGCGATCGAGATGAGGTCGCTGCCGGTGCCGTCCGAGCCCCAGTCGGTGCCGGTGATCGCTCCGGGCTCGGCGCGGTCGCCGGCGCGCAACAGCGCCGCTCCGGCACCGTCACCGAAGATCACCGCGGTGTCCCGGTCCAGCGGGTCGATGATCCGCGAGTAGGTCTCGGCGCCGATCACCAGGGGCCGGGTGCAGACCCCGGTGCGGATCAGCGCCGTGGCGACGGTGAGGCCGTAGAGGAAACCGGAGCACACCGCCGCCAGGTCGAAGGCGGCCACGGTGCCCAGGCCCAGCCGCTGGGCGACCTCCGGCGCGGTCGCCGGGCAGCGCCGGTCGGGGGTGGTGGTGGCGACCAGCACCAGGTCCGCCCGGGCCTCCGCGGACTCCTGGGCGGCCCGGGCCGCGGCCACCGCCAGGTCGCCGGTGCTGATGTCGTCCTCGGCCGCCCGGCGGCGGGCGATGCCGGTGCGGGTGCGGATCCACTCGTCGGTGGTGTCCAGCACGCCGCGGCGCCGGACGTCCTCGTTGGTCAGCACCCGTGGGGGCAGGCAGCTGCCGATACCGTCGATCACGGCGGTGGGGCTCACCCTTGTCATGGCGTATCCCTCGTCTCGCGGGCGGTCAGGCGGTGAACGGCGACGGCGGTTTGGAGATGCCCGCCAGTCCGCCGTCGGGTACGGAGGCCCCGCCGTCGAGGACCAGTGCCTGGCCGGTCAGGTAGGACGCGGCGGGCGAGGCCAGGAACAGCGCGGCGCGGGCGACCTCCTCCGGCTCCGCCCAGCGGCCCAGCGGTACGTGCGCCATCAGCCAGTCCGACAGCGGCTCCAGGGAGTAGGCGAAGGACGTCATGTCGGTACGGGTCCAGCCCGGGCACAGCGCGTTGACCCGGATGCCCTCGCGGGCCCAGCCCACCGCCAGGCTCCGGGCCAGCGCGATCTGCGCCGCCTTGGACGCGCCGTACGCCTCCATCCGCGGGGTGCCGACGACCCCGGCCAGCGAGGACATCAGCACCACGCTGGCCCGGGGCGATTCGGTCAGATGGCGGTGGGCCCGTCGGCACAGTGCCGCGGTGGCGTTGAGGTTGACCGACAGGACGTGGTCCCAGTCGGCCTGTGCGGAGTCCTGGAGGGGCACCAGGGTGGGCGTGCCGTCGTCCTGGGCGGGCAGTACGCCCGCGTTGTGGACGATGATGTCGAGCCCGCCCAGTGCGGCCGCCGCTTCGTCCACCACCGCCTCCGCGGCGCCGGGTTCGGCCAGGTCGCCGGGGACCGGTACCGCGGTGCGGCCCTCGGCCTCCGCCAGCGCGGCGGTCTCCTTGAGCGCGTCCAGACTCCGCGCGGACAGCGCCAGATCGGCGCCGGCGAGGGCGAGCGCCACGGCGGTGGCCTTGCCGATGCCGCGGGAGGCGCCGGTGACCAGCGCGCGGGTGCCGTCCAGGCGGAACGGGTCGTGGATCGTCGTCGTCATGAGGAACTCCTCTGCAAGGTCGCAACGGAAGCGGGTGCGGAAGCCGCGGCGCGCGGCGCGCGGGTGGGGGCGATGCGGATGGTGGGGGCGCCGGTCCAGGTCAGCAGGGCGCTGCCCCAGGTCACGCCGGCACCGAAGACGGCCAGCATGATCCGGCCGCCGCGCGGCAGCAGCCCGCGGGCGGCGGCGCCGGCCAGGGCGTACGGGGCGCTGGCGGCACCGATGTTGCCGACCTCGTCGCCGACGATGACCAGGCGCTCGCGCGGGATGCCGATCTGCTCGCCGAGGCTGCGCAGCAGGACCGGGTTGGGCTGGTGGGTGATGAACGCGTCGACGTCCTCGATGCGCAGGCCGTTGCCGGCCAGGCACTCGCGGACGAGCCGGGGAAAGATCTCGACGATGAAGTCCCGTACCGCCCGGCCGTCCATGTGGATGTGGTGCCGGTGTTCGCCGAGCGTGGCGGGACTGGCCGGCAGCCGGCTGCCGCCGCCCGGGATCAGCACGTGGTGCGCACCGGTGCCGTCGGAGCCGAGGCGGAAGTCGGCGAAGCCGGCGCCGTCCGGTACGGGGCCCAGCACCGCGGCGGCCGCCCCGTCGGCGAAGAGCACCGCGGTGCCCCGGTCGGTGGGGTCCAGGAACTTGGAGTACGCCTCGACGCCGACCACCGCCGCGTAGCGCGCGCCGCCGTTGCCGCGCAGCCAGTCGTGCGCCACCCGGGTGGCGAACAGCCAGCCGGCGCAGGCCGCGCTGACGTCCAGGGCGACCGCGTGCCTGGCACCGGTCAGTGCCTGGATGCGGCAGGCGGTGGAGGGGCCCAGTTCGTCGGGGGTGGAGGTGGCGGCGATCAGCACGTCGAGCTGGTCGATGTCGATGCCCGCGGCGGCCACCGCGGCCCGGACCGCGGCCGCCGCCAGATCGGAGGCGGCCTCGTCGGCGGCGGCCACATGCCTGGTGTGCACGCCGGTGCGCTGGGCGATCCACTCCGGCGTGACGCCGGCCGCGGCCGCGATGTCGTCGTTGCTGCGGGTGCCGCGCGGGAGGTAGGTGCCCATGCCCAGGATGCCGATGGGCGGCGCGGGGGAGGAGTGCGGACTCATGACGGCCTTTCCGGTCACCGGTCGAGGAAGTCGTACAGAGCGGCGGCGTAGTCGTCGGCGCCCAAAGGGGCCGGTGCCGCGCCGGGCGGTGCGCCCAGTGCCTCCCACAGCAGCGGGAGGTGGGGGAGCAGCCGGTCGCACAGGCCGTCGATCACGGCGGGGAGGCCGCGGACGGTGGCGGGGGCGAGGGTGCCCGCGGCCAGCAGCCCGCCGGCCAGGCGGCGCGCCTCCACGGCGCCGTGGAGGGCGGCCAACGGCCTTAGTGCGCCCCGGAGTTCGGGATCGTGGACGGCGTCGACGGCGGCGGTCACGGCGTCCGCGACCAGGCGGGCGCCGTATGCCTCCCCGAGGCTGTGTGCGGCGTCCAGCAGGGGGTTCCACAGTTCCAGTCCGGTCCGTCCGACGCCGGTGCGGCGCTGGAGGGTGCGGTGGAGTTCGTCGCGCAGCCAGTCCTCGTGGGCCCGGGCGACCGCCGGCCACCACCCGGGCTGGTCCGCGGGTACGTCGGCGGGCGGCATCGCGCCGAGCCGTCCGGTGCCGTTCTCCCGGGCGAGGGCGCGGCCGGCGTCCAACAGGATCAACTGGCTGTCGCCGCCCGCGGTGTCGAAGGCGTGCGCGAAGCCGTGGTAGCCGTCGAGCAGATTGGGGTGCAGGAATCCGGCGAGCCCGCAGCGGTGCTGGCATTCGGCGGCCACCCGCGCGGCGCCGCGCACCGTGACGGCCTTGAGCACGGCCAGCGGCCGGTCCACCGCGGTCCACGGCGCGAAGGTCATCCCGTCGACGAGCTGGGCCGGTGTGCGGCGGGCGGCGCGCGACCGGGCCCAGATGTCCCGTGCGGTCCGTCCGGCGCAGGTCAGGGCGAATGCCTGGGCCAGTGCCCCGAGCAGTGCGTGCTGCTGGTTGCGCAGGTCCAGCACGCTCGCGCCGGGGGCCAGTCGGCCGTGCGCCCGGCGGTGCGCGGCGAAGCGGAGCGCCGAGACGGAGCACTGCCGGGCCATGGTCGCCACCGCCGAGGGCAGCGTGGCCCACAGGATCTGGCCCGCGGACAGGGTCCGTTGCAGCCGGGCGTCCGGGCCGCCGAGCGGATCGTGGAAGGCCCCGTCGGCGTCGATGCGCGCCCCGTCGCGCAGCCACTGGGCGTACGGCACCCGGGCGCCGTCGAACCGCACCAGCGCGTAGTCCAGCGGCAGGGACGGCGCGTCCAGGCCGGGGGAGACCGCCACGCCCGGCTGCGGACCGTGGGCGGTGGTGAGCTCCACCACGAACGAGAACACCCCGCGATCGATCCCGTCGACGACGGTGCGGGCGCACACAACGGCCGTGTTCGGGACTCCGGAGCCCCCGACGCCGGAGAACTTGGCGGCCCCCGTAACCGGCGTGACGAGTACGAACTCCCTTGTGTCGGAGTCGAATCGGGCGACGGTGCGGGTCGCGAGGTGGCTGCCGGCGTCCCCGATCTCGGTGACCAGGAAGGCGCCCTTGCTGCGGCCGGTGGCCAGGTCCTGCCAGGGCCGGCCGACGCTCGCCGGGTCGTCGGTGAGGGTCACGATCGAACCCAGGCAGAGTACGTAGTGGTTGATGACGGTCATGTACAGCGGCGGGTCGACCAGCGCCACGCACTCGCCCAGCGCGGCGAGTTGCTCGGGATCGCGGAACAGCCGGTGCACCGGCGGCAGGTTGTCCGCGAGCAGCCGCAGCCGCCGGTGGGTTCGGTGGGCGCGGTCCTCGCCGGCGTCGGCCGGCTGCTCGCGGTCGGCGGCCAGGGCGGTCAGCAGGCGGCTGCGCAGGGTGCTGGTGCGGGATCCGTTGACGATCTCGGCCAGTTCACCGAGCGGCTGCGTGCGGGTGGTCATGGTGGTGGCTCCAGAGGGCGGCGAGGTCGGTGTGCGGCCGGTGTGCGGCCGGGGGGCCGGGCCGCGGCCAGGGGAACGCGGGGTCGGCGAGCGGCGCGTGGGCGCCGGCCGCTTCGGGCGGCAGGGTCTGCCGGATGCTGTGGGTCAGTGCCTGGCCGGTGCCCGCTTCCAGGAGCAGCGCGCGGCCGCCGGCGGTGATCCGATGGAGCACCGGGGGCAGACGGAAGGGGTGGATCAGGCAGTTGGCCAGTCCGCGGTGGACGTCGTCCCGGGGGCCGTAGGGGCCGCCGTGGACGGCGGAGTGGACGGGTACCCGGGCCGGGCGCGGGGCGAGATGGCCGATCCCGGAGGCGAAGGCGTCCGCGGGCCCGGTGAGCGCCGGATGGTGGGAGGAGAACGGCAACCGCAGGCGGGCGGCCGCAAGGCCCCGGCGGGCGGCCAGTTCCTCCAGGGTCCGCAGCTCCGTCAGCGGGCCGCTGACCAGGCACTCGTCGGGGGCGTTGACGCTGGCCAGGGCGAGCGCGGGGGATCCGGTGCGGCGCAGCAGGACCTCGGTGTCCGCCTCCCCGGCGCCGACCAGTGTCATTCCCCCCTCGCACAGGGCGAGTTGACGGGCCAACAGGCAGGCGATCCGGGCGCCCTCGGCGACCTCGAACACACCGGATGCGGTGAGGGCGGCGATCTCCCCGAAGCTCACCCCGAGCACCGCGTCGGGTGCCAGTCCGACCGAGCACAGCGCGCGGTGCACGGCAATCGAGGAGCAGAACAAGGCGAGTTGGGGTGTCCCCACACTGCCGGCGGCGAGTTCGCGACCGCTCGGCGGCGTATCGCTCAGCAATGCCTTGGTCAAAGGTGCGATGCCGAATTCATCGCCCACTTCCTCGGCCTCTTCGAATACTTCACGCACGGCCTTTCGCACTGTTGCATGGGTGCGCAGTGCCCGGACCAGCGGGCTCACCGCGAAGTCGCCCTGTCCGGGAAAGACATGAAGGATCCGGGGCGGTGTCGAGGCGTTTTTTCCGTGCGGGTTCGCGGGGGCGTCACGCATTTCCACATCCAATTTCCGGTGGTTTCCGGTCGGTGTGGTGTCATTCAACATCCGTCGCCGGGCCGATGGCCCGGGTTTGCCCCCCGAGACTGTTGAAAGAGGTGAACGCGCAGGCTGTGCGGTGTCTCAGGAGTGTGGGGACGGAGACGCCACGGCGAACGTCCGGTGCAACACCGCGGTCGCCACCGGGAGGTTCCGGAACGGCGTCAGCAGTTGCCGCAGCCGGCCCGCGGCGAGATCCGCCGCCCCGGACCGCAGATGGACATAGTGATCCAGGAAGGAATTCCAGGAGGCACAGGCTTCTTCCACATGGCCGAGGCCCATGAGGATTTCCGCGTGCTGCGCGTAACTCAGCGCCATGCCCCGGTGGTCCCGATCCGACCGGTGCGCAAGGGAGTTGGCCAGCGCGACACGTGCCGCCGGGAGGTCGCCGGTGTATCTGAGGACCTCGGCACTCTGGAATTCCAGAGAACCCAGTGAATACGCGGTGAACGGCTCCGCCCCACCGCCCCGCCCGCCCTTCGCCAACGCGCGCTCGGCCCGCCCCAGGGACTCCCGAGCCGCACGGTTCCGCCCGCACGCCGCCTGGGCCACGGCGAGTTGGGACAGCAGGAACGCCCGGGCCGGCGCGTCCGGCGCACGGGTGGCGGCGGCGGCCTCGGCGGCGTCCAGGGCGATCCGCCGATGGCCCAGGCCGAGCCCCTGGGCGCTCAGCCCGCGCAGGACGACGGCCCGCGCCGTGGCGTCCCCGGACTCGTCGGCGAGCCGCAGGGCGGTGGAGAAGTGGCGTTGGGCGAGGCCGTGTACGGAGGCGTCCTGGTACATCCGGGCCAGCAGGAACGACAGCCGCGACGCCTCCACCAGCAGCGCGCGGCGCGGCTCCTGGCCCTCCTGCTCGCGCAGCAGCGGAGCGATGTCGTCCGCGAGGTACGCGGCCAGCGCCGAGCGCGCCCGGCGCCCGCCGTGCGTGTCGAAGGACGCCGAATAGAACTGCACCGCGAGCCGGACGACACCGAGGTCGCCCCCGTCATCGGGCTCCCTGCGCGGCACCCGGGGCACCGGTACCCGCTCGGTGGTGCCGGCCGCCACCTTCGCCAACTCCGCCTCCCGGTACGGCATCATCCGGGCGGAGGCCCGGCGCGCCGGGTCGTTCTCCATGCTGCACAGCTCGGTGAGCGCGGTGCCGACCGGCGTGTCGGAGGCCGGGAGCCGCCCGCCCGTCGAGACGGACGGCTCGCCGGCCAGGCCCGCGGCGGCGGGCGAGACCGCGCGGCCCAGGCGGCGGGTCAGGGCCTCCGCGATCAACTCCGGCACCGGCGGCGCGGGACGCGTCCCGCTGAGCCAGTGCGCCACGGCCGTGCGGTCGTAATTCAGATCGAGGTCTATTTCCGCGGCGAGGGCGTTGACCATGCGCGCCAGCGCCGCCTGCGTCCAGCGGGCCTCCGCCAGGAGGGCCCGAAGATTCTCGTTACGGCGACGTGACGGCGGCACCTAAGGCTCCCGGAACGGGAGTTCGGTATCCGCGCGAGACACCGAGGCCGTATCATTCCGCGTCAAATCCGCGGTCCCACCGTGGACGAACGGACGGGGGGAGCCGGAGAAACGGAAGGGACGAAAGGAGTTCATGAGAAGTAATGTCCGTACCTGGTCCTGCTCTTGCACCTGATCGAATTCATACCCAGCCACGGCCGGGCTCTCGCGGGTGTCCGCGGAATTCTACCGGGGCAGCCTTACGGTGGCCGGATTCGCGCCCTGCGGACCCCTGGGCCGTAGCCAACAGCCGTCCATCAACGGAACCATGGATCGAGCCGGGGCGGAACGCCCGGTCGTGGCGGGAAGCGTGAACGTGTTGAAAGTCCTGCTTGCGATAGGGGCAGCGCCGAGCCGGAAAGCCTGACGAGTGAGCGAGGCAGCCACACCATGACGCCCCCGCGCCGCCCCAACCGAATGCTCGCGGCACTGTTGGCCGAGGCCGACTGGACCGCCACCGATCTCTCCCGCGCTGTCAACGCACTCGGTGCCGCCCGGGGCCTCCGCCTGCGCTACGACCGCACCTCGGTCGCCCGCTGGCTCAACGGTGCCCGCCCCCGCCCTCCGGTGGGACACCTGATCGGACAGGCACTGAGCCACCGCCTCGGCCGCCGGCTCACCCCCCAGGACACCGGGCTCCCCGACCCCGACCCCACCGGCGGCGCGCTGACTTCCGCCCTGCGCCGCGGCGATCCCGTCCACCGGCTGACCGCCCTGTGCCGGGCGGAGACCGACCCCGCCCGCCGGGCCGACCTCGCCCGCACCGTGCTCTCCACCCCGCCACCGGTCTTCACCGACTGGGGGAGCCGCCTGTCCACCCTGCCCCCGGCCGACCCGCGCGCCCCCCAGGCATCGGCCGACGCGCCCGCCCGACTGGAGGCGATGGCGGCCCGCAGCTCCCTGCTGGGGGAGCGGTACGGCGGCGCCCACGGCCGGTCGGCGCTGGCCGGATACCTCGCCACGGAGGTGGCGCCGCTGCTCACCGCCCCGGCCGGCCCGGGCCTGCGGCGGGCCCTCCTCACCGGCGCCGCCCATCTGACCCTGCTGCTGGCCGGGCGCACCTGCGAGACCGGCCATCCCGCCCTCGCCCAGCACTACTACGACATCGCGCTGGAACTCGCCCACGCGGCCGGCGACCGCGCTTCGTACGCGATCGTGCTGCGCTGTCTGAGCATGCAGGCCCACCAGCTCGGCGACCACCACCAGGCCCTCGCCTTCGCCGAGGCCGCCATCGACACCGCGGGCTCGGCGGTGCCCGAGGCCGTCCGCGCGTATCTCCACGCCGGGCGCGCCGTCGTCCGGGCCGGCGCCGGCCGGAGCCGCGCCGCGAGCGCGGACCTGCTGCTCGCGGAGCAGCACCTGGCCCATGCCACCGGCCCCGAAGGACCCTTCACCAGCTACCCGGAGACCGCCCTGCGCTACCAGCGCGCCGAGGTGCTCTCAAGCCTCGGCGACCACAAGGCGGCCCTGTCCGAACTGGAGCACTCCCTCGCCTGCCGGCCGGCCGACCACCACAAGGCCCGCACCCTGCTGCACGTCCAGTTCGCGCACACCCTGCTCGCCCTGGACGAGGTCGACGCGGCCGTGGAGCACTCCTTCCACGCCCTGCGCCACCACGGGCAGCTCGCCGCCGGTTCCGTGCACGGCACGCTGCCCCGCCTGGCCCACCGACTCGCGCCCCATCAGCGCGACCCCCACGTCAAAGCCTTCCGGGAACGTCTGCGCGCGACGGCCCGGTGAGGCCCGCCCGGGCCCCCTCCTCACTGCCAGGCACCCGTCGCCGCACGTCCACCGATCGGCGCTCCTCCGCCTCGCCCTTCACAGGCACCGCGGATAATCCGCACAGCAACGCCATCGCCATGTCCACAGGATCAGTCACACAGCTATAAGGGGGAGGGGCGGCGCCGTTTCGACTCCCGGCACGCCCACCCGCCCGGACTCTTTCACCCGGAAGCACGCACTCCGCCCGCCCCACAGGTCCACGCCGGGCACACTCTCCCGACCGCCTGGAACTCGGCCCCGGCGGAGGGAAATTGTTCCCTCCGCCGGAACCGTCGCGCGCGGGGCGGCGGCGCGGGGCCGTCGAGAGCGTCAGCGCTCCGCGGCGTGCAGCGTCGCCAACAGACCGCGGTGCGCCATGCCGTCGGCCGACTGCCAGGCGCCGGTCAGGGTCCCCAGACACTCCGGGCCGGCACCGCCCGTGGAGCCGACGCCGCCCTCCCGCGGCAGCGCCGCCAGAACGCGCTCGATACGCAGGCCGAGCGTGGCCCGCGCGCCGGCCGAACGCGCGCCGGCCGCCTCCGCCTCCCCGCCCGCTCCCGTGCTGGTGTGCAGCACGAGCTCGGTGCCGTGCGCTGCATCGACCACGGTCGCCGCAGCCGCCACTGCCGACGAACCCACGGCGGCGGCCGCGGCGGTCTCGGCGAGGCGGCCGTGGACGGAGTCGTCACGGGCATCGGTGACGTCCTGTGCCTGCGGTACGGCACGGCCCTGGAAGACGGCGAACAACTGGCCCACGAGAACGGGGTCATGGGCCCCGTCGTAGATCCAGCGACGACCCAGCAGGCCGTGCTCCAGAGTGCCGACCAGGCCCCGTTCGGCGCCGTCGAGCGGCGCCCCGCGGTAGGTGAGCGGGACGAAGTAGGTGACCGGACGGTCGCCGGACCGGTCGGTGACCACCAGGCACTCGATCCCCACCTCGCCCTGCGGATCGTCGAGCCGGAAGCCGCCGACCCTGGCCAACTGCGGTGCCTGGGCGGCGCCCCGGTACCAGGGCCGGCTCGGGAGCCAGGCAGTGAGAAGCTCCAGTTTGGTGGGCTTCAGGGTGGTGTGGTGAATGACGGCCATGCCCCTTCATATCACCCCTGACCACGGCATTCGCTGCCCACGTCGGCCGCCCCCGGCAGCCCTCCCGGGCAGCACCGCACGAAGTCCTGTACGACCGGGTTGGCGTCGTCGGCCGGGGCCCAGGCGACGGCCACCTGACTGGGGCTGACGCCGCTGACCGGGCGATAGGTGACGCCGGGACGGGCGTAGAAGCGGGACGCGGATTCGGGGGCCAGGGCGACGCCGTAGCCGTTGGCGATCGCACTGAGCCAGTCGTCCGGCTGGTCGGTGACGGCACCGATGCGGACCGGGTGCCCCTCGCGCTCGTCGACGGCCAGCCAGTAGTCCCGCCACCGGCCCGTCTCCGGCGGAGCGGCCACGAACGGCTCGTCCCACAGCTCCCGGAACGGGATCACTTCGTGTGCGGCCAGGGGATGCCCGTCGGCGAGCGCCACCCAGCGCGGTTCGGTGAACAGCGGCTCGACGCGCACCGCGTCCTGGCCGGGGAACGGCAGCCGCACCAGAGCGACGTCCACCGCCGCGCCGGCCAGTCCGGCGGACGGGTCGGACCACGCTGCCTGTCGCATCTCGGCCCGCCAGCCCGGTCGGCGCCGGGCGAACTCCGCGACGATGCCCGGGGTCGCCTCGTTGGCGCCACTGGCCACGAAGCCGACCCGCAGCACCCGCTCCGCCCGGCTCGCCGCCGCCTTCGTCTCCCGCAGCATCCGGTCCCAGTCGGCCAGCAGCCCAGGCACCCGCTCGGCCAGCGCGCGCCCCGCCTCCGTCAGCGCCATCCCGGTTCGGGAACGAACGAACAACACCACCCCGAGCTGCGCCTCCAGCTGCTTGATCTGCTTGGTCAGCGCCGGCTGGGAGACGAACAGGCGTTGCGCGGCGCGGGTCAGGCGCCCCTCCTCCGCCACGGCGGCGAAGTAGCGCAGCAGCCGGGTGTCGACATCCATGCCGCCAGGTTATAGCCGCAGGTATTGGACGCCGGGCGTCGGCACGACGAGCCTGGTCACAGACAGGGAACCGGATCGCAGGCAGACCGAACGGATGGAAGGGGAGGCGACGGCACATGGACACCGCCCACATCTCCTACGTGCTCATCACCGTCATCACGATCGTGGCGAACGGCGGGATCGCGGTCGCGGACCTGGCGAGGGCCGAGTTCGTCCTCGCCAACTCCGCGGCGGTGGGCGTGCCGCGGTCCTGGCTGCCATGGCTCGGCGGACTCAAGGGCGCCGGGGCACTGGGGCTCTTGGCCGGGCTCATGGGGGCTCAGGCCCTCGGCGTCGCCGCCGCCGTGGGCCTGGTGCTGTTCTTCGTCGGGGCCGTCGCCGCCCATGTCCGGGCCCGCGCCTACGCGACGATGGCCGGGCCCGCCGGATACCTGGGACTGGCCGCCGCCTCACTCGTCCTGGCCGTTCTGCACTAGGAGTTGCCGTCACAGGCCGGCGGCCAGGCCGTTGCCCCCTCCGCTCAGGCACGTACGGCGACGTCCCGCTCGCCGTGCCCGTCCCGTGCGCCGGCCGCGCCCGCGGTCAGTCGCCACAGGCCCGCCACCCGGTAGTAGACGCCGTTGACCAGCTGCAACAGCACCATCGTCACCGGCCAGAGCAGACCGGCCAGGCCGGGGACGGCGTCGACCGGCAGGGTGTACGCCATCACGACCCGTGCCACGGCGTCGACGAGCAGGGCGATGCCCCATATCGCCGAGGAGACGCGCCAGATGAGGCGGAAGCGCGGTTCGCGCTCCCACAGGATCTCCCAGGGCGTCCCGTCGGAGCGGAACCGCCCCTCCAACAGCGGTCGCGCTCCCAGATACGCCAGGGGGCGCCGGGCCCGGACCGATCCCAGGAAACACAGCCCGGCCACGGCCGTCACCCAGCCGTCCCTGGCCAGCAGGAACCGGGTGTCCCCGCTGATCAGCGACGCCACCGCCCCCAGCAGCAGCACCCCGGCCATGAACGCCGCCATCCCCTCCAGCCGGCGGTCCCGCAGCCAGTACGCCCCCGTGGCCACCAGCGGCAGCAGGGCGCCGGCCAACATCGCGGCGAACACGCTCGCGCCCAGTGCGCGCAACCCGTAGAAGAGACCGACGGGCGCGGCCACGTCCCAGACCAGTTGCCGCAGCAGCCGCCCGTTGCCGCTTCGCCCGGCGTCGGTGGGCACGCCTTCCGGGGCGCTCACGACTCCCGCCTGGTGGCGAGTTCGGCCAGGGTGGTGAGTTCGCCGACGCACTGCGTCAGGGTCAGGCACGGTGGATGCGTCATGCGGACGAGCGCCGCGTCGATCGCGGACTTCAGTGTGAGCGCCATCAACCCCGTGTCGAACTGCCGGAATTCCCCGCTCTCCTGACCGGCCCGCAGGATCGGCTCCAGCGCCTCGACGTTCGCCCGGGCGGAGGGCGCCATGCCGTAGCGCAATGTGCCGTCCGGCGCCCGCTCGTTCAGGCAGATCTCGTACATCGCCCGCACCGCGGAGCGGTTGCCGGCCACCCACTCCACCTGCGCCTGGATCCGGGCCCGCAGCGCCCCGGCCGCCGTGGTCTCGCCCGCGACGCGCTGCGAGATCGCATGGTGGGCGCGTAACCCGACCTCTTCCAGGACGGCGCTCATCAACTCCCCTTTGGTGCCGAAGTGATAGGAGATCAAACGGGTGCTGGAGATGTCCGCACGCTCCCTGATCCGGGCGAACGTCGTCTGTCCATGGCCGAGCTCGGCCAGGGTCTCGATGGCCGCGTCCACGATCTGCGCCCGTCGCGCGCTCGCGGCCGGCGACCGACCGGGCCCACCGGCGGACGCGACGCCCCCCTTGCCCTTGTCTTCCGTTACTCGCATGAGTAATTCGTTCCTCGGCGGAGTAACTCCCAAACCGGTGCACGGCAATTGGGGCGATTGCGCGGCGCGAACCGCAGGTGGCGACGGGCGCCCCGGGCTATTTGTCCAGCAGCGACAGCAGCAGGGTGACCACGGCGACGCCGATGCCGATGGCCGCGCCGAGCACCGGGTCGGAGTAGGCGAGAAAGACGGCGAGGCCGCCGAGTACGAGCACGAGGGCGGTGCGAGTGTCCATGCCCTCAGGTCCCGCCGGGGCCGCCGGATTTTTCACCCGGGGCCGTGAAAGGAATCCGGGTGCGGACACGTCCTCCTAGCGAGCCCGGGGCCGCGGTCGCGGTACCCGGTCAGTGGAGAGGACGACACATGAGGCAGCTCTCAGGGGGCGGCGACGACTCCGGGGAGGCACACCGCCGGCTGTCGCAGGAGCGCGAGGCCGCGCTGATGGAGGAGGCGCTGCGGACCGTCGTACCGCGGCTGATCTCCTCCGTCACCCGGGTCGCGCGCGACTACCACCTGGCCCAGGACATCACCCAGGAGACCTGCATCGCGATCCTGCAGGAGTTCCGTCGCGGCACCAAGTTCGAAAAGCCCGTCATCGTCTTCGCCACCGTGGTGGCCCGGAACAAGCTCCGGGACCACTGGCGCAAGGCGTCCTCGGGAGAGCGGCTCTACGACGAACCGCCCGAACACGCCCGGCAGTTCGGTCCCGAATCCACCGTCGCGCTCGAATACCTGGAGCTCCTGGAGTCGGTGAAGACCGCCATCGCCGACGAGCGACAGGCCGCGGTATGGGAACTCACCCATGTCTGGGGACTGAAGGGCGTCGAGATCGCCGAGTTGTTGGAGATCTCGTCGGCGACCGTCAGCCGTGAACTCGCCGCGGCCGAGGCGAAGGCCAGGGCCGGGCTCCGTCTGGACGACGATGAACCGGCACCCGCGTAGGACATGCCCAGGGCGCGCGGCGGTCGCGTGCGGCGGCCGCCGTGCCCGACGTCCGCAGTGCCGGACCGGGCTGCGCCCCGGAGCCACGGAGAGGCTGCCGGCCGGACCCGTGGCCCCGGGGTGGGACCGATCCCACGCCAGGAGTTCTTGACGGAAGGGTAACCATGACGAACAGCAATTCCTCTCCGCACGAGAGGATGCTGGCCTACCTCCGGGAGGGGGACCAGCTCCTGCCCTCGGTCACGCGGAGCGCATGTGACTGGGAGGCCCTGCACGACACGGTGGCGGCGGCCGCGAGGCTGCCTGCCGCTGCCCCGGAACCCCTTGAAGCCCCCGACCTGTCACCGGAAGCCTGGTACCGGGACGGACTCGACGGGGCGCTGGGGCCGTCGGTGGTGAGGTGGTGAGCGACGCACCGCACCGGTCGGATACGGCGACACACTCCACATGACGCGGCGGGCGCCCGGGTGAACCGACGAGGCGACGGATGGCGCGGCCCCTACGAGGGAAGGGCCGCGCCACCCGCGCCCGCCACGGCACCGCCCAACTCGCCGCGGGGGAGCGGCTCCCATCCCGAGGGCCCGAGGGCGTCCGCCCACTCCGCCCACTCCCTTCACTCCGCTCACGCGAACGGCGTGCCGAATGCCTCACAGGTCGGCCGGGCGGGTGACGCCCTTGCCGCCTGCGGATGCGATCACCGGGGGGCCTGCCTAGCGTCGGGGTGGCCGCGCGTCGTACGTGCCGGGAGACGGCCCGGGTGTACGGGCGCCGAGGTGCGCCGACGCGCACGCGCGGGGACGGACACCACAGTGTGAGGAGACGCGTCATGCCCGCTCGTACGCTCAAGGACAAGGTCGTCGTGGTCGGCGGGGCCTCCAGGAATCTCGGCGGACTGGTCAGCAGGCAGCTCGGCGGGCACGGCGCGAAGGTCGTGGTGCACTACAACAGCGACTCCTCCCGGGCCGACGCGGAGGACACCGCCGCGGCGGTCAAGCAGGCGGGCGGCGACGCGGTGACGCACCAGGCGGACCTGACGCGGGTGGCCGGCGTCGAGGGGCTCTTCGACGCCGCGGTCGATGCGTTCGGGCGGGTTGACGCCTGTGTGAACACCGCGGGCATGGTGGTCAAGAAGCCGATGACCGAGACCTCGGAGGCCGAGTACGACCGGATGTTCGCGGTGAACTCCAAGGCCGCCTACTTCATGATGCGGGAGGCCGCCAAGCGCATCGACCGCGACGGCTCGATCATCACCATCGTCACCTCGCTGCTCGCCGCCTACACCGGTCTGTACTCGGTCTACGCCGGCAGCAAGGCACCGGTCGAGCACTTCACCCGCGCCCTGTCGAAGGAGCTGTTCGGCCGCAACATCAGCGTCAACAACATCGCCCCGGGCCCGATGGACACCTCGTTCTTCTACCCGGCCGAGACCGACGACTCCGTCGCGTTCCACAAGTCCTCCTCCATGAACGGCGAACTGACCAAGATCGAGGAGATCGCGCCCTATGTGATCTTCCTGCTCACCGAGGGCTGGTGGCTCAACGGGCAGACCCTCTTCGTCAACGGCGGGTACACCACGCGCTGAGGCGACCGCGGGGCGACCGTCGCGGACGAGGTGCCGCGGCGCTTCGGGGTACCGGTGGGAACGGAACCGACCGTGTGGTGGTGTTCCCCGAACTCCACGAAAAAGTAGGGGAGTTGGAGGTAGAGTTCCGGGGCGGGTCGCCGGCTTCTCGCCGATCCCCGCCATGTCGATGGCCTCACACGCCGTCGGCGCCCGGTTCATGTCGCTGATCGGCGCGCCGATGGTCTCCTTCTATGACTGGTACGCCGACCTGCCCATCGCCTCCCCGCAGGTCTTCGGCGACCAGACGGACGTACCGGAGTCCGGTGACTGGTGGGACAGGGAATTGGTGCCAGGGAAGTTCCTCACCGCCGCGGACCTGGAGCTCGACACCGACGACGAGGCGGCGGCCGCCTGGAAGCCGGTGCTGCTCGACGCGGCCTCCGGGCGGCCCGTCGTCCCCAACGGCACCCTCGGCGACCGCTGGTCCAAGGGCGGCACCGGCCGCTGGAACCTCGACTGGGCGGCATCGAGCCGGCGCTCTCCTTCCACCGCGACGGCGGTGACTGCGTCCGGGTGCTGATGCCGCGCTCAAGGCGCACTACCGCGCCCACGGCTGGGAGCCCGCCGCCGGTGAACTGCCCGACTTCCTCCCCGCCATGCTCGAACTCGCCGCCCGCTGCCCCCAGGCGGGCACCCCCCTGCTCCACGACTACCGCGGAGCACGGGGCGTCAGCCTGGCTGTGCCGCCGCCGAGCCTGGGGCGGCGTCCGCCCTACGCCGGCGGATTCTCGACGAGCCCGCCGGTCCGCCGGACCTCGTCGAAGGCGCCCGCGGCGAGCGTCCCACCGGCCTGCGTCAGCGCCCGCAACGCCGTCACCAGGCCGACCCGTTCCGCGGTCGGCAGCCGGGCGACCAGCTTGCGCACCTCCGCCCGGCGGTGCGCCAGGACCCGATCCACCACGGCCAGGCCCTCCGGCGTGAGCCGCAGGGCCACCTCGCGGCGGTTGTGCGGGTTGGGACGGCGGTCGACCAGCCCGGCGGCCTCCAGCTTGTCGACCATCCGCATCGCCGTGGAGGGGTTGACCCCGAGCATCTCCGCCAGTGCCGCGAGCTTGAGCGGCTGGCAGCCCTCCAGTACCACCAGCGCCCGCAACTGATGGAGCGTCAGTGAGCTGTCGATGGCGGCCAGGGCCCGCGTCGACAGGGCCATCAGCAGGCGCGAGGCGGTCACGACGGCGACCGTCACCTCCTCCGCCTCGGCGTCGAGGCGGGCCCGGTCAGCGGGCGCGGCAGGCACATCGGAAGGTTTCGGCACAGCGGCTTCGTGAGGGGGCGTGAGGTTGCTCATACCTTGCGGACACCGGCAGTTACCCTCCTCGGAACGAGACGTCGTCGCGGGGTGGATCTCGTCCCCGGACCTCACCGGTGGCCGCCGTCACACCGGCCGCCGGAAGGGCGGCAGCCTAGCCTTTGGCCTGAGGTCTGTACAGAAGGCCGGTGCGGATCGACTCGGCAGGGACGCGGCGGAGTACGGCGGAAGCCGCCGCCCCGGACACGAGGCGACGGCTCGGCGCGCACCGCGCGTCGCCGACCGGCGGCCCGGATCCCCGGCCACCCGGCGCCGGCGGGTCCACCGGTCGGTCAGCCGATCACCCGGCCGGTCCGTCGACGGAGTCCATGAAGCCCAGCATCCGGCGGTTGACCGCCTCCGGATGGTCGATCTGCGGCCCGTGGCCGGTCTCGGAGACGATCTCGGCACGCGCTCCCGGTACCAGGCGCGGCACGCGCTCCAACTGCCGCTTCGGGTGCACCAGGAGGCTGCGCTTGCCGAGCACCAGATAGAGCGGGGTGCGGATGGTGGCCAGTTCGTCGTCGGAGAGGGGAAGCGGCGACGGGCGACGGACGCGGAAGGCCCGGACGCCCTTCCGGATCATCGTGCGCAGCTCCGTCACGATGATCACCGGTTGCTCCAACCACGCCGCCAGGCGCGGACGCAGCGCCTTCGGGGCGGAGGTCGCGAAGAGGCTGATGAAGATCCAGACGAAGAAGCGCAGTCCCACCTTCTCCAGTCCGCCGGGGTCGAGCAGCGTGACCGAGGCGAGCCGACCGGGCCTGCGGTGCGCCTGGTTCAGGGTGAGCCAGCCGCCGTAGGAGGAGCCGACCATGTGCACGTGGTCGAGCCCGAGCGCGGCCAGCGTCTCGTCCAACCACCGCGCGGCGCGCTCGGGTTGGTGGATGGGGACGCGCTGCACGCTGCGTCCGGGGTCCCCCGGGGTGTCCACCGCGTACACCGGGCGCTCGGCGCTCAGGGCCGGGGTGTTCGGGTACCACATGGCCGAGCAGGAGCCCGAGCCGTGGACGAGGACGACGGGGGTGCGCTTCCGGGCGGCGGGGTCGGCAGGTTCGTAGCGGTAGACGTGGGTGGTGCCGAAGGACGTCTCGACGTCCTGTTCCGCGGCGGCGGGCGCGCCCAGGGCGTAGAGCGCGTCACATGCGGCGAAGTACTCGTCGCGCCGGGCCTCGCTCACATAGCGGCCGACGTCGGCGGGGGGACGGGCAGTGGTCACGGACACGGCCACCTCCGGGGAATCCGTTGTTCGCGGTCTTCGTGATACAACCGTACCACGATCTTGGTACGGTTGTACCAACAAAATTGCCTGGCACGATACGGACGACGGACCCGTACCGAGACGACTGACGAGGGAAGACGCGGCCGATGCCCAAGCGCGTGGACCACACGGAACGACGTACCGAGATCGCCGAGGCGCTCCTCCGCGTCGCGGGACGCCGCGGCCTGCACTCCGTGGGGATGCGGGACGTGGCGGCGGAGGCCGGTGTGTCGGTGCGGCTGGTGCAGTACTACTTCGAGACCAAGGAGGGGCTGCTGCTGCACGGACTGCGGCACCTGGCCGAGCGGTTCGGAGAACGGGTCGCCGCCCGCGTCGGCGCCGCCGGGGAGAGCCCCGGGCCGCGGGCGGTGATCGAGGCCCTCCTGCTGGAATCGCTGCCGACCGACGAGGAGAGCCGCACCTTCCACCTGGTCTACACCTCGTACGCGGTGCTCTCCGTGACCGACGAGGCGCTCGCCGCACAGCCCTTCATCAAGAACCCCGAGGCCGCCGAGGACCGGCTGACCGCGCTCCTGGAGCAGGCACGGGAAGCCGGCCTCACCCGACCCGGGGTGGACGCGCGCGCCGAGGCCGTCACCCTGCTCGCCCTGTCCGCGGGGCTCGGCACCAGCGTCCTGGTGGGCCGGAGCGGGGCGCGGGCCGCGGCGGACGTCCTGGACCGCCACCTGGACCGCATCTTCCGTGAGGCCGGCGGCGGTTCACTGGCCCGCCGGCTCCCGGAGTGAGGCTCAACCCTCCTGTGCCGGCCCGGTCGTTGGGGCTGCTCCGCGTCCGCCGTAGACGCACAGCCCGTAGATGGCCAGCACGTCCAGCGCGATGATCATCACCGACCACACCGGGTAGGAGGGGACGAAGAACATCTGGGCGAAGGCGTTCAGCCCCAGCACCGCGACGCCGAACCAGCGGGCGGCCTCGGAGCCCCGCGAGAGCACGCCGACGGCGGCCGCCGCCTGCAGGATCGCCAGGGCCACCATCAGCCAGCCGAACGCCTGCAGGTCTCCCAGTACCAGCGAGACATTGCCCACGAAGATATGGGAGTTGACGATCGCCGCGATGCCGTCGAGGCCGTTGAAGAGGGCCAGCAACGCCAACATGACGCCGGCGAACATCACCAGGCCGTGGCCCCTCCGGTCCGCCGTCTGTGGTGCGGTCCTTCCCCCGCCGAAACCGGGATGCGGCGCCCCGGTCGGATGACCTGCCGCTGATGCCATGGGAACCTCCGTGATCGAGGGGCGGCGCGCTGCGGCGCGGTGATCGCGGGACCGGCCGAACGGCGCGCGGCGCCGGCGACCCCCGGCGGATCCGGCACGGCGGCCGGACGATCGCCGGTCGGGCAGCCGTCCATTTCAGCGTGGCAGGGACGGTCCGGACCCGCCACGCGAGCCCGCCTCACTGCTGCGGGTGCCGCCAGCGGGTGTCCAGGTCCGCCCACTCCTTCTCCCACTGGGCGTAGCGCCGGCGGTTCAGCAGCCGGACACCGGCCTTCTCCGCGCCGTAGAGCAGCAGACCGGTGCCGGAGGCGACCACGGTGCCCGCCACCACGCTCTCGGCCAGCGAGTCCGTCGGCGTGCTCGGGTCGCGCACCAGCTTCCCGTCCTGGTCCAGCCAGACGGTCGTGTGGTCCCCGACGTGGACACCGGGCGGCACGGTCGTCTCGCCCGTCTGCGCGCTGTGGTCCGCGGCCGTCCAGCGCACGATCGTATGCACCCGGCTGCCCGTGCCGTTACCGCTGTCGACCGTGACCCGGGCGGCAGGATCCTTCACCACCACGGCGGAGACGGGGCGCCACTCGGCGCTCTGCCGGTGGGCCGCGGCGTCCACCGCGTTGCCGGCCAGCACCCCTGCGGTCGGGGCGGCCACGGCGATCAGCACACCCGCGGCCAGCGCGATCCAGGACTGCGCCACATCCGTGCCCCGCCGGAGCGGGCCGTGCCGCCACGGCGGCCGGAGCTTCCCAAGAGGCATCACACACCCCCTTTGCCTGCCCTTCGAGCGTGCCACAACTGACCGCGAGACCCCACATCGCGACGGCCACCCACCCTGCGGAACCGGCCGGAACAGCCGATCATGGAAGGGGAGCGGGACGCGCCTCGAGGAGCGGGGCGCGGACGCGTCCCAGGAGTGCGGAGCCGTAGGAGCCGTCGTGATCACCGCAGTGCGCCTGCCGGGGCGCCACGCCACGCGCTCGGCGAAGCCGGGCCCGCCGCGGGAGCCGCCCAAGCCACCGGCCGGGCCGCGGCCGCCGGCCTGGCGGCCGTGGCTGCTGCCCATCATCCTCCTGGCGGTCTTCGTCATCCTGCTCAGCCGGGCCCACAACCCCTCCGGCACCTCCCTGACCTACAGCACGTTCCTCGGCAAGGTGGACGCCGGGCAGGTCAGGACCCTCGACATCGACGACAAGGGCGGCGTCAACGGCAAGCTCAAGGACGGCCGGCAGTTCACCACCCAAATCCCCACCGCCCTGGGCACCACTGGACTCGCCCAGCAACTGCGCGCCAAGGACGTCGACATCACCGCCTCCGGCAGCAGCGGCGGCAACTGGATCGGAGCGCTGGCGGCCGTGCTGCTGCCGCTGGTCCTGCTCGGCGCGCTGTTCCTGTGGACCGGGCGCCAGGCCGCGCGCAGCCTCACCGGAGGACTCAGCGGCATCGGCCGCTCCCGGGCCAGGATCATCGAGGCCGAGCGGCCCACCACCCGCTTCGACGACATCGCCGGATACGAGGGCGTCAAACAGGAGATCAGCGAGGTCGTGGACTTCCTGCGGCACCCCGAGCGGTACGCCGTGGTCGGCGCCACCGGGCCGCGCGGGGTGCTGATGGTCGGGCCGCCCGGTACCGGCAAGACGCTGATCGCCCGGGCCGTCGCCGGCGAGGCCGCGGTGCCGTTCCTGTCGGTGACCGGGTCGGCGTTCGTCGAGATGTTCGTGGGCGTCGGGGCCTCCCGCGTCCGCGACCTGTTCGACGAGGCCCGCAAACGCGCACCGTCGATCATCTTCATCGACGAGATCGACGCCGTCGGCAGCCGCCGCGGCGGCATCCGGCTCGGCGGCAACGACGAACGCGAGCAGACCCTCAACCAGCTCCTGGCCGAGATGGACGGCTTCGACCAGAGCAGCGGCATCGTGGTCCTCGCCGCCACCAACCGCCCCGAGGCCCTCGACCCGGCCCTGCTCCGGCCCGGCCGCTTCGACCGGCACGTCACCGTCCCGCTGCCCAACCAGGCCGAACGCGCCGCCATCCTCGCCGTCCACGCCCGCGGCAAGCGGCTGGCACCCGACGTCGACTGGAACGTGGCCGCCCGGGCCACCCCCGGCTTCTCCGGCGCCGACCTCGCCAACCTCGTCAACGAGGCCGCGATCCACGCCGTCCGCGCGGGCAACACCGTCATCTCCGGCGAGGACCTCGACAACGCCCGGGACCGGGTGCTGCTGGGACGCCGGGAATCCTCCAACGCCCTGCTCCCGGAGGAGCGCCACGCCGTCGCCGTCCACGAGTCGGGCCACGCCCTGGTGGCCGCACTGTGCGAACACGCCGACCCGGTCGCCAAGGTGACCATCCTGCCGTCCGGCCCCGCACTGGGGGCCACCGAGCAACTCCCGGAAGCCGAGCGGCATCTCTACACCGAGGGCTATCTCACCGACCTGCTGGCCGTCCGGCTCGGCGGCCGGGCCGCCGAACTCGTGATCTTCGGCGAGGGCTCGACCGGCGCCGCCGACGACCTGGCCGGCGCCACCCAGATCGCCGGCCGCATGGTCCGCGACTTCGGCCTCTCGCCCGCCCTCGGCCCGGTCGGCTACGCCGCCACCGGCGCCCTGCGCAGGCCCGGCGAGGACACCTCCGGCGAGACCTTCCACCGCCCCTACTCGGAGCAGACCCAGCGCCTCATCGACGAGGAGATCGCCCGCCTGGTCCGGGAGGCCGAACAGCGCGCCACCACCCTGCTCCGCGACCACCGGGCTGCCCTGGAACGCCTCGCCGACCTGCTCACCACCCGCGAGACGATCGACGGCTCGGTCGTCCTCGACGTCCTCCGCAACCGGCCGGGACCGCCCCCGGGCCACCCCCGCGGTCCCGAGCCCGGGCCTCTCCCGCCCTGACCCGGCGATCACCGTCGCCCTCCGCCGGCGCCAGGTGCGCCGGCAGCGGCCGCGCGAGCGAGAATCGAGCTGAGGGCACCCGTGCGCGTGCGGCCCTCGCCAGGGGCCGCGGCCGCCCTCCCAGCTGGGAAGGAGAGGTCCGATGTTGTTCTGGTACAGCCACCACCACGGCGGTCCGGGCTGGGGTTGGCTCGGGGCCACGGTCGGCATGGTCCTGTTCTGGGCACTGGTGATCGTGATCGGCGTCCTGATCTTCCGCGCGCTGTCCCGTCTCGGCGCGTTCGGCGCGGCCGGGCCGGGCCGCCGCGTGCCCGGTTGGCGCCAGGATGCCGCGCCGCCCGGCGGGCCGCCCACGGCGGAACAGATCCTCGCCGAGCGGTACGCCCGCGGCGAGATCGAGGACGACGAATACCAGCGGCGGCTGGCCGTGCTGCGCTCCGGAAAGGGCGGACCGCCGAGACCCCCGGACGCGCCGGCGCCGTGAACCGCGGCAGGTCACTAGTGCAGCTCCGCCTTGAGCACCACGATGACCAGGCCGAGCACCAGGTTCACCAGGGCCGAGAACACCACCAGCCGGGTCGAGGCCCCGGCGCGGATCGCGGCCGCGCTGGCCCAGCCGATCTGCTCCGCCACGGCGACGGCGAGCGCGAACCACGCGGTGCCCGGCAGGCTCAGCCCCAGCAGCGGACTGATCGCCACCGCGATCGCCGGCGCCACCGCCGCCTGTGCGATCGGCCACTCGTGCCCGGCCACCTGACGCACCCGGTTCCACGTCAGATGCCGGTACGACGCCAGCGTGCCCACGAGGCGGGAGTAGACGTGCGCGACCCAGAAGACCAGGCCCGTGACCAGCAGCAGAAGCACCAGCCCGGCCCGCGGGAACGGCCCGAAGGCGGCGGCGCCGGCCACGACCGACGCGGCCTGGAGCGAGCCGTAGACCGCGCCTCCGTAGTCGGTGGGCGCCCCACGCGGCTCCTCCGGCTGCCCGGGGACCCGCCCGCCCTGACCGTCCGCACGGTCGTCGGCGCCCGTACCATCCGCCATGCCCCACAGGATCCCCGCGGACCCCGCGGGCCCGCGCGATGGGCGGACCATGGGGGTGAACGGGGTGAACGGCCGGGTCGGCCCCGGGCCGTCTCAGTGAGGGGCGTGTGCCGCACCGCGCGGAACGGCGAAGGCGGTGAGCACCGCGCCGCCAGCGTCCAGCCGCCCCCACCCGCCGGGCACCGTCAGCACCGCCACCGCCGACGTGGCGAACTTCCCGCGGACGCCGGCGAGCGCCTCCGCGTCGCCCTTCCCGGCCAGTGTCACCACCAGGTCCTGCACCGCCGGCTGGTGGCCGATCACCAGCGCGGTCCGGCAACGGTCCGGGAGCGCCCGCACCACCTGGAGCAGGGTGTCCGCGCTCGCCGCGTAGACCCGTGGCTCGAAGACCACTTCCGGTCCCGCCGGCCGCGCCGGTGTGGTGGGGAGTTCCGCGGCGACCCGCTCCCAGGTCTCGCGGGTCCGCCGGGACGTCGAGCACACCACCAGGTCGGGTGTGCAGTGCTGCTGCCGCAGCCACCGGCCGACCGCCGGCGCGTCACGACGCCCCCGGCCCGCGAGCGGACGCTCATGATCCGGCACGCCCTCCGGCCAGGCGGACTTCGCGTGCCGCAGCACGATCAGACGGGCGCCCCCGCCCCGGGAAGCACTCACGGCATTCATGGCGGCCTCCGCGCTCGGCTATTTCTGGGCGTGCGACCCCAGGTAGCACAACAGGGCCAGGAACCCGAGGAGGAGATGGCTGCCGGCGATGTAGAGGAACACCCGCCAGGACGCCCCGCGTTCCTTGCGGGACTCCGACATCCGACCACCGAAGCCGGAAGCAGGCACGGACGGTGCCGCGTCGGTGGGCTGTCCGGTGCTGTGGCCGTCGCTCATGGTGTGCTGTCCGTCCTCCTGAGTATCGCCGCGTCCCCGGGTGCGGCCGCGGGCTCCACGGACCCGGCAGCCGCCCACGGGGTTGCGAAACCCTGTAAGTCTAGGCGACGCCCCCTCGCCCCGACCCCCTCGCCCACGGCCTCCACCAGCACGCCCACGCACCCGCGCACGGCACCGCGAAAATCGCTGTCGCCATCGCCCTGAGCCGGGCGAAGGTGTGGCGAAGGTGCGAGGTGACCAGTGCTCCGTGGCGGAGCACTGGCAGGACGGGAGCAGGGGGCCTGTGATGACTGGGGCGGCGCTGACGGTGGGGCGCGAGGTGCACATCACGCTGACGAAGGCGGGGCGGACCAAGGTGCGGTACCCCGCCACCGTGGTGAGCGACGACGGCGTACGCGCAGTGGTGCGGGCACGCTGGGCCCGGCCCACCGCCCGGGACTTCGGATTCGTACGCTTCGAGCCGGGCGATGTCCTCACCGAGCACTACTGGCGCGACCGCTGGTACGCGGTCAAGGAGGTCCGGGCCGCCGACGGCGCGCTCAAGGGCTGGTACTGCGATGTGACGCGCCCGGCGGAGACCGGTCCCGACGACATCGCGGTCGAGGACCTGGACCTGGACCTGTGGCAGTCGGCGGACGGTGCGACCGTGCTCCGCCTGGACGAGGACGAGTTCGTGGAGAGCGGCATCGAGCATCGCGATCCGGCCGCGGCAGCCCAGGCACGACAGGCCCTGGACGGGCTCGAAGCGCTCGCTCGCGCCGGACGGTTGGGCACCCTCTGAGCGGGCCCGGCCGCCGACTTGCGGATCCGTCGGAGCCGTGCCCGGCCCATTGTGGCGATGCCTGGCATCGCCACCGACGACCGGGCGAAGGCGCCCTCGACTCCACTCCGTTGCCACCGTCGCCACAACGCCGGCCCCGCCCCCGAGCGACACGCATCCGCACAGGTCACGGCCGGTGGCACGGCGCCGAGCCAGGCATGGACGCGGCCGGCAGCGGGCCGCCGTCGCCGTCGTTGCGATTGCCCGGTCGGCGGGGCGGGACCACAGTGGGAGGGAGAGCGGAAGTCTGTGGGGGCGGTCTCACGGAGGCGTACCGCGATGAATGAGGCACTCTCCCGCCGGGAGCTTTTCCTCCTGGCACAGATCGAACAGGACTTGCGTACGGAAGACGCGGAACTCGACCGTCGTCTGACGACCATGCGGTGGGAGCTTCCACCGCCACAGTCACCACCGTCGGCCGGGCACGGTGTCGGTCCCGCCGTCCGGGCACTGGGCGCCCTGCTCCGGGGCGTGCTGGCGTCGGCGGCGTCGACCGCCACGGCGGCGGTGGTCTCGACATGCGCATCGGTCTGGGGACTGGCACTGACCTGCCTGGCCCGCCTGGTCGCCCGCTGGGCGCGGCTCGGGCGTCCCCAGTAGAGCCGAAGTCGCCGCGGCTCTGGAGGAGTTGGGCGAGGCGGCGGTGCGGACGGCGCATCGCGCCACCATCGCCGCCCCGGGGCCCGTAAGGCCCGCACCGCCCACACCGTCCGCGTTCAGCGATGAGGCGTGGGCAGGATCGCGAAGCCGCTGAGCCGCTCCGGCTCCTCGTCCCGCACCTCGACCGTCGTCACGTCCGCGGCCGGCGGCCCCTGGTGTGCCCAGTCGACCATCCGCCGGACGTTGTCCTCGGTCCCTTCGAAGACCGCCTCGACCTCTCCGTCGGGCAGGTTGCGCACCCACCCCGAGACGCCGTACCCGAGCGCGTTGTGCCGGCAGGTGTCCCTGAAGAAGACGCCCTGCACCCGTCCCGTCACGATGACGTGCTTCCGCACCATGGTCAGGACTCTAGGTCAAGCGGTCGGACCGGTGCGCGACCGCCGCCTCCGGCGTGCCCCGGCGGATTTCACTGCTGGCCCCCGGCCGCCGTCACGTGCTTGGTGTAGGCCGCGTCGAGGTCGCGGACCTCGACGGAGGCGTGCACGGTCAGGTGCGTGGCCGCCGCGGTGTGGGCGCGTACCAGGTCCAGGACCGCCTGGCTCAGGGTGGTCTTGGTCTCCGTTGAGCGGCCCGGCAGGATGGCGAAGTCCACGTGGATCAGGGCCTGTTGGGGTGCGTCATGGGCGATGACGACGTCCTCGACGCAGCGGAAGCGGGTCTTGCAGCTCTCGACGGTGATGCCGTCGACGGTCTTCGCGGCGAGCGTGTGCAGTTCGTGCGCGAAGCGCCGGGAGTCCAGGAACTCCCGCAGTGTGGCGTCGTGGTCGACGAGGATGTGCGGCACGGGGGCTCCTCTGGAAGGGATGTGCGGGGGGAGTGCGGTGGTTGTGGATTGGGGGAGCGGGGCGGTCGTGGAGCGGACATTACCGGACTTGGGTGGCGGAGCGGGGTGGTGCGGGGGCCCTAGGTCCTGTCCTCAAACTCCCGTTGTCCGCCAAACTCCCGTTGTCCGCCCGGAGGGCGGGCCGGGCGGTGTCCGGTGCGGGCCGGCCGGTCAGGCGTCGCAGCAGCGCCGGGTTGGCGACCATCACGAGGTTGCCGAGCAGGATCAGTACGACACCCGCCACGTCCCTGGCCGTCCAGGTGAGGTGCTCGAACACCGTGGACAGCAGCAGCGACACGATCGGGAAGAGCGCCATCGCGTACGCGGCCCGTTCGCCGCCGATCCTGCCGAGCAGGGTGAGGTGCGGTGGTCGGATGCTGTTCGGCGGAGTAGAAGCAGGCGAAGTTGGTGGAGAACATCAGCGCGCCCATCAGGACGGACTGGCCGTGCACCCACGCCGGACAGCGCAGCGGAAGCCCCCGGCAGCCGGGCCCAGGCCAGCAGGATCACGGCGGCCGGCGCGAAACGGTACGCGAGCGACGCCGTGGGGTGAACGTCCCCCAACTGCCCCTTGATGGCCGGCCAGGTGGGGCCCCACCGTACGCCGTCACCGCCGGGTGATTCCGGCCGCCTCGCGCCGCTCGCGGGGCAGCAAGCGGTCGAGGCCGTCGGCAGGATGCGCAGGTTGGACTGGTAGAGGTCGGCGGCCGGCTTGTTGGCCGCCCGTAGCCGGAAGTCGTGGCTGGCCAGCATGCCGCCGATGACCGCCTGGCAGCCCTCGCCTGAACTGCGACGTGCTCCTCGTCCCCGAGGACGACCAGGAGGTCGTCCTGATCACGGCCGACCCCGGATCCCCCTCGGCTCGGACTCTGCGCAGGCTGGCCGCGACCGCCTGGCGCATGCCGTGTGCGATCAGCTCCGCGACGCATGACCGATCGCGCGGAGGATCTCGGGCAGCCGGACACACGGCGAATGTGATCCAGAACACCGTTGAGGTTGACCTTGGGGCAGGGCGGAAGCTCATCGCGGCGGCACGCAGCCGCCCCGGCGTAACGGATTCCAAGGAGCAATCACCATGTCCAACACCCTTTCTGACCAGGGGCCGGACCGCCCGGCGCTGCAGAAGGCCATCGAGGAGATCGTCGAGTCCGGTTTCCTCGGGGTGCAGCTGCGGGTGAACGACGAGGAAGGCGAGTGGGTCGGCAGCGCCGGGGCGCGCGAGCTGGGCCGCAGCGCCAGGCCACTGGTCGACGGGCACTTCCGGATCGGCAGCACCACCAAGAACTTCGTCGCGACCTCGGTCCTCATGCTGGTGGCCGAGGGCAGGATCGGTCTGGACGCGCCGGCCGACGACCACCTGCCCGAGTTCGGACTGGATCGGCGGATCACGCTGCGGATGCTGTTGCAGCACACCAGCGGGATCTTCAACCACACCGGAGAGCTCTACGAGGACGGGACGATCGTGCCGGGGGTCCCCTGGCGGGGCAAGGAGTGGGTGGACAACCGGTTCAGGACCTATCCGCCCGAAGAGCTGGTACGGCTGTCGCTGTCCAAGCCGGCGCGGTTCGCGCCGGGGGCCGGCTGGAGCTACGCCAACACCAACTACGTGCTGGCCCGGCTGGTGATCGAGAAGGTCACCGGCCGCTCGTTCGCCGAGGAGTTGCAGCGGCGGGTACTCGGCCCGCTGGGGATGACCGGCACCGTGGTGCCGGGCACCGCCTCCGGGATCCCCGAGCCGCACAACCGCAGCTACTACCGCTACGAGGACGCCGGCCAGGAGAAGACGGTCGACATAACCCGTCAGAACCCCTCCTGGGTCGGTGCCGGTGGCGACATGATCTCGACCACCCGGGATCTGCACACGTACTTCTCCGCCCTGATGGGCGGCAGGCTGCTACCGGCCGGGCTGCTCGCCGAGATGCGCACGCCCGAGGCGCAGGCCGGCTACGGCCTGGGCGTGTTCGCGCAGGACACGGGGCCGGTCGGCGGCACCGTCTTCCACCACAACGGTGCCACCATGGGCTCGGCGGCGCTGATGTACGGCACGCCCGACGGCACCAGGACCCTGACCGCCGGGCTCACCTGGGTGGACGACGCCGACCTGTCCATCGCGGCAGCGTTCGGGAGCGCCCAACAGAGGCTCGTCGGCGAGGTGTTCGGCGCCGGGCAGAGTGATTCCGATCCTGTTCGGCCGGAGGACTGAAGCCGGCCGGCGGACCGAACCCCCGCCACCCGTACGCTTTTGAGGGGCGTCCCACCGGTCGTGCCTCGGCAGAACACCAACCGGTGCCACGCCGAGCCGGGCGAACTCGGCGTGGCCCGCCCACCCACCTGCTCGGCCGTGGTGTACGCAGCGGCCGAGCCCGACCCGAGTACAAGGCAGGCCGAGCAGATGGTGAACGGAGTCACGATCGGACAGGCGGCGGCATTCGTCGGCGTCACGGTGAAGACGGTGCGGCACTACCACCGGCACGGGCTGGTCGACGAGCCACGACGCGACAGCTCCGGCTACCGACGGTACGGATCGGCCGAGTTGCTGCGCCTGGTCCAGGTCCGGACACTGGCCACCGCCGGCGTACCGCTGGCCGAGATCGGGCCCCTGCTCGACGCCGACGCCGAGCAGTTCACCGCCACCCTCGCCGACGTCGAGCGGCAGCTCACCGAACGGATCGCGGACCTGATCGCGCGCCGCGACATTCTGCACCGGCTCGCCGACGGCGACCGTGCCCTGCTGCCCGACCGCGCCTGCGCGATCCTGGACCGGATGCCCGGCCTCGGCTTCAGCTCCGACTATGTGGCCGCACAACGCGAGGCGTTGGTGCTGACCCGGGCACTGGTGCCGGAGGGATTCGACGGCTTCGTGGCCCAGCTTGAAAACTGGCTCGACGACGCCGAGTACGTCGACCTGATCAAACGTGGTGGGGAGGCCGAGACCTGGCAACCGGACGACCCGAGGATCGAGGAACTCGCGACCGCCATGGCCGACCGCTACCTCGCCAACCCCGCACTCCTGGGGACCTCCACCAGCCTGCGGGCATGGACCAACGCCTCCGCCCAGTACCGGCTGATCAACAATCACCGCAAGGACCAGGCGCCGATCGCAGCCCGCCTGACCGCGCTCACCGAAGCCAAACTCCGCGCCGCAGGTGTATCCCTCCCACACCGGTGACCGGAGGCTGGCGAAGCATCGGCCCCTCTCGCGGTTGTTCTTTGGGGCGCAAGGGGGCGCAACTGGGGCGCGATAGGGGCGCAGTGAGGCGTATATCAGGCGTATAGCGGGAGACGCGGCGACGCCAGACCGGAGGTGACCGCGAGTAACTCGGCGCGTGTGCCGGGTGGGAGGTCTGGGATTCGGCCAATTCGCCGACCGGTCAAAGCGAGCCATTCCGCGACGGGGGCGTTGGCCGGTCGGGTACGGGGAACGCGGAGGCGGGTGGGCGTGAGCCGGTCGGTTGACCGTCTGGCCTGCCGCTCCGCGTACCCGGTGCGATGGTCAACGCCCTTTGCGGCGGGGAACGATGACGCCGGCTCGGGCAACGGCCGCTGGTGCGGGGGCGCTTGCTTTGCAGGTGGAATGCTGCCTGCGTCGACTTGACGTGGTGCGGGGGTGACCTTCATCGTCTTCGTCCGGCGGGGGAGGGAGAGCGTTCCTGGAGCGCTCGGCCGCCCTCCGGGAAACGTTTGTGCGATTCTCTTCGTCGCGCTCGAACGGAAAGTCGAATATCGCGTGCCACTCGGGTAACAGGAGCCCCAGGGGCCCTACCGGCCGGTCAAGGCAAATGAACCGGAAAATCGCACATCATCAGAACATGGGGGGTTGATATTGCGCGGAGGCGAGTGAAGACTGTCGGTCATGTTCGACTGGCGAGAATGTGCCAGGGGCACAGTTCGCCGACAACTCAAAGTACGCCTGCTGGTAATGGTGTTGGTCTCTCGTTGCCTCTTGTAGGCGCCCGGTGGCTCGGTGGGGTCCGCTCACGTTTGCTGGTGCGGATACGCCTCATGAGTGCCTGGGGTGAGAGGTTTCCTGTGGGGGATGTGTGGTGACGAGTTGGTCGACGGTGGTGTCACCGTCGTGGGTCCTTGCGAAGGGGACCGGTCGCGGCCGGAGTTCGTCGGTTTGCCCCCCGCTGCGCCGGGGGGATCCGGCGTCAAGCGCTCGGCGTCCCGTCGCGCGGGGAGCGAAGGGTTGTCGCACAGGGAATTCCGCGCCCTCTTCCGCTCCCGGTCAGTGCCGGCCGGTGGCCGGTGCGGACCGGCGTGCCGCCCGGCCGACGCGACGGCTTTTCGGCTGCTGTCGCCGGTGACCTTTCTCTGCCGAGGAGGGCAGGTGCCGTCCCGGTGCGGATGGTGTGGCGGGCGCGGACCACGACTTCCGCCGCGCGCACCCGCGTTCGGGCCGGTGAAAAGGGTGCCCGAGCGCCGGGACAAGCTGCACTGTCGCCTTCCGTCGAGCACCTGTGAATGATTTCGCCATTGGTCCCGTTGCCCTTGCTGGGCGTGCTCGCGCGCATGTCGATAACCGGTCGTGTGCGCCGAGGAGTTCGGAGGACCGGGAAGTACCGGGGCCGTCGGAAGCGGTGCGGGGATGCCGTCGGGTGCTCTGGTCGGCCTTATGTCGGCGATGTCCTGACGCCTTCCCGCGCGCCATTATCCCAGTGGCCGCGCTATTCGCTCAGCGGAAGCACAGAATTAATCGAAAAGCAGTCAAGGCCACGAAACGGCTGTGATAGTAAACCTCTTGCGTCACTTGGCATCACCTGGCGAGCCGCCCATTCCGGGCGTCGGACCGCGCCGAACAGTCGTGTGCACAACTGCCGTTGAGGAAAACCCCGTCCAGAACCCGTACTTCAGGGAGAGCCGGTGACCAGCAAGGAACTGAGTGCGTCGCCCACGGTCTTCGACGAGCTGATCGGTCGGTGGCTGACCCTGCGGGCGGCCGGCCCGGTGCGCCACGACGAACGGCAGGGCGTCTGGCAGGTTCTCGACCACCGGAGCGTGGCGGCGGTACTGGCCGACCCGGCCACCTACTCCTCCGACCTGTCCGGACTGACGCCCACCCAGCCGGACTTCGAGACCTTCCGCGAGGGCAACTTCGTCGGCATGGACCCGCCGCGCCACCGCACCCTGCGCACCCTGGTCAGCCAGGCGTTCACCCCTCGTGTGGTGGCCGGACTGGAGCCCCGGATCCACACCCTGACCACCGAACTGCTGGACGCCGTGGCGGACCGCGACCGGTTCGACGTGGTGGACGCGCTGGCCTACCCCCTGCCCGTCATCGTGATCGCCGAGTTGCTGGGCGTACCGGCCGGGGACCGCGGACTGTTCCAGGAGTGGGCGGCGGCTCTCTTCGGCGGGGACGACCTCGGCGACGCCCCGGACATGGCCGACCTCGAACGCGCCCTGAACGCCCTCGCGCCCACGGTGCGGGAGATGAACGGCTACCTTCTCGACCACATCCGCCGCCACCGCAGGGACCCGGGCGACGACCTGACCGGCAGGCTGCTGGCGGCCGAGGCGGACGGCGTCCGCCTGACCGACCAGGAGATCGTCGGCTTCGTCGCGCTGCTGCTCGTCGCCGGGCACATCACCACCACCGCCCTGTTGGGCAGTGCGGTGCTCTGCCTGGACGCCCACCCTGATGCCGCCGCTCTGCTGCGGGCCGAGCCGGGGCGGCTGCCGACGGCCCTGGAGGAGGTGCTCAGATGGCTGCCGCCCTTCCCCGAACTGGGCCGGCGCACCACACGGGAGGTGGAGATCGGTGGCCACACCCTGCCCACCGACACGCTGGTCATGGCCCACCTCGCCACCGCCAACCGGGACCCGGCCCGGTTCACCGAGCCCGACCGCTTCGATGTGACGCGTCGTCCCAACCCCCATCTGACCTTCGGTCACGGCATCCACTTCTGCTTCGGGGCGCCGCTGGCCCGGCTGGAGGCGCGGATCGCCCTGCGCCAGCTGCTGGATCGGTTCTCCGACCTCGCGGTCCCGGACCACCGTGACGTGGTGCTCCAGAACCCGGCCGTGATCGTCAGCCCGCGCCATCTGCCGTTGGAGGTCCGGAGGCCATAGCGCCGTTCGCCGCGCGGCCCCGGCCGCACCGGCCGCCGCCGCGCGGGCCGGCCGGCCGGCCCGCCCCCACCGGGAGCGGCCGGTCCCACGGCAGGCAGTCCCGTCGTTCCCCGTGAGTTCCGAGTCCCGGGAGTTCCTTCCTCATGCCGCATGCTTCGAGCGCGCCGGTCGCGAACCGGCAGCCGACCCGGATACGACGCCTCTTACAAGAGCGTCTGGACACCCTCGCCCGCGCCCACCAGGTGCCGGGCGCCCAACTCGCCGTACGTCTCGATGCGGTGACCTACGCGCTGCACACCGGCGTGGCGGACGCGGGGACGGGCCGACCGCTCACCGCGGACACGGCGGTGCCGCTGGGCTCGCTGACCAAGCCCTACACGGCCGCCGCCGTGCTGCTGCTGGCCGACGACGGTGACCTCGACCTCGACGACCTCGCCGGGGCGCACATACCGGAGCTGCGCCGTGCCCCGCACCTCACCGTGCGGCACCTGCTCAGCCACACCGGGGGACTGCCCACCGGGCCCGACTCGGACGAAGCGGCGGGGCTGACGGCCGCGCGCTACCTCGCCGTGTACTGCGCCGGCCGGGACACGGTGTGCGCGCCCGGCACCGGCTTCTCGTACTCCAACGCCGGATACGTCGCCGCCGGGCGGCTGATCGAAGAGGTCACCGGCATGGCCTGGCGGGACGCCGTGCGGACGCTGCTCCTCGAACCGCTGGGCACCGTGCCCGCCTTCCTGGGGGAGCCGGAGCCCGGGCGGCCGCTCGCCGGCGGCCACTCCGTCCACCCGGACTCCGGCCGGGTACGGCCGGTTCGCCAGACCCTCGCGCCGGTCGAGGCCCCGGCCGGCGGACTGGCGGCGAGCGCCCTCGACCTGGTCGCTCTCGGGCGGGCGCTGACCGGTGCGGGGCCCCGCGCAGTGCTGACCCCCGACGCCGCCGAGGAGATGCGCAGCCCGGTGCCCGGCGCCGCCCCGGGCGCGCTCGCCGACGCCTGGGGCCCGGGCCTCGCGCTCTTCCAGCAGGACGCCCGGCTGTGGTGCGGCCACGACGGCAACGCCCAGGGCACCTCCTGCCATCTGCGGGCCGAACCGGAAACCGGAACCGTGGTCGCCTTCACCGCCAACGCCAACAACGGCACCGCCCTGTGGCACGAACTCGCCGGGGAACTCGGCGAGATCACCGGGGAGCCGGTCCCGTCGGCCGCCCGGCCGCCCGTGCGGGGCCCGGCCGGCTCGCTGCCCCAGGGCGCCGGGAGCTACCGCAACGGCACCGTCGAATACCTGGTCACCGCGGACGCCGCGGGCACCCTGTCGCTCACCGTGAACGGCGACACCCCGGCCCCGCTGGTCTGCTACCCGGACCTCTCCTGCGACCTGGTGGACCCCACCACCGGTCGTACGGTGCCGGGCGGGCGCTTCCTGCGCGACCCCGACAGCGGGGCCATCGACCGCCTGCAGATCTCCGGCCGCACGGCCCGCCGCACCGCCACCGCCTGAACCGGGCCCGGCGGACGCCCGGGTGCGCCTCCCCACCCGCTCGCGCGTCCGGCTCCGCTCCGCCCGGCCCCGCTTCTCCGGGCGGCCCGCCGCACCGCCGCACGTCCCGCAGGCCGCTCCGTCCCCGCCCAGAAGGACTGACCAACATGACGGACCAGCACCAGAGTTCAGCCGGCGCCGAGCCCACCGCACCGCGGGTCCGGACCCTCGATTCGACGCCGGGTCCGGCCGGTCCGGCCCCCGTCCCGGTGCTCGCGGACCTGTTCGCACGGTGGGTGGGCCGCAGGCCGGACGCGACCGCGCTGACGGACGGCCGGCGGACCTGGTCGTACCGGGAGGCCGACGCCTGGGCCAACCGCCTCGCGCACGTCCTGATCGGCCGCGGGGTGGGGCCGGAGCGGACGGTGGCGCTGGTCCTGCCCCGTTCCGTCGAACTGGTCGTCGCGGAACTGGCCGTGGCCAAGGCGGGTGGTGCCTTCCTGCCGGTGGACCCGGCGTACCCGGCCGAGCGCCGCGCCCTGATGCTCGCCGACGCCCGTCCGGCCGTGGTCCTCGACGACCCGGCCGCGATCCGGACCGCCGCCGGCCCCGACCGCGCCCCGGACGACGCGGACCGGCTCCGCCCACTGCACTCAGGGCACCCCGCCTACGTCATCTACACCTCGGGCTCCACCGGCACCCCCAAGGGCGTGGTCGTGCCGCACACCGGGTTGGGCGCCTTCGCCGCGGCGGCCGCCGACCGGTACGCGGTCGGGCCGGGGGACCGGGTCCTGCAGTTCTCCTCGCCGAGCTTCGACGCCGCCGTACTGGAGCTCTGCGTCTCCCTGTTGGCCGGCGCCACCCTCGTCGTCCCGCCGGACGGGCCGTGGCTGGGGGACGAACTCGTCGCGGTGCTGGCCGAGCACCGGATCAGCCACGCGCTCATCCCGCCGGCCGCGCTCGCCACCGTCCCCGCGGACGGCGCCCGCCTGCCCGGCCTGCGCACCCTGATCGTGGGGGCCGAAGCCTGCCCCGCGGAACTGGCCGACCGCTGGGCGCCGGGACGCCGGCTGATCAACTCCTACGGTCCCACCGAGGCCACCATCGTCGCCTCCTGGACCGGTCCGCTGTCCGCCGGCGGCGGTACCCCCTCGATCGGCCGGCCGCTGCCGCACACCCCGGCCCGGATCCTGGACGCGGCCATGCGGCCGGTCCCGGACGGCACCGCGGGCGAGTTGTACGTGGGCGGCCCGGGGGTCGCCCGCGGCTACCTCGGGCGCCCGGGCCTGACCGCGGCCCGCTTCGTCGCCGACCCGTTCGGGCCGCCCGGGGCCCGGCTCTACCGCACCGGCGACCTGGTGCGCCGCGACCCCGCCGGTGAACTGGAATTCCTCGGCCGGGCCGACCGGCAGGTCAAGATCCGCGGCTTCCGCGTCGAACCCGGCGAGATCGAGGCGGCGTTGGTCCGGCTGCCCGGGGTGACCGACGCGGTGGTCCTCGTGCGCGAGGACGAGCCCGGCCACCGACGGCTCGTCGGCTATGTGACACCGGGCGACCCGGCCCGGCCCCCGCGGCCCGCGCCGCTGCGGGCGGCCCTCGCCCGCAGCCTGCCCGCCCACATGGTGCCGTCGGCCGTCGTCGTCCTCGACACGTTCCCGCTCACCGCCCACCACAAGATCGACCGGCGCGCGCTGCCCGCACCCGATGCGGCCGGTGCCGCGGAGCCGGGCCGTCGCGCCCCGCGGACCGCGGCCGAACGGACCCTCGCGGCCATCTGGTCGGAGGTCCTGGCGGTGCCCGAGCCCGGCACCACCGACGACTTCTTCGACCTCGGCGGCGACTCCGTCCTCGCCGTACGGGTGCTCTCCCGGATCCGGGCGGCGCTCGGCGTCCGGCTCACCGTCCGCGATGTGTTCGGCTCCCGGACCGTCGCCGGCCTGGCGTCCCTCCTCGACGAGCCGGCCGTCGCGGCCGCTCCCGCGCCGATCGCGCCCGCCCGCCGGGACCGGCCGCTGCCGCTCTCCGCCGGGCAGCAACGGCTGTGGTTCCTCGACGACCTGACCGCGGGCGGCACCGAGTACAACACCGGGGTGGGGGTGCGGCTGTGCGGCCCGCTGGACACCGGCGCGCTGCGCCGTGCCCTGGACCGGCTCACCGCCCGTCACGACTCCCTGCGCACCACCTTCGCCACCTTGGACGGCCGGGGGGTGCAACGCGTCGCGGACACCGCCGTCCTGCCACTGGCCACCGCCGACCTCCGCGACCGGCCGGCCGGGCACCGCGCCCGGGAGGCGGACCGGCTGCTCGCCGAGGAACTGCGGCGCCCCTTCGACCTGCGCGAGGGACCGCTCACCCGGGCCCTGCTGATCGGGCTCGCCGAGGACGAGCATCTGCTGCTGCTGGCGCAGCACCACATCGTCACCGACGGCTGGTCGGTCGGGGTGCTGGTACGGGAACTGGCCGCGCTGTACGGCGCGGAGGCGGGCGGCGGCCCCGACGACCTCGAAGAATCGATTCTTCAATACCCCGACTTCGCCGTGTGGGAGCGCGCCCACCACACCCCCGGCCGGTACGCCGACGACCTCGCGTACTGGAAACGGCACCTCGGCGGGATGCCCCAGCTCGACCTGCCGGTGGACCGGCCCCGGCCGCCGGTGCGCACCACCTCCGGCGCGGCCCACCGCCACCGGTTGCCGGCCGACCTCGCCGAGCGCCTACGTGCCCTCGCCCGGGCCAGGGGCACCACCCTGTTCACCCTGTACGCCGGGGCCGCCGCGGTGCTGTTCTCCCGCTACACCGGCCAGCGCGACATCGTCTTCGGCACCGTCACCAACGGCCGGGACCGGCGCGAACTGGAGGGCGTGACCGGCTTCTTCGTCAACACCCTCGTGCTGCGCACCGACGTCGACGGCACCGCCACCGTCGACGACTTCCTGGACACCCTGGGCGGCACGCTGCTGGACGCCTTCAGCCATGCCGGCGTCCCCTTCGACCGCCTGGTCGAGGAACTGGCCCCGCCCCGCGACCCCGGCCGCACCCCGCTGGTCCAGGTCCTCGTCGTCCAGCAGACCCCGATGGTGCACCCGCGGGAGGCCGGCGGTGTGCGGATCGAGGAGCATCCGCTGCCGCGGCCGGCCGCCCGCTTCGATCTCGTACTGGAATTCCTGCCGCACCCCGACGGATCCCTCGGGCTGACCGTCGAATACAACACCGACCTCTTCGACGCCCACACCGTGGCCCGTATGAGCCGCCAACTGCACCTCCTGCTGGAGGGCATGGCGGACGGCACACACCGGACCGTGGCCGACCTGCCGCTGCTCACCGACGACGAGCGGCGCACCATGCTCGAAGCCTGGAACACGCCCCGGCAGGACGGCCCGGACACCGCCCTGCCCGCTCTCCTGGAGGCGCAGGCCACCCGCACCCCCGACCGGACCGCCGTGGTCTGCGGCGACACCCGGCTCACCTACGCCGAGGTGAACCGGCGTGCCAACCGCCTGGCCCGGTTGCTGGTCGGCCAGGGCGCCGGCCCGGAGACCCTGGTGGCGCTGGCCCTGCCGCGCTCCGCCGACCTCGTGCCGGTGCTCTGGGCGGTGCTCAAGGCGGGCGCCGGGTACCTGCCGGTGGACCCCGGCTATCCGGCCGAACGCATCCGGTTCATGCTCGCCGACGCCGCCCCCGCCCTCGTCCTGACCACCCGCGACACCGCCCACCGCCTGCCCCGGGACACCGCGCGGCTGGTCCTCGACGCCCCGGAGACCGCGGCCCGGTTGGCCGGCCACGCGGCGGACGACCTCACCGACGCCGACCGGGTCCGCCCCTTGGAGACGGCCCACCCCGCCTACGTCATCTACACCTCCGGTTCGACCGGCCGCCCCAAGGGGGTGGTGGTCACCCACCGCAGCGTCGCCGACCTCGCGGCCTGGGCGGCCGCCCGGTTCGGCCCCCGGCTGAGCCATGTGGTCGCCTCCACCTCGCTCAACTTCGACGTCTCCGTCTTCGAACTGCTCTGCCCGCTGCTGTCCGGCGGCAGCGTCGAGGTGGTGGCGGACCTGCCGGCCCTCGCCGACCGGCCCGGCGCCGCGCCGCGCCGGGCCGGCCTGCTCAGCGGCGTGCCCTCGGTGATCTCCCGGATGCTCACCCGGGGCGCCGGCGGCGTCACGGCCGACACGGTGGTGCTGGCCGGCGAGGCGCTGCCCGCCCGGACCGTGCAGGAGATCCGGGAGACCATGCCGTCCTCCGAGGTCGCCAACGTCTACGGGCCGACCGAGGCCACCGTCTACGCCACCGCCTGGTTCGCCGGCGACGCCCCGCCCGAACAGGCCCCGCCCATCGGCCGTCCGGTCGCCCGCACCCGCTGCTACGTCCTGGACGGCAGGCTGCGCCCCCAACCGCCGGGGGTTTCCGGCGAGTTGTACCTCGGCGGCGGGGGCCTGGCGCGCGGCTACCTCCGGCGCCCCGGCCTGACCGCCACCCGCTTCCTCGCCGACCCGTTCGCCGGCCCCGGCAGCCGGATGTACCGCACCGGCGACCTGGTGCGGTGGACCGGCGACGGCGAGCTGGAGTATCTGGGCCGGGTGGACCAGCAGGTCAAGGTGCGGGGCTTCCGCATCGAGCTGGGCGAGGTCGAGGAGGCGCTGCTGCGCTGCCCGGGGGTCGCGCAGGCGGCCGCCGCCACCCGGGAGACCGACGGCCACCCGCGGCTGATCGGCTATGTCGTCCCCGAGCACGGGGCGGACCCGGCTCCCGGCGCGCTGCGCCGCCGGCTCGGGCGCACGCTGCCCGACTACATGGTGCCCGCCACCGTCCTCGTCCTGGACGAGCTGCCGCTCAACCCCAACGGCAAACTGGACCGCGCCCAACTGCCCGCCCCGGACTGGACGACGGAGGCGACCGCGGAGTTCGTCGCCCCGCGCACCGCCACCGAACGCGCCCTCGCCGCCGTCTGGGCCGAGGTGCTGCGAGTGGCGCGGATCGGGGTCGAGGACAACTTCTTCTCGCTCGGCGGCGACTCCATCCTCAGCATCCAGGTGGTCGCCCAGGCCCGTCAGGCGGGCCTGACGATCACCTCGCGCGACGTCTACCGGCACCAGACCGTCGCCGCCCTCGCGCGCTGCGCGGACGCCGCCGAGCGGCCCGCCGACCCGGCCCCGGCGGCCGAGCCCACCGGGACGTCGCCGCTGACCCCCATCCAGCACTGGCTGTTCGAGGCCGACCCGGCACGGGCCGCCCACTTCGGACAGACCCTCTCCGTCGAGCTGACCGAGGACCTGGACGCCGCCGCGCTGGAAGCCGCGCTGCGGGACCTGACCGCCCACCACGCCGCGCTGCGCTCCCGCTTCCCGGCGGACGGCGACGGCCGGCGCCGCCAGCACATCGACCGCACCGCGCCCCCGATCGTCCTGCACCGCCACACCGGCCCCGACGACGACGCCCCGCACCTCGGCCCGTTCGACCTGGACCGCGGGCCGCTGCTGCGCGCGGTGCTCCACGACCGGGGCGCCGACCGGCCCCGCGTCCTGCACCTGGCCGTCCACCACCTGGTGGTGGACGGCGTCTCCTGGCGCATCCTGCTGGAGGACCTCGACCGGTCCTACCGCGCCCGGCGGGACGGCGGCGACGCCGCGCCGCTCCCCGCCTCCTCCCCGCTGCGCCACTGGGCCCGCCGGCTGACCGCCCACGCCGAAGCCGGCGGCTTCCGCGACGAGGCCGCGTACTGGGCCGCGTCGGCCCGCGCCGGCGACCCGGCACTGCCCGTCGACCGCACCGGCGCCAACACCTACGCGTCGGCCCGCTCGGTGACCGTCCGCCTGACCCCGCAGCAGACCGCCGCCCTGCTGCACACCCTGCCCGGCGCCTACCGCACCGAGGTCAACGACGTGCTGTTGAGCGCGCTGGGCCGGGTGCTGGGCACCTGGACCGGGCGCGACACCGTACCCGTGGACGTGGAGGGCCACGGCCGTGAGGAACTCTTCGCCGACGTCGACCTCTCCCGCACCGTCGGATGGTTCACCACCCGCTACCCGGTCGCCCTCACCGTGCCGCCGGACGCCGGCTGGGACACCGTGCTGAAGTCCGTCAAGGAGCAGCTGCGCGCGGTGCCCGGCCGCGGCCTCGGCCACGGTGTCCAGCGCTACCTGACCCGGCCGGACGGCCGGCCCGCCGGCCCGTCCGCCGGCATCAGCTTCAACTACCTCGGCCGGTTCGGCCTGCCCGGCACCGGCGGCGGCCTCTACCGCGGCCCGCACCGCCCGCTCGCCCTCGACGCCGACCCGGCCGCCGAGCGGCCGCACGCCCTGGAGGTGGTCGGCCGACTCGACGGCGACGCACTGGAGTTCACCTGGTTCTACTCGGCCGACCTGCACCACGAGGCGACCGTGACCCGGCTGGCCGGGGAGTTCGCCGCGGCCCTGGGCGAGATCGCCCGGCACGGTGCCCGCCCCGGGGCCGGGGGCCGCACCCCGTCCGACTTCCCGTTGGCCGCCCTCGACCAGCCGACCCTCGACCGGCTGGTGGGCGACGACGCCCGGGCAGTCGAGGACATCCACCCGCTCACCGCGACCCAGGCCGGCATGCTCTTCCACCGGCTCGCCCAGGACGACGGCGGTGTCTACTTCCAGCAACTCACCTTCGTCCTGGACGGCGTGCCCGACCCCACGGCGCTCGCCGCCGCCTGGCAGCAGGTCACGGACCGCACCCCGGTGCTGCGCGGCCGCGTCGTCTGGCAGGACGTGCCCGAGCCGCTGATGGTGGTCGAGAACGGCGTCACCCTCCCGGTCACCCACCTCGACTGGCGCGCCCTGCCGCCCGATGCGCGCGGGGCCCGGCTGCGCGAACTGCTCGCCCGGGACCGGCGAGTCGGGCTGGACCTGGCCGCCGCCCCGCTCCAGCGCCTGGTACTGGCCCGGCTGTCCGCCACCGAGGTGCGGGTGGTGTGGTCCTTCCACCACCTGGTGCTGGACGGCTGGAGCCTGTTCCAGGTGCTCTCCGACGTCTTCGGCGACCATGCCCGGCTGAGCGGACCGGCGGACGGCAGCGGCCCGGCGCCGGAGACCGCCCCGCCCGCCCGCCGGCCGTTCCGCGACTACGTCGCCTGGCTGCGCGAGCGCGATCCGGCGGAGGCCGAGGACCACTGGCGGGCCCGGCTCGACGGGCTGACCGAACCCACCGCCCTGCCCTACGACCGCGACCCCCGGGAGAGCCACCGCACGGAGTCCACCGAGGCGGTGCGGGTCACCCTGCCCCCGGCGCTCACCGGGCGGCTGACGGACCTGGCCAAGGGCGCCGGCGTGACCATGAACACGCTGGTGCAGGCCGCCTGGGCGCTGCTGCTGGCCCGGCAGAGCGGCCGCCCGGAGGTGGTCTTCGGCACCACCGTCTCCGGCCGCCCGCCGGAGCTGCCCGGCGCCGAGGCGATGACCGGCCTGTTCATCGCGACCCTGCCGACCCGGCTGACCGTGCCCGCCGAGGGCACCCTGCCGGACTGGCTGCGCCGGGTGCAGGAGATCCAGACCGAGGACCGGCGCTTCGACTTCGTCCCGCTCGCCCGGCTGACGGCGTTCGGCGAACTGCCGGAACGCACCGCCCTGTTCGACAGCATCGTGGTCTTCGAGAACTACCCGGCCGGCGACGGTCTCGCCGCGGCGCACGGGCTGCGGCTGAGCGACCTCGACGGCATCGAGACCACCAACTACCCGCTGAGCCTGGTCGCCTACCCCGGCCCGGAACTGGCCCTGCGCCTCGGCTACGACCCCGAGCTGTTCGACACCGACACCGTCGAGCTGATGGCCGAGTACCTCACCGTGCTGCTGGCGGGCATGGCCGCCGACGCCCACCGCCCGCCCGCACGGCTGCCGGTGCTCGGCGCGGCACGCCGCCGCCAGGTGGTCGAGGAGTGGAACGACACCGCCGTCGCGCTGCCCGACGGGACGGTCGCCGGGCTCTTCGCCGACCGGGTCCGGCGCACCCCCGACGCACTCGCCGTGGACGCCGGCGCCATCCGCCTGACCTACCGCGAACTCGACGCCCGTGCCGAGGACTTGGCACACCGGCTGGTCGCGCTCGGCGTGCGCCCCGAGCAGCCGGTCGGGGTCCTGATGGACCGCTCGGCCGCCCTCGTCGTCGCCCAGGTCGCCCTCGCCAAGGCGGGCGGGGTGTACGTCCCGCTGGACGGCCGCGCCCCACGGGAGCGGCTGCGGCTGCTGCTGGGGGAGACCACCGCGGACCTGGTGCTCACCGACGCCGCCTGGGAGGACACCGCACGCGCGCTGGCGCCCGGCGGGCGGACGCTGCGGGTGACGGCAACCGCCCCGGACCCGACCGGGCACGAGCCCGCGCCCCGCACCGCCCTCCCTGCCCTCCACCCCGACAACGCGCTCCAGTTGATGTTCACCTCCGGCTCCACCGGCCGCCCCAAGGGCGTCGCGGTGCGCCACCGCGATGTCGTGGCGCTCGCCTTCGACCGCGCCTTCGAGGGGCACGAACGGGTCCTGGTGCACTCGCCGGCGGCGTTCGACGCGGCCACCTACGAACTGTGGGTGCCCCTGCTGCGCGGCGGCCGGGCCGTCCTGGCCCCGCCCGGCGACCTGGAGGCCGCCACCGTGCGCCGGGCGGTCACCGACCAGGGCGTGACCTGCCTGTGGCTGACCGCCGGGCTCTTCCGCCTGCTGGCCCAGGAGGACCCCGGCTGCCTGCGCGGCGCCCGCGAGGTGTGGACCGGCGGCGAGGCCGTGCCGGGCGCCGCGGTGCGCCGGTTCCTCGACGCCTGCCCGGACCTCGCCGTCGTCGACGGCTACGGCCCGACCGAGACGACCACCTTCGCGACCCGGCGGGCCTTCCGCGCCGGCGACCCGCTGCCCGCCACCCTGCCCATCGGCCGCCCCCTGGACAACACCCGCTGCTACGTCCTGGACGGCGCGCTGCGGCCGCAGCCGCCGGGCATCCCCGGCGAGCTGTACGTCGCCGGCGCGGGAGTCGCCCGCGGCTACCACGGCCGACCCGGCGCGACCGCCGCACGCTACCTCGCGGACCCGTTCGGGCCGCCCGGCGGCCGGATGTACCGCACCGGCGACCTCGTGCGCTGGAGCGCCGGCGGCGAACTCCACTTCGTGGGGCGCACCGACGACCAGATCAAGATCCGGGGCTTCCGCGTCGAACCGGCCGAGATCGAGGCCGCGCTCACCGGGCACCCCGCGGTCGCCGAGGCGCTGCTGACCGCCGTCGAGGCGGACGGCCGCAAACGCCTGGCCGCCTACCTCGTCCCCGCCCCGGAGGCGATCGTGCCCCCGGCCCAGGAACTGCGCGACTTCCTCGGCGCGCGGCTGCCGGACTACATGCTCCCCGCCGCCTTCGTCACACTCGACGCGCTGCCGCTGACCGGCAACGGGAAGGTGGACCGGCGCCGGCTGCCCGCCCCGCGATGGTCGACCGCCGCCGGCGGCACCCACCGCGCACCGCGCGCGGGGGCGGAACAGGCCCTCGCGGACATCTGGCGCGACCTGCTGGGCGTCGAGCGGATCGGCGCCGACGACAACTTCTTCATGCTGGGCGGCGATTCGATCCTCAGCATCCAGGTCGTCTCGCGCGCCCGCCGGGCGGGCCTGACCCTGACCCCCCGGGACGTGTTCCGCCACCCCACCGTCGCCGCCCTGGCCGCCGCCACCGGCGCCGCCGCACCCGTCACCGGCACCGGGCCGGTCACCGGCGAGGTCCGCCTGCTGCCGATCCAGCGCTGGTTCCTCGACGCCCGGCCGACCCGCCCGGGCTACTTCAACCAGTCCGTCGTCGTCGAACTCGCCGAGGACCCCGACCTCCGGGCACTGGAGGACGCCCTGGCCGCGCTGTGGGCCCACCACGACGCCCTGCGGGCCCGCTTCGCGCAGCGGGCGGACGGCGGCTGGGAGCAGCACTGCCCGGCCGCGGGCGCCGCCGAGCCGCCGGCCCTGCGGGTCCACGACCTGACCGGACGGGACGCGCGGGAGTGCGCCACCGCCGTCGAGGCCGCGATGGCCGAGGCCCACGCCGGCTTCGACCTCGCGCGTGGGCCGCTGGTCGCCGCCCGGCTCTTCACCGGCGCGCCGGACGCGCCGCCGCGGCTGTTCCTGACCGCCCACCACCTCGTCGTCGACGGCGTCTCCTGGCGCATCCTGCTGGAGGACCTGGAGAGCGGCTACCACCGGGCCCGCACCGGAGAGCCGGCGGCCCCGCCCGCCCGCACCACCTCCGTGCAGGAGTGGTCCAGGCTGCTGCACGAGCGCACCGAGGCCGGCGGGTTCGCCGCCGAGCAGGAGCACTGGAGCGCAGCGGCCGGCCACTGCGCGGCGCCGCTGCCGACCGACGCCGACGGCACCAACACCATCGCCGACCTCGGCACCGTCACCGTCCGCCTGGACCGGTCGCGCACCGCCGCCCTGCTGCGCGACGTCCCCGGCGCCTACCGGACGCAGATCAACGACGTCCTGCTCACCGCCCTCGGCCGGGTCCTGGCCGACTGGACCGGCCGGCGCACCGTCGCCGTCGGCCTGGAGGGCCACGGCCGCGAGGACGCGCTCTTCGACGGCGTCGATCTGTCGCGCACGGTCGGCTGGTTCACCACCCTCTTCCCGGTGGCCCTCGACATCCCCGACGGCGACTGGGGAACGGCGCTGAAGTCCGTCAAGGAACAGCTGCGCGCCGTGCCCGGCCGCGGCCTGGGCCACGGCGCACTGCGCCAACTCGACGCGGAGGGCGCTCTCGCCGGTACGCCGCAGCCCCGGATCAGCTTCAACTACCTGGGCCGGTTCGACTGGTCCGGCGAGGGCGGGCTGATCCGCGGTGTCCGCGGCGGACTGGACGGCGCCGCCGCCCCCGAATCCGTCCGCCCCCACCTGCTCGACGTGGTCGGCAGAGTCGAGGGCGGCGCCCTGGAACTCACCTGGTACCACAGCCGCGCGGTGCACCGCGACGAGACCGTCACCGCCCTGGCCACCGCCATGCGCACGGCACTTGAGGAGATCGTCGCGCACTGCGCCGGTCCGGACGCCGGCGGCCGCACCCCCTCCGACTTCCCGCTCGCCCGCCTCGACCAGCCCACCGTGGACCGGGTCGCCGGCGACGGCCGGGAGGTGGCGGACCTCTACCCGCTGACCCCCATGCAGGCGGGCATGCTCTTCCACACCCTGCTGGACCCCGCCTCCCACACCTACGTCAACCAGGTCCAGTTGGTGCTCTCCGGCGTCCGGGACCCGGCCGCGCTCGCCACCGCCTGGCAGCGGACGGCCGACGCCAACCCGGTGCTCCGCACCCGCCTGGTGTGGGCGCAGACCCCCGAACCGCTCCAGGTCGTCCAGGCCCGCGCCACCGTACCCGTCACCCACCACGACTGGACCGGTCGGAGCCCCGAGTCCTGCGAACGCGCCCTGGAGACGCTGCTCGCCGAGGACCGTGCGGCCGGCCTCGACCTCACCCGGGCCCCGCTGATGCGCCTGACCCTGATCAGGCTGCCCGCCGACCGGGTCCGTCTGGTGTGGACCTTCCACCACGTCCTCCTCGACGGCTGGAGCGCCGCCCAGATCTTCGACGAGGTCTGCGAACGGTACGCGGCGCGCACCGCCGGCCGGGCGCCCGAGGTCCCGGCCCGCCCGCCCTTCGACGGCTATCTGCGCTGGCTGGCGGAGCAGGACACCGGGCAGGCCGAACACCATTGGCGGGCCGCGCTGGCCGGGTTCACCGAGCCGACCCGGCTCCCCAAGGACCGCGCCCAAGCGCCGGCCCACCGCGCCTCGTCGTCCGCCTCCGTCCGCATCACCCTGGACGCGGCGGAGTCGGCGCGCCTGCGCCGGACCGCGCAGCACGCCGGCCTCACCATGAACACCGTGCTCCAGGGCGCCTGGGCCCTGCTGCTGTCCCGCTACAGCGCCAGTGACGACGTGGTCTTCGGCACCACCGTCTCCGGACGGCCCGCCACGCTGCCCGGCGTGGAGACCATGGTCGGCCTGTTCATCAACACCCTGCCCACCCGGGTCCGCATCGACGGGCGGCGCGCCCTGCTGGACTGGTTGCGCGAGCTCCAGACCGCCCAGTCCGAGGCGCGGCGGTTCGACTTCGTCTCCCTGGCGGACATCCGGTCCTGGAGCGAACTGCCCGCCGGAACAGACCTGTTCGAGACCATCGTCGTCTTCGAGAACTACCCCTTCGACAGCGACGCCCTGGGCCGGCACGGCCTCGGCCTCACCTCCGAACGCGACCTGGAGCCCACCAACTACCCGCTCAGTGTGATCGTCGCCCCCGGCGAGCGGTTGACCGTCGCCCTCGACCACGACCCGGCGGTCTTCGACACCGCGACGGTCGAGCGGCTCGGCGCCTGCCTGCGCACACTGCTCACCGGGATGGCGGCGGACCCGGAGCGCCGGCTCGCCGAGCTGCCGCTGCTCACCGAGGACGAACGGCACCGCGTCGTCACGGAGTTCGGCGGCGCCGTCGTGCCGCGGCCGCGCCGCACCCTGCCCGAGGCGTTCGAGGCGCAGGCCGCCCGCACCCCGCACGCCCCGGCCGTCCTGGCCGGCGCGGACCGGCTCACCTACCAGGAGCTCAACGACCGCGCCAACCGGTTGGCGCGGCTGCTGATCGCCGCGGGCGTGGGCCCCGAACGGTTCGTCGCGCTCGCCCTGCCGCGCACCTGCGACCTGGTCGTGGCCCTGCTGGCCGTCCTCAAGAGCGGCGCCGGCTATCTGCCGATCGATCCCGGCCACCCCGCCGAGCGGGTCGCCTTCCTCCTCGACGACATCGCACCGGACCTCGTCCTGGCCACCGCCGCGACGGCCGGCCGGCTGCCCGACGGGCCCGCCACCCGGCTCATCCTGGACGACCCCGGGGTGGCGGACCACCTCGCCGCCGGACCGGCCGCCGACGTGGACGACACCGAGCGCACCGGCGAACTGCTGGCCGACCACCCCGCCTATGTGCTGCACACCTCCGGCTCCACCGGAGTGCCCAAGGGCGTGGTGGTGACCCACGGCTCCGTCGTGGCGCTGGCCGACTGGGCGGCCGCCGAGTTCGGCACCCGGGGACTGTCCCACGTCGTGGCGTCCACCTCGCTCAACTTCGACGTGTCGGTGTTCGAACTGCTCTGCCCGTTGTTGTCCGGCGGCCGGGTGGAGATCGTCCGCGACCTGCTGGCCCTCGCCGAACGCCCCGGGCCCTGGACCGCCGGGCTGCTCAGCGCGGTCCCCTCCGCCCTCGGCCGGCTGCTCGCCGAGGACACCGTCCAGGTCACCGCGGACACCGTGGTGCTGGCCGGCGAGGCGCTCGCCGCCCGCACCGTCCGCGAGGTCCGCACCGCCGTCCCCGGCTGCCGGGTCGCCAACATCTACGGCCCCACCGAGGCCACCGTCTACGCCACCGCCTGGCACTGCGACCCCGCCGACCCGGACCGCACCCCACCCATCGGCCGCCCGGTCGGCGGCGCCCGGGCCTACGTCCTGGACCCGTGGCTGCGCCCGGTGCCGGTCGGGGCGCCCGGTGAGCTCCATCTCGCCGGCACCGGCGTGGCCCGCGGCTACTTCGCGCGGCCCGGCCTGACCGCCCGGTGCTTCCTGCCCGACCCCTTCGGTCCCCCGGGCGAGCGGATGTACCGCACCGGCGACCTCGTACGCTGGGACGCCGAGGGTCGGCTGGAGTACCTCGGCCGCACCGACGACCAGGTCAAGGTGCGCGGCTTCCGGATCGAACTGGGCGAGGTCGAGGCCGGGTTGGCCCGCCACCCGGACGTGGCCGCGGCCGCCGCCCGGGTCGTGGCGGCCGACGGCCACAAGCGCCTGGTGGGCTACGTCGTCGCCCGCGACGGGACCGCACCCGACCCCGTCGAGGTCCGTGCCTTCCTCGCCCGCGGCCTCCCCGACCACCTGGTCCCCGCGCTCGTCGTGCCCCTGGAACGGCTGCCGCTCGGCCCCACCGGCAAGCTCGACCGGCGCGCCCTGCCCGCGCCCGGCCCGGCCGCCACCCCGGCCGCCGGACACGTCCCGCCGCGCACGGACGCCGAGCGGGTACTCGCCGCCGTCTGGGCCGAGGTGCTGGGCGTGCCACAAGTGGGCGCCGAGGACAACTACTTCGCGCTCGGCGGCGACTCCATCCTCAGCATCCGCATCGTCTCCGCGGCCCGCCGCGCCGGCCTCGCGCTCACTCCGAGCCAGCTGTTCGTCCACCAGACCGTCGCCGCCCTCGCCGCGGCCGCCGGGGAACCGTGGGCCGCGGCCGCCACCGCCGAACAGGGCCCGGTGGTGGGCGAGATACCGCTCACCCCCGTCCAGCACTGGCTCTTCGCCACCATGCCCGACCACCCGGCGCACTTCACCCAGGCGCTCTCCTGCCACCTCGCCGCCGACACCGAGGAGGACGCGCTGCGCGCGGCGCTCGGCGCGGTGCTCGACCACCACGACGCGCTGCGCATGCGGTACCGCACCACCGAAGACGGCAACTGGCGCCAGTACGGCACGATGCCCGGGACGGGCGCCGCCCTGGAGGTGCGCGACCTGTCCGGCCGGCGGCCGGGGGAGCGCCCCGCCGCGCTGCGCGCGCTCACCCGTGAGCTGAGCGCCGGATTCGACCTGACCGAGGGGCCGCTGCTCAAGGCCGCCCTGTGCCACCTGGGCGGCCAGGACCGCCCGGTCCTGCTGCTCGTCGCCCACCACCTGGTCGTGGACGCGGTGTCCTGGCGCATCCTCCTGGAGGACCTCGACACCGCCTACCGCCAGGTGCGCACCGGCGGCCGGGCCGTGCTCGGACCCAAGACCACCTCGTTCCGTGCCTGGGCCGAGCGGCTGTGCGAGCACACCGCGGCCGGCGGCTTCGACGACGAACTCGCCCACTGGAAGGGGACCGGCGGCCACCACGAACTGCCCACCGACCGCACCGGCCGCAACACCGCGGACTCCGAGGAGACCGTGACCGTCCGCCTGGAAGCCGAGGAGACCCGCCGACTGCTCCAGGACGTGCCCGACGTCTACCGGACCCGGATCGACGACGTCCTGCTGTGCGCCCTGGGCCGGGTGCTGGCCCGCTGGACCGGGCACGACCGGGTGCTCATCGGGCTGGAGGGCCACGGCCGCGAGGAACTCTTCGGCGACGTCGACCTCTCCCGCACCGTCGGCTGGTTCACCACCATGTTCCCCGTCGCGCTGGACCTCCCGCCGCACGCGGACCTGGCGACGGCGCTGAAGTCCGCCAAGGAGGGGCTGCGGGCACTGCCGCGGCACGGCCTGGGCCACGGTGCGCTGCGCCGGCTGCGCACCCCGGCACCGGCCGGCCTCCCGGCCGCCCCGCAGCTCGTCTTCAACTACCTCGGCCGGCAGGACTGGAGCGCCACCGAGGACGGCGGCCTGCTGCACGCCCCGTACGGCGCGCTCGACGGCGACCTGGACCCGGCCGCCGAACGGCCGCACCTGATCGACGTGATCGGGCAGGTCGCCGACAAGCGGCTGGAGTTCACCTGGTCGTACTCGGCCAACCTGCACCGGCGCGCCACCGTGTCCCGGCTCGCCGAGGAGACCGCCGCCGAACTGCGGGACATCCTGCGGCACTGCGCCGCACCCGGTGCCGGCGGCCGCACCCCCTCCGACTTCCCGCTCGTCGCCCTCGACCAGCGCACCGTCGACCGGCTCGCCGGCGACGGCCGGGACGTCACCGACATCTACCCGCTGACCCCCACGCAGACCGGACTGGTCTTCCACGCCCTCGACGAACCCGGCCAGGGCCTCTACGTGGAACAGGCCACCTTCGTCCTGGACGGCGTCACCGACCCGGGGCTGCTGGCCGCCGCCTGGCAGCAGGTCGTGGACCGCACCCCCGTCCTGCGCACCGCCGTGATCCTGGGCGACGTGCCTACCCCCCTCCAGATCGTCCACCGTTCCGTCACCCTGCCTGTCACCACCCTCGACTGGAGCGCCCGCACACCGGAGGAGCGGGACGCCGCACTGGCCCGGCTGCTCGCCGAGGACCGGGACCGGGGCATCGCGCTGGACCGGCCCCCGCTGCTCCGGCTCACCCTCGTCCGGCTCGCCCCCACCGAGGTGCGGGTGGTGTGGACCTTCCACCACGTGCTGCTCGACGGGTGGAGCGTCTTCCAGGTCCTCTCCGACGTCTTCGCCTGCCACACGGCGCTGGCGCACGGCACCGAGCCACGGCTGCCGGACCGCCGCCCCTTCGCGGAGTACGTCGGCTGGCTGGCCGCACAGGACCGGGCCCCGGCCGAGGAGCACTGGCGCCGGGCGCTGGCCGGTCTCGCCGCCCCCACCCCGCTGCCCTACGACCGCCGCCCGGCCCCCGACGCGCCGACCCGCGCCGGCACCTGGCTCCCGTACCGGTTGGGGGAGTCGGAGACCGCCGCGCTCCAGGACTTCGCCCGGCGCCACCATCTCACCCTCAACACCGTCGTCCAGGGCGTCTGGGCGCTGCTGCTGTCGCGTTGGAGCGGGCAGCGGGAGGTGTGCTTCGGCAGCACCGTCTCGGGCCGCCCGGCCGGCCTGCCCGGCGCCGACGCCATCCCCGGCCTGTTCATCGCCACCCTGCCGGTGCGGTGCGACGTGGCCGGCGACGCGGACCCGGCCGACTGGCTGGGCGTGTTGCAGACCGCCCAGGCGACCGCCCGCGGCTTCGACCACGTCCCGCTCGCCGAGCTGCGCGAGTGGAGCGACGTGCCGGCCGGGACCCCGCTGTTCGAGAGCCTGCTGGTCTTCGAGAACTACCCGATCAACGACACCGCGGCCACCGCCCACGGCCTCCGCGTCCGCGACCTGCACGCCCTGGAGGCCACCAACTACCCGCTCACCGTGGTGATCTCACCCGACAGCCGGCTCGGCGTCGAACTCGGCTACGACCCCCGCCACTTCGAGGAGTCCACCGCCCGCTCCCTCGCCGACCAGCTGATGCACACCCTGGCCGCGACGGCCTTGGCGGGCTCGCCCGGGGGCCCGGCGACCCTCGACGCGATCACCACCCTGCCGCCGGCGGAGCACGCCCGGCTGACCGCGCCGGCCGCCCCCGACCCCGTCCCGCCGGCCACCCTGGCCGCGCTCGTCGAGGCGGCGGTGGACCGGTGGCCCGACGCCCCCGCGGTCGCCGCACCCGACCTGTGCCTGACCTTCGCCGAGCTGGAGGCGCGGGCCAACCGCCTCGCCCACCGGCTCGTTTCCCGCGGCGCGGGCCCCGGCGACCTCGTCGCGCTGGTCCTGCCGCGCTCGGCCGAGATGATCGTCGCCCAGCTCGCCACCGCCAAGGCGGGCGCCGCCTACCTGCCGGTGGACCCCGGATACCCGGCCGACCGGATCGCCCTGATGCTGCGCGACGCGGCCCCCGCGGTCACCCTGGAGGCCGACGAGGTCCACGCCCTCCTGGCAGCCGACGACGCACCGGACCACCGCCCCACCGACCGGGACCGCTCCCGTCCGCTCGCCCTCGACGACCCGGCCTATGTGCTCTACACCTCCGGCTCCACCGGCACCCCCAAGGGCGTGGTCGTCACCCACCGCGGCCTGGCCGCCTTCGCCGCCGCCGAGGCCGCCCACTACCAAGTGCGGCCCGGCGACCGCGTACTGGCCTTCGCCTCCCCCAGCTTCGACGCCTCGGTGTTGGAGCTGTGCATGGCGCTGCCGGCCGGCGCCCGCCTGGTGGTGCCGCCGCCCGGCCCGCTGCTCGGCACGCAGCTGGCCGAGGTGCTGCGGGCCGAACGCGTCACCCACACCCTGCTGCCGCCCGCCGCGCTCGGCACCGTGCCGCCCGGCACCGCCGGGACGCTGCCGGACCTGCGGACCCTGATCGTCGGCGCGGACGCCTGCGGCGCCGACCTCGTCGCCCGCTGGGCCCCGCACCACCGGATGATCAACTCCTACGGTCCCACCGAGGCCACGGTCGTCGCCACCTGGTCCGGGCCGCTGCGGCCGGACGGCACCGCGCCGCCCATCGGCCGCCCGCGGCCCGGCAGTTGCGGCTACGTCCTCGACGCTCGGCTCCGCCCCGTCCCCGACGGGGTCCCCGGCGAACTGTGGCTCAGCGGGCCCTCCCTGGCCCGCGGCTACCTCCGCCGCCCCGGCCTGACCGCCGCCCGCTTCGTCGCCGACCCCTACGGCCCGCCGGGCACCCGGATGTACCGCACCGGCGACCTGGTCCGCCGCGACGCCCACGGCGAACTGCACTACCTCGGCCGCACCGACCACCAGCTCAAGCTGCGCGGCCACCGGATCGAGGCCGGCGAGGTCGAGGCGACCCTGGCCGGCCACCCCGCCGTACGGGACGCGGTGGTGACCCTGCGGGAGGACGAGCCCGGCATGCCGCGCCTGGTGGCCCACCTGCTCGCCGCCCCCGACACCGACGTCCCGTCCGGCGCCGAGCTGCGCGCGTTCGCCGCCCGGACGCTGCCCGGACCGATGGTCCCCTCGGCCTTCGTCGTCCTGGAGCGCTTCCCGCTCACCGAGAACGGCAAGACCGACCGCGCCGCCCTCCCGGCCCCCGGTCCCGAACTGCCCGAACCCGCGGCGCGCCTGGCGCCCCGTACACCGACCGAGGAGTTCCTCGCCGACCTCTGGGCGTCGGTGCTGGGCCGGCCGGTGGGCGTCGAGGACGACTTCTTCGCCCTGGGCGGCGACTCGCTGCGCAGCCTGCAGCTCGCCTCCCGGACCAACGAGACCTTCGGCGTGCACCTCACACCCCGGGACGTGCTGACCGCCCGGACCGTCGCCGCCCTCGCGGACCTGGTGGAGGAGCACGTTCTGCGCGAACTGGAAGACGCCGCCCGCGACAGCGACCACGACCAACGGTGAGGAACGACGACATGACGTCCTCGGACGCGAAGAAGGACCGTGCCGCGGCCCTGCCGCCGGAGCTGCGGGAGGCACTGCGCCGCCGGCTGGCCGGACAGGCCCCGCCGGCCGCCACGGCCCGGCCGGGCATCCCGGCCGCGGACCGGTCCCGCCCCCTGCCGCTCTCCTTCGCCCAGCAGCGGCTCTGGTTCCTCGACCGGCTCCGGCCCGGTGACGCCCGCTACAACAGCGCCGTCGCCCTGCGGCTGGCCGGCCCCCTGGACCGCACCGCGCTGTCCGGGGCCCTCGACGCCGTGGTGGCGCGCCACGAGGCGCTGCGCACCACCTTCGACGAGGACGGCGGCCGGCCGCACCAGGTGGTCCACCCGGCCGCCCCCGTCCCGCTGCCGTTACACGACATGACGGGGCGTCAACCAGCTGCGTCCGGCGCGGGCGACCGGGACGGGACCCTGGACGGGCTGCTGCTCGCCGAGTACTCCCGCCCGTTCGACCTGCGTACCGGCCCGCTCCTGCGTGCCCTGCTGATCCGCCCGGCCGCGGAGGAGCACGTCCTGCTGCTCACCGCCCACCACATCGTCACCGACGGCTGGTCCATGGGCATAGTGCTGGAGGAGGTCTGCGCCCACTACGACGCCCTCGCCCACGGGGAGGCGCCCGACCCCGCCCCGGCCGCCACCCCCTACCCGGACTTCGCCGTCTGGCAGCGCGAACGGCTCTCCGGAGCCCTGCTGGAGGAGCAGCTCTCCTACTGGGCCAAGCAGTTGGACGGACTGGTGCCGTGGGAGCTGCCGCTCGACCGCCCGCGCGGCGGCGAGGAGTCCGGCGCCGGCGCGATCCACACCTTCCGGGTCCCGGCCGCCACCGCCGCCCGGCTGCGGGAGGTGGCGACCGAGCAGCACACCACCCTGTTCACCGCGCTGATCGCAGCCTGCCAGGCGCTGTTCGCCCGCTGGTCGGGACAGGACGACATCGCCGTCGGCTCCCTGACCCCCGGCCGCGGACGCACCGAACTGGAGCGCGCCGTCGGTCTCTTCGTCAACACCGTCGTGCTGCGCGCCCCGGTCGACGCCACCCGCTCCTACCGCGAACAGCTGGACACCTCCGCCACCGCCGTCCTCGACGCCTTCGCCCACGACGACCTCCCCTTCGAACGGGTCGTGGAGGCCGCCGGGGCCGCCCGGGAAGCGGGCCGCAACCCGCTCTTCGACGTCATGGTCCTGCTCCACCCGGCCCCGCCCGCGGCCCCCGCCCCGCGCGGGCTGACCGCCGGGACCGTCCCGGTGCCCCGCCGCGCCGCCGCCTTCGACCTGAGCTTCGAGTTCGTCCCCGACGGCGACGGGCTGAGCGGACTGCTGGAGTACCGCACCGACCTCTTCGACGCCCCGACCGCCGCGCGGATGGCCGACCAACTCGTCGTCCTGCTCGGCGGGGTGGCCGCCGAACCCGACCGGCCGCTGGGCGAACTGCCGCTGCTGTCCGAACGGGAACGGCGGCGGCTGACCACCGAGTGGAACGCCACCGCACTGCCGGTCGCGCCCACCACCTACCCCGCCGTCTTCGAGGCACGGGCAGCCCGCACTCCGCATGCCACCGCGCTGGTGGCCGGCGACACCGTGCTGGACTTCGCCACGCTCAACGCCCGCGCCAACCGGCTCGCCCACCGCCTCATCGCGCGCGGCGCCGGGCCCGAACGGCTCGTGGCCGTGCGGCTGCCGCGCACCGCCGACCTGATCGTGGCGCTCCTCGCGGTCCTCAAGAGCGGCGCCGCCCACCTGCCCGTCGACCCCGAACTCCCCGACGAGCGGCAGCGGTTCCTGCTCGACGACGCCCGCCCGCTGCTGGTCCTCGACGAGGCCGCCGTGCGCGACCTGCCCGGCCCTGACCGCACCGACGACCCCACCGACGCCGACCGCCGCGCACCACTGCTCCCCGACCACACCGCCTACGTCCTGTACACCTCCGGCTCCACCGGCCGCCCCAAGGGAGTGGCCGTCGCACACCGCTCCCTGATGAACCTGCTCGCCGGCCACCGGCACGGATTCGTCGCCGACGCCGGCGGCGGCCCGCTGCGGGTCGCGCTGACCGCGTCGTTCTCCTTCGACACCGCGCTGGAGGGCGTGCTGCTGATGGCCGACGGCCACCGGCTGCATCTCGTCGACGAGGCGACCCGGCTCGATCCGGCGGCCCTGGTCGAGTACGTAGTCGAGCACCGCGTCGACTTCCTCGACCTCACCCCTTCCCACCTGCGCCAACTGCTGCCCGCCGGACTGCTCACCGACCCCCGGCACCACCCCCGGGTGCTGATGCTCGGCGGCGAGGCGGTCCGCCCGGACCTGTGGCGGGAACTCGCCGCACTGCCCGACGTCGCCGCCTACAACTTCTACGGGCCCACCGAGTGCACCGTCGACGCGCTGTCCTGCCGCATCGACGGCACCGGGCGGCCCCTGGTGGGCCGGCCGCTGCCGAACGTGCGCGCCCACGTCCTGGACGGCCGGCTCCAGCCGGTGCCGCCCGGCGTCGGAGGCGAGCTGTACCTCGCCGGCGACCAGGTCGCCCGCGGCTACCACCACCGCCCCGGCCTGACCGCCGCCCGGTTCGTCGCCGACCCGTTCGGGCCGCCCGGCAGCCGGATGTACCGCACCGGCGACCTGGCCCGCCGGACGGCCGACGGCCGCCTCGACTACCTCGGCCGCGCCGACGACCAGGTCAAGATCCGCGGCCACCGCATCGAACCGGGCGAGGTCGAGGCGGCGCTCACCGCCCTGCCGGACGTCGCCGAGGCGGCCGTCGCCGCCGTCCCCGACGCCCATGGCCACGCCCGGCTCGCCGCCTACCTGGTGCCCGCCGCCGGCGCCGCCCGGCCCGCCGCCGCGGCTCTGCGCGCGGCCCTGCGGCGCACCCTGCCTGACCACATGATCCCCGCCGCCTTCGTCGTGCTGGCCGTGCTGCCGCTCACCACCAGCGGCAAACTGGACCGCCGCGCCCTGCCCGCCCCCGACCTCGAAGCCGACCGCGACGAGCGAGAGTTCGTGGCCCCGCGCACCGAGGCCGAACGGACCCTGGCCGGCATCTGGTCCGAGGTACTGGGGATCGCGCGGGTGGGTGTCACCGACAACTTCTTCGAACTCGGCGGCGACTCGATCCTCAGCATCCAGGCGGTCTCCCAAGCCCGTGCCGCCGGACTCCGGCTCACCTCCCGGGACGTCTTCCGGCACCAGACCGTCGCCGAACTCGCCGCCGCATGCGTGCACAGCGCCCCGGCCGCCACGCCCCGCCCGGCCGACGCCGCCGGACCGGCCCCGCTCACCCCCATCCAGGAGTGGTTCTTCGCCGCCCACGGGCCGCTGCGGCACTTCAGCATGTCGGTCCTGCTCGACCTGCCGCACGACCTCGATCCCGACGCCCTGGAGCGCGCCCTGCACGCGGTGGCCGCCCACCATCCGGCGCTGCGCACCCGGTTCGTCCGCACCGGCGACACCTGGCGCCAGGAACCCGGCGCCGCCGTCCCGCCCGGCCTGCTGGCCCACCCCGACCTGCCGGGCGCCGCCGGCACCGCCCGGGACGCCGCGCGCACCGCCGCCGCCGACGCCGCCCGCGCCGCCCTCGACCCCGCAGCCGGTACCCTGCTGCGCGCCGCCCTGTTCCCCGCGGCACCCGGCGGCCGCCCGCAACTCTTCCTCGCCGCCCACCACCTGGCCGTCGACAGCGTCTCCTGGCGGATACTCCTCGCCGACCTGGAGACCGCCTACCGCCAGGCCGCCGCCGGCGAACCGGTCCAACTACAGCCCACCACCACACCGTTCACCACCTGGGCCGCACACCTGTCCCGATACGTCCGGGACGGCGGACTCGACGGCGACCTGGCCCACTGGACGGCCGAGTGCGCCGCGCCCCGCACCCCACTGCCGGTGGACACCCCGGGCACCGCGCTCGCCGGCTCGGTCCGCACCGTCCGCGCCCGCCTGGACCGCGACACCACCGAGGCGCTGCTGCGCCGGGTGCCCGGGGTGTACCGCACCCAGATGAACGACGTCCTGCTCAGCGCGGTGGGCCGGGTGCTCGCCGACTGGGCCGGCGCCGACCGCGTCACGGTGGCGCTGGAAGGCCACGGCCGCGAGGACCCGGCCGGAGCCGAGAGCCTCGAACTGTCCCGTACCGTCGGCTGGTTCACCACCCAGTACCCCGTCACCCTCGTCCCGGCCGGGACACCGGAGGAACCCGACTGGGGCGCCACCCTCAAGGCGGTGAAGGAGCGCCTGCGGGCCGTCCCGCACCGCGGCCTCGGCTACGAGGCGACGGCCCGCCTCGGCTCGCCCCACCCGGCCGCCCGCACCCTCGCCGAACTCCCGCTGCCCCAGGTCTGCTTCACGTACCACGGCCAGTGGGAGAGCACCCCCGGCCGGGACTTCGCGCCCGCCGGCGAGACTCCCGGCCGCGACATCGCCCCCGGTGAACCCCTCGACCACCTGCTGGACATCTCGGCCGTGGTGGCCGACGGCGTGCTGGAGTTCACCTGGCACTACAGCGACCGGATCCACCGCGAGCACACGGTCCGCGAGCTGGCGGACGGCACCGTGCGCGCGCTGGCCGCCCTCGCCGCGCACTGCGCCCGCCCCGAAGCGGGCGGCCGCACCCCCTCCGACTTCCCGCTGACCCGGCTCGACCAGGCAGGGGTGGACCAACTGGCCGGTGACGGGCGCACGGTCGAGGACATCCTCCCGCTCACCCCGCTCCAGGAAGGCATGCTCTTCCACCGCCTGATGGGCGGCGCCGACGACGTCTACCTCGACCAGGCCGGCCTGCTGCTGGACGGCGTCGCCGACCCCGAGGAGTTCGCCCGCGCCTGGCAGCACGTCACCGACCGGACCCCGGCGCTGCGCACCTCGGTCGTCTGGGAAGGGGTGCCGATACCGCTGCAGCTCGTCCACCGACGGGTGACGGTGCCCACCGCCCATCTCGACTGGCGCGACCTGGACGAGGAACGGCGCACGGCCGAACTCGCCCGCGTACGGGCCGAGGACCTGGCGCGGGGCCTGGACCTCACCACCGCGCCCTTGATGCGGCTCACCCTGATCCGGCTGCCCGCCGGCCGGCTGCGCCTGCTGTGGACCTCGCACCATCTGATCCTGGACGGCTGGAGCCTGGCCCAGGTCCTGACCGACGTGTGCGAGGAGTACGCCGCCCTCGTCGCCGGCCGCACCACGGCCCCGCCCGTGCGCCGCCCGTTCGGTGACTACGTACGCCGGCTCGCCGCCCGGGACGACCGCGCAGCCGAGGAGCACTGGCGCACCGTCCTCGCCGGCTTCGCCACCCCCACCCCGCTTCCCTGCGACCGCCCGGCCCGGGAGGCGCACCGCGCCCGTTCCGCCGCGGTGCGCAGCGGCGGCCTGGACCCCGAGCGGTCCCGCCGCCTGGCGCACGCCGCCCGGCGCCGCGGCCTGACCCTCAACACCGTTGTCCAGGGCGCCTGGGCGCTGCTGATATCCCGCTACAGCGGGGAGCGGGACGTGGTGTTCGGCACCACGGTCTCCGGCCGCCCCGACGACCTGCCCGGCGCCGAGTCCATGGTGGGGATGTTCATCAACACCCTGCCCACCCGCGTCCGGGTGGACGAGCGCCGCCCGGCCACCGCCTGGCTGCGGGAGCTCCAGGACGGCCAGGCCGAGTCCCGGCGCTTCGAGTCCGTCTCCCTGGCGCGGCTCACCGGGCTCAGCGACGTCCCGGCGGGCAGCGCGCTGTTCGAGTCCATGGTGGCCTTCGAGAACTACCCGTTCGACGACGCCCGGACCGCCGGCGCCGGCGTCCGCATCCTCGACGTCGCCTCGCGGGACGCCACCAACTACCCCCTGGTGCTGCGCGCCCACCACACCGACCGCCTCGGCTTCGACCTCGCCTACGACCCGGACCGCTTCGACCCCACCACCGCCGACGCCCTCGCCGACCGGCTGTGCCTGCTCCTCACCGGCCTCGCCGACGACCCGGACCGGCCGCTGCGCGACCTGCCCTGGACCACCGCCGAGGAACGCCGGCGCATCCTGGAGGACTGGAACGGCACGGACCGCGGCCGGCCCGCGGCGACCCTGGTGGACCTCTTCGAGGACCAGGTGGCCCGGACACCCGACGCCACCGCCGTGACCTTCGAGGGCAGCGCCCTGAGCTACGCCGAACTCGACGCCCGGGCAGGCCGGTTGGCCCACCGGCTCGCCGGGAGCGGTGCCGGCCCCGAGAGCCTCGTGGCGCTCGCCCTGCCGCGCTCCGCAGAGATGATCGTGGCGCTCGTCGCGGTGCTCAGGACCGGTGCCGCCTACCTGCCCCTGGACCCCGAGCTTCCCGCCGACCGGATCGCCGGCCTCCTCGCCGACGCGGCACCGGCCCTGTTGGTGACCACCACCGCCGTCGCCGGGCGCCTCACCGGCAGCGCCTGCCCCCGGCTGCTCCTCGACGACCCCGCGGTCCGCGCCGACCTGGACCGGCGCCCCACCACCGGCCCGGCCCCGGCCCGCCGCCCGCTGCCGGAGCACCCCGCCTACGTCATCTACACCTCCGGCTCCACCGGCCGGCCCAAGGGCGTCGTCGTACCGCACGCCAACGTGGTGCGGCTGTTCACCCGCACCCGCGGCCACTTCGCCTTCGGCGCCCACGACGTCTGGACGCTGTTCCACTCCTACGCCTTCGACTTCTCCGTCTGGGAGATCTGGGGCGCGCTGCTGCACGGCGGCCGGCTCGTCGTCGTCCCGCACGACGTCGCGCGTTCCCCCGAGGACTTCCTGCGCCTGCTGGCGGACGAACGGGTCACCGTGCTCAGCCAGACGCCCTCGGCCTTCCAACCCCTGATGCGCGCCGACGCCGAACACCCGGACGTGGGCGCGCGGTTGGCGCTGCGCCGGATCGTCTTCGGCGGCGAGGCGCTGGACTCGTCCCGGCTCGCCGACTGGTACACCCGGCACCCGGACACCGCACCCGTCCTGGTCAACATGTACGGGATCACCGAGACCACCGTGCACGTCACGTACGCCCCGCTGGACCGGGCCACCGCGGCCGAGGCCACCGGCAGCGCCATCGGCCGCGGCCTGTCCGACCTGCGCGTACGGGTGCTGGACGGTGGCCTCGCCCCGGTGCCGCCCGGTGCCGCCGGTGAGCTGTACGTGGCGGGGGAGGGGCTGGCCCGCGGCTATCTGAACCGGCCCGGCCTGACCGCCGCCCGGTTCGTCGCGGACCCGTTCGGCCCGCCCGGCACCCGGATGTACCGCACCGGCGACCGGGCCCGGTGGCGGGCCGACGGCACCCTGGAATACCTGGGCCGCGCCGACCAGCAGGTCAAGATCCGCGGGTTCCGGATCGAACCCGGCGAGATCGAGGCCGCACTGACCGCCCACCCGGACCTCGCCCAGGCCGTGGTCACGGTCCGCGCGGACGCCGACGAGGTGCGGCGCCTGGTCGCTCATGTCGTACCCGCCGCCCGGCGCCCCGCGCCCGCCCCGGCCGCCCTCCGCGCCCATCTGGCCCGGACCCTGCCCGCCCACATGGTGCCCGCCGCCTACGTCACCCTGGACGCGCTGCCGCTGACCCCCAACGGCAAACTCGACCACCGGGCGCTGCCCGCCCCCGGCCGCGACGGGTTCGCCGCCGCCGGCGCGGACCGCACCGCACCGCGCACCGCCGCCGAACGGCTCGTCGCCCGCGTCTGGGCCGACGTCCTCGGCGCCGACGACGCCGAGCCGGCCATCGGCGCCGAGGACGGCTTCTTCGCCCTGGGCGGCGACTCGATCCTCGCGCTGCGCGTCGCCTCCCGGCTCCGCGCCGCACTCGGCACCGACGTCTCCCCCCGGCTGCTGTTCGCCCACCCCACCCTCGAAGCCCTGGCCGCCGCCCTGCCCGGCCCGGCCACCCACCGCCCGGCCGGCCACGAGCCGATCCCGGCGGCCGACCGCACCGCCGACCTGCCGCTCTCCTTCGCCCAGCAGCGCCTGTGGTTCCTGGACAGCTTCGAACCGGGCGGCACCGCCTACCTGACCTTCTTCGTGCTGCGCCTGCGCGGACCGCTCGACGAACCCGCCCTGCACACCGCCCTGGACGCCCTGGTGGCCCGGCACGAACCGCTGCGCACCACCTTCACCGAGCGGGACGGCCGGGCCCACCAGACCGTCCACGACCCCCGACCGGTCGCACTGCCGCTGCACGACCTGTCGGACACCCCGCAGGCGGACCGCGAGGCCGCCCTCGACGCCGTGCTGGCCCGCGAGGGCGCCACCCCGTTCGACCTGGGCGAGGGGCCGCTGCTGCGGACCCGCCTGATCCGGCTCGCCGACGACGAGCACGTCCTCACCCTGGCCATGCACCACATCGTCACCGACGGCTGGTCCACCGCCGTGCTCGGCCGCGACCTCGGCGAGCTGTACGCCGCGGCCCTGGACGGCCGCCGCCCCGACCTGCCCCCGCTCCCCGTCCAGTACGCCGACCACGCCGCCTGGCAGCGGGCCCGGGCCGACGAGACCGAGCGCGCCCAGCTCGGCTACTGGACCGCCAAGTTGGCCGACCTGGCCCCGTTGGAGCTGCCCACCGACCGGCCGCGCCCCGCCGTGCGCACCACCAACGGCGCGCTGCTGGAGTTCACCCTGCCCGCCCCGCTCACCGAACGGCTGCGCGCGGTCGGCCACCGCGCCGACGCCACCCTCTACATGACGCTGCTGGCGACCTGCAAGGTGCTCCTCGCGCGCTGGGCCGGCCAGGAGGACATCGCGGTCGGCACCGTCGCCGCCGGCCGCGACCACCCCCAACTGGAGCATCTGGTCGGGATGTTCGCGCACACCCTGGTACTGCGCAGCCGGGTGCCCGACGGCCTGCCGTTCAGTGCGCTGCTGTCCGAGGTGCGCACCACCGTGCTGGACGCCTTCGCCCACCAGGACGTGCCCTTCGAGCGGCTCGTCGACGTGCTCCAGCCGGAGCGGGACACCAGCCGCACCCCGCTGTTCCAGGTCATGGTCGCCCTGCACAACCTGGGCGCCGAGGCCCCGCACCTGCCCGGCCTCGACGTGCGGACCCTCCAACCGCCCGGCCGGCACGCCGCGTTCGACCTCGCCTTCGACTTCGTGGCCCGCGACGGCGGGCTGACCTGCTTCGTCGAGTACAACACCGACCTGTTCGACACGGCCACCGTCGAAGCCGCCGCCGAGCGGCTGCGCCGCCTGCTGACCGCGGTCGCGGAGGACCCCGGGCGCCCGGTGGGCGCCCTGCCGCTGCTCTCCGACGCGGAGCGGCGCCGGCTCCTCCAGGAGTGGCAGGGCGCCTCCCTGCCCGTACCGGACACCACCTTCGTGGAACTCTTCGAGGAGCAGGTGGCCCGCACCCCCCACGCCACGGCTCTGATCGCCCGGGACGCCACCCTCGACTTCAGCACGCTGAACGAGCGCGCCAACCGGCTGGCCCACCACCTCATCGCCCTCGGCGTCGGCCCCGAGCGGGTGGTCGCCGTCCAACTGCCGCGCACCTCCGACATGCCGGTGGCGCTCCTCGCCGTCCTCAAGGCGGGCGGCACCCTGCTGGCCCTCGACCCGGAACTGCCCGCCGCCCGCCTCGCGTTCCTGCACGCCGACGCCGTACCGCACACCGTGCTGACGGCCGACGCGCTGCGCACCGCTCCGCTCGGCCACCGGCCGGCCCACAACCCCACCGACGCCGACCGCACCGCCCCGCTGGACCCCGCCCACACCGCCTACCTCACCTACACCTCCGGTTCCACCGGCCGTCCCAAGGGCGTCGCGGTCGAACACCGCCAGCTGGTCAACCTCTGCCACGACCACCGGGCCGGCCTGGTCGCCCCGCACACCACCGGCAGGGAACCGCTGCGCTTCGCGCTGAGCGCCGCCTTCTCCTTCGACACCTCGTGGGAGGGGCCGGTGCTGCTGGCCCTGGGCCAGCAGGTCCACCTCGTCGACGAGGACGAACGCCTGGACCCGGCCGCCTTCGTCCGCCGGATCGTCGAGCACCGCCTGGACGCCGTCAACGTGACACCGTCCTTCCTGCACGAGCTGCTGGCCGCCGGGCTGCTCGACGGCGACCACCACCGCCCCGGGATCGTCATGGTGGGCGGCGAGGCCGTCGGCACCCCGCTGTGGCAGGAGCTGCGCGCGGCCCGGGGCGTCACCGCCTACAACGTCTACGGCCCCACCGAGTGCACCGTGGACGCGGTCTACGGCCGCTTCACCGACCACCGCGAGCGGCCGGTCCTCGGCCGGCCGGGCCGCAACGTGCGCGCCTATGTGCTGGACGGCGCGCTGCGGCCGGTCCCGGCGGGCGTGCCGGGCGAACTCCACCTCGCCGGCGCCCAGGTCGCCCGCGGCTATCTCGGACGGCCCGGACTGACGGCCGGGCGCTACCTCGCGGACCCGTTCGGCCCGCCCGGCACCCGGATGTACCGCACCGGCGACCGCGCCCGCTGGAACGCGGCGGGGCAGCTGGAGTTCCTGGGCCGCACCGACGACCAGGTCAAGGTCCGCGGCTTCCGCATCGAGCCCGGCGAGGTCGAGGCCGCGCTGCTCGGCCACCCCGCCATCGGGGACGCCGTGGTGGTGGCCCGCGACGACGACGGCCGGGCCCGGCTGGTGGCCTACCTGGTGCCCACCGCACCCACGGCGCCGCCCGCCGAGGAACTCCGCGTCCACCTGCGCCGTACCCTGCCCGACCACCTCGTCCCCACCGTCTTCGTCCCCCTGGCGCGGATACCCCGCACCACCAGCGGCAAGACCGACCGGCGCGCCCTGCCCGCGCCCCCCGACCGGCCCGACGGCGGCGCCCGCCACGTGGCCCCGCGCAACGGGACCGAGCGGAAGCTCGCCGCCATCTGGGCGGAGGTGCTGGGCCTGCCCCGGGTCGGCGTCGACGACAACTTCTTCGCCCTGGGCGGCGACTCGATCCTCAGCATCCAGATCGTCTCCCGGGCCCGCCGCGCCGGATACGCCCTCACCTCCAAGGACGTCTTCCGCCACCAGACCGTCGCCGAACTCGCCCTGCGCACCGCCCCGGTGGACCCCTCGCCCGCCGCCGAAGCGCCGGCCGTGGCCGGACCGGCGCCGCTCACCCCCATCCAGCACTGGTACCTCGACCGGCGGCGCCCCGGGGACGCCCTCCGCTTCACCATGACCCACCGCTTCGCGCTGACCGGCGGCACCGGCGAGGAGACGCTGCGGCGCGCGGTGGACGCGCTCGTCGCCCACCACCCCGCGCTGCGCACCCGGTTCCTCCGCACCGGCGGCACCTGGCACCAGGAGGCGCTGCCCGCCGCCCCCGGCGAGGTCTTCGCCCGCCACGACCTGACGGGCCTGGACGACCCGCGGGCCGAGGAGGCCGTCCAGCGCGCCGCCACCGCGGCCCAGACCTCCATGGACCCCACCGAGGGCCGGGTCGTGCGGGCCCTGTACTTCGACCTCGGCGACCACCGTCCCGCGCAACTCCTGCTCACCGCACACCACCTGGTCGTCGACGGGGTGTCCTGGCGGATCCTGCTGGAGGACCTGGCGACCGCCTGCCGAACGGCCGCCGCCGGCCATCCGGCCGCCCTGCCCCCGGCGAGCGCCGGCCCCGACCGCTGGGCGGCCCGCCTGGAACAGCACACCCGCGCCGGCGGCTTCGACGGCGACCTGGCGTACTGGACCCGGACCGCCGAAGTCCCCGCCGACCTCCCCACGGACCGCCCCGCCACCACACCGCCCGCGACCGCGGCCACCGCCGCCACGGTGACCGTCCGCCTGGACCGGGACACCACCGACGCCCTGCTCCGGCAGGTCCCCGACGTCTACCGCACCCAGGTCAACGACGTCCTGCTCAGCGCCCTGGGCCGCACCCTGACCCGCTGGGCCGGCCGCGACACCGTGCTCGTCGGCGTGGAGGGCCACGGCCGCGAGGACCTCTTCGACGACCTGGACCTCTCCCGCACCGTCGGCTGGTTCACCGCCGAGTTCCCGCTCGCCCTGACCGTCGCCCCGGACGCCGACTGGCACGCCACCCTGCGCTCCGTCAAGGAGCAGCTGCGCGCCGTCCCGCTGCGCGGACTCAGCTACGGCGCGCTGCGCCACCTGGCCCCCGACAGCTCGCTGGCCGCGGCGCCCACGCCGGGCATCGGCTTCAACTACCACGGGCAGTGGAGCCCCGCCGCGGGCGACGGTTCGGCCGCGCCCGGCCCCTACGGCTCCACCCTGCCCCCGGCCGGGCAGGACACCGACCCCGACGAGCCCCGCGGCCACCCTCTGGAGGTCACTGGCGCCGTCCAGGACGGCCGGCTCGAACTCGGCTGGACCTACCCGCCCGAGCTCTACGACGAGGCCACCGTGCGCCGCCTCGCCGAGGACACCCGCGCCGCCCTGATCGAGATCGTCGCGCACTGCGCCCGCCCGGGCACCGGCGGCCGCACGCCCTCCGACTTCCCGCTCGCCCGGCTCGACCAGCGCCGGTTGGACCTGGTCGCCGGCGACGGACGGGACGTCGAGGACGTCCTCCCGCTCACCCCGCTCCAGGCCGGCATGGTCTTCCACGGGCTGGTCGGCGAGGACGGTGCCTACCTCGACCGGATCGTGCTCCGGATCGCCGGGGTCGCCGACCCGCGGGCGTTCGCCGCGGCCTGGCAGACCGTCGCCGACCGCACCCCGGCCCTGCGCAGCAGTGTCCACTGGCGCGGCCTGCCGCACCCCGTGCAGGTCGTCCACCGGCAGGCCGTCCTGCCCGTCGTGCACCACGACTGGCGCACCCTGGCCCCCGCCGAGCGCGACGGGGCGCTGGAGCGGCTGCTCGCCGAGGACCGGGCGGCCGGCTCGGACGTGACCACCGCGCCGCTCAGCCGCCTCGCGGTGGCCGCGCTCCCCGGAGACGAGATCGTCCTGGTGTGGACCTCGCACCATGTGATGCTCGACGGCTGGAGCACCGGCGCCCTCTTCGCCGACGTCTGCGCGCAGTACGCGGCGGACGTGTCGGGCCGGGCCGGCCGCCCGCCGGCGCGCAGGCCGTTCCGGGACTTCCTGGAGTGGCTGGACGGACAGGACCGGGCGGCCGCCGAGCAGCACTGGGCCGCCACCCTCGCCGGGTTCACCGCCCGCACCCCGCTCCCGTACGACCGGCCCCCCGTCGAGGCGCACCGCGCCCGCTCCACCACCCTGGTCCACCTGGAGCTGGACGACGAGGTCTCCGCCCGGCTGCGCGCGAAGGCCCGGAACGGCGGGCTGACCGTCAACACGGTGGTGCAGGGCGCCTGGGCGCTGCTGCTGGCCCGCTACAGCGGTCGCCCGGACGTGGTCTTCGGCACCACGGTCTCCGGCCGCCCGGCGGAACTGCCCGGCGTGGAGTCGATGATCGGCATGTTCATCAACACCGTGCCGACGCGCGCCCGGACCGACCGCGCCGGCGGCGTGCTGCCCTGGCTGCGCGAACTCCAGGAGCAGCAGAGCGACGCCCGCCGCTTCGACTTCGTCTCGCTCGCCCGCATCCAGGCACTCGCCCCGCTCCGACCCGGCGAGCCGCTCTTCGACAGCATGGTGGTGTTCGAGAACTACCCCTTCGACGAGGCCGCCACCAACGGCGCCGGCATCCGCATCCTGGACGTCCAAGCCGAGGACGCCACCAACTTCCCGCTGTGCCTGCGCGCCTACCTCGCCGACCGCCTCGGCTTCGACCTCGCGTACGACCCGGCGCTCTTCGACCGCACCACGGTCGAGCGGGCCGCGCAGCGACTCGAAACCCTGCTGACCGCGCTCGCCGACGGCACCGCCCGCACCCTCGACGACCTCACCCTGCTCACCGCCGCCGACCGGGAGGTGCTGCGCGGCTGGAACACCACGGCCCGCCCCGCCGCGGGCGGTTCGCCGGTCGACCTCTTCGCCGAGCAGGCCCGGCGCACCCCGGAAGCGGTCGCGGTCACCGAAGCGGACACGGAGCTGACCTACCGTCAGCTCGATGACTGGTCCGGCCGGCTGGCCGGCCTCCTGCGGGCCGGTGGGCTGTGCCCCGAGGACCGCGTGGCGCTCCACCTGGACCGCTCGGCCGCCCTCGTGGCGGCCCAGCTCGCCGTGCTGAAGGCGGGTGGCGCCTACGTACCGGTGGACGGCCGTGCCCCCGAGGACCGCCGCCGACTGCTGCTCGACCAGGCCCGGGTGACCGCCCACCTGACCGCCGGCGAAGTCCTGGCCGCCCGGACCGCCGACCCGGCCGCCGCGCCGCCGCTGCCGCCCGCGGACCCCGACCGGCTGGCCTACGTGATGTTCACCTCCGGCTCGACCGGCACACCGAAGGCGGTGGGGGTGCGCCACCGCGACGTGGCGGCCCTCGCCACCGACAGCCGCTTCACCGGCCCCGCCTTCGACCGGGTCCTGCTGCACTCGCCGGTCGCCTTCGACGCCGCCACCTTCGAGGTGTGGGTGCCACTGCTCAACGGCGGCCGGGTCGTGGTGGCCCCGACGGGCACGGTGGACGCGGCGTCGCTGCGGCGGCTGACGGCCGGGGGAGCGGTCACCGCGCTGTGGCTGACGGCCGGCCTGTTCCGGCTGCTGGCCCAGGACGCGCCGGAGTGCTTCGCCGGGCTGCACCAGGTGTGGACCGGCGGCGACGTGGTCCCGTCCGCCGCCGTCCGCCGGGTGCTGACCGCCTGCCCCGGCCTGACCGTGGTCGACGGCTACGGCCCCACCGAGACCACCACCTTCGCGACGTCCTTCGCCCTCACCGACCCCGCGGCCGTCCCCGCCGCCGTCCCGATCGGCCGGCCGCTGGACGACATGCGCGTCCACGTCCTCGACAGCCGGATGCGGCCGGTGCCGCCGGGCACCGCGGGCGAACTCTTCCTGGCCGGCGAGGGCGTGGCCCGCGGCTACCTCGGCCGCCCCGCCGCCACCGCGGACCGGTTCGTCGCGGACCCCTTCGGTCCGCCCGGCGGCCGGATGTACCGCACCGGCGACCTGGCCCGCCGGCGGCTCGACGGCACGGTGGAGTTCCTCGGCCGCACCGACGACCAGGTCAAGATCCGGGGCTTCCGGGTCGAGCCCGGCGAGGTGGCGGGCGCGCTCGCGGCCCACCCCGGCGTCGCGGACGTCGCGGTGGTGGCGCAGGCGGCCCGCTCCGGCGCCCGGCACCTGGTCGCCTACGTGGTGGTGCGCGACGGCCTCGACCTGGAGGAGCTGCGCGCCCACGCCCGCGCCACCCTCCCCGACTACCTGGTGCCCACCGCGTTCGTGCCGCTGGCGGCCCTGCCGCTCAGCCCCAACGGCAAGGTGGACCGGGCCGCCCTGCCCGTGCCCGAGGACGGACCGGGCCGGCCGGAGCCGGTCGCCCCGCGCACCGAGGCCGAACGCCGCACGGCCGAGGTCTGGGCCGAGGTGCTCGGCACCGAACGGATCGGCATGCGGGACGACTTCTTCGCCCTGGGCGGCGACTCGATCCTCAGCATCCGGCTCGCCTCCCGCCTCGCGGAGGTCTTCGGCACCGAGTTGACCCCGCGGGCGGTCTTCACCCACCCCACCCCCGAAGCGCTCACCGCACTGCTCGCCCGCCCGGACACCGCCGGCCGGACCGCGCCCACCCCCGTCCCCCGGGACACCCCGCCGCCGCTCTCCTACGCCCAGCAACGCCTTTGGTTCCTCGACGCGTTCGAGCCCGGCGGCACCGAGTACCTCACCCCGCTCGCCCTCCGCCTGCGCGGCCGCCTCGACACCGCCGCGCTCGGCACCGCCCTGACGAAGCTCGCCGCCCGCCACGAGTCGCTGCGCACCACCTTCGACACCGTGGAGGGCCGGGGCGTCCAGATCATCCACCCGCCCCACGACGTGCCGCTGCCGCTGCGCGACCTGTCGACGCTGCCCGCCGCGGCGCGCCGGGACCGGCTGGCGCGACTGCTCACCCAGGAGCGCACCCGACCCTTCGACCTGCGCCGCGGCCCTCTGTTGCGGGCCGGGCTGATCCGGCTGGCCGACGACGACCACGTCCTGACCCTGACCCTGCACCACATCATCACCGACGGCTGGTCGACCGCCGTGCTCACCGGCGACCTGGCCCACTACTACCGGGCCGCGCTCGGCGCCCCCACCGCCGAACTCCCGCCGCTGCCCGTCCAGTACGCCGACATCGCACACTGGCAGCGGACCGCGCCGGACGCCGCGGCCGAGGAGCAACTGCGGTACTGGCGGGACCACCTGGCCGGCCTGGAGCCCCTGCAACTGCCCACCGACCGGCCGCGCCCCGCCGTGCGGACCAGGAACGGCGCCACGGCCCGGCTCGTCCTGCCGCCGCAGACCGCGCGCCGCCTGGCGGACTTCGGCCGGGCCCGGCGAACCACCCTGTTCACCACCCTGGTCGCCGCGGTGCAGACCTTCTTCGCCCGGCTCTCCGGCCAGCGCGACATCGCCGTCGGAACCGTCACCTCCGGCCGCGACCGCGCCGAGACCCAGCGTCTGATCGGATTCTTCGTCAACACCCTCGTGCTCCGCTCGACCGTCGACCCGGACCTGCCGTTCCCCGAGTTCCTCGCGCGGGTGCGGGAGACGGTGCTGACCGCCTTCGCCCACCAGGACGTGCCGTTCGAGCGGGTGGTGGACGAGGTCCAACCCGCCCGGGACACCAGCCGGACCCCGCTCTTCCAGGCCATGGTCGTCCTGCAGAACGCCCCCGGGGCCGCGCTGGACCTGCCGGGCCTCCAGGTCGACGACATCGAACCGGACACCCACCACGCCGGCTTCGATCTCACCCTGGAGTTCGCCGAGCACGACTCCGGCGCCCTGCACGGACTGCTCACCTACAACACCGACCTGTTCGACCCCACCACCGCCGAGCGGATCACGGACCAGCTCACCACACTGCTGACCGCCCTCGCCGACGCCCCCCAACGGCCCCTCGGGGCACTGCCGTTGGCCCCCCGCGAGGAACTGCGGCGGCTGCTGGCCGACGGCCGCGGCACGGACCGCCCGGTGCCCCCGGCCACCCTCGGCGAACTGTTCCGGCGCCGCGCGGCCCGCACACCACGGGCGGTGGCCCTCACCACCGGCACCCGCGCACTGACCTACGCGGAGCTGGAGTACGCCGCCAACCGGCTGGCGCACCATCTGATCGGCCGCGGCGTCGGCCCCGAGCGGGTGGTGGCGGTGGCGCTGCCCCGCTCGGCGGAGACCGTCGTGGCCCAGTTGGCGGTGGCCAAGGCCGGCGGCGCCTTCCTGCCCGTCGACCCGGCCTACCCGGCCGACCGCCGCGCCTTCATGCTGCGCGACTCCGGGGCCCACCTGGTCCTCGACGACCCCGCCGCCGTCTGGCGCCCGGACGGCCCCGACACCGCGCCCACCGACGCCGACCGCCGCGCCCCGCTCACCACCGACCATCCCGCCTACGTCATCTACACCTCGGGCTCGACCGGCACCCCCAAGGCCGTGGTGGTCCCGCACACCGGGCTCGCCGGTTTCGCCGCGGCCGCCACCGCCCGGTACGAGGTGCGCCCGGGCGACCGGGTCCTGCAGTTCGCCTCGCCCAGCTTCGACGCCGCCGTCCTGGAACTGTGCGTCTCGCTGCTCTCCGGGGCCACCCTGGTCGCCGGCGAGGAGGGCCCGCTGCTCGGCGAACGGCTCGCCCAGGTCCTCGCCGAGCGGCGGATCACCCACGCCCTGATCCCGCCCGCGGCACTGGCCACCGTGCCGCCCGAGACGGCCGCCGCCCTGCCCTGCCTGCGCACCCTGATCGTCGGCGCCGAGGCGTGCCCGGCGGACCTCGTGACGCACTGGGCCCCCGGCCGCCGCGTGATCAACTCCTACGGCCCGACCGAGGCCACCGTGGTGGCCACCTGGACCGGCCCGCTCGCCCCGGCGGCCGGCCCGCCGCCCATCGGCCGCCCCGCCGCCGGCACCCGGGTCCAGGTGCTGGACGGCGCACTGCGCCCCGTACCGGTCGGCGTGACCGGTGAACTGTACGTGGCCGGGCCCGGATTGGCCCGCGGCTACCTAGGCCGCCCGGGGCTGACCGCGAGCCGCTTCCTGGCCGACCCGTACGGCCAGCCCGGCTCCCGCATGTACCGCACCGGAGACCTGGTGCGCTGGGACACCGACGGCCAACTGCGGTTCGCCGGCCGCGTCGACGACCAGGTCAAGGTGCGCGGCTTCCGCATCGAGCCAGGCGAGATCGAGAGCGCGCTGCGCCGCAGCCCGCTGGTGCGCGACGCGGTGGTCGTGGTCCGCGCCGTCGGCCGCGACGAACCGCGCCCGACCGGCACCGGACGGCTGGTCGCCTACGTCGTCCCGGCTCCCGGTACCCCGGAGCCGCTGCCGGTCCCCGAACTCCGCGACCACCTGGCCCGGTTGCTGCCGCCGCACATGGTGCCCGCACTGTTCGTGCCGCTGGCGGCGCTGCCGCTCACCCCGAACGGCAAGACCGATCGGCGCGCCCTGCCGGACCCCGGAGGGGCAGCCGTCTCCGCCGCCCCGCACATCGCACCGCGCACCGAGACCGAACGCCGGATCGCGCGGATCTGGGCCGACGTCCTCGGGCTCGACACCGTCGGGGCCGACGACAACTTCTTCGACCTCGGCGGCGATTCCATCCTGACCATGCAGGTGGTCTCGCGGCTGCGCCGGGACGGGCTCCACCTGGCGACCAAGGACCTGTTCACCCATCAGACGGTGGCCGCGCTGGCCGCCGTCGTGACCACCGGCCCGACCCGCCCCGACAACGGCCCGGTGACCGGGGAGCTGCCGCTCACCCCCATCCAGGAGTGGTTCTTCGCCACTCCCCGCGCGGCCCGCCACCACTTCAACCAGTCGGCGCTGCTCGAACTGGCCGGCACCCCCGACCCGTCGGCGCTGCGCACGGCGCTGGCCGCGCTGCTGGAGCACCACGACGCGCTGCGGATGCGGTTCACCGAGGAGGACGGCCGCTGGCACCAGCACAACCCGCCGCCGTCCCCGCCGGACGACCTCCTCGTCCGGCACGATCTGAGCGGACTGTCGCCGGAGGAGGCCGACGCCGCCATGGACCGGGCGGCCGACGCGCTGCACACCGGCTTCGACCTCGGCCGCGGGCCGCTGTTCCGGGCGGCGCTGTTCACCGGCGGCCCGGACCGGCCCGCCCACCTGCTGCTGGTGGCCCATCACCTCGTCGTCGACGCGGTGTCCTGGCGCATCCTCCAGGACGACCTGGAGACCGCCTACGGGCAGGCCGTCGCGGGAGCTCCGACCGACCTCGGCGACCGCACCACCGCCTTCCGGGACTGGGCCCGTGGCCTGGCCGCGCACGTCGCCGAGGGCGGCCTGGACCACGAACTGCCGTACTGGGAGGAGGCCGTGTCCCCCGCCCCGCTGCCCGTGGACCACGACCCCGGCACCCCCGGCGAGTCGTCCCGCACGGTCACCGTGACGCTGGACGAGCGGGACACGACGGCGCTGCTCCGCTCCGCCCCGCTCGCGTACCGCACCCGCATCAACGACGTCCTGCTCGCGGCCCTGGCGCTCGCCCTGGCCCGCTGGACCGGGAACGAACGGGTCTGCGTGGACCTCGAAGGCCACGGCCGCGAGGACCTCCTGGACGGGGTGGACCTCTCCCGCACGGTCGGCTGGTTCACCACCGTCCACCCGGTGGGCCTGCGGGTCTTCGACCCGGAGGACCTCGGACCGGACCGGGACTGGCGGGCGCTGGTCAAGTCGGTCCGGCGGCAGCTTCGCGCGGTGCCCGGCAACGGCCTGGGCTTCGGCGCGCTGCGCACCCACGGCCCCACGGAGATCCGCGAGCGCCTGGCGCGCACCGGCCGCGGCCAGCTGGTCTTCAACTACCTGGGCCAGTGGGACGCTCGGCCCGACGGCACCGGTGGCGCGCTCGTCCGCGCCGAGCACGGCTCCTTCGGCCGGGACCACGACCCCCGGGACGGCGGCTCCCACCTGCTGGAGGCGGTCGGCGCCGTGCAGGACGGCCGGCTCGCCTTCACCTGGCACTACCGCCCCGACGTCCACGCGGAGGCCACCGTACGGGCGGTCGCCGAGGACTTCGCGCTGGCCCTCGGACGGATCGCCCGACACGCCCGGGACAGCCTGTGAGCGGCGCGACCGGCGTGGGCACGGCCTACGGAAAAGGCCCCCGCGCCCCGGCCCGCCGCGGCACCCTGGACCCGACCGATCACCGCACCGCACACCCACGCCCGACAGGAGAACCGGAAATGGACGAGAACGCCCGCTACCAGGTGCTGCGCAACGACGAGGACCAGTACTCGCTGTGGCTCGCCGACCTCGAAATACCCGCCGGCTGGCACGCGGTGGGCAAGGAGGGCACCCAGGACGAGTGCGCCGCCTACGTCGACGAGGTCTGGACCGACATGCGCCCCCGCAGCCTGCGCGAGCGGATGGACCAGGTCGGCTCCTGACCCGGCGCTCCGCGCGGGCCGGGACCGGCCACCGCCGGGCCGGCCCGCACGGACCGCCCGCGCCGCACGGCGGCACACACCAGCACCACCGCACACCGCGCCCGGGCCGGACGCCCGGCCGCGGCACCGACACGCTCACCGAGGCGGGGGAAGCGCGGATCACGGGGGATCCGCCGGGCAGGCCGGTGCGCACCCCGTCACGGTGCCCGGAGGGCTCGGCACCCCCGGAAGTTCTCCCGCTCACCACGAGAGGGGACTTGCGGAATGACTCCGACAGTGCACACCCGGCGCCTGGTGCTCTCGCCCTACCGCCCCGAGGACGAGGACGCCTTCGTGGCCCTCCTGCGGGACGAGACGGTCTGCCGCTGGATGGGCCAGGAACGCGCGCCCGAGAAGGAGATCCGGGCCGTGTTCCGGGCGATCCTCGAAGAGATCTATCCCCAGGCCCTGTTCGACGTGTGGGGCGTCCGGGCCGAGGGCCGCTACGTCGGCCATGCGGAGATCAAGCCGACCGGCAACGTCGACGGGCACGAACTGGTCGCCGCACTGGTCAGACCGAGCTGGGGAAGAGGGCTCGGCACGGAACTGGTGCGCGGCCTGATCGACTACGCCGCCCGCGCCCTGCAACTCCCCGAGGTCTACGGCATGGTGGGCGCGGAGAACACCGCCAGCCTGGCGCTCTGCGCCCGCCTGGGCTTCAGACACGTCCGCGATGTGGTCGGCGACGACGGCACGGTGACCCGGATGCTGGTCGTGTCGACCGGCTGACCGCGAGGCAGGAGGCCGGCCTCGGTCGCGGTCACCGGGGCGCGGACCGACGGCCGCCCCCGGTGACCGGGTTCGCCACGTCAGTGCTCCGGCGGCGGCGATCAGCCCGGGGATCACCTGGAACCGCGCCCCTTCGGCCAGGGCCACGGCCAGCGTCTCCACCCTCTCCCGCAGATGGTGGTCGCTCGTGCCGGGATCGTTGTCGAACAGCCGGCGTACGGCGTCCCTCAGGCGGCCCCGGCCGACCTGGATGGTGGGGAGGCCGCGATGGGTGACGGGGAAGGGTAAGCGCGACCTCTGGGCCTTGTCGGAGTCAGGCCCAGAATTCGAACTCGGCCCGCAGACGGCCCTTGGTGACCCGGCCGCCGTCGCTCCAGTAACGGGCCTTGTACTCCTCGCCCTTGTTCGTCGACATGCCGATCACGGTCGAGCCGTACGCGCCGCAGTGGGCGTTGCCGCAGGCCCAGTCCCACGTGATGCGCTTGCCCTTGCTGTCCACGATCTCGATCCAGTCCCGGCCGTTGTACGGATCCCGTCCCGAGGGCGTCGTCCAAGTCACGTTGATGCCGGTGAGGTGGGACTGGTACCACCAGCCGCGGTACTGCGCCGGTGACACCTCGCGGATCAGGTAGTCGGTGTTGAGCGCCGGGTCCCCGGGACCCTGGTGCGTCGGGTCCCCGGAGCTCGGCTGCGTCGGTGGCTGCCAGTGCTCACGCGCCGAGTCGGTCGCCGGAGCCTTCTGCACGGCGGCCGTCGTCGGCTTCTCCGGAGCCTGCGGTGCCGCGGAAGCCGTCCCGAGCGCCATCATGGACACACTCGCGAGCACCCCGGCCATGACCGCGGTCCGCCGCTGGGGCGTGTTCGCCCGGGCGCACAGAGAAGAGATCCTGCCCTTGCCTAGCGTGCGGAACAACATGCCTGGTTCACCCAATCGTTGATCGGTGATCGATGCGCCGGAAATGCTAGGGAGCGGCGATCAACGTTCTGTTGACGACCGCTCAACATGAGGTCGCCCCGTGCCGTACGGGCAGCCGAAGACTCCTGAGCATTCTCTATCCTTCCCTAACTTTCCCTATTGGGTAGGCGCATGAGGAAGGTTAGGGTAGTTTCATGAGTGACCGTTTGTACTCCGTGGAGCAGGTGGCCGAGCGACTCGGGCTGCATGTGCGCACCGTCCGCAACTACGTGCGCGACGGGCGGCTGCCCGCCGTCCGGATCGGCAAGCAGTACCGCATCGCGCACGACGACCTGGAGGTCTTCACCGGCCGGCCGGTGCCCGCGCCCGACGCCGGACCGGGCGTCCGGCAGCGACATGCCGAGGTGTCGAGCATCGTCGAGGTCGAGGGCGTCGACCGGGCGACCGCCGACCGCCTGGCCACGCTCATGATGACCGCGGCCGCCGGCCGTGGCCCGGGGGAGCGTCCGCTGCGGATCGAGACGGTGCACGACAAGGACCGGGCTCGGATGAAGGTCGTCGTCCTGGGCGGACTGGCCGACACGGCCCGGCTGTTGGAGTGCGTGGAGGCGGTGATCGAGTCATGAGCACCGTCGAGTCATGAGTACCGGAGAAGGCGAGGAAGTCGTGAGTGTGCAGGGGGGAGCGGATGCGCGTCCTGACGCGCGGGCGCTCTACAAGTCGCAGGCCGGCGCGGAGGAGATCCTGCGGCGCTATCGGGCGGCGCTGGAGACCTGGCCGGTACCGGCCGAGCACGTACGGGTGCCGACCGTGCAGGGGGAGACGTTCGTCGTGGTGTCCGGACCGGAGGACGCACCGCCCCTGGTGCTGCTGCACGGTTCCGGCGCGAACGCGACGATGTGGCTGGACGACGTCGCCGGCTGGTCCCGGCACTTCCGCACGTACGCCGTGGACGTCATCGGGGAGCCCGGCCTCAGCGCGCCCGCCCGGCCGTCGTTGGCTTCGGAGGACCTCGCGCGATGGTTGGACGAGGTGCTGGAGGGGCTCGGCATCTCCGCAACGTCCTTGGTGGGAACCTCACTTGGCGGTTGGCTGGCGCTGGACTACGCCCGGCGGCGGCCGGAACGGGTGACGCGGCTGGCGCTGCTGTGCCCGGGCGGAATCGGACGGCAGAAGATGGGCTGGCTGTTCCGGACGCTGCTGCTGCGCGCCCTGGGCCGCAGGGGAGTCGCCCGGTCGGTGCGCAAGGCGACGGGTCTGGAGGACCCGAAGTTCCGGGACGTCCTGGACACGGTGGTCCTCACGTTCACGCACTTCAGGCCGCGTACCGAGCGGTTGCCGACGGTCCCGGACGAGGAACTGCGCCGACTCGCCATGCCGGTGTTGGTGATCGCCGGGGAGCGGGACGCGCTGTTCGACTCGGCCGGCACCGCGCGGCGGGTGCGGGCGTGCGTACCGCGGGCGACCGTCCACCTCCTGCCCGGGACCGGACACGCCCTGTTCGGTCAGACCGACACCGTCCTCGACTTCCTGCGCGAGCCCGAACCCGCCCGCCACGGAACCTGACCGAGGGCTCCGGAGGCCCGGTCGACGCGGGCCCCCTGGGGCCCCGGGGGGCGGCCGGTGCCTCGGCCGTCCCCTTTCCGGGTACGTACCCCGTCCGTACACCGAGCGACTCCACCGGACACCCCTCGGCCCGACCTCTGAGGAGCACGCATGAACCTCCGTGACGACGCCCGCGCTCTCTCCGACGACCTCGTACGGCTGCGCCGCACCCTGCACCGCGCCCCCGAGACCGGCCTGGACCTCCCGCGCACCCAGGAGACCGTGCTGGCCCAACTGGACGGGCTGCCACTGGAGGTCACCACCGGCAGGGGGCTCAGCTCGGTGACCGCGGTGCTGCGCGGCGCGGCGCCCGGGCCCGTCGTCCTGCTCCGCGGAGACATGGACGCCCTCCCGGTCACCGAGCGCACCGGCCTGGACTTCGCGGCCGACAACGGACGGATGCACGCCTGCGGCCACGACCTGCACACCGCCATGCTCACCGGCGCCGCGACCCTGCTCTGCGCCCACCGCGACCGGCTCGCCGGCGATGTGGTGTTCATGTTCCAGCCCGGCGAGGAGGGCTTCGACGGTGCCCGGCACATGCTGGCCGAAGGGCTGCTGGACGCCGCCGGCCGGCGCCCGGACGCCGCCTACGCCGTCCACGTGATGTCCGCGGGGCTGCCCGGCGGCGTCTTCGGCACCCGCGGCGGCCCGGCCCTGGCCGCGTCCGACGTGCTGCGGGTGACCGTCCGGGGCGCCGGCGGGCACGGCTCGATGCCGCACCGCGCCAAGGACCCGGTGCAGGCGGGCTGTGCGATGGTCACCGCGCTCCAGGCATGGATCACCCGCACCTTCGACGTCTTCGACCCGGTGGTCCTGACCGTCGGGACGTTCCACGCCGGCACCCGGGAGAACGTCATCCCGGACACCGCGGTCTTCGAGGCGACGGTCCGCAGCTTCTCGGCCGCCGCCCGGGCGCGCCTCAAGGACGGCACGGTGGAGGTGTGCCGGGGGATCGCCGCGGCCTACGGGGTCGGGGTGGACGCCGAGTTCGCCGCGCTGTACCCGGTGACCGTCAACGACCACGCCGAGGCGGCATTCGCGGCCCACGTGGTGCGCGAGGCCCTGGGCGAGGAGCGCTTCGCACCGCAGCCCCGGCCGCTGCACGGCTCGGAGGACTTCTCCCGGGTGCTGGCCGAAGTGCCCGGTGCGATGCTCATCCTCGGCGCGCCACCGGCCGGTGCGGATCCCGAGCAGAGCCCCAACAACCACTCGCCGCTGGCCGAGTTCGACGACGCGGTGCTGGCGGACGGCGCGGCGGTGTACGCGGAGCTGGCGGCCCGGCGACTGGCACCCGCGGCGTAGCTGCTTGCACCGCCCGACCGTCCCGATCAGAGTGACGGGATGGAATCGATGTCCGGTTTTCCCGGTCTGTTCGCGTCGGTGGAGGAGTCCGTATGACGGAGTTCGAGCAGTGGGACATCGTCACCGGTATCGGGCTGACCGCCCTCGGCGTCGCGGCCGGGCGGGCGCTGGAGACCGAACGCCCCGACGGCCTGGTGAGCGACCCCTACGCCGATGCCTTCGTGGCGGCGGCGGACGCACCGGTGCCCGTGCCGCGACGGCTCGCGGACACGGAGCCGCTGTCCGCCGCCGCCCGCGACATGTGGACCTCGATGGCCGCGTACCTCGGCGTGCGCTCGCTGTTCTTCGACCGCTTCCTGATGACCGCGGCGGCCGGCGGGATCGCCCAGGTCGTGGTGGCCGCCGCCGGCCTCGACGCCCGGGCCTACCGGCTGGAGTGGCCGCCGGGCGTCGAGCTGTTCGAGATCGACCAGCCAAGGGTGCTGGAGTTCAAGGACGGTGTCCTGGACCGCCTCGGCGCCCGGCCCCGGTGCGGCCGGCACGTGGTCCCGGTCGACCTGCGGGACGACTGGCCCGCCGCCCTGGAGGACGCCGGTTTCGACCGCGGCCGGGCGGCCGTATGGCTGGCCGAGGGCCTGCTGCCCTTCCTGTCCGCGGCCGCCGAGCGGCTGCTCTTCGACCGCATCGGCCGGCTCTCCGCGCCCGGCAGCCGGCTGGCCGCCGAACATCTGGAGCCGAGCGTCCTGGCGATCGTCGAGGAGCCGGAGTACCGCGCGGCCACCAGGCAACTCGGCGTCGACCTCGTCGAACTGTGGCACTTCGAGGACAAGGAGGACCCCTGCCGGCCGCTCACCTCCGCCGGCTGGGAGGTACGGGCCGTCCCGGCCTACGAGGTCGCCGCGGCGTACCGGCGGGAGCTCCACGGCCCGATGGGGCGCACCGTGGCACACAGCCGCTTCCTCACCGCCGAGCGATAGCGCCCGCCGGCGAGGAAGCGACCGGACTGACGCCCCGTCAGCCGTCGGCCATGGGTGATCGGTCGTCAGACGCGGGCGCCACTGTCCCGCCGGTCGCGCCGTGCGCCCCGCCGCGCGGTCCCACGGCCGGTCCGCCGGGGCACCGCCCCGCCGCGCCCTTCCAGGACGACGGCCAGCGGGGTCGCGGTGAACACCGACGAATACGTGCCGACGGTGATGCCGATCAGCAGCGCCAGCGCGAAGTCGGTGAGCGAGTCGCCGCCCAGCGCGGCGAGCGCGGCCAGGATGAAGAGCGCTCCCATGCCGGTGTTGACGGTGCGCGGCACGGTCTGCAGCACCGCGTCGTCGGCCAGCTCCGGGAACGGGGTACGGCGCGCGCCGGCGCGGAGTTCGCGCACCCGGTCGAAGACCACCACCGAGTCGTTGACGGAGTAGCCGATGACGGTCAGCAGGGCCGCCAGGAAGACCCCGTCGACCGGCTTGCCGAGCCAGGCGAACACCCCGACGAGGATCAGGACGTCATGCGCCATGGCCACCACGGCCGACAGCGCGAACGTCCACCGGAACCGCACCGCCAGATAGACCAGCTGCGCGGCCAGGGCCAGGCCGAGGGCCACCAGTGCGCCGCGGCGCAGCTCGTCGCCCAGGCTCGGGCCGATCAGCTCGTCGCGCATCTTCTGCGCGCCGCCGCCGAGTTCGTCGACGACCCGGTCCGCCGTGCGCAGCTGCCGGGCGGAGAGCCGCTCGGTGCGCACCGTCACCGAGTCCTCGCCCGAGGCGGTGATCTGCGCCCGATCCAGGCCCGCCGTGCCGAGCGCGGCGCGGGCCCGCTCGGTGTCGACCGGTTGCGTGGTGCGGTACTCGATCATCCGGCCGCCGGTGAACTCCACGCCGTACTCCAGCCCGCGGACGGCGATACCGGAGGTGGCCAGGAGCAGGGCGGCGCCGCTCAGCGCCAGCCAGCGGCGCCGGTGGCGCATCAGGGCCGGCCGGCGGCGGGCCAGCAGGGCACGGATCCGGCCCGGGCCGGCCAGACCGGTCAGCCGCGGGCGGCGCCGGACCGGCGGCAGCGCCACCGCGTACTCCGCCAGCACCCGGGTCACCAGCAGCGCGCCGACCATCGAGGCGGCCACCCCGATGCACAGCGTCACGCCGAAGCCGCGCACCGGCCCGGAGGCGAAGAAGAACAGCAGCACCGCGGCCAGCAGGGTGGTGACGTTGGTGTCGGCGATGGCGCTGAAGGCGTTGCGGAAGCCGGCCGCCAGGGCGCTGCGCAGGGTGCGCGGGCGGCTGCCGGAGCCCGCCGCGTACTCCTCACGGGCGCGCTCGAAGACCAGGACATTGGCGTCCACGGCCATCCCGATCGCCAGCACGAAACCGGCCAGGCCGGGCAGGGTGAGGGTGGCGCCCAGGGCCACCAGGGCCGCGTAGGAGATCAGCGCGTAGCAGGCGAGCGCCAGGGTGGCGAGCGCACCGAGCAGGCGGTAGACGACGGTGACGAAGAGTGCCGTCAGGGCGACGCCGATCACCGCCGCGCGGGCGCTGGAGGTGATGGCCAGGGCGCCCAGCGTCGGGCCGACGGCGCGCTGTTCGACGATCTCCACCGGCACCGGCAGTGCCCCGCCGTTGATCAGCAGCGCCAGCTCCTGCGCGGTGCGCTGGTCGAAGCCGCCGGTGATCCGCGTCGTCCCGCCGGTGATGCCGACACCGCAGGCCACCGACGCCTCGACCCGCGGCGCGGAGATGATCCGGTGGTCCAGGACGATGGCCGCGCGGCGGGCCGGATCGTGCGGCGCGGCGCACGCCGCCGCGCCGGTCAGCCGCGCCCAGGCACGTTCGCCGGCGCCGCGCAGACCGAGCCCGACGGACCAGCCGCCGCCGCCCTGGCCGTCGAACTCGGCCTCGGCGTGGCGCACTTCGGCACCGGTCAGGGCGGCGGGCCCGAGCCGCAGCGGGGTGCCCGAGTCGTCGGGCAGGACGGTGCCGGCCGGTCCGGACGGGCCGGGCCGGGCTCCGGGGGCGGTACCGAGGACGGGATGGACGGTGAGCTGGGCGGTGCGTCCGAGGACCGCGGCGGCCTCGTCGGGGTCGTCGAGGCCGGGCAGTTCCACGACGATGCGGTGGTCGCCGGCGCGGGTGAGCTGCGGTTCGCTCACCCCGAGGGCGTCCACGCGGCGGCGGAGCACCTCCAGCGTGCGGTCGGTGGCGTCCCGGTCGGCCTCGGTGGTGGGGGAGTCACGGGTCTCCAGGACGAGGCGGGTGCCGCCGCGCAGGTCAAGACCGAGCCGTACGGGCTGGGTCAGGGCGAGGAACGTGGACAGGGCAAGGATCGCGAGCGCGAGCAGCGCCCGCACCCTTGTGGCGCGGGTCAAGGTGCCTCCAGCAGGCATGCGCGGGCCGCGGGCGCGGCCCGGGGTGAGCGATGTGCGGATGTGCTGGAGGCGGCGGCGGGGCACGGTCCCGGCACCGGCCGGCGTAGCCGGGCGCGTCCGCCCCGGCGGAAGCGGACCGGGCGGAACGGGCCGCGCGGCGCGGCGGATCGGGGCACGGACGCCGGGGAGGCGTGCCCGACTCGGGTACGTGCGAAGGGAAGTGACGGTACGTCGGACCGGTGAAGTGGGGGAGGCCGTGGTCGGCGGTATGGCCGGCCGCGGTGTGGTGCGCACAGGCCGCGCCGGGCGCGGCAGCGACGGCCGCCGTCGACGGAGCGCCCGCGGGTCCGGCGAGGAGCAGGACGAGTGCGGCCAGGAGGGCCGACAGGACGGAGCGGCGCCGATGCGCCACATGAGCAGACACAGTACGCAAACCCTCCCTTAGCGACACTCTGTCATGGCGAGCCGGCGCGGTGCTCTTCGGGGGCCTACCCGTGCGTACGTCGGCGCGGAGCGGCGCGTCCCGGTAGCGTCGCCGCTGCGCGCTCCGCCCGGCCAACGCATTAGGGTGGCCGGGAAGTTGCGGGGGCTGCGCGGCAGCACGACGGAAGGACGACCGGAACATGGCGGTGCCGGAGGACTGGATGGGGGCGCGGCCCCAGGAACCGATCGACCTGCACACCGATCGGCCGCACGCCGCCCGCGTCTACGACGTACTGCTCGGCGGCAAGACCAACTACCCGGCGGACCGGGAGGCGGCCGAGCAGACCCTCGTATCGCTGCCCAACGCCGCCACGATCGCCCGGCAGAACCGCGGCTTCATGCACCGTGCGGCCCGCTATCTGGCGGACCAGGCCGGCATCCGGCAGTTCCTGGACATCGGCACCGGCATCCCGACCTCGCCCAACCTCCACGAGATCGCCCAGGCGACCGTGCCGAAGGCCCGCATCGTCTACGCCGACAACGACCCGATCGTGCTGGCGCATTCGCGGGCGCTGCACACCAGCCACCCCGAGGGCCGGACCGCCTACATCCAGGCCGACCTCGGCCGTCCGCAGGAGATCCTGCGGGACGCGACCCTGCGGGACACCCTCGACCTCGACGAGCCGGTGGCACTGACCCTGATCGCCGTCCTGCACTGGCTCCCGCCGGAGCGCGACGTCCACGCCGTCGTCCGCGAGCTGATGGACGCGTTCGCGCCGGGCAGCTACCTGGCCCTGACGTATGCCACCGCCGACTTCGAGCCACAGGCACTTCAGGAGATCAGCGACAACTTCGAGTCCAAGGGCTCCCATGTGCGCGCCCGCCCCCGGGCCGAGGTGCTGCGCCTCTTCGACGGCCTGGAGCTGGTCGACCCCGGCCTGACCGTGGTCCACCGCTGGCGCCCCGACCCCGTCGAGATCGGCGCCGACTCCCTCTCCGACGCGGACATCCCGCTCTACGCCGGGCTCGGCCGCAAGGGCTGACCGGCGGCCCCGTGGCACCGCGACGACGGTGCCACGGGCCTCACTCCGGTCGGCAACGCGGCACGGACGGCCTTGCCGGCCGCTGTCGCGGTGGTCCAACACTCCGGTTCCACTATTCTTTGGCGGCCGCTGGCGCTGCAAGTGCATCTGCAATTACATTCGAGGTGGACGTAATTGCATCGGCAAGTGCAGCCGTAAGCACGGTGGCGCGTGATGCCTGGTCAGACACCTGCGCATGACAAGGGAGTGGCAGGATGCAGCAGTTCGACAACGGCGTGGCCGCGGACCTGATCGACGGTGCGGTCTGGAGGAAGAGCCGACGCAGCGCGCCCGGTGGCGACTGTGTCGAGGTCGCCCGGCTGACCGACGGCGGCTTCGCCGTGCGCAACTCCCGTGACCCGCACGGGCCGGCGCTTATCTACACCCACGCGGAGATGGCCGCGTTCGTCGGCGGAGCCAAGGACGGCGACTTCGACGCGCTGCTGAGCTGAGCGGCGGCCACGCGGCGGACCCGCGCCGACCGGGTCCGCCGCCCACCGCGACGATGGCGCGTTTCTGTACCTGGTGACCCGCAGATGCGACACTGCTGGTATCAACACTGTCGCTCACGGGAGTTGGGATGACCGCGATGATGCGGCCGGAAGTCGAGCTGTCGATAACGCGCTACCTGAAGGAGACGCAGGTAGGGCCCACCGCCGCGCGCATCGTGCTGGGCGCCCAGCTCCGGAGGCTGCGCACCGGCGCGGGCATCACGCGTGAGGCCGCGGGCAAGTCGATCCGTGGTTCTCACGCCAAGATCACCCGCCTCGAAAGAGGACAGGTCGGCTTCAAGAGACAGGACCTGGCCGATCTGCTGACCCTCTATCGCGTGCTCGAACCGGAGCGCCGGGCCGACTACTTCGAGCTGGCGGACCAGGCCAACTCCAACGGCTGGTGGCACGAGTACAGCGACGTCCTGGAGGACTGGTTCGAGCTCCACCTCGGCCTGGAGGAGGCCGCCGCGCTGATCCGCACCTATCAGGTGCAGTTCCTGCCCGGCCTGCTCCAGACGGAGGAGTACGCCCGGGCGGTCACCCGCGTCGGCTACCCCAACGCGCCGCAGGAGAAGGTGGACCGCCTGGTCGCGCTGCGGATGGAGCGCCAGCGGCTGCTCACCCGGCCGGAGGCCCCGCGGCTGTGGGCGGTGGTGGACGAGGCGGTGCTGCGCCGTCCGTTCGGCGGCACCGAGGTGATGGCCGCCCAACTGCGCCACCTCCTGCAGGCGGTGCAGATGCCGAACGTCACACTTCAGATCGCCCCCTTCAGCGTGGGGGCGAACGCGGCGGCCGGCGCCCCGTTCAGCATCCTGCGGTTCGCCGAACCCGAACTGCCCGACAAGGTCTATCTGGAGCAGCTGACCAGCGCCCTGTATCTGGACAAGCAGGAGTCGGTGGACCAGTACACCGCGGTCATGGACCGGCTGTGCACCGAGGCCGACACACCGGCGGAGACCGGTGCCTTCCTGACCCGGTTGATCGACCAGCTCGACTGATCCCGGTCCCGGTCCCGGTCCCGGTCCCGGTCCCGTTCCCAGTCCCGGCCCTGGCCCCTGTCCCGGTCACGGTCCCAGGCAGTCGGTGAACTGCACGCCCGCGCTCGCCCCCGCGATGAAGTCCGCCGGGGCGTGGTTGCGGAGCACGCACATGTCGTAGCGGGCGCGCGGGCCGTTGCCGTCCTGCTCGTAGAGGTGCTGCCCGGACAGCTGGCAGGAGTCGTAGCGGACCAGCGCGCCCCGGGCGCCGCTGCGGTAGCGGTGCGGACGGCTGTCCTTGGCGAACGGGCGGAACGCGAGCGCGGTGTCGTCACAGTCGTTGAAGTGCACCGTCCCGCCGTCCCAGGCACAGTCGATGACCACGGTGTCCGGGCCGCGCACCTCGAAGCGGATGTCCTCGGCGTGGAAGCGCTGCACCGAGTCGTGGTGGACGCCGCGCGGGAAGCGGAAGAAGGTGCTGGTGCGGCCGTAGTCCGCGGAATCCGTGGGGCGGCGGCCGGTGACGATGTAGGAACCCCCGCGGCAGGTGATGGAGCCGCCGTAGGGGAACTCCAGGAAGTTCCCCCAGTCGTACTCCACCTTCATGTCGGTGAACCAGTAGTTGAGGAACTGGTCCTGCTGGGGATGGTCGAGGGACTTCTGCGACAGGCCCGAGTAGAGGAACGCCTTGCGGTAGGAACCGCCGATGCGGCAGGCGTCCCAGCGCATCTCCGAGTTGGTGTTGGAGCCGTCCAGCGCCAGTCCGTAGGTCCACTCGCCGGTCCACTCGCAGGCGGTGAAGCGGTAGTCCTGTGCCTGGCCGGTGGAGTAGGAGGAGAAGAACGAGGCGCCCGGGGTCCCGGACCGGAAGGCCAGCTCCTCGAACGACACATTGGCCCAGCTGTCCTCGTTGCGGCACAGAAAGGCGTTCTGCGGCCGGTTCGGTGCGAAGAGCAGCTGCGTCATCCGCTTCCCGGCCCCGCGGAACCGCAGGCCGTTGGCCTTGAGCCTCCCCGCCGGGGCGTTGAGCAGGGCGTACGGGGAGGCGATGAGGTAGGTGCCGGCCGGGATGTCGATCACCGTCCGGCCGATGTGGTCCCAGACCCGGCCCGCGGCATGGGCGTAGGCGCGGGCGAACGCCCGGCTGTCGTCGGTGCGGCCGTCGCCCTTGGCGCCGCAGTCCGCCACCACGTCGATGACGTCCCTGCCCTTGGGCTTGGTGCCGGAGATCCGCGGTGGCACGGCGTCCTCGTCGGACGGGTCCGGGGAGTCGGAGTCGCAGCCGGTGAGCACCGCCGCCAGAGTGGCGGCCGACGCGGCCAGAATCGTCCGGCGGCCGGGCGCGCCGTTGGACGGGGAGGGCCTGCCTGCCATGATGTTGCTCCTTCGGGGCGGTACGACGGGTGGGGGGAGATGAGCCGGTTCGCAGCTGCGGTCGAGGAACTGTCGGCGGCCCAGAAATCCGCGAAGGGGGTGTCGCTCTACTCGCGCCACATCAACCGCCCGGTCGGACGGGGACTGGCCGCCGCGAGCTACTGCCTGAACCTGAAACCCAATCAAGTCACTTTGCTCAGCGCGGTGTTCACCTTCGTCGGCGTGGGGATGATCGCCGCGCTGCCGCCCGGGCCGGGCACCGCGGCGGGTGTCTTCGCGGCACTCTTCCTGGGCTTCGCGCTGGACTCGGCCGACGGCCAGCTGGCCCGTCTGACGGGGACCGGCAGCGCCGCCGGCGAATGGCTGGACCACGTCGTCGACTGCGCGAAGATGCTCGCCCTCCACATGGCCGTACTGGTCTCCTTCCACCGCTACTTCGCCCCCTCCGAACCGCTGTTGCTGCTCGCCCCCGTCGTCTTCCAGTTCGCCGCCGTGCTGGTGTTCTTCGGCGGGATCCTGACCGACCAGCTCAAACGGGCTGAATGCCTGCGGAACGGCGGTGCCGGACCACGGCCCGCGGAACCGGCCTCCGCCGTCCGTGCGGTGGCCCTGCTGCCGGTCGACTACGGGGTGTTCTGCGCGGCCTTCCTGCTGTTCGGCAGCGGGCGGCTGTTCGTCGTGGTGTACTGCGCGCTGCTCGTGGCGCATGTGCTCTTCATGGTGGCCTTTCTGGCCAAGTGGTACCGCGAACTGGCCGGCCCCGGACGGTGACGACCGGGGCCGGGGCGGGAGGGGAGGGGCACACCGCACCGGCGGCCGTCAGGCCGGACTCCCCAGCACGTCGAGCGCCGCACGGAGCAGCGTGCTCGACGTATGGACGGTGTACGGGAAGTAGACCACCTCGACTCCCAGGGGCGCGAAGTCCCGTTCCAACCGGATGCCCTTGCTCGTGCCCCGCCAGTCGTCCCCCTTGAAGATGACATCGAACCGCACCTGCTGCCAGGTCTCCAGCTTGTCGGGCACCGTCTCGACGAACGCCGCGTCCACGTACCGGACACTGCGCACGATCTCCAGGCGCTCGATCAACGGGATCACCGGTGCCTGTCCCTTGGCCCGCCGCGCCATGTCGTCCGAGACGACTCCGGCCACCAAGTGGTCGCACCGGCTCCTGGCGTGCCGGAGGAGATTCAGGTGCCCCACATGGAACAGGTCGTAGACCCCGGGTGCGTATCCAACTCGGTGCGTCATCTGCCCCCCCACTCGGCGTACGGTCACTTCCCGGCGGTCACCTTGACCGGGCCGTTGCGGCCCGAGACGTTGGTGCCGTCGGTGACGTCGAGGGAGTAGCGGTGCGTCGAGCCGGGCCGGACGGTGTCGGTGAAGGACATGTCCGGCCGGTTCCAGTAGCGGGATTCCCGGGTCAGCGAGGTCAGGTGCCTGCCGTCGCGGTAGATGCGGTAGGTCAGCACGCCGTTGTCGCGGTCCCACGACGCCTTCCACTTCAGGGTGATCCGGCCCGGGGCCCCGCTCGCCCCGCTCATCAGCGGCACCTGCGGTGCGTTGGTGTCCGCACCGGCCCCGAAGCGGGTGAGGCCCTGCTGGGGCGCCTCGTTGACGGTGGTGAACCCCCCGCCCGCCCACAGCACACCGTCGGCCATGGTCAGTGCGCGCGGGCCGATCTGCTCGCCGATCCCGTCGTTGGTGTCGGGGAACCACGGCAGGATCGTCTTGTCGGCGATGGACTGGGCCAGGAAGTGCTGCCGGTTGTTGATGTCGGGGAAGCCGCCCGGGGTGTCGTGGCAGTCGTGCGCGTGCGAGGCGCTGTAGAGGACGCCCTTGTAGGGCAGGACTGCCTGGGTGGCGCCCAGGCAGGTGTCCTTCCACAGCATCGCGCCGTCCGACAGCCGTCCGGCGATGCGGCCGTCGAAGACGCCGCCGCCGGTGCCCTCGGCGCCCAGGTAGAAGTTGGTGCCGTCGTTGGTGAGTGCCTTGACCGCCGAGCGCCGGGGGATCCAGCCGGTGAAGGTGTTGACGACCCGGCCCGTGGTGGCGTCCAGGCCGGCCAGTGCGTGCACGCTCGACCGGGTGCCGTTCACCGAGGTGAACCGGCCGCCGATGATGAGTTCGCCGAGTTTCGGGATGGCCGTCAGGGCGTTGACACCGGGCGTGGTGTCGTTGGGGACGGAGGAGCCGCGGATGGTCGCCTTGAACGGCAGCAGCGTGCCGTTGGGTCGCAGCGCGGCGACCCGCTCGCGGGTCTGCCCCTGGACGGTGGTGAACTGGCCGCCGAGATAGACGGTGTCGTCGGTGACGTCCAGGGCCCGGACGGTGGAGCTGACCTTCGGCTTCCAGGCGTTGTCGACGGCGCAGTCGGCGGTGCGCAGGGCGGCGGTGTTGGAGCGGCCGGCGGAGCCCGCCTTGCCGAACGATCCGCCGATGTAGAGCAGTGTCCCGTCGGGGGAGGGTTTGAGGGCCCGGATCTGGTTCGCGCCGCCGCTGAACGCCGGGGCGCACGGCAGGGGTTGGCCGGTGCGGGCGTCGAAGGCCGCGAAGTTCCGGCGGGCCAGCTGCCGGCCGCTGCCGGGGGGCGCGCCCGGTGGCCGGATGTGGTCGAACCTGCCTCCTACGTAGACGACGCCCTTGGCGTACGCCAGGGCCCAGACGATGCCGTCGGTCTGCCAGGTGGGCAGCGGATCCGCGGTGAGGGTGGGCTCGCCGGTTGCCTGGGCGGACCCGGCGGCGAGTGCCGTCGCGGCGGTGCCCAGCACGGCGGCGGCCAGGACGAGATGGACGGGTCGGTTCTTTCGGCGCACGGGTCCCCCCTGGAAGCACGGCGCGGTGGAATGGTGAAGAGAGGAGCGGTGAAGGAGATCAGCTCTGTACGGAATGGCTCGTGCAGTGTTCATGGCGAGTTTTCCGCGCGCCGCTTGCGCAGCACCCCGAAGAACTCCGCTACCCCCAGCGGCACACGATAGCGGCGGACGAGGGCGCAGAACGCCACAATGGACAAAAGAATGCCGAAGAGGGTACCGGCGAAGGTGTCACCGCATAGCACCCGTATCAGGAACGCAAGCGGAGCTACCGCCCCGATGGTGATCAATGCGGCGAGAAGGTAACCGCGGTCCACGGCGCCGAACCCCAGCCGACGGCGGACCAGCCAGGCCGAAGCGCCGTTGTCCACCACGATCGCCAGACCGAACGAGACCGCGGCGCCCAGCACTCCGTAGCGCGGAACCAGCCATATCCCGAAGCACAGTTGGACCGCGAAGGCCGCACCGGCGACGACGAGGTTCGGCACGCTCCGGCCCGCCATCAGCAGCGCCGTCTGCGCGTTGCCGACGGCGACGTTGACCAGGCTCGCCGTGGCCAGCACCACCAGGCCCGGCGCGCCCGGCCCGAAGTCCGCGCCGAATAGCGCGAGCACCGTACGCGGAAAGGCCGCCAGCAGCACGAACACCGGCCAGGAGAACAGCGCGATCCAGCGCGTCGACAGCCGGTGCAGACGGTGGGCGCCGGCCCGGTCGCCGTCCGCCAGCAGCCGGCCGAGCTGCGGGGCCACCGCCAGCCGGACGGCCAGTTGCAGCAGCGTCCCCGCGGTCACCAGGCGCCCCAGCGCGGTGTAGACACCCGCCTCGGCGCTGGTGCCGAGCACCGACAGCAGGATCACACCGATCCACACGGCGGCGATGTCGAAGATCGAGGAGATCGCCCGTGGGCCGGCGAACGACCAGAACTCCCCGGCGGGAGTGGTGTGTTGGGGGGACCGAGGGCGGCTCCGGAGGGCGCGGCGGAGTGCGAGCCAGGCCGCCGCCGCGCCCAGTACGCCGGGGGCCAGCCAGGCGGCACTCAACGTCACCACGCCCGGCGCGAGCAGGACCAGGGGGACGGCGAGCAGCACCCGGAGCACCGGCTTCCCGATCTGCTCCACGCCCACGAACGGCACCACCGAGCCGTACCCCCGGGTCGCCCCCAGCAGCACCAGCGCCACCGTCGTCACCGGCAGGAACACCGCGAACAGCCGCAGCACCGCGGTCCCTTGCCCCGGGGACAGGTCCGGCAGCAGCCATCCGGCGAGGCCGGGGGCCAGCGGCACGGCCGCCGCCGCGACCGCGGTGCTCGCCACCAGCGGCGGCAGCACCGCGATCCGCAGCAGACCGGGCACCCCCGCCCCGTCCGTGTGCGCCAGGTCCCGGGAGACGAACCGCACCAGCGCGGTGTCCGCCCCCAGCTTCAGGGCGTTGCTCGCCAGCGTGAACGCGGCGACACCGGCGAACACCGCGCCGGCCCCGCGCGCCCCGAGCCCGTGGGTGACGATGGTGACCAGCACGAACCCGAAGACCGCGTTGGCCGCCGAGCCCGCCAGACCGAACAGGCTGCCGCGGGCCGTGCCGGCGATGCCCCGCCCGGCGGCCGCGGTGCCCGAGCGTGCCGGGGCGTCCCGGGCGTCGCCGGTGTCCGCCGGGCGCAGGGCGGTCACCCGCGCGCGGAGCGGGTGTCGGCGGGTGCGCCGTCCGCCCGGCTCGGGTCGACGCCGGGCAGCGGCGGGCCCGGCGGCACGGCCGACGCCGGCCCGGACGGGGCGTACGGGAACGCGTGCGGGTGGACCGGCGGCGCCGGCACCGTCCGCGACCCGTGCCGGCCGCGCTTGCGCTGGGCCGGGCCGCCGTCGGCGAGCCGACGCAGTACGCGCCGCCGGCTGCCCTTGTCCAGGACGGCGCCCAGGATGTGCCCGCCGGCCGCCGTGATCAGCTCCCGGACCCGGTCCAGGTCGTCCCGGCGGACCTCGTGCAGATCGCAGACCACCACCACACCGGCCGCCTGCTTGGCCACCGCCAGCCCGTCGGCGTGCGCCAGCAGCGGGCCGGTGACCACCACCACGTGCTCGTCCGGGCCCGCCGCGTTCAGCAGCCGTGCGAACTGCGGCGAGGTCAGGGCCCGCGCCGGATTGGGCACCTCCCGTCCGGGCAGCAGCGCGAACCGCCCGTCGGCACCGGCGTCCACGGTGAGCCGCTCGCCCTCGGCCCAACTGCCCGGCACCGGCCGCCCGTGACTTGGGCGCAGCGGCAGCCGCTGGGCGAGGACCGGCGTCCGCAGGTTCGCCTCCACCAGCAGGACGTCGGCGCCGATCTCGGCCAGCGCCCCGGCGAGGTTGACCGCCACCGGCACCGCGTCCGCATCGTCCCGGGGCGAGACGATCAACAGGCTTCCGCAGCCGGCGAAGCGACGGTCGTGCACCAGCCGGAACGCTATGGTGCGGTGCGCCTCGGCACGATTGCCGCGCCCGGACCCGCCGACCTCCAGCACCCCGCCACCGCTCCGCCGGCGCGGCAGGATGCCGAGCACCGGAGCCCGCAGGCTCTCCTGCACGTCCGCCACCGACCGGATCCGCGGCTCCAGCACCGAGCGGACCCAGGCCGCCAGGATGCCCAGGGCGAGGCCGGCCACCGCACCGGTCAGCAGCAGCACGTTGAGCCCCGGGCTGGACGGGAAGGCCGGCGGATCGCCCTTGCGGACGATGTCGCCGGGCGTGGTGTCCAGGGACTTGAGGGTGGAGATCCGGCCCCGCAGGGTGGCGATCGCCGACACCAGGTCGCTGCGCCCGGACTGGTCGGCGGCGTGTGCCGGGCCGCCGCCGGCCGCGGCGAGCCGTTCGTCCAGTGCCTTGCGCTGCTCCAGCAGCGGTGTCAGCTCACCGTTGAGCTTCTGCACCGTGGTGTCGATCCGCTGGGCCGCGGTGTCCCGCCGGTAGTCCAGATACGCCTGGACGAAGGCGTTGACGAGCCGGGCCGCCCGGTCCGCGGAGCCCGCGCTGTACTCGAAGACCAGGGTCTGCGTCTCGGGCGGATTGCTCACCCGCAGATCGCGCTGGAGCGCCGCCGGGGCGGTCCGTTCGCCCAGCGCCTGGGCGGCCTTGGCCGCGACCGAGGCGCTCTGCGCGATCTGCCGCTCGGTGCCCATGCTGATCTGCTTGTCGGCGGAGACGCCGCCGCCCTCGAACGGGGCGGTGCCGATCGCCTGCACCACTACCTCGCCGGTCGCCGTGTAGGTCGGGCCGCCCAGTACGAACACCGCGGCGCCGCCCAGCAGGCCCAGCAGCAGGCCGAGCACCAGGCACGCCCGATAGCGGAACAGCTGGCGCAACTGGTCGCGGATCTGGTCCGGTTCCTCCGCGGGCTCGTCGATGACGCTCACGTACCTGTTCCTCCTGTGGGTCGGGACAACGCGGTGCGGGGCCGGGACGACGCGGTGCGGGGTGACGGCAGGAGCGGGACGCCGAGCGGCGCGGGAGCGGCGGCGTGCCGGACCGTCCGCCGCGCCCTGCGGGTGATCAACAGCGGGATGCACACCAGCAGCGCGAGCGGGCCGACGATCGCCATCAGGCTGCCGCGCAGCAGCACCAACTGGTAGAAGCCGAAGGCCGGTACCAGCAGTGCCGCCAGCGTCCCCGGTCGGTGCCGCAACCGGTGCCGGAGCTCGTCGATCCGCCGTCCGACCAGGCCGATCAGGGTGAAGACGACGACGACCGACGGGAAACCGGCCCACATGTACGCCTCGATCCACAGCGGCGCGGAGAGGTTCTCGAAGGTGTAGCCCGCGTGCCGGGCGAGCAGGATGCCCGCGTCGTCCGGCTTCTCGGGCCACACCGGGCGCGGCACGAAGAACAGCGGCGGCCCCAGCGCCGCGGACGGGGTGAAGCCGTGGCCGTCGACGTAGTCCACCCCCGTCTGGATCTGCTGGAAGGCGTCGTAGTCGCCGTTGGAGGTGAACTGCTCGGCGAGCGAGAGGACTTGAACGTCCTGCCGTTTGTCGTAGCGGAAGTAGTCGCTGTACGGGAAGACCACCAGCACCATCGCCGCCACGGCCGCCGCGCCGATCCGGAAGGCGGCCGGTCCGCGCATCCAGGACGCGCCGAAGACCAGCGCCAGCAACACCGTGCCGGCCCAGAAGCGCGGCTGGCTGACGGGGTTGTTCACCACCACGTTCACCACGATCAGCAGCGGCAGCAGGCCGCGGCGCAGCCCGCGCAGCGTCCGGTCGCCGCCGGCGGACCGCGGTACGTGCACCAGGGCCAGCAGCGCCCAGAACGCCGGCACCGACAGCGCCCAGGCGGCCAGTGCCCGGCCGGCCGAACCCGACGGCTCGGCCTGCGCGGCGGCAGCCGCATGGGCCTGCCGGCTCACGAAGAACGCCGGCAGCCCGCCCAGCGCCGGGACCAGCACCGCCGCGATCAGCAGTGCCACCCCGCACAGCAGCAACACCCGGCCGGGCGCCAACTGCCGGGCCAGCAGCGGGGCGAGCACCGTGGAGCCGCGGGAGGAGCGCCACGACGCCAGCGCCGACCCCGCGCTGTAGGCCACAAGTCCCGTCTCCACCAGGAGGGTCGAGGTGAACGCGGTCGGCGCGTCGACGAGGAACCCGCGCGGATAGGCGTCCGTCGCGAGCATCGCCAGCGGTGCCAGCCCCAGCCAGACATAGGTGAACAGCCAGAAGCCGAAGGCGATCAGCCGGGCCCGGACGTCCGTCAGCACCCGGGCCAGGGCGATGCCGCTGTGCACCACCACCACGCACTGCACGGCGAGCGCGGCCCCGAACCGGGCGTCCGACGACCGCAGGACCACCAGCGGCAACAGCACCACCAGGAACAGCCCCCAGCAGCACAGTGCGGCCGCCGGACGCGCCGCCGGCCGAGCGCCCGACCAGCTCACCGGCCGCATGGACACACCCCCAACTTCCCTACCAGGAGCCGTAATTCCTCAGATTCGGTCCACCTGGTGACGCATCGCAATGCTAGGGTCACCTGCGTCCAAGCCGTGTGTACGTGGTGAAACAGACAGTTCGGTCGGTTGATCCGGCCGGCGTCGACACCCGCCGGACCCGTCCGCGGCGGCGCCGGCCGGCGCCCGGGCCGACCGCACCTCCAGAGGGGGCAGCCGTGCAAGAACCCTTCGCCGGCCGGCGCGTGCTCGTGGTCTCCACCAACTACGCGCCCGAACACACCGGCATAGGGCCCTACGCCACCCAGATCGCCGAGCACCTGGCCGCATCCGGCGCGGACACCCACGTCCTGGCCGGTATGCCGCACTATCCGGCCTGGCGGGTGGCGCAGGAGTACCGCGGTCGCTGGCGGCTGCGGGAGCGCCGGGGCGGGGTGACCGTGCACCGCCGCCGGCACACCGTCCCGTCCCGCCAGACCGCCGCCCACCGGGCGCTGTACGAGGCCACCGTGCTGGCCCACGGCCTGCTCGCGCCGCCGCCGGTCCGGCCGGACGTGGTGCTGACCCAGATGCCCACCCTGGCCGGGGCGGTGCTCGGCGGCCGACTGGCGCGGCGGGCCGGCGTGCCGCACGTCGTGGTGGTGCAGGACCTGATGGGCGCGGCCGCCGCGCAGAGCGGCATCCGGGGCGGGGGCGGGGCGGCCGAGCCGGCCGCGGCGGTCGAGGCCCGGGTGCTGCGCGCCGCGGATGCCGTCGGGGTGGTGCACGAGTCGTTCGTGGACCGGGTGGTGGCGACGGGGGTGCCCCGCTCCCGGGTGCATGTGGTGCCGAACTGGACGCACGTCCGCGCCCCGCGCGGCGACCGGGAGCGGACCCGGGCCCGACTGGGCTGGCGGGCCGACGAGACGGTCCTGCTGCACGCCGGCAACATGGGCCTCAAACAGGGACTGGAGGTCCTGGTCGAGACCGCGCGGCTCGCCGAGCAGGAGGCGGATCCACTCCGCGTCGTCCTCATGGGGGACGGCAGCCAGCGCGCACATCTGCGTCGACTCGCCGCGGGAATCCGCACGTTCAGCGTTCTGCCGCCCGCGCCGGCCGGGGAGTTCCCCGAGGTGCTGGCGGCCGCCGACATCCTCGTCGTCACCCAGCGGGCCTCGGTGCTCGACATGAGCCTGCCGTCCAAGCTGACCTCGTACTTCATGACCGGCCGGCCGGTCATCGCCTCGGTGGCCGCCCAGGGCGGGACCGCCCAGGAGGTGCGGCGCTCGGGCGCCGGCACGCTCGTCCCGCCCGAGGACCCCGAGGCGCTGCTGGCAGAGGTCCGGGCGCTGGCCGCCGACCCCGAGCGGGCCGCCCGGCTCGGCGCCCACGGGCCCCGCTACGTCGACGAGCGGCTCAGCAGCCGGGCCGGACTGGCGCGGATCACCGCTCTGCTGCGCCTGGCCATGGCCTAGGGCCGGTGCCGGGCCGGCCCTGAGGACCGGCGACGGCCGCCGCGCGCCCGGCCGGTCCGGGCGCCTCATCCGCCGCCGCCGAGGAAGCCGTACCACTCCTCCAGCCGGTCGGCGACCGCCCCGAGGGAGAACTCCGCGGCGATCGCCGACCGCCCGGCCGCCGCCCGGCGCTGCCGCAGCTCGGCGTCGTCCAGGAGCCGCAGCACCGCCTCGGCCAGTTCCTCCGGCGACCCGTCGGTGACCTCGGCGGCATCGTGGCGGCGCAGCGCGCCGGCGATCCCGCAGCTCTCGGTGCAGACCACCGGGGTACCCACGGCCAGCGACTCCAACAGGCTCATCGGGAACGGCTCGTGCACGCTCGGCAGCACATACACGGTGGCCGCGGCCAGGCGCCGCACCGCCGCGTCATGGTCCAGCGCACCGCCGTACGCCACCACCCCGCCCAGCGCCTCCTCGGCCACCACCCGCCGTACCGCGGCCAACCGCCCCTCGTCCGCGCCGTAGACGGCGAACGACACCTCCGGCCGCTTGGCGTGCACCAGCGCCGCCATCCGCACAAACGCCTCCGGCCGCTTGCGGGCCTGGAGCCGGGCCAGGAACAGCACCTCGGTCGGGCTCCGCGCCACTCCGCCGGGCTCGGCGACCCGGACGCCGTTGGGCAGCCGGACCAGGCGCGGCCCCCGCGGTCCCAGCACCTTGCGCAGCCCGGCCTCCTCCTCGTCGGTCAGCATCAGCACCGCCGCCGCCCGCCGCAGCAGCGGGACGTAGAACCGGTCGAAGAGCCGGGCCGACGCCGTCCGGCGGGGCTGGACCATGCCGTGCGTCTGCGCCAGGAACGGCCGGCGGCGCGCCACCGCCGCCGCGAGCGCGGCCAGTGACACCAGATCGCGCCCCGCGTGCAGTTGAAGCACCTCGGCGTGGCCGGTCCGCCGCCACAGCAGCCGCGGCAGGCCCGGATGGAACAGGCCGAGGAAGCCCTGCCCCGGAACCAGCGTGCGGGCGGGCCGGGCGCGCAGCGGCACCCCGTCCACGGTGTCCGGCGGCGGGCCCGCACCGCGCCACAGGGACACCAACTCGACCTCGTGGCCCCGCGCGGCCAGCTCGCCGAGCTGACCGGTTGCCACGCTCACCGGGCCGCCGTACGCCCCGTCCTCGCTCACCAGCGTGACGACATGGGTGATCCTCACCGGTCACCCCCGGTGGTGTGCACGGTCCCCGGCGGCACGTCCCGGTGGGCGACCGCGCCGGCACCGACCACCGCGTCCGCGCCGACCGTCACGCCGCGCAGCACCACGGCCCGGGCCGCCACCCAGGCACCGGGCTCCAGGCGGACCGGTCCGTTGTCGAACTCGAAGGTGGGGGAGCGGCGTTGATGACTGCCGGTGCAGAGCACCGCGCCCTGGGACACGCAGACATCGTGTCCGATGCTGATCGGCTCGAGATTGATCAGCCAGGCACCCTCGCCCACCCAGACGTCGTCGCCGACCGTCAGCTTCCACGGCCACTGCACCCGCACCCGGTGCCGGATCAGCACCCGCGCGCCGACCCGGGCGCCGAACGCCCGCAGCAGCACCGGCCGCAGCCGCGGCGGGCACCACCACTTGACGAAGACGAGGTTGAGCACGGCGAACCAGGCGGCCTGGACGAGCAGCCCGCGGCCCTTGTCGTAACCGGCCCCGGTGAAACCGCGCAGCCGGCGGGTGGTGGCCGGTGCGGCGGCGGGGGCGGTCATCGGTCCACCCGCACGCGCTGGCCGGAGAGCTCGTCCGCCAGCTGCCGGATGTCCGACTCGACCATGATCCGGGCCAGTTCGTCGTACCGGACCGTCGCGGACCAGTCCAGCAGACGCTCGGCCTTGGCTGGATCGCCGATCAGCGCGTCCACCTCGCTGGGGCGCTGGTACCTCGGATCGAAGCGCACGCTGCGTTCCCAGTCCAGTCCGGCGGCGGTGAACGCGGCCTGGAGGAAGTCCCGGACCGTCGCGGCCACGCCGGTCGCCACGACGTAGTCGTCCGGCTCGTCGCGCTGCAACATCCGCCACATCGCCTCGACGTACTCCGGCGCGTAGCCCCAGTCACGGACCGCGTCGAGGTTGCCGAGATAGAGGTGCTCCTGGAGACCGGCCTGGATGCGCGCCACCGCGCGGGTGATCTTGCGGGTGACGAAGGTCCCGCCGCGCCGTGGGCTCTCGTGGTTGAAGAGAATGCCGTTCACCCCGAACAGCCCATATGCCTCACGGTAGTTGACGGTGGACCAGTAGGCCATGACCTTGGCGCAGCCGTACGGGCTGCGGGGGTGGAACGGGGTGGACTCGTTCTGCGGTGGCGGGGTGGCGCCGAACATCTCCGACGAGGACGCCTGGTAGAGGCGGGTCCGGATGCCGCTGGCGCGGATCGCCTCCAGCAGCCGCAGGGCGCCCAGCCCGGTGACGTCCCCGGTGTAGAGCGGCGCGTCGAAGGAGACCCGGACATGTGACTGGGCGCCGAGGTTGTACACCTCGTCCGGCTGCAGGTCGCGCAGCAGGTTCACCAGTGCCACCCCGTCCGAGAGGTCGACATGATGCAGCATCAGCCGCCGGCCGGGGGTGTGCGGATCCTGGTAGATGTGGTCGATGCGCTCGGTGTTGAAGCTCGACGAGCGCCGCATCAGGCCATGCACCTCGTAGCCCTTGCCGAGCAGCAACTCCGCCAGATAGGAACCGTCCTGGCCCGTTATGCCGGTGACGACGGCGGTCCTGGCGGCGCGCTCACCGGCGCCGTTCGCGCCTCTCGTCCCCTTCGCCTCCGGCGCTCCCCCGGCTTCCCTGGCTCCCACGGCTTCCATGGCTTCCCCCCACGAGAAGTGCGTGCGCCCCGTCGACGCTGGATATTTCCGGAAAAAGACGGTCCATGCGGCGGATTCGCTGCCACAATCCGGGCCATGGACGACCTGCTGCCCGTACCCGCCCGCGTCTTCGTCGCCGGCCACCGGGGCCTGACCGGCTCCGCCGTCGCCCGGCACCTCACCGCCCGCGGCTACGAGGTCCTGACCCGGCCCCGGGAACGCCTCGACCTCCGCGACGCCACGGCCACCGGCGCCTATCTGCGCGCCGAACGCCCCGACGCCGTCGTGCTCGCCGCCGCCAGGGTCGGCGGCATCATGGCCAACAGCACCCGACCCGTGGACTTCCTGGAGGACAACCTCGCCATCCAGCTCAGCGTCATCGCGGGCGCGCACCGGGCCGGCGTCCGCCGACTGCTCTTCCTCGGTTCGAGCTGCATCTACCCCCGGCACACCGCCCAGCCCATCACCGAGGACGCCCTGCTCACCGGCCCGCTGGAGCCCACCAACGAGGCATACGCGATAGCCAAGATCGCCGGCCTGCTCCAGATCCGCGCCTACCGCCGGCAGTACGGCTCCTCCTTCGTCTCCGCGATGCCGACCAACCTCTACGGCCCCGGCGACAACTTCGACCTGGCGACCTCGCACGTCCTCCCCGCGCTCATCCGCCGCTGCCACGAGGCCAAGGAAGCCGGGCACGCCGACCTCACCCTGTGGGGCACCGGCACCCCGCGCCGCGAGTTCCTGCACGTCGACGACCTCGCCGCCGCCTGCGAGGTGCTGCTGCGCCACTACGACGGCGACGACCCGGTCAACGTCGGCTGCGGCGAGGACCTCACCATCGCCGAACTCGCCGCACTGGTCGCCGAAGCCGTCGGCTACCGAGGCCGGATCTCCTTCGACCCGGCCAAGCCCGACGGCACCCCGCGCAAACTCCTCGACATCGGCCGGATCCGCTCCCTGGGCTGGTCGCCGGCGGTCCCGCTCGCGGACGGCATCGCCGGCACCTACCAGGCATGGCGGACGCAGGCGGCCCCGAGGTGATCCGCACCGGCCCGGCGCGGGCGCGCCGCCGTCCGATGCGGCGGCGCGCTCCGGCCACCGGGCCCCGGCCCGCTCAGTACGCACCGCGCCCGTCCAGCACCGCGCGCACCGTCCGTACCAGCACATCGAGGTCCCGCCCGTAGGACCAGTTGTCCACGTAGCTCAGGTCCAGCGCGACGGTCTCGTCCCACGACAGGTCCGACCGGCCGCTGACCTGCCACAGCCCGGTCAGCCCCGGCTTCACGCTCAGCCGGCGCAACTCCGTGCCGCTGTACCGTTCCACCTCCTCCGGCAACGGCGGCCGAGGCCCCACCAACGACATATGACCGGCCAGTACGTTGCACAACTGCGGCAGCTCGTCCAGCGAGAAGCGGCGCAGCACCCGGCCGACCCGGGTCACCCGGGGATCGCGCCGCATCTTGAACATCGCCCCGTCGTGCTCGTTGGCCGACTCCAGTGCGGTCCGCATCCGGTCGGCGGCGACCACCATCGTGCGGAACTTCCACATCCGGAACGGCGCCAGATCGCGGCCGACGCGCACCTGCCGGTAGAAGACCGGACCGGCCGAGTCCAGCCGGATCAGCGCCGCCACCACCGCGAACACCGGGGCCAGCAGCACCAACAGGAGCAGCGCCCCGAGCCGGTCGGTGGTCTGTTTCAACAACACCGGCAGACCGCGCCGCGCCGCAGGCGCTGCGTGCGGCACCGTCAGGCCCGCCGCCCGGGCCAGCCGGACCCGGTGCCGGGCCACCTCGACGGCGGCGCCCTCCCCGACGATCAGCACCCGGCGCAGCGCCCCCGCCCGCCGTCGCGCCGTGCGCAGATACCGGTGCAGCAGCGTGCACCGGATCGCGGTCGGCGCCGGACAGGGCACCAGCGCCCGCCACGCCGCGCCCGCCCCCACACCCAGGAGGAGCGGCTGCGGCTGCCGGGTCGCGGCGCAGACCGGTGCGGCCGGCACCGCGGCACCCAGCGCGTCCGACGTCACGGCGACGGCGGCCGGCCGCCGCTCGTCGGGCCGGTGGCGGTGCGCCCGTTCCGCGCGTCCCTCCGGTCCGCATGGCGGTTCCGCCGGCCCGGCGGGAGGCACGATCCCCCGAGACGCGGCGGCTTCGAACAACCCCATGGCCCCCCACTCGGTCGTCCCGCACGTCCGGTGCGGTCGGCCCCCCCTGGTACGACCGCCTCCGTGTGTAGGAGCTGAACGCTAGAGCACCTTGCGGCTTACTGCTGCCGTTTCCCTGATTTGACGATTCTTGTGGCTTGTTGTCGGCAACTGCGTCGTATTCGTAGGCCAGTTGCTACGCGTGGCCGATACCTACCACTTCCGGTACGCGGCCCTCCGAAGGGCCCTTCGCCGGTCTCCGCGCACCCCGCTCAGCGGGCCCACCAGATCAGCGCCCCGCCGAGGACGAGCAGCAGACAGACCCCGAGATTGACCACCTTGTGGGCCAGGAACACCGCGGCGAACTCGCGGATGGTCGCGCTCGGCCAGAAGTACGCGGCGGTGGGCGAACCCACGACCTGGCCGTTCAGGCCGGTCTTCCGGGCCATCAACGCGGCCCGGAAGGCGTGGTAGTTGTTGGTGACGACCACACAGCGGTAGTCCGGCTTCGCCTCCGCCATCAGCGCCCGGCTGAACCGCAGGTTCTCCTCCGTGGTCCGCGAACGGTCCTCGCGCACGATCCGGTCCGTGGGAAACCCGCGCTCGACGAGGTAGTCGGCCATCGCATGGGACTCCGGGAGCTTCTCGTCCGGACCCTGGCCGCCGGACGTGATCAGCAGCGGCGTGGAACCCCGCGCCACCAGCCGCTCGTACACCGCGCGCCCCCGCTCCAGCCGACTGGCCAGCAGCGGCGGCACCTTGGACCCGCCGATCAGGCCGGAACCGAGCACCACCACATAGTCGGCCCGCCGCCGCACCGGCCACCGCCCGTAGAGGAAGGCATAGCCCACGAAGCAGAGGAAGAGGAACGACACATAGCCGACCACCCCGACGGTGACCGCCGCGCTCACCAGCAGGCCGACCGTGTGCAGGACAACCGCCGTGACCAGCAACACGATCACGCCGATGATCCCGAGCCCGGCGAGCAGCGACAGCAGGTTGGCCGGGCGACGCCCCTCCTTGCGGACCATCGTCACACCGTTGGCGATCAGGAAGCCGGCGAGGACCAGCGTCCCCAGTGCGGGCAGCACCAACAGTGCCAGCCCGGCGACCGCTCCCCATACGGGATGCGACCGACCCAGGGTGCCGACCGTCGCCGACAGTCCGAAGGCCACGGCCAGTCCCAGATGGACGGCGTTGCCGAACCGGCGTCGGTCGCGGAGCACACCGAAGCAGAAGAGGAGAAGGAACAACAGCGCAGGGGAGAAGGCCAACATGCCCGCATCGTAGACAGCGATCGCGGGTCGGTGATCATTGTTTCCCGCACCGGTGCGGTCCGCGGGCGGACGCGCTGATTAAAGTGACGGCAACAAGTCCGGTGATCCAGGATCAAGTGAGGTAATCGCGAACCATGCCGACCGAAACGTTTGAGTTCCAGGTGGAGGCCCGTCAGCTGCTCCAGCTGATGATCCACTCGATCTACTCGAACAAGGACGTCTTCCTCCGGGAGCTAGTCTCCAACGCCTCCGACGCACTGGACAAGCTGCGTCTGGCCGCGCTGCGCGACGACTCCCTCGACGCCGACGTCTCCGACCTGCACATCGAGCTGGAGATCGACAAGGACGCCCGTACGCTCACGGTGCGGGACAACGGCATCGGGATGTCGTACGACGAGGTCGGCCGGCTCATCGGCACCATCGCCAACTCGGGGACGGCCGCCTTCCTCCAGGAGCTGAAGGAGGCCAAGGACGCGGCCGGCGCTGAGGGGCTGATCGGCCAGTTCGGCGTCGGCTTCTACTCCGGCTTCATGGTGGCCGACGAGGTCACCCTGCTGACGCGGCGGGCGGGCGAGAAGAAGGGCACCCGCTGGGCGTCCCGCGGCGAGGGCACCTACACCCTCCAGGAGGTCGACGACGCACCGCAGGGCACCTCGGTGACACTGCACCTCAAGCCCGCCGACTCCGACAACCAGCTGCACGACTACACCTCGCCGTGGAAGCTCAAGGAGATCGTCAAGCGCTACTCGGACTTCATCACCTGGCCCGTCAAACTGGTCGGTGAGACCGGGAACGAGGGCGACGAGCCCGCCGAACCCGAGACGCTGAACTCGATGAAGGCCCTGTGGGCGCGCTCGCGCGACGAGGTGTCCGAGGACGAGTACCACGAGCTGTACAAGCACATCAGCCATGACTGGCGCGACCCGCTGGAGACCGTCCAGCTGCAGGCCGAGGGAACCTTCGAGTACCAGGCACTGCTGTTCGTCCCGTCGCACGCCCCGCACGACCTGTTCACCCAGAACTACCAGCGCGGGCTGCAGCTCTACGTCAAGCGCGTGTTCATCATGGACGACTGCGAGGCGCTGCTGCCGCCCTACCTCCGCTTCGTCAAGGGCGTGGTCGACGCCCAGGACCTCTCGCTCAACGTCTCCCGTGAGATCCTCCAGCAGGACCGGCACATCCTCATGATGCAGCGCCGGCTGACGAAGAAGGTGCTGGCGTCGGTCAAGAGCATGCGGGCCGACGACGCCGAGCGCTACGGCACGTTCTGGCGGGAGTTCGGCGCGGTGCTCAAGGAGGGGCTGATCACCGACTCCGACAACCGGGACGCGCTGCTCGCGGTGTCGTCGTTCGCGACCACGCACGGCGAGGACGAGTCGGTCACGCTGGAGCAGTACGTCGCGCGGATGCGGGACGGCCAGGAGGACATCTACTACATCACCGGCGAGTCCCGGCAGAGCATCGACAACTCCCCGCACGTGGAGGCGTTCCGGGAGCGGGGCATCGAGGTGCTGCTGCTCACCGACCCGGTCGACGAGGTGTGGGTCGACGTGGTCGGCGAGTTCCAGGGCAAGCGGCTGCAGTCGATCACCAAGGGCGAGATCGACCTCGGCGCGCAGGGGGACGAGAAGTCCGAGGACGAGCGCGAGAAGCAGGCCGAGCAGTACGCGGACCTGCTCGGCTGGATGACCGAGCAACTGGCCGACGACGTCAAGGAGGTGCGTCTGTCGTCCCGCCTGACGGTCTCGCCGGCCTGCATCGTCGCGGGCGCCGAAGACCTGACCCCGGCCCTGGAGAACATGTACCGGGCCATGGGACAGGAGGTGCCGCACACCAAGCGCATCCTCGAACTCAACCCGGCCCACGAGCTGGTGAAGGGCCTGAACCAGGCATACGGGGAGCGCGAGGACCGCGCCGGTCTCACCGAGACCGCCGAACTGCTCTACTCCCTGGCCGTCCTGGCCGAGGGCGGCCGGCCGGCCGACCCCGCGCACTTCGTGAAGGTGGTGGCGGACCGCCTGGGCCGCACCCTGTGATCAGGCCCCGCCCCACGACGCGGACATGAGCACCGCGGCAGAGCGTCCGCCGACGGCCCCCCGGCCTCCGGCGGACGCTCTGCCTGTCTGCCTGCCCGGCCGGTGCCTAGCCCATGCTCTTGGCGCCGTCCAGGGACTCGCGGACGATGTCGGCGTGCCCGGCGTGCTGCGCGGTCTCGGCGACGATGTGCATCAGCACCCGACGGGCCGACCACTGTGTGCCGGGCTCGAACCAGGGCGCCTTGGGCAGCGGCCAGGCACGGTCCAGGTCGGGCAGGGCGGCCACCACCTCGTCGGTCCGGCGGGCCACCGCCTCGTAGTCGGCCAGTACGCCGGCCAGCGTCTCGCCGGGCAGCATCCGGAACTGGTCGGCACGACGGGCCAGGTCGTCCTCGGTCATCGCCGTGAAGTCCGGCATCGCCGAGGTGCCGTGCAGGATGAAGTCCACCCAGCGCTCCTCGACCGCGCTGACATGCTTGATCAGACCGCCCAGACACAACTCGCCGGCGGTGGTGCGCCGTCCGGCCTGCTCGTCGGTGAGGTCCCGGGTGGTGAAGCGCAGGAAGTGCCGGTGCTTGGCCAGTGCCTCCAGCCATTCGGCGCGCTCGCCGGTGACGGCCGGGACCTCGTCGGCCGGGGACTCGGACTGGTCGCGGGTGGTCGCCTGGGTGTCGGTCATGGTCGTCGCCTCTCGGTGTTCTCGTGCGGTGGTGAGAACCACGCTAGGCACCAAGGAGGACAACTGCTGTCCTAGATCGCCGAGCAGTTGGAAATCGGTGGCCGGAAGGCAGCGATCGGAAGGTGGCGGCCGGAAGGCGCCATGTCGGGACCGCGGCGGACTCCCGCCCGTCCGCAATCGCTTCCGCATTCCGGGAATCATGCGTCAACACACGCTGTTGCCAACGGACATGACCGTAGGAGTCGCCCTCAACCCGACCGATCCCGCCAATCAGATCGACGCGAGCGTGGCGCTCGCCAAGGAGGCCGCGGCCGCGGGGCTGCGATCCGCGTGGTTCGGCCAGACCTTCGGCGCGGACTCGCCCCAGCTCGCCGCGATCGTCGGCCGCGAAGTGCCCGGACTGCACGTGGGGACGTCCGCCGTCCCCGTCTTCGGACGTCACCCGCTGATCGTCTCCAGCCAGGCCCAGACCGCACAGGCGGCCACCCACGGCCGCTACCACCTCGGCCTCGCGCTCGGCACCAGGCTCCTGACCGAGGGCGGCTTCGGAATCCCCTTCGAACGGCCCGTCGCCCGCCTGCGGGAATTCCTCACCGCGCTACGGCAGTTGACCGAGACCGGCAGCGCCGACTTCCACGGTGAGCTCCTCACCGCGGCCACTCCCATACCCGCCCGGGTGCCGGGCGCGGAGTCCGGCGTCCCGTTGCTCGTCGCCGCGATGGGCCCGCGGGCCCTGCGGGTCAGCGGCGAGCTTGCGGACGGGATCCTGCCCTACCTCGCCGGGCCCCGCGCCCTCGCCGACCACATCGTGCCGGCCGTCACCGCCGCAGCCGAGGCCGCCGGGCGCCCTGCGCCCCGGATCGTGGCACTCGTCCATGGCGTGGTCACCGACGACGCCGACGCGGTCCGCGCCACGGCCGCCGAGCAGTTGGCCTTCTACGAGCAGGTTCCGTCCTACGCCCGGGCCATCGAGCTCTCCGGCGCCCGGCGGGCCGTCGATGTCGCGGTGATCGGTGACGAGAGGACGGTCGCCGCAGAGGTGCAGCGCTACCGCGACGCCGGTGCGACGGAAGTGGTGTTCGTCGGAACGGAGATCGACGGCGACACCAACCGCCGCCGCACCTGGGATCTCCTGGGCACCCTGGCGGGCTGACCGGGCGCGCCGCCGGCAGAAAAGCGGATGCACCGTTCCCCGGGCCTCCGTTACGGTGTCCGCATGTCCACGCCCCGAATTTCCTAGCCGAGGAACCGCTTCCACGCCAGAAGTGTGTCCTCGTGCTTTTTCGGAGCGTTACCACATGATCACCGTTCGCGATGTCGAGCTGCGCGCCGGCGCCCGCCTGCTGCTCTCCGATGTCTCCTTCACCGTCTCGCCCGGCGACCGGATCGGCCTGGTCGGCCGCAACGGCGCGGGCAAGACCACTCTCATGACCGCCCTCGCGGGCCGGGCCAGGCCCGCCGTGGGGACCGTCACCCACACCGGCCCGGTCGGCCATCTCGCGCAGGACTACCGGGCCGCCGACCCGGCCGGCACGGTCGCCGACCGGATCCTCTCCGCCCGCGGACTGGACGTGGCCCTGCACCGACTGCGCGCGGCCGAGTCCGCGATGGCCGACGCCGACGACCCGCGCGGGCTGGAGCGCGCGATGGCCGCCTACGCCCGCGCGGAGACCGCGTTCCAGGCCGGCGGCGGATACGCCGCGGAGGCCGAGGCGGCCCGGGTCGCCGCGGGGCTCGGCCTGCCGCAGCGGGTGCTGAACGGGCCCGTCGGAGCCCTCTCCGGCGGCCAGCGGCGCCGCGTCGAACTCGCCCGGATCCTCTTCGCCGGGCACCAGGGCACCCTGCTGCTGGACGAGCCCACCAACCACCTCGACGCCGACTCGCTCGGCTGGCTCCGCACCTTCCTCCGGGCCCACCAGGGCGGGCTGGTGGTGATCAGCCATGACTCCGGCCTGCTCGCGGACGTCGTCAACCGCGTCTTCCACCTCGACGCCACCCGCGCGACGATCGACCTCCACAACACCGGCTGGACCGGGTATCTCGCCCAGCGGGCCGCGGACGAGCGGCGCCGCACCCGCGAACGGTCCAACGCCGAACGCAAGGCGGCGTCCCTGCATGCCCAGGCCGAGAAGATGAAGGCCCGCTCGGCCACCGCCGTGATGGCCAGGAGCATGGCCCGCCGCGCCGACCGCATGCTGGCCGATCTCGAACCGGCCAGGCGGCGTGAGAAGGTCGCCCGGATCCGGCTGCCCGAGCCGCACCCCTGCGGCCGGATGCCACTCGGCGCGATCAGCCTCGCCAAGTCCTACGGCGACCACCAGGTCCTCACCGGCGTCGATCTGGCCGTGGACCGGGGCAGCCGCCTGGTGATCCTCGGCCTCAACGGCGCCGGGAAGACCACACTGCTACGGATCCTCGCCGGCGCGGAGACCCCGGACGCCGGCCGGGTCGTGCACGGGCAGGGGCTGCGGCTGGGCTACTTCGCCCAGGAACACGACACGCTCGACGGCACCCGCACCGTCCGCGACAATCTCGCGGCCGTCGCCCCGCATCTCACGGACCAGGAGATCCGCCGGGTGCTGGGGGCGTTCCTGTTCGCCGGGGACGACGCCGACAAGCCCGCCGGCGTCCTCTCGGGCGGTGAGAAGACCCGGCTGGCGCTGGCCGGGCTCGTCCACTCCGGGGCCAATGTGCTGCTCCTGGACGAGCCGACCAACAACCTCGACCCCGCCTCCAGGGACGAGGTGCTGGCCGCGGTCGGCTCCTACCCCGGCGCGATCGTGATGGTCACCCACGACGAGGGCGCCATCGACGCCCTGCGCCCCGACCGGGTGCTCCTGCTGCCCGACGCGGACGAGGACCTGTGGAACGAGGAGTACCGGGAGCTGGTGACCCTGGCCTGAGCCCGACCATGGCCTGACCGACGACGAACGACACCGACCGGCCGGGTCCTTGCCCGGTCGATCGGTGTCCCGGTCTCATCGGTGCCCCGCACTCACCTCACGACGTGGGTGTGGGCGAGGGGGTCGCCGGCGGCGCGGCCGCCACCTGGCGCGCCTCCTTGGTGACCAGAGCGGTGAGCTTCTTCGGCGTCAGCTGGGTCTTGGGGTCCGGGAGGGTGCGCCCGTTGATCTGGACGACGGGGACCGGCCCCAGGCCCGAGGCGGCGTAGTCCTCCTGTGCCTTCTTCACCCAGCCCTGGCGCGAGCCGCGGTCGAGGCAGAGATCGAAGGTGTCGCGCTCGATCTTCTTGGCCTTCTTGGCGATCTCCTTGAGGAGATTGCGGTTCTTCAGACCGTCGGTCGTCGGAGCCGGCTGCTGCTTCCACAGCTGGTCCATGAACTGGCTGAAGCGGCCCTGGTCCTGGGCGCAGGCGGCCGCGGCGGCGGCCTCCCGCGCGCCGCTCCCCCCGTACTGCCGGTCGCTCTGGGTGACCAACCGGTAGTTGATCTGGACCTGGCCGGACGCCAGGAGGTGCGAGAACGTGTCGGCGTACTGCTGGGCGAAGTCGCGCGAGTCGGGGCTGCGCGGGTCCTCGTACACCGTCAGCGTGACCGGGATGGTCGGCTTGACCGGAAGGTCCAGCTTTGTGTCGTCCGTCTTCCCCAAGGCACCGGAGGGCGGCTCGATGGCCGTCGCCTCGTTGGCGCGGGAGAACTGGCCGACGACGACCGCCGCTCCACAGACCACGGCGAGGCCGACGGCCGTCACCGCGTAGTTGCGCCACTTGGCGCCGGAGCTCTTTCGCGTCGCGTCGCCACCGTTGTCCGTTTTCCCTGCGGAGGCCACCATGCGCACCCTTTCACCAGGCATTTCACTGTGCTCGCCGACGGCTCCGGGCGTCCTGCCGGGCCGTTCTCAGCCGTCCTCGCGCGGAGCGGGTCCCAGCTGTGGCACGCACAGTGTGGCAGCTTCCGCTGCCCGCGTCGGTGCCGGGGCCGGAAGCGCCCGCTTCGCACGGTGGCGAGCGGGAGCCTCCGCAGGGCGAGCAGCCCGCCGACGCCCGGGATGCAGGAGAGCCTGACCGACCGGCGGATGGACCGTCGCCAGATTGGTCAGCAGCGCCGGCAGCGAGACCGGCTCGACGGTGGCGGCGGTGCGCAGCGGGTGGCGGGGGGGTGCCCCTATGGGTTTCGTCAACCCGTGGGGGCTGGTTGGGGTTGGTAGAAGGTGCCGTCGCGGAGCATGGCGAAGAGCACGTCGGCTCGTCGTCTGGCGAGGCAGAGGAGGGCTTGGGTGTGGTGTTTTCCCTGGGCGATCTTCTTGTCGTAGTAGGCCCTGGAGACGGGGTCGGCCAGGGCGGCGAACGCGGAGAGGAAGAAGGCGCGTTTGAGCTGTTTGTTTCCTCTGCGCGATGGCTGTTCGCCGCGGATGGAGGACCCGGAACTGCGGGTTGCCGGGGCGAGGCCGGCGTAGGCGGCGAGGTGGGCGGCGCTGGGGAAGCTGCTGGCGTCGCCGATGTCGATGAGGATGCGTGCTCCGGTCCTGACGCCGATCCCCGGCATGGACGTCAGGACCTTGGAAAGAGGGTGAGCCTCCAGCAGTTCCTCGATCCTTGTGGCGAGGAGTTTGCGCTGGTCAAGTACCGACTGGAGCGAGCTGGCGAGGCTGGGGACGATCAATGCGGCCGCGGCCGTGCCTGGCACGACCACTGTCTGCTCGTCCAGGGCGGTGAAGATGTCATCGACGAGCCGTTCCGCCATCCGTGGTGCCTTTGGGCGGATCAGGTTCACCAGCCGACGCCGTCCGGCCTTGCGGACCTGGGCCGGCGAACCGCACTGGTCGAGCAGCTTGAGCACGGCTGGGTGCTGCATTCGCGGTCCCAGTACCCGTTCCAGCGACGGGTGGATCTGTGTCAGCAGTCCCCGCAGTCTGTTGCTGATGCGGGTGGCTTCGCCGGCCAGGTCGTCGTCGAAACCCACGATCATTTCCAGCTCGGCTACTGCCTCGTCGGCAAGCTCGACGGCCCGCAGAGTGTGCGGCATCGACCGGGCCGCGTCCGCGATGATGAAGGCGTCGCGGGCGTCGGTTTTGGCTTCACCGGGGTAGAGGTCGGCGATCCGCCGCATCGTCAGGCCCGGCAGGTAAGCCACGGGGCAGTCCATGTCGCGGGCCACGGCCAGCGGCAGGGCGCCGATGGAGGCGGGCTGGTCGACGACCACGAGCACGGTGCCGTGCTTGGCTTTCAGCTTGGCGAACACGTCGCGGAGCTTGGGTTCGCTGTTGGGCAGCCGCTTGTCGAAGGCCTTCCTTCCGGCCGGAGTGACGGCGGTGGCGTGGTGTTCGCTCTTGCCGACGTCCAGGCCGAGGAAGGCGCCGATCTCACTGACGTCGATCACGTGCGTCCTCTGGTCGTTCCCGCCCGGCCGTCCCACGGCACCGATCGCCACATCCACATTACGAAGAGCCTCCCGACCTGCGGACAAGCCGGTGGTCATGCCCCTAATCAGCGGTCTGTCGATGCCTCCGGAGCCGGTGACACCACCCCCCAGGCCATACGTTCGACAGGGGGAGAAAGTCATGCCAACTCCGAAGGCCGGGCGCCCCATTGCGGGGCCACCAAGAAGGTAATGGGGAGAGGATGTGGAACGGGTGCCTCATGCTCCTGTGGACGAGCCGGGGCGAACGACCATGAGGATGGTCACCGCCGCCCAGAGCAGGTTGAACAGGCCGGTGAACATGGCCAGTTGGGAGGTGGCGGAGCGATCCGGGGCAGGCGCCGGCGGGTCGGCGCCGAGGGCGGCCAGCAGCTCGTCCTGCCGCGGCAGCACCAGCACGACCAGGACGCCGGCGGCGGCCGCGGTCAGCGCGACGGAGGTGACCAGCCAGCCGTCGCCCAGAATCCCCATGGCGGAGGCGGTGGCGAAGCCGAGGACCGGCACGGCCATGCCGATCCCGGCGTACACCCGGCAGATGCGGTGCAGCAGCCGCACGGTGCCCATCCCCTCCGGGCCGCCCGGTTCGCCGGTGTCGCCGGCCAGGGCACGCCGGACGGCGGGCGGAAACATACTGGCCGCCACGGTGACCGGCCCGATCGCGAGGATCGCGGCCAGGACGTGCAGCGAGAGCAGGATCTTCGTCATCGGGCGCCGCCGTCAGACCGAGAGGACGGGGGCGGTGCCGGTTGCCGACCAGACGGTGCCGCGCCGCTCATGCACCAGGACCCGCTCGACGGCAGCAGCCACCCGGGGACCGATCTCCCGCTCGACGAGATGGAGCGCGAGGTCGAGCCCCGAGGTGACACCGCCGCCGGTGACGAGGTCACCGTCGTCCACGACCCGTGCGTCGACGTGCTCGGCGCCGCCGGCCACCAGTACCTCCCGGCCCATGGGATGGGTGCTGACCGGGCGCCCCCTGACGAGCCCCGCCATGGCCAGGATCAGCGAACCGCCGCAGACCGTCGCCACCAGCGTGTCCGGCCGGGCCAGCGCCGCGCCGGCCAGCCGCGGCAGAGCGGTGTCGAGGGTGCGGCGCAGGATCGCCGCGATGGTCCGCTCCGCTTCCGCCTCGCTCAGCTCCGCCGGATCGCGCAGATCACCCACCGCACCCGGCAGCACGACGAGGTCGGCGCGCTCCGGGTCGAGCGCGGCGACGGCCCGCAGCGAGACCCCCGCCAGCCCGCTGGGGACCTCCCGCGGCCCCTCCGCGCTGACCAGCTCGGTCCGGACCGCACCCGCGGTGAGCTGACCGGCACAGTGCAGCACCTCGTAGGGCGCGACGACGTCCAACGGGTCGAAGCCGTCGAACAGAACGAACTGGGCGAGCATGGGGGTGCCCCTTTCTCCTGTCGTGATCACCAGTGCCCGACCACGGTAGGAAGGCGGCCCAGGCCCGCACAGTGGCTGAAATGACAACTTTCCACGGATTCCCGCCAGTGCTCTGCCGATGCCCCCACCAGTGCTCTGCCAGCGCTCCTGCCAGTGCGACGACACGGGTCGCAGGGGTCGATGGCCAGTGATCAGGGAACCCATCCACTGGCGGGAATCCCTCTATCGTGTGGCCATGCACACCGTGGCCATCCTCGCCCTCGACCAGGTGGTGCCGTTCGACCTGGCGGCGCCCCTGGAGATCTTCGGCCGCACCCGGCTGCCCGACGGCCGCCGCCCCTACCGCACACGGGTCTGCGCGGCCACGCCGCAGGTACGGACCGACGGCTTCGCCCTGCACATCGAGCGCGGCCTGGAGGCGCTGGCGGACGCCGACACGGTCATCGTGCCCGGCTGCGCGGAGCAGGCCCCCGTACCGCACCCGGAGGCGCTGCGGGCCCTCCGCGCCGCCGCGGCCGCCGGCACGAGGATCGCCTCGGTCTGTGTGGGGGCCTTCGTCCTGGCCGAAGCCGGGCTGCTGGACGGGCTGCGCGCCACCACCCACTGGGCGGCGGCGGCCGAACTCGCCCGCCGCTACCCGCTCGTCGACGCCCAGCCCGACGCCCTCTACGTCGACAACGGCCAGATCCTCACCTCGGCCGGTGCCGCGGCGAGCATGGACCTCTGCCTGCACATGATCCGGCGCGACCTCGGCTCGGCGGTCGCCGCGGACGCGGCACGGATGTCCGTGATGCCCCTGGAACGGGAGGGCGGCCAAGCCCAGTTCATCGTCCACGAGCATCCGCCGGTGCCGCAGGGCTCCACGCTCCAGCCCGTCCTCGACTGGATCGAGGACAACCTCGCCCACGAGATCACCCTCAAGGCGATGGCCGACCGCTCCGGGATGAGCGAGCGCACCTTCAGCCGCCGCTTCCGCGAACAGACCGGCTCCACCCCGGTGCAGTGGGTGCTCCGGGCCCGGGTCCGCCGGGCCCAGTTCCTCCTGGAGAACACCGACCACCCGGTCGAACGCATCGCCCACCAGGCCGGCTTCGGCTCGCCGACCGCGTTCCGTGAGCGGTTCCGCCGGGTGGTCGGCACCACCCCGCAGTCCTACCGCACCGCCTTCCAGGGACGGCCCCCGGCGCGTCCGGACGGCGTCCCGGCACGTCAGGACGGGGTCGGCGTCCAGACGTAGGGCGTGGTGGTGGTCACGGCGTGGAAGCCCAGCCGGCGCAGGATGGGCGCACTGTCGGCGGAGGCGTCGACCTGGAGGTACTTCACCCCGCGGGCGGCGGCGAGTTCGGCACGGGCGGCGACCAGCGCGCGGTAGATTCCCCGGCCGCGCCAGTCCCGCAGCGTCGAGCCGCCCCACAGACCGGCGAAGTCGGTTCCGTCGCGGAAGACCAACCACGCCGCGCAGACCACCTCGCCGCCGGCCTCGGCCACCATCACGGCGATCTCGTCCGGTGCCGCCGCGATCCGGCTGATCAGATCCTCGGCCAGCCAGCTCCAGTCCTGCCCCCACACGGCCGATTCCATCGCGGCGATGCGGTGCATGTCGGCGTCCGCGGTCACCCGCCGCAGGACCACTCCGTCCGGCAGGACCGGTGCCGCGGCCATCTCCTGCGCCAGGCCGATCAGGACGGTCTCCGGCTCCTCGGGCACGAAGCCCGCGGCGCGCAGCCGGTCGGTGAGGTCGGCCGGCCGGTCGTGCCCCCGGGTCTTCCACTCCACCGCCTCGCCGCGGGCCGCGAAGTAGTCGCGCTGACGGACGATCAGCCGGTCCAACTCTGCGCCGCACACACCGACGTCCCGCGGCGCGCTCACAAAGCCGCGGAACTGGCCGACGATCCGCAGCAGCGGACCGTCCTGCTCGTAGCCGACCCCTTCGGGCGGGGTGGGCGGTACGCCCCGCATCTGCTCGTCGTAGGCCGAGAGCAAGCCGTCGATGTCCGTCACAGGAGAGACGGTACGGGCCATGGCAACTGGTTTTCCGGCCGACGGCCACCGCCGGTCCGATCGCCGCCCCGGCAGCCGACGCGCCTATCGTCACCCAGGACCCCTCAAGCCCTCAGGACTCCCAGGCACTCAACGCCCTTCTGGGGGAACGACGATGACACAACCCACGACGACGGAGCCCAAGCCCATGACCGAGCCCATGACCAAGCCCACGGCCGGACCGACGACCGAGCCCACGACCACGACCATGACTGTCGAGACCGCCACGGTGCGGGGCCTGCGACTGGCCTATGCGGATGCCGGCGGTCCCGGCGAGCCGCTGTTGGCCCTGCACGGCCACTTCGGGCGGGCCCGCGCCTTCGCCGGACTGGCGGCCGCGCTGGCACCGGAGTTCCGGGTGATCGCCCTGGAACAGCGCGGCCACGGCCGGAGCGACCACCCCGACGACCTCTCCCCGGACGCCTATGTGGCCGACGCGGCCGCGTTCGTGCGGGCCCTCGGGCTGGGGCCGCTGCCGGTGCTCGGCCACTCGATGGGCGGTGTGGTGGCCTTCCGCCTGGCGGCGCGCCATCCCGAGCTCGTCCGGGCCCTGGTCGTCGAGGAGGGCGGCGCGCTCAACCGCCGCCCCGAGGTGGCCCATCCGGTCCTGGACGTCCGGGACTGGCCGCGCCGCGCGCCGACGCTGGGCGCACTGCGCCGCGAGGTCGAGGCGCGCGGCATCCCCGACGCCGGCTACTTCCTGGAGAGCGCCGTCGAACGCCCCGACGGCTGGGGCTTCCTCTTCGACCACGCGGACATGATGCGGTCCCAGGAGGCCCTGGTCGGTGACTGGTGGCCCGACTGGCTGGCCGGCACCTGCCCGGCACTGCTGCTGCACGGCCTGGACAGTTTCGTCCTGCCGACGTCGATGGCACGGGAGATGGCCGAGCGCCGGCCGGCCACCACCCTGCGGGAGTTCCCCGGCTGCGGCCACTGGCTGCACGACGACGATCCGACCGGATTCGCCACGGCGGTGAGGGAGTTCCTGACCGCACTGTGAACAGTCGCCCTGCCTGTACCGCCGACAGAGTGTGCCGCCGACCGGGCGTGCTGTTGACCGGCCGTGCTATTGACTGGCCGTGCTATTGACCGGGCGCGCAGGCGACCGGGTACGCCGGCGACCGGGCGCGCGGCCCGCCGTCGGCGCACTCCGGTCGTCTCGTCGGCTACCGGCCCAACAGCCCGTCCACGATGCGGCCGTAAAGCCACCGCGCCGACCAGGCCACCACAGGGCGCAACGTCCCGGGGACCCCGCGCGGCCGCACCTCTCCGCTCCACACGACGCGGCAGCCCCCAGCCCTGGGCGCCACCTCGATCTCCGACCACCCGCCCACGACCCGCCCCCGCTTCTCGATCCGGCACCGCCCCACCGCCGTCCCGTCGCCCGAGGCGCCGGGCGGCTCCCACCGCACCACACGCATCTCATCGTCGAACGCCAGCGGCCCGAGCCCGGTACGGGCGACGAACGTGGTGCCCTCGTGCGTCGGAGGGGGCGTCGTCACGGTGATCGCGGTCAGCGGCACCCGCGCGGAGTGCGCCTCCCAGCACACCAGCCGCTGCCACGCCGCGTCGGGGGAACACGGCGCGACGCGCTCGATCCGGAACCCGGCCACCACTCCATGCTACGCAGCCGCCGGATTCCCACACCTCGACAGCGTCCGCCCGCTACAACTCCCGCGTCATGAACGCGCTGTTCGGATCGGGCCGGTAGCCCGCGAACGGCTCGCAGCGCACGAACCCGAACTTCGCGTAGAGCCGCCGGGCAGGCAGAAAGAAGTCGGCCGCCCCCGTCTCCAGACTCAACCGCCGAAAGCCCCTGGACCGGGCCTCGTCGATGAGGCGGGTGAGCAGCAGTGAGGCGATCGCGATCTGCACGGGGGCTTGCTCCTACGCTCGGGACGGGGCGGCGTCGGCCGCGCTCACCGGCTCCCGGCCGGTGGTTCCGCGACCGGAAACAGTATGGGGCTGAGCAGGTGCCGGGAACGGTGGGGAGTCGGTCCGTTGGCCAGTCGCGGCGCGATGACACTGCGCAACTCGCCGATCATCTCCCGGAGTTCGCTGTCAGTCAGCCATACGGCGTGCTGCCGGTATCCCACCAGATCGTCCACCGGCGCGGCGTGCTCCTGGTCGAGATAGGCGTTGAACTCGGTGAGCAGGACGGTCATGGCGACGGCGAACGCACGGCGGTGGTCGTCGGGAGTCAGCGAGGCGACGGCCTCCCCGCCCGCGTCTTCGTCCTCGGCCACAGCATGGGCGGCAAGGTCGCCCCGCGCGTGGCCGCGGCGGAACCGTCCGTCGCCGGCCTGGTGATCCTCGCCGGCGACACCCAGCCGATGCACCGGGCCGCCGTCCGCGTCGCCCGCCATCTCGCCGACCTCGCCCCGACTCCCGGGGCCCAGGCACTCGTCGACACCCTCACCCGCCAGGCCGCCCTCGTCGACAGCCCCGACCTCTCACCCGCCACACCCGCCGCCGACCTGCCCCTGGGCCTCTCCGGCTCCTACTGGCTGGACCTGCGCGCCTACGACCCAGTCGCAACCGCCGCCACGCTCGACATCCCCCTGCTCATCCTCCAGGGCGGACGCGACTACCAAGTCACCGTCGAGGACGACCTCGCCGGCTGGCGGACCGGCCGGGCACACCGCCCGGAGGTCACCGTCCACGTCCACGACGCCGCCGACCACCTCTTCTTCCCGGGAGCCGGACCTTCCACCCCCGCCGACTACCAACGCCCCCAGCATGTGGACCCCGCGGTCATCGCCGACATCGCCACCTGGCTGGCTCCAGGCATGGACGCCTGAACGACCCGACGCCGCCCCGTGGTTCAGGCCGATGGGCAACCGTGACTGCGGACCGGTTCCCGGGGCGGGCCGCTGGACGCGCATGGACCGCGGCGCTCCGGCAGGCGTCCGTGCGACGCAGTAGCGCGACGATCCGGGCGCCCCGCCCCTACGCGGGTGCGAGGTACTGCGCCACCCCGTTGCCGAGCGACCAGTCACTTGAGGTGTTCTCGGTCAGCAGGACGAACACATTGCGCGGTTCGGTGCCCGCGTACTCCTGGGCCAGTTCGGCGATCCGCCGGTAGAGCGCCTGCTTCTGCTCGTCCGTGCGTCCCGTGCGCAGGGTGATCGCCACGTAGACGATGTCGTCGTCGCGCTGCACGCCGTAGTAAGTGCCGTGGCGCAGCGTGCTGTTGACGCCGTCGTGGCTGGTCAGGACCTGGAATCGGTCGTCCGGCGGGATGCCGATCGTCTCGACCAGGGCGTCCTGCACGGCGCGGCCGAGCGCATCGAGCCGCTCGCCGTCGGCCCGCAGTGCGTCGATGCGTACGAAGGGCATGTCGGTTCTCCTCGCGGATCTATGGGGCCGATGGCTGACAGCTCCACGGCACTACGGCCCTTCGGCGATCAGTGTTCTGCGGAAAGCCTCCGGCCTGAGTGTACATACTAGTAGTTACAGTAGTTGCGATTTCGCGGAGTCGTGTGACCTGGGCCGCGGGACATCGAAAGGCGCCGGCGGGTGGCTCTTCCTGTGTTGTGAGCCCAGGTCTATCGGTCAGCTGGTGATACGCCAGGTCAGGGGATCAGCCGCTGTTCCTTGGCCGCGGCGACCGCGCCAGCCCGGGTGTCGACGCCGAGTTTGGCGTAGATGCGGACGAGGTGTGTCTTGACGGTCGCCTCGCTGATGAACAGGGCGCGGGCGATCTCACGGTTGCCCAGGCCACGGGCGAGCTGGGCCAGGATGTCCAACTGGCGGTCGGTGAGCGCGGCATGGGGCTTGCGTACGCGTTCCATCACGCGGTTGGCCGCGGGCGCCGACAGCACGGCCCGCCCCTCCGCCGCCGCCGCGATCGCGGCGAACAGCTCCTCGGGCCGCTCGGCCTTCAGGAGATAGCCGGTCGCGCCGACCTGGACGGCGCGGGTGACATCGGCGTCGGTGTCGTACGTGGTGAGCACCAGGACGCGGGCGCCCGGGACCTCGGTGACGAGGCGGCGGGTGGTCTCGATCCCGTCGATGCCGGTGCCCAGGCTGAGGTCCATCAGCACCACGTCGGGCCGCTGTTTGGCGGCGACCGCCAGGGCTTCCTCGCCGGTGGCCGCCTCGCCGACGACCTCGATGCCCGGTTCGGCGGACAGCAGGGCGCGCAGACCGGCCCGGACCACGGCGTGGTCGTCGCAGAGCAGCAGGCGGATCCGCCGGCCGGGCGTGGCGGCGCGGGCGTCGGGGGAGTGCGGGGTACGGGACATGCGGGTCACTCCTCGTCCGGGCCGGCCGCCGGGCCGCTCGCCCGGAGCGGCACGGACGCGGAGACCACCGTCCCCTCCCCGGGGTGGGATTCGACGGTCAGCGTGCCGTCGAGCTGACGCAACCGGGCCGCCATGGCCCGCAGCCCGTGTCCGCGGTGGGGCGCCGACGCCTGCGCGCCTTCCTGCTCCGGGGTGAAACCACGGCCGTTGTCGGCGATGTCGAGGACCACGTCCTCGTCGAGATAACTGAGGGTCAGTACCGCGTCCTTGGCCCGCGCGTGCTCGCGCACGTTGGCGACGGCACCCTGGGCCACCCTCAGCAGGCCCGCCTCGACGGCCGGCGGCAGCGGAACGGGCTCGCCGTCGATCCGGAAGCGCACGGCCGGGCCGCCGACCTCCGGGTCCGCCGCGGCGCCCTCCGCGGCCGCCCCGGCGGCGGTCTCGCGCCGGGCCAGCGCGCGCAGGGCCTCGGGCAGTCCGCCCCCGCCGGAGAGATCGGCGGGCGCCAGGTCGTGCACGAACCGGCGGGCCTCGACGAGATTGCGTTCCGCGATGGCCGACGCGGTGGCCATGTGCTGATGCGCCGCTGCCGGGTCCGTCTCCCACAGCCGCTCGGCTGCCTGGAGCAGCATCCGCTGACTGGACAGTGCCTGGGCGAGGGTGTCGTGGATCTCCATCGACAACCGTTCGCGTTCGGCCAGCATGCCCGCCCGCCGCTGGCTGGAGGCCAGCACCCGGCGGGTCCGCACCAGATCCTCGATGAGCGTGTGCTGCCTGGCCGCCTGCCGCTGCATATGTGTGAAGACCGTCGCGGCCAGGCCCGCGACCACCGGTGGCACGACGATCAGCAGCGGGTCCGGGCCGTTGATCCGCACCTGTGCGACGACCACCAGCACCGCCAGCACGGTGATCAACGCCAGCGCGGCACGCGCCGGGAGCAGCTGCAGCGCGGTGTAGACGATGGCCACCGCACTCCAGGCGAAGCTCGGTGCCTGGAGGACGAGCGCCACCCAGCCCAGGACGAAGACGCCGAGCCAGGCACGCCGCCACCGTGGCGCGATCGCCCCGTCCGCAGCCGGCCGCGCCACGTACGCGACCGCCAGGAGCGCGGTGAGCGCGATCACCCACCAGGTGCCCGGGGCGCCGGGATGACGGGTCAGGAAGCGGGCCATCGCGGCGATCAGCAGCAGGACGAAGGAGGCCGAGATCACCGCCTCCATCCCGCGGCCGGCCGGCGCCACCGCGGTGTCCGTCCGCGGTACGCCGTCCGCCGCCTCGGTCCGGCCACCGCTCACGTGCTTCACGTCCATCCCTGATTCGTAGCCCGGTTTCCGGCCCACGCCCGTCATCCGATCGGTTGACACCGACGTCATCCATGATGCTCCGCGGCCCCATCCGCTCCGTCGACGGCGGTCCACCGGCGGCCGCCAAGGATGGGAGCACCGCAACCACTGCGGACCCCACGGCCACCCGGCCCCGGGGTGACGAAGAGGAGCAGACCCCATGAAGATGCCGTCCCCGCGTACCCGGATCCTCACCGGAGCGGTCGCGCTGGCCGCCGTCGGCGTGACCGCGGTCGGCGCCGTCGCCGTAGCGGCCCCGGACGCCGGCGGCCGGACCCCGTCGGCCCCGGCCGCGCAGACCCGGCCCCGGAACGTCGTCGCCACCGACCACCTGACCGTCCACGCCGCGGCCGAGGCGGCCCGGGCCGCGCTCGACGCCGCCGAGAAGGCCGACCAGCGTGTGTCGGTCGCCGTGGTGGACCGCAACGGCAACACCCTGGTCACGCTGCGCGGCGACGGCGCCGGCCCGCAGTCGTACAAGGCGGCCGAGGCCAAGGCGTTCACCGCGGTGTCCTGGAACGCGCCCACCTCGGCACTGGTCAAGCGCCTGGAGCAGGCACCCACCCTGAAGGACATCCCGGGCACGCTGTTCCTCGCCGGCGGAGCCCCCGTCCAGGCCAAGGGCGCCCCGATCGCCGGCATCGGCGTCGCCGGCGCACCCAGCGGCGACCTGGACGAGCAGTTCGCCCAGGCCGGCGCCGCCGCGCTCAACCAGTAGGCGGCGCCTGCCACTTGACGGCCCGGCGGTGCCGGCGCAGGCTCCACGGCCCTCCCGTGAAGCCTGCGCCTGCCCGGCCCCGTCCCCGCCGATCCCCGCCCGCCGACACTGCGAACGGGAACGGGATCAGGATCGCGGACGGGAACGGCGACGAAAACGCCCAGGTCTTCACTCCCGCGCGGTCGCGTGCAAGGGTGTCCAGCAAGATCGTTGAGCCGTGCGGCCGCCGCGCCGCCCACCGTTGGAGGGTGCCCGATGAACCGCAGCCGGACCGTACTGGTGACGGGAGCCTCGCGCGGCATCGGCCGCGCCGTCGCCACGGCCTTCGCCGCCGACGGCGACCGGGTCGCCCTGCACTACGCGTCCAGCCGGGAGGCGGCCGAAGACACCCTGCGCGCCCTGGAGGGCAGCGGCCACGTCCTCGTCCAGGGGGACATCGGCACCCCGGACGGCGCGGCCGCCGTGGTCGCCTCGGCCGTCGAAGCGCTCGGCCCGATCGACGTCCTGGTCAACAACGCCGCGGCGAACATCGCGCACCCCCTGGCCACCACCTCCTACGAGGACTGGCAGGACGCCTGGCGGCGCACCGTGGACGTGAATCTGCTGGGCACGGCCCACGTCACCTACTGCGTGGCCCGGAACATGATCGACCACAAGATCGAGGGCCGTATCGTCAACATCGGTTCCCGCGGCGCCTTCCGTGGCGAGCCGGACCACCCCGCCTACGGTGCGACGAAGGCCGCCCTGCACGCCCTGGGCCAGTCGCTCGCCGTCTCGCTGGCCCCACACGGCATCGCGGTCGCCTCGGTCGCGCCCGGTTTCGTCGCCACCGAACGGGTCGCCGACCGGATCACCGACGCCGTGGAGCAGCAGAGCCCGTTCGGACGGGTCGCCGCGCCCGAGGAGATCGCCGCCGCCGTGCGGTACCTCGCCTCGCCGGAGGCGGCCTGGTCCTCGGGCGCCGTGCTGGATGTCAACGGGGCGTCATACCTGCGCTGAGGCCGTCACGGGCGCCGCGTCGGGCGGGCGGGTGGCGTAGGCGAGGGCGCCGGGGCTCAGCATCTCCTCGACCACGTCGAGGAGTTCCAGGATCGCCGCCGCGATCGCGTCCGGCTTCTCGCCGGCCACGATGCGCCGCCCGATCTCGCCGTAGACCAGCGAGTGGAACCAGCCGATCTGACCGGCGACCACGCGGGGCGTCGGATCGCCCGGTGCGGCACCGGTCTCCTCGGCCAGTACGGTGCCGAGCGCGTCGGTCATCTGCCGGCCGAGGTCTTCCAGCCGGGCGGTGAGGGTGGGAGCGGCCCGCATCATCTCGAAGACCCGGCCGAAGCCCGCCGACAGGCCCACCTTGCGGTCGCGCCGCCGCAGTTCGTCGCGGAGGTGGGCCAGGACCGCCCGGGCCGCCGACTCCCCGGGCTCGCGGGCGCGGACGATGTCGGCGAGCCGCTGCGGGGATGCCTGGTCCGGAGGCAGGACCAGGTCCTCCTTGGACTCGTAGTAGTTGTAGAGGGTGTTGACGGAGACCTCCGCGGCCGCCGCGACCTCGGCGATGGTGACGCGGTCGAAGCCCCGCTCCACGAACAGCCCGACGGCCACTTCGGAGATCCGCTGCCGGGTCTGCCGCTTCTTCCGTTCCCGCAGTCCTTCAGCCATGCCGCAACCCCGACTCCAACCTCGACCCGATCACCGGAACCACTCCTTCGGAAGCCACCGCGCCGAGTCCCGGGCCCGGGCGGTGAGATGGCCGACGTACGCATCGCGGACCTCGGCCGCCGACGCGAAGCCCGGTTCGTCGACGAGCCAGGCATCGGGAACGGCGGAGACGACCTCGCGCAGCAGCCGTGCGGTGACCCGAGGGGCGAACTCGGCGTCGGCCGCGGCCATGTCGGGCCGTCGGGCGCCCAGCACATGGTGCCGGAAGTCGTACGCCCTCAGGGCCGCCTCCGTCGCGGTGTCCCAGCGGTGGTGGAAGACGAGGGCGGCGCCGTGGTCGATCAGCCACAGCCGCGGGCGCCGATGACCGGAGGTGGGCCAGGCCATGAGATTGGGACTGTGCGTCGTCCGGTCGACGTTCGCGGTGAACGCGTCCAGCCAGACGATCCGGGCGGCCTCCACCGGATCGACGTCGAGTGCGTCCACGCCGTCCGGTGCCACGTCGGCGGCTCCCGGCAGATAGTCCATGCCGAGGTTGAGCCCCGCACTGGCGTGCAGCAGGTCCTGGACCTCCTGGTGCGGTTCCGCCGCGGCGACCGCGGGGTCGAAGTCCACCAGGACCAGCTCCGGCACCCGCAGCCCCAGCCGCCGGGCCAGTTCGCCCACGATGATCTCGGCCACCAACGCCTTGCGTCCCTGTGCCGAGCCGGTGAACTTGACGACATAGGTCCCCAGGTCGTCGGCCTCCACGACACCTGGGACGGAACCCCCGCTGCGCAACGGCTCCACGTACCGCACGGCGGTCACCCTACGCAGCGCCCCCGACCCCGTGGTCATCGCTCCCGCCCTCCCCGATTCCCCGGCGAACCCGACCGACGAGCCCACCCGGACGAAAAATGCATCGTACTCCAAACTTGCAGTCCACTACGATTTTCTCGTGGAGCGGCCCCGGTAGGCGGGCCCGGCCCGGTAGCGGAAGGCAGGACGACATGACCGGCACGGACGAGCGCGAGGCGGCGGTGCGGCGCGCCAACGAGGCCCTGCAGGCGTACACCCTCTCCGGCGACGGCTGGCGCAGAGGTCCCGGCGAGACCCTGCAACGCGTCCTCGCCGATCTGCTGCACTGGTGCGAGGACACCCAGCGCGACTTCGACGCCGCGCTGCGACGGGCTCGCGCCCAGCACGCCGCGACGGGCGACGGCACCACGCGCGGCGCCTGACCCGCCACCGCCGAACGGCGCATGAGGACCTCGGAGTGCCGCCTGATGAGAGGGAGTTCGACCGGTGAGCGGCGAGGAGAGACCGGAACGCCACCGCCAGGCCGCAGGTGAGGCCACCCGCAGGGTCTGGACGGAATCGATGCATGCCACCGCGCGGCCGTGGTCCGGCACCCGGGTGCTGGTCGACCGCAGCCTGCCGCTGGGACGTCTCTGCGGGGTGGCCTACCCGGACGTCTGGACCGCCGTCACTCCGATACATCTCAGCCATGCCCGGGTCCTGGCGGGGCGGCTGCGGACCGGTGTGCCGGGCGCCCTTCGGGACGAGGGCGGCGAGGCCGCGTGCTGGCTGGACGAGGTCTGCCCCGACTGCGGTCGACCCGCCGAATCCCAGGGGGTCCCGGTCTGCACGTACTGCCATGCGTCGATGGCATGTTGACGGGCGGGGCCGATGAGCACGAAGTGATGCCGTGGTCGGCATCGCTGAAACGACGCGAAAGAGGGAATTGTCCGCTGCTGGCTCAATGGTGACGTTCCGTGTGCCGAAGGGAGGAGAAGCGAGCGGCAGTGGGTCGCTTGGACTGAGCGAAAGGTTCGGAATGTCACGGATCACTCGGATCACCGCCATGGCCGTGCTCGCGGCCGGGACCGCGCTGGGCGGGAGTTCGGCAGCCTTCGCCGACAGTCACGCGGGGGGCGCCGCCGTCCGTTCGCCCGGCGTGCTGTCGGGCAACCTCATCCAGATCCCGTTGGACGTTCCCATCAACGTGTGCGGCAACACGGTCGACGGCCTGGCCCTGCTGAACCCGGCCTTCGGCAACATCTGCGTCAACGGCGGGAAGCACAAGGAGAAGCACCACGGCCACGAAGGCCGCCGCTAGCGCCAACGCTGCCGGCCGTGTGAGCCGCGGTTGCCAGGCTACGGACCCGCCCCGTCCCCACCGGTCGTCCCGGTGGGGACGGGGCGGGTCCGGTTGTGTGCCGTGCGGGTGTCGCACCTGGCTCAGGGCGCCGGATTCTCCGCCGGCTCCGTGGCGGGGTTGCGCAGCCCCTCGGTCGCGTCGGCGACCCGTCGCAGCAACTCCAGGAAAGTGGACCGCTCTTGAGCGTCCAGTGGAGCCAGGAAGATCTGGTTCATCCGGGCGGTCCGTCCGGCGAGCCGGCGGTGCAGCCCGGTGCCCTCGTCGGTGAGGCGGAGCACGGAGCGCCGGCCGTCCCGGGGGTCGCGGACCTTGTCGACCAGGCCGCGCGCGGTCAGGCGGCGGACCACCTCGGCGATGGTGGAGCGGTCGAGGCCGACCCGCTCGCCGACCGTCCGCTGGTCGAGGCCGTCCTCGCCGACCAGGGCGTTGAGCACGGCGAACTGTGGGGAGGTGACGTCCTCCGACACGACCGTGGTCCACAGCAGCGTGTGTGCCTGCTGCAACCGCCGGGCCAGGTGGCCGGGATGGGTGCTGAGGTCGAGCGCGTGCACGGTGGGGACCTGTTCCTCTCGCAGATGCTCACTGCACTGAGGGTCTTGCCCTCGAATCCTCATCATGCCACGCTTCAAAACTGCCGGCAGTTAGTCAGTGTACTGATTATTTTGCAGGGTCGGGGCATTCGGGACCGGGGAGGAGCGGGGATGGACAAGGTGGTGGCTTCGGCCGCCGAGGCGGTGGCCGACGTGGGGGAGGGGGCGTCGCTGGCCGTCGGCGGCTTCGGGCTCGGCGGCGTGCCGGAGGTACTCCTGCACGCCCTTTACGAGACGGGGGTCGGCGGCCTCCGCGTCGTCTCCAACAACTGCGGCGCCATGGACCGCGGGCTGGCCGTGCTGCTCGCCGCGGGCCGGATCGCCCGCGTCACCGGTTCGTACATCGGCGCCAACAAGGAGTTCGCGCGCCGGTATCTGGCCGGCGAGCTGGAGGTCGAGCTGATCCCGCAGGGGACGCTCGCCGAGCGGCTGCGCGCCGGGGGCGCGGGCATCCCCGCCTTCTACACCCCGGCGGGCGTCGGCACCCAGGTCGCCGACGGCGGGCTGCCCTGGCGGTACGACGGCGCGGGCGGGGTCGCGGTGGCTTCGCCGGCCAAGGAGGTGCGGGAGTTCGACGGGCAGCGCTTTGTGCTGGAGCGGGGGATCCGCACCGACTTCGGCCTGGTCCGGGCCGCCAAGGGTGACCGGCACGGCAATCTGGTCTTCGCCAAGTCCGCCCGGAACTTCAACCCCCTTGCGGCGATGGCCGGACGCGTCACCCTCGCCGAGGTGGAGCAGCTGGTCGAGCCCGGCGAGCTCGATCCGGACCAGGTCCATCTGCCGGGCATCTTCGTCCAGCGCGTCCTGGTACTCACCCCGGAACAGGCCGCCGACAAACACATCGAACGGCGCACCGTCGCCGCACCGGAGCCCCGGGGAAGGGAGGCGCGCTGATGCCGTGGACCCGTGAGGAGATGGCCGCGCGGGCGGCCGGTGAGCTGACGGACGGTCAGTACGTCAACCTCGGCATCGGACTGCCCACCCGCATTCCCGACCACCTGCCCGAAGGCATGGAGGTGGTCCTGCAGTCGGAGAACGGGATCCTGGGGACCGGGCCGTATCCCACCGAGGAGGAGATCGACCCGGATCTCATCAACGCCGGCAAGGAGACCGTCACCGTCCTGCCCGGCGCCGCCTACTTCGACTCCGCCCTGTCCTTCGGGATGATCCGCGGCGGCCACATCGACGTTGCGGTGCTCGGCGCCATGCAGGTGTCCCGGTGCGGCGACCTCGCCAACTGGGCCGTCCCCGGGAAGTTGATCACCGGGATCGGCGGTGCCATGGACCTGGTGCACGGCGCCCGCACCGTCCTCGTGGTCATGACCCACACCGCCAAGGACGGCTCGGCCAAGCTCGTCGCGGACTGCACGCTCCCGCTCACCGGACGGGCCTGTGTCGACCGCGTCGTCACCGATCTCGGCGTGTTCGACATCGCGGAGGGCGGCTTCGAACTCGTCGAGCGGGCGCCCGGCGTCACGGTCGAGGAGATCGTCGTGAAGACGGGCGGACCGGTCCGCATCCCGCGCCGGGTGGGGGAGGGGAGCCGGTCCTTCGCTTCGCCGCCCGCGCCGCACTCCTCGTCACGGTCCGGGGAGTGATCCGCCGGCCCAGTGTTCCCTTGGCCCAATCAGCCCTGGAAGGAAGGGAGTTCAGCGAGGATGGCAGCTACTCAACGCGAGATCGATCGTGAGATCGCGCGGGAGCGGGAGGCGTACGAGCAGGCCGTCGCCGGGGGCGTCCCGCGCGCCGCGCATCCGGACCGGAACTATCCGCCGTACCGCTCCAGCGCGCTGCGCCACCCCCGGCAACCCCTCGTCCAGGTGGCGCTGCGGCAGGACCCGGAGGCCGTCGAACTGGCCTCGCCCGCCTTCGGCCGCGCCGACGTCACCGAGCTCGACCACGATCTGACCCGCCGGCACCAGGGCGAACCGCTCGGTGAGCGCATCACCGTCAGCGGCCGGCTGCTGGACCGCTCCGGCCGACCCGTACGGGGCCAACTGGTCGAGATCTGGCAGGCCAACGCCGCCGGGCGCTACGCCCACCAGCGGGACCAGCACCCCGCGCCGCTCGACCCGAACTTCACCGGCGTCGGCCGGACGTTGACCGGCGACGACGGCGGCTACACCTTCACCACCATCAAACCCGGCGCCTACCCCTGGCGGAACCACACCGGAGCCTGGCGGCCCGCCCATATCCACTTCTCGCTCTTCGGTACCGCGTTCACCCAACGGCTGATCACGCAGATGTACTTCCCCGGCGACCCCCTCTTCCGCCACGACCCCATCCTGCAGTCCGTCACCGACGCCGCCGCACGGCAACGGCTGGTCGCCCGCTACGACCACGGCCGGTCGGTGCCGGAGTGGTCCCTGGGCTACCACTGGGACATCGTCCTGGACGGTCCGACCGCCACGTGGATCGAGGAGGGGCGTTGAGCGGGCGATCGAGCCCCCGTCCCATGGAGCCCCATCCCTTCGACATCCGGCCGCAGGGTGCGGCGGAGACGGTGTTTGTGGAGTGTGTATGAGCGACGACCGAGACGCCGGCCTGCTCGATCCGGTGCGCGTGGGATCGGCGGCCGAGACGGCCACCGGCGACACCGCGTTCCTCCAGGCGATGCTGGACGCGGAGGCCGCCCTCACCCGAGCCCAGGCCGCCGTCGGTCTGGCGCCGGGCGAGGCGGCCCGGGAGGTCACCGAGGCCGCCCGCGCCGACCGCTTCGACGCCCGCGAACTCGCACTGCGGGCCCGGGCCGGCGGCAATCCGGTCATCCCACTGGTGGCCGCACTGACCGCCGCGGTGCCCGACGCCCAGGCGCCGTATGTGCACCGCGGTGCCACCAGTCAGGACATCCTCGACACGGCGTCGATGCTGGTCGCCCACCGGGCGCTGCGGCCGGTCCTGGCCGACCTGGAAGGCACGGCCGGCGCCCTGGCCCGCCTCGCCGCCGAGCACCGCGACACACCCATGCCGGGCCGCACCCTCACCCAGCACGCCGTCCCCACCACCTTCGGACTCAAGGCCGCCGGCTGGCGCAGTCTGGCGCTGGACGCCCGGGACCGCCTGAGCGCCGTACGTCGCAGCTTGCCGGCCCAACTGGGCGGCGCAGCAGGCACGTTGGCGGCGTTCCAGGCGTACGCGGAGGCGGCAGAGGGCCCGGTGCGCGCGGTGTCCGCCGAATCGATGCTCCTCCTCGTCGGTGCCTACGCCCGCGAAGTCGGGCTTGCCGAGCCCACGATGCCCTGGCATGCCCTGCGCACCCCGGTTGCCGATCTGGCCGCGGCCCTGGCGTTCACCGCCGGAGCGCTCGGCAAGGTCGCCGCCGATGTGCTGGTGCTCTCCCGAACCGAGATCGGCGAGTTGAGCGAGGGCGCCGGCGGCGGTTCGTCGGCCATGCCGCACAAGGCGAACCCGGTCCGGGCCACGCTGCTGGCCGCCGCCGCGCGCCGGGCGCCCGCGTCGGCCGCCGTGCTGTACGGCTGCGTCGCCGCGGAGGACGAGCGCCCCGCCGGGGCCTGGCATGCGGAGTGGGAGACCCTGCGGGACCTCCTCCGCCTGGTCGGCGGCGCGGCCCGGGACGCCGCGGAACTCGCCTTGGGCCTGCGGGTGCACGCCGAGCGGATGCGGGCGAACCTCGATCTGACCGAGGGAATGGTCGTCTCGGAGCGGCTGACGGCCGTCCTCGCCGCCCGGCTGGGCCGGACCCGAGCCCGCGACCTGCTGACCGAGGCCGCCCGCACCGTCCGTAGGAGCGGCGGCAGTCTCGCTGAGGCGCTCTCGTCGGAGCCCGCCCTGAAGGAGGTCGACTTGGGCTCCCTGACCGACCCCGCCCGCTACACCGGCGCGGCGGCGGCGCTCACCGACCGTGCCCTCGCCCGACGGTGAGCGTGCCGAAACGAACCTCCAACGTCCGTATCACAGCAGAGAACTGACGGCCCATCATTCAATGTGGCCACAGGCGGAGCAGACGAACTGGCTCTCCTGTGTCGGATTCCCGTCCCGGTCCGTCTCGACCGTCCGGTACATGGTGCCGCCGCACTTGCTGCAGCCTCGGGTCTGAATGAGCTGGCCCATGGGCAGGTCCTCCCTCGGGGAGCGCGTGCGGCACCTGCCGCGCAGCGCTATCGCGTAGTCGAGCAGGACGAACGCCTCCTGGCGCCACCGTTCGCGAAGGGTGATGTCGTCCGGGGTCTCACCGGTCGCCGCGACGCGACCGCATCGATAACACCAGTGTCGATTACTCTGCGGGTCAGGCTCAAGCATCGGCAAGCGGCAGTCAGGACAGTCCACTGTCGGCCTCCTTGACGAACCCGCACCGCGCACAGACGGCGATCGGGTGCCCGTCCCGATCGCGTTGGCCCCACATGGTGTTCCGGCACTGCGGGCAGCCGCTGGTGTGGATGCCGCGCGGCCCGAGCGGCGGCGGCTCGGGTGTGGACTCCACATACGCGATGATCAGCGCCCGGTCCCGCTCGCTGTTTCCTGCCATCCGCAGCAGATTCGCCAGCCGTGACCGTGCTTCGTCGGCGAAGGTCCCCATGGCGCGGAGGGTATCCGGCTCGCGCCCCCGAGACGACGACCTACCCCGGAGTGCACTCGATCAGTTGAGCTGATCCGTGCCGCGGGCCTGGGCCTCTGCGTGACGTCGCAAGGGCGCCCGGCCGTTGATCGCGCCGGGCGCGTCGGCGGCGCCCGTGTCTCCGTCGGCCCCGCCGGTTCGCGCGTCCGTCCCGGCCGGTCACCGGCCCGGACCGAAGCCCGGGCCGTGCTCGATGTCCGGCCGTGTCGCCTGCGAGACGTCGAACTCTCCGTGCGATGCGAGGAGTTGGTGTTTCGTAGTCCTGACCGCCGCCTGGCCGCTCTGTCGTTGTCCGTACGGTTCGAACGCGTCGTCATGGCCCGGCAGTTGAGGGTGGACGGTGCACACCCTCGCCGGGTGTGGACGCGCCCTCGCCGGCAGCGCCCCTCGCCGTGCATCCGGACTGGGACGTGCCTGCGCGGACGGGCGCGTCGGCGCGATCGCCGGCCGGTGGCTCCGGCCCGGTGACGGCCAGGGGCCGGAGCCGACGCGACCGCTCGCCCCGCTCGCACCACCCGATCGGAGGGGCGACACCACTCGCCCGGCCCCGCGCCGCCGCGCCGGAGAAGCCGCCTTCTCCTGCGCGGTGGCGCGACGGAGTGAACGGTGTACCCGTTAGGACGCAGCAGGATCGCCGGGGCGCCGGAAGATAACGAACATTACGTAACTGAGGGGGCTATAGACATCACTCCACTATGAGGTCCCGTAATGGATCAGCAGATTGCCCAGGTGAAGATTCACCCCGCCATCGGCATAGCCAGGGTCGGCAACAGTGACCACGCGTACTACATCGGGCCGGAGTCGCCGGACCAGCCGCCGCTGCCGCCGGGCTCTTACAAGGACGGCTCAGGCAAGATCATCAAGCAGGCCGCGCGGTTCCGGCTCTACGGCTACAACAAGGCCGGCGAGGTCGTCCGGGAACTGGAGACGGGCCAGGACGACGTCACCGAGATCCGGTGGTCGGTGCACCTCGCCAACAAGAAGGCCGCCTGGTATCAGTTCCACTTCCCGCTCGACATCCCGGAGGCCAAGGACCCGACGAAGCTGAAGCCGGACATGCGACGGCGGCGGAACGCCACCGTGAAGGGTGCGGAGCGCAAGAAGCTCGTCATCGACTCCGGTCGGCAGACCATCGAGGTGCCTCAGGAGAAGCCCTTCACCCTCGCCGGGGAGATCATGGGGAAACCGATCACGCTGGGTCAGGCGTTCGCCGAATCCGGTGGCCGGCTGGTCGTGACCGGCGGCGACGGCGCGTCGGCCTCCTGGGACGAGAAGAACAACCCCATCTCCGGTGTGGCCAACAACGACACTTGGTACGACAACATCTCCGACGGCCCGATCACCGCCGAGGTGACCATCGGAGGCGTGACCAAGACCGCCAGCCCGGCCTGGGTCGTGGTCGGCCCGCCCCACTACGCCCCCGGCGTGAAGACCATCCGTACCCTCTACGACCTGCTCTACGACGTGTTCGTCACCGAGAAGACCCTGAAGGTCGGGCCCCGGCCCTCCTACCCGGAGGACGTCGAACCGCTGCTGGCCCGCTTCTGTGAACTGCAGTGGGTCAACCACGGCTTCGCCACCCAGTTCGGCTGGCGGGGCCCGTACCACTTCCTCGACCCGGCCATGCGCAAGCGCCTCAACGACACCAGCGAGACCAACCGGGACCTGCGCCGCCAGATCTACCACCAGATGCGCGACTACGAGCGGGACGGCATGTCGCCGGTGCCCTGGCCATGGCTGTACGGCGACGCCATGTCGGGCAAGAAGCCCGACTCCGTACGGCAGCACCTCACGCTCTCGCCCACCCAGGACTGGATCCTGGCCCGGTGGGCCGACGGCGACTTCGTCCCGGGACCGCCCCGCACCGGCTACCCCGACGTGGACCAGGCCCCCATCGCCCGACAGCCCGGTCTGCTGGACCGCGCGGCGCTCGACAACTGCGCCGCCGACGCCTTCCACCCCGGCAGCGAGGTCACCTGGCCGATCCGCCACAAGACCATGTTCTCCGAGCCGTTCCGCATCCTGCACCGTGCCGAGGGCACCCAGGAACCGGACTACGGCGACGAGTTCAAGGTCGACGACATGCTGGGCAAGACCGGCCCGCTCTACGCGCAGAGCCCCGGCGACCTCACCCGCTGGATGGCCGCACCCTGGCAGTGCGACACCGCCAGCTGCCGCTTCGGCTACCAGGTGGTGAACCAGCTCGGCCCGCGCTACAGCCCCTATCTGCCCACCTTCTGGCCCGCCCAGATGCCCAACCACGTCCTGAAGAAGGCCGACTTCGACATCGTCAACACCAAACCGGTCGGCGGCGACGACACCGCCCGGGAGAAGGCGTTCGAGAACCGGGCGGTCTGGCTGCGCGGCCTCAAGAACGTGAAGTACAACGACCAACGTCGGCAGATGATCGACGACTGGTTCAAGTTCGGCATCGTCGAGCCGCACGAATACAAGGTGGGCGACGGCAAGTTCCCCAAGTACATGCAGGTCGAGTCCGAGCCCAGCTACGACCGGGCCCCGGACCACGCCAACCTCATCAACATCCATGTGCCCGAGGCCGGCGTACCCCGGCTGGCCGCGGCCGCTGGTACCTGGCGCGGCGCCATCCCCGCCGAGGACGTCGAGTCGGCCCTGGTCCAGCAGGCGGTCGAGGAGGCCAAGGCGCTGACCGGCTACGACGAGACGGCGATCGCCGCCGGCTACCTGGAGAAGCTCGACCCGTTCCACGAGAACCAGTGAGCCGAGAACCGCGGGCCCCCGCGCCCGCCTATGACGTGGTGGTCGCGGGCGGCGGCCCGGCCGGTTGCGCCGCCGCGCTGACCCTCGTCCGGGCGGGGCGCCGGGTGCTGCTGGCCGACGCCGGCACCGGCCCGCCCAAGGTCGGCGAGTCGCTCGTCTCCGTGGGGCGGCTGATCCTGGCCGACCTCGGCGTCGAGCGCCCGGTGCTGGGCGGCGGCCATCTGCCCTGCCACGGCAACCAGTCCGCCTGGGGCTCGTCCGCACTGCACGAGGTGGACTTCCTCCGCGACCCCTACGGCCACGGATGGCATCTCGACCGGGCGCTCTTCGACCGGCGGCTGCGGGCGGCCACCCGGGCCGCGGGCGCGGACGTCGCCGAACGCACCGCCGTACGAGGCCCCGTCCGGCAGCCCGACGGCAGTTGGCGGGTCCCGCTGCGCGACCGCGGCACCAGGGGCGGCGACCGCACGGTCCGCTGCCGCTGGCTGGTCGACGCCACCGGCCGGGGCGCCGCGCTCGCCGTCCGCGCCGGCGCCCGCCGCCGCACCGGCGACCGGCTCACCGCCCTGCACCTCCTCCTCGACCCGGCGCGGGACGGTGCCACCGACGGCCGTTCGCTGGTCGAGTCCGACCAGGACGGCTGGTGGTACACCGCTCTGCTGCCCTCCCGGCAGCGCCTGGTCGCCTACTTCACCGACCCCGACCTGCCCCTCGCCGCCGTCCGCGGCGCCGAGGGGTTCCGCGACCGGCTGCTGGCCACCCGGCACGTCTCCGGCCGGGCCCGTCCGCACGGGCTCGACGCCCTCCGGCCGCCCCGCCGCGCCCCCGCGCACACCGCCCATCTGGACCGGGTGCACGGGGACGGCTGGACGGCCGCCGGGGACGCGGCCGCCGCCTTCGACCCGCTCAGCTCCCAGGGCATCCTGACCGCCCTCTACACCGGGCTGAGCGCGGGCGAGGCGGTGGACGGCCAACTGCGCGGCGACCGCACGGCACTGGCCGACTACGCGGCGAAGGTCGCCACCGCACGTACCGCCTACCAGGACGGCCACCGCGCCGTCCACGCTCAGGAAACCCGATGGGCCGGCCGCCCCTTCTGGGCCAGACGGCACACCAACCCCACCCCACCCCACGAAAGGCGCCCGCACACCATGAACACCGCACCCGACTCGACCCAGCACGACGGCCACGGTGGCCACTTCCACCGCTTCCTCATCCTGGGCAAGGAAAAGCTCTTCTTCTACCACCTCGCCCTCTACAGCGAGACCTCCGGCCACAACTACCAGGCCGTCTACACCTTCGACGTCCCGGACGCCCTGCGCGACAAGTACCGGGAGGACCTGAAGGCGAACGAGGACAAGTGGGTGTTCTACTCGCTGCAGTGCCCGGAGCACTTCCTGCTGCCGGACCTGAAGCCGGGCAAGGAGTTCAACGTCTACCTGGAGCGCGTCCTCGTCTCGGACGGTGGTGCCACGCGCAAGTTCGAGAAGATCACCACCACGCTGACCAGGGTGAAGTGCCAGGAGGTTCTGAGCTTCCGCAAGCTCGGGGGCGCGGACTACCCCTACCCCGACTACCTCACCTACCTGGTGTTCGGCGAAGGCAAGGAGATCCACCTCGCCCACCAGCTCGCGCAGAAGCCGAACTGGGACGAGGTCGTCACCGTCGTCACCGACCAGACCATCGACCCCGCGACGCTGAAGAAGGTCCCGACGCTCGTCATCGAGTCGATCAAGGACCCCAGGGAAGTGATCAAGAAGAGCAAGCTCGAAAAGGGCAAGAAGTACCAGGGCCGGCTCAACGGGAGCAGCCCGACGATCGACTTCACCGTCGGCCGCCAGGGCTGGTGGAACCACACCAGTCTCAACAACCCCTGACGGCGCCCGGTGGCCCGGGCCGCGAACTCCGCGCGGACCGGGCGCACTTGATGCTCCGTCGGATCCAGGTCGAGGGTCAGGAGAGGTTCTGCTCGATGGCGGCGATGTAGCGCTTGATCAAGTGGTCCCGGACACCGTCCGAGGCCGGCGCGAACGCGTCCGCGGTCAGCCCCTTGGCCCGGTCCGCCAGGCCGCCGAGCAGCCCCATGGAGTCGTGCAGCCGCCCGCCCGAGTCGATGTACCTCAGCGCGTCGACGTGCGTGAAGGCAGGCTCGGGCGGAAGCTGCGGGACGATGTCGTTGTTGTTGACGAAGCGGTACATGCGGCCCTTGAAGCCCTTGTTGTACGCGTCCGCCAGGAGGCGGTCGCAGGTGCGGGGCTGCCCGTAGGTGTAGACGCCGTCCGCCTGCAACCGCGGGTCCTCCAGGTACATCCACGCGCCGGCAAGCATGGCCAGCGCACCGCCGAGACTGTGCCCGGTGAACCACACCGACTGGCCGTTGGTGCGCAGCTCCGCCAGGGTCTTCCTGACGTCCGGGAAGACCGACTGAAGTGCCTCGGCGAAGCCGTAGTGGACATAGCCGGTCCTGGCCGGGCCCGGCCACGGGGGAGTGGTGGCGTCGGAGAGCCAGTCACGGATCTGCACCGGTTCGGTGCCGCGGAAGGCGGTGATGATCATGTGGTCGCTGGCCGCCGTGTACGCCTGGGTGTCCTCCAGCGGGAACGGCGGCGTGAACCGTGTCTGATGGTGACGCACCTGGTCGAAGCCCCAGGCGCGGGCCCGGGACTCGATGGTGGACTCGTCCTTGTAGGCGAGGTCCGATGCCTGGGCCAGCCAGTAGGCCAGCGGCAGGCTGTACCCGGTCTTCGCATGGTGGTCGATCGCGGTCGGTGCGGACACGCGCGGATCCTTTCGTTCCGAGTCGCGCGCCGGCGGGACGGGCGGACCGCCCCGGCGGCGCGGGGTCGGTCCCTTCGTAACGGCAGTGGACCGGCCCGCGAGCCCGCGCCGCGCCCGTGGTCCCTCGAACGGCGGGCCGCCGCCGCTCCCGTGGGAAGGCGCCGGCCGGCCGATGACCCGTCAGAGCCTGACGCCGCCGGTCGCGTCGAGGACCTTGCCGGTGATCCAGCGGGAGTCGTGCGAGGCGAGGAACGCGACGATGTCGGCGACGTCGTCCGGCCGGCCGACCCGGCCGAGCGCGGCGCGGGCGGCCGCATCCGCCTCCGCCGCCGGATTGCCGCGCAGCCAGTCGGCGTTGACGTCGGTGTCGATGATCCCCGGGGCGACCGCGTTCGCCGTGATGCCCCGGCCGCCCAGTTCCTGGGCCAGGTTGAGGGTGAAGTTGTCAAGGGCGGCCTTGGTGGCTCCGTAGGCGATGGCCACGGGCATGGCGAGGCGGCCCGCGCCACTGGAGACGTTGATGATCCGGCCGCCGTCGCGCAGCCGCGTGAGCCCTTCTCGGACGACGAAGAACGGCGCGCGGACGTTCACCGCGAAGACCCTGTCGAAGTCGTCCTCGGTCAGTGCGGGAAGCGCCGACAGCATGCCGATGCCGGCGTTGTTGACGATGATGTCGACCGCCGGGCCCGTCCCGGGCGCGTGTTCCGCGATCCGTGCGTCGAAGGCCGACCACAGCGCTGCGGCATCGCCGCGCTCGCCGAGCGGGGCGTGCAGCGCGACCGCCCGGCCGCCGTCCTTGCGGATGCGGGCGACCGTCTCGTCCGCCGCGGCCTGGTCGCGGGCGTAGGTCAGGGCGACCACGGCGCCGTCGCGCCCGAGGCGTTCGGCGATGGCCCGGCCGATGCCCCGGCTGCCCCCGGTCACCAGTGCGGTCTTCCCGTCGAGCGGGCGGTTGGTGGTCATGGCAAGGACTCCCTGTCGTCTCGTGCGGCGCCGCGAGCGGATGTCGCGGAGCGCCTGCTGATGCCGGGGACGCTAGGGCCTCACATCGATGTGAGAGTCAACTCGTGGGGTGGGGTGGGACGGTGCTGTCCTAGGTGCCGTCGCCCGCGCGCTTCGGGGCCGGATGCAGGATCAGGGGGAGGTAGATGTCGTCGACGATGTCGGTGATGACGTCGTCGGAGACGGGCGTGCCGAAGAGCAGGAACTGGTTGCGCAGCAGGTCGGTGGCGACCGTGGCGCGCCGGGAGTCCAGGACCCAGGGTTGGATCTCGCCGCGTTCGACCGCGCGTTCCAGGACGGTCCGGAGGGCCACCGGGCCGACGGTGTGGACGCTTTCCCGGACGAGTTTGGCGAAGTCGGAGTCGCGGGTCATCTCGGCCAGCAGGCCGCGCAGGATGCCGCCGAGCGGGCTGGCCACCTTGGCGGCGAGCTGCCGCATGAGCTCTATCACGTCCGAGCGCAGGGCGCCGGTGTCGGGCGGCTCGACGGCGGTCAGACCGGTCGACCGGCAGGCGTCCATGACCAGTTCGGCACGGCTGGACCAGCGTCGGTAGAGGGCGGCCTTGCCGGTGCGGGCCCGACTGGCCACCCGCTCCATCGTCAGCTCGGCATAGCCGGTCTCACTGAGCTCCTCCAGGGTCGCCATCAGGATGGCTTTCTCCAGCTCCGCGCCGCGGCGGCGGGGGCCTTTGCGGTGGTCGGCGGCGGGTGCGGCGGTGGGACCGGCGTTGGGTGACAGCGTGACTCCCGAAGATGTCTCGTAGAGGCCGTTGCGTTCTCTATGGGGCCCAGTCTATTCTCCGAATTAGAGAACACCGCGTTCTTTAACCATGAGGTTTTTGATTCGGAGTGGACCGATGGCCGATATCGCCACCACGCCCCAGGCAACCGAAGCGCCCGCCTTCCCGAGCGACCGAACCTGTCCGTACCAGTTACCGCAGGGCTACACAGAGCTGCGGGACGCCCCCGGCCCCCTGCACCGGGTGACCCTCTACGACGGCCGCCAGGCATGGGTGGTCACCAAGCACGAGGCCGCGCGCAAGCTGCTCGCCGACCCGCGCCTGTCCTCCGACCGCGCCGACGTCAACTTCCCCGCCACCTCACCGCGCTTCGAGATCGCCCGGGAGAACCGTCCGGCGTTCATCGCCATGGATCCGCCCGAGCACGGCGTCGCGCGACGGATGACGATCAGCGAGTTCACCGTCAAGCGGATCAAGGGCATGCGCCCCGAGGTCGAGGAGATCGTGCACGGCTTCCTCGACGAGATGCTCGCCTCCGGCTCGCCCGCCGATCTCGTCGGCCGGTTCGCGCTGCCGGTGCCGTCCATGGTGATCTGCCGGCTGCTCGGCGTGCCCTATGCCGACCACGACTTCTTCCAGGACGCGAGCAGGCGCCTGGTGCAGGCCACGGACGTGGCGAGCGCCTCTGCGGCGCGCGACGACCTCAGGCACTACATGGACGGACTCATCACCGCCTTCCAGGCCGAGCCCGGTACGGGACTCGTGGGCAGCCTGGTCGCCGAGCAACTCGCCAACGGCGAGATCGACCGCGAGGAACTGATCTCCACCGCACTGCTGCTGCTCGTCGCCGGCCACGAGACCACCGCCTCGATGACCTCGCTCGGCGTGATCACCCTGCTGGAACACCCCGAGCAGTTCGCGGCCCTGCGGGACGATCGCCGCCTCGTGCCCGGTGCGGTCGAGGAACTGCTCCGCCTCCTGGCCATCGCGGACATCGCCGGTGGCCGGGTCGCCACCGCCGACATCGAGATCGAGGGCCGGCTCATCCGGGCCGGCGAGGGCGTGATCGTCGTCAACTCCATAGCCAACCGGGACGGCACGGTGTACGAGGACCCGGACGCCTTCGACGTCCGCCGCTCCGCGCGCCACCACCTGGCCTTCGGTTTCGGCGTGCACCAGTGCCTGGGGCAGAACCTCGCCCGCCTGGAGCTGGAGGTGATCCTCAACGCGCTGATGGACCGGGTGCCGACGCTTCGACTCGTCACTCCTGCGGACCAGTTGAAGCTGCGGCCGGGCACCACGATCCAGGGCGTCAACGAGCTCCTGGTCACCTGGTGACGCGGGGAGAGGGAAGGAGGAGCGCGATGACCATGCGGGTGAGTGCCGACCGGACGGTCTGCGTGGGCGCCGGGCTGTGCGCGCTGACCGCGCCCGGCGTGTTCGACCAGGACGACGACGGGATCGTCACGGTGCTGGAAGCCGCCCCCGCCGGCGACGACGGCACGGCGGCGCGCGAGGCCGGCCTGCTCTGCCCGTCCCGCGCCCTCCGCGTCGTCGAGGCGGAGGTCGGGGCGGCGTCGGAGGCGTAGCGAGGCTCCGTGGACAAGCAGCGGAGGGGCCCCGCCCAGCCCGGTGTCCTACCGGGGCGTGGGCCCCTCCGGGACCGGCCGGCGACGGTCAGACCCACCCCTTCCGCGCGGCGTACAGGGCGAGTTGGAAGCGGGTGGTGGCGTCGGCGGCCCGGTTGAGCTGCTCCAGCTGACGGGAGAGGGTGCGGCGGCTGATGCCCAGCAGTTCGGCGATGGTCTCGTCGGTGACACCGCTGCCGAGCAGTTCAAGGATGCGGCGCTGTATCGGGCGCAGCGCGGGCGGCACCCGCTCGCCGAAGTGCAGCGGATAGGCCGACCGCCAGGACGTCTCGAACAGGCCGGTGAGCGCGCGCAGCAGACTGGACGGGCGGACCAGCAGCATCGAGTCGTTCACCTCGGCGTCGCCGAACGTCATCGAGACGATCGCCAGTCGCTGGTCGAAGATGCCCAGTTTCACCGGCAGGGACTGCAGCACCCGGGCCTGCTCGCCGGCCGTGATGCAGGGTCTGATGTTGCGCGCGTAGTAATCGCTGTTCTCCACCGCGGACTTGGAGTAGACGATGCGATAGCACACACCGCGCTCCAGGTTGCGGATCTCGGTGGGGTTGGGGGTGCCGCCGGTGTGCCACGGCGGGGCGTCGAAGCGCAGCACCTCGGACGCCGCGGCGTCCTCGACCTGGAGGATGCGCTCCACGATCTGCGGTCCGGTGACCACCTCGACGAGGTCGTCGGTGGCCTGCGGGTGCACCTGGCGACGGTAGGTGCGGTAGGCGTCCATGGCCACCAGATGGGCCTGTTGCAGTTCCGCGGTACGGGTGCTGGTCAGGCGGCCCAGGCCGATGGACGGTTCGATCGGCGCGATGCCGGAGCGATCGGGACCGTGACTGGCGGCCAGGCCCAGATGGATGAGCCGGGCGAGGGCACGTTCGGCGTCGGCGGGCGCCACGCCCAGCCGGCGGGCCAGCGCGGTGACGGTGGTGGGGCCGGTGTCCAGCATGGCCAGATAGGTGGTGGCCTCGGTCTCGGAGAGGCCGAGCCGGGCGAGGTGGGCCGGCCGGTCGTCTTCGCTCATGGGGGGCTCCGGGCGGGTGGGTGTGGGGGTGGGGGTGTTGGGGGTGGGGGCGTTACCTGGAACCGATCATGAGTGTGGGCCCACCGTCACGGGTGGGCCCACACTCACAAGTCATGACGCGTGCCGGCAGGTCGGCAGTTGGGGAATTGGACGGTCCGGGGTTCGGGAGGGGGTCCGGGAGCTCGGCAATCAGCTCAACTGCCCGTCGTAGTCGGGAAGTTTGAAGCCCTTTTCGTAGTGCCCGCCGTCGAAGTCGGTGCTGCGGTTCCCGACGTTGGCGACGAGGGTGTAGCCCTGTGACTCGTACTTCTTCCGGCAGCCGAGCTTGACCTGTGCCTTTCCTGGGCTGTCGCCGTGCGGCTTGAGGCAGAGGCCGTCGACGGTGTAGCCGGCCGAGGCGAGTTCCTGCTTCGTGGCGTCCTGCTCGTCGGGGTCGCGGTACGAGGCGAACAGCACCGCCGCGCCGTGCTCGTGCGCGTACTCCGTGGCCTTGAGGATCGCCTCGACCGGCTTCCCCCGGTCGTAGTGCGTGGCCAGGGAGGTGTTGTCGATGTCCAGGACGACCGCAGGCTTCTCGCCGCTCCTTCCCTCGGCCAGACGCTGTTTCAGATAGTCCTGGAGGGACGCCGCGACCGGTGCGACGTCCTTGAGCCACTCGCTCTCGCTCGGCAGCGAGTCCGGGCGGACGGCCGCCTGCGCGGAGAGCGGCAGCGCCAGCAACGCGCCCAGCACCGGCCCCAGTACGAGCGCGGCCCTTTTGCCCATGACCATGATTCCCTCATTCCTTTTGTGTGCGTTCCGCTCGATGGCCACCGGGCATTCCGAACCGGATTGCGGAGTATCAAGACATTTGCGTCAGCCGGGCGGTGAAGCAACCCGGATTCCGGAATCCCCGTGGTCGTCCAGGTCATTGCTACCCGAATCAGCAGTCCCACGGTGTCCAAGTCGCGCCAATGGCCACAATGGGACGTGATGCACTCCGCGCCACATCCCCCGAAGGAATCCGCCGATCTGCACACTACGAAGGCTTTACCTCCATGAAATAAGGATTTCAACTCACATTCCCCGGCTATTGGTGGAGAAATGGTCGACCAACTCCTGTGACAATGCGGGCACATTGACGGGCACGCCGTCGGCGCGCAGCGACGCGGTGGCGGCGCAGCCGGCCGCCACCGCCTGCCGGGCCGCCACCGGTGAGGTGAGCGTCTGCCCGCCCTCGCGTACGAAGTCCACGAATTCGGCCACCAGTCGCGGGTCGGCCCCGCCGTGCCCGCCCTCGCCCGGGGGCACCTCGACGACCAGATCGGCGTCCGCGCGATAGCCGCTGCGCCGGCCGTTCCACACCTTGACCACCGCCCCGTCGGTGTCGCCGAAGTTCTCCAGCCGCCCGTGGGTGCCGATGACGGTGTAGTTGCGCCAGTAGTCGGGTGTGTAGTGGCACTGCTCGTACGTGGCGAACACCCCGTTGTCCAGGCGCATGGTCATCATCGACAGGTCCTCGACGTCGACCACGTCGTTCAGGCCGGTCAGGGACGTGGGCGGCCAGTTGTTCTCCGGGTCGAACCACTCGGTCAGCGTCCGCTCGCCCTGCCCGCCGCGCGCGGTGATGTCGCCGTAGACGGTCAGCCCGCCCATCGCCTGGGTCCGCACGGTGTAGCCGTCGGCCAGCCAGTGGATCACATCGAGGTCGTGCGCCCCCTTCTGCAGCAGCAGACCGGTGGTCCGGCGGCGGTCGGCGTGCCAGTCCTTGAAGTAGAAGTCCCCGCCGTGGCCGACGAAATGACGGCACCAGACGGCCTTCACCTCGCCGATCACGCCCTTGCGGACCAGCTCGCGCATGGTGCGGACGACCGGCATGTGGCGCATGTTGTGGCCGACGTAGAGCCGGGTGCCGGTGCGTCGCGCCGTCTCCAGTACGCGGTCGCATCCGGCGGTGGTGATCGCCAGCGGCTTGTCGACGAACACCGCGACGCCGGCCGTCAGGAAGTCGACGGCCAACTGCTCGTGGGTGTCGTCCGGCGTCGTCAGGATCACCCCGTCCAGCCCGGCATCGAGCAACCGGCGGTGGTCGGCGTGCCGCTCGGCCTCCGGGTACGGTTCCCGGCTGCCTTCCCGGCGAGCCGCGACCGGGTCGCACACCGCCACCACCCGCGCCCGCAGCCGCCGGTCGGCGACATGCCTGCCGAGCGTCCCGCGCATCCCGAGCCCCACCACCGCGAGCCGCAGCTCCTCCGCGGTCCGTGACGTCTCCTGAGCCTCAGGCGCCTGGAATTCCCTCAACTCCTGTCGGCCATCGTGCTCTTGAGGGCCGTTCGGTTCCTGCTGGGTGCTACTGGACAACCTCATCAGCCTTCTTTCGGGACGTCGACGGGGCGGCCGGCGACCGTGCGGCGGTCGGCCCGGGGCACCCGTGTCCCGTCCGTTTCGGGTGCTTGTGGCCTTCGCCGGCGAGCGGCCATGCTGGCGCGGGGCACACCCCGACATCTGCAGCACGGCCACCCGATGACCACCACACCACCGCAGAGCACCGGACTCAAGGAGCCCCATGTCGCGCACGAGCGGGACCGGACCGGCACTGCCGCCCGAGGACCGTACGCTCTCGCCCTTCACGGGATACGTCCGCACGCACTGGCTGGCCCTCGCCGACCGGCTGCTGACGGACGCGCACCGGTTCGCCTCGCCCTCCGGCGCACGCCTCGTGCTGCCCGGCAGACCGTCGTCCTCCGGTACCGACTCCGACCAACTCGAAGGCTTCGCCCGTACCTTCCTCCTGCTGGCCTTCCGCACCGCGGGCTGCCAAGGACGGGCACCCGCCGGCCTGCTCCAGCGCTACGCGGAGGGCATCGGCGCCGGCACCGACCCACGGCATCCCGAGGCGTGGCCGGCGCTCGGCCAGGAGTGCCGGCAGACCCTCGTCGAGGCGTGCTCCCTGGCACTGGGGCTGCACCTGACGCGGCCGTGGTTGTGGGATCGCCTGCCGGACGGGGTGCGGCAACGGGTCGTCGAGTGGTTGCAGGGTGCCTGGGGCCTGCGGATCCCCGACAACAACTGGCACATGTTCCGGGTGATCGTCGGAGAGTTCCTGGCGAGTGTCGGAGCCGCCCACGACCGGGCCGCGATGGACGACGACCTGGCCCGTATCGAGGCGTTCCACGTCGGCGACGGCTGGTACCGCGACGGCGGCGACGCCCGCACCGCCGACAACTTCGACCACTACAACGGCTGGGCCCTGCACACCTACCCCCTCCTGTGGTCCCTGATGGCCGGCGAGCGTGCCACGGATCGAACGGTCCTCAAGGCACGACTGCGGCGCTTCCTCGCCGACTACGCGCTGTTCTTCGGCGCGGACGGCGCCCCCGTGCACCAGGGCCGCTCACTGATCTACCGGTTCGCGGCGGCCGCTGCCCCGTGGCTGGGCGCACTGGTGGACGCGACACCGCTCGGCCCGGGCCAGACCCGCCGGCTGGCCAGTGGTGCGCTGCGCCACTTCACCGACCGCGGATTCCGCGACCGGAACGGCATCCCCACCCTGGGCTGGTACGGGCCGTACCCGCCACTGGTGCAGGGTTACTCCGGCCCGGCCTCCCCGTACTGGCTCGCCAAGGCGTTCCTCGGCCTGCTGCTGCCGGCCGACCACCCGTGCTGGACGGAGCCGGAGGAACCGCTGCCCGTCGAACGAGGCGACCGGATCCAGGCACTGCCCGTACCCGGCTTCGTGCTCTCGGCGACCCGGGCGGACGGCGTGGTCCGGCTCGTCAACCACGGCAGCGACAACTACGCAACGGCCGACCACGGCGGTCCCGACCAGGCACGGGACGCCCGCGCGCCGGGCAGCTACCCGGCGGTCCGAACAGCCGGGGACCCGCTCTACTCACGGTTCGCCTACTCCACGGCGACCGGCCCGTGCCACGTCGCCGACGGTTCCCGCCGCCTCCTGGCCGACAACCATGTGGCGCTCCACCACCCCGAGCTCGGCCTGTCCCGCCGCACTCGCATCCACCGCCTGCACGTCCACGACCACTACGCCGCATCCTGGCACCAGCCTGCCTGGGATCAACCTGCCTGGCACGGATCTGCCTGGCATCGATCGGCCGGTCACCGTCCCGCTCGCCATCAGGCGGACCGGCGCGGCGGGCCGGACCCCGAGGCCCGGATCGAGACCGCGAGCGTGGTCCGGGGCGCGTTCGAACTGCGCGTCCACCTCGTCGACGCGCCGGCGTACCTGCCGCTGCACGACAGCGGGTGGCAGCTCGCTGGGGAGCGGCCACCGCGCGTCCGGACCGTCGGCAACCGGGCCGAAGCCGCCACCGACGGCGGTCTGACCAGTACATTCGTCTCCCTCGCCGGTCATCCGCACCTCGACGTGGCGACCGCGGAGGGCACCGGTGCCTTCGGTCGGCACACCGCCGTCCCGTATGCCACCGGCCGGCGCGCGACGGACCGGTCCGTGCATGTCGCCCTGGTCGGTCTCACCGGGTACGGTGCGGACCCCGAGCCTCCGGCCGTACGATGCGCCGTCGAGGGGACCACCGTCATCGTCTGCTTTCCCGGCGGCACTTGGGTGCTGGTGGCCCTCGGTGCGGAGCCGGCACGGTCGCCGGTGGTGGGCGGGGTGCCGCTGAGCGGGCCGGTGCGCTACGCCCGGATCTCCCCGGAAGAGGAGCCGGTGATCGTTCGCGACCGAGTGCCGGGGTCACCGTGTGCACAAAGGTAATCAATTCATGGCCAGGCTTTTACAAACCGGTTGAAAGTATGTGCCACGCGGGTGAAGGTTCTGGACAAGTATGTTCTGGGATCGAAATGGACGCGTCTGGGTATCGGGTGCGTCTCGGAGTGCGGGCGGCGGATTGCGTGGCCGACCTTCGCCCGTACGATGCCGGAACTCCGTCCACCCGCACCTCATCCGGAAGGCCACCGCGGAATGCCCGTCTTCAGACGCCGCAAAGGCAGCCGTCCCCGCATGCTCCCCGAACTCGACGACGCCGCCCTGGGACAGGTCAGGCGACGCGTCGAGACCTGTTGGGACCGCGGTTCGCTCGACACGCCTGTCATGGCCCTGATGGCAGACGTCCTCGGCGACGCCGGCGACGACTGGGACCGAAAGGCGCACCGCCTGCGCGTCCTGGCCGCAGCCGCCGGACGGGCCCTGCCCGGCATCTGGCGCGAGCACAACCCGCACAACCAGGACGCCCTGCTGCTGCATGCCTGGTCGGACCTGTTGCAGGCCCGCCAGGAAGGCTCCGCCGTCGACCTGGAGGCCACCCGGCAGACCTGTCACCGCGCGGCCGAACTGCTGCCCGCCGACCCCACGCCCTGGACCCTGCACCTGGCCATCCTCCGTCTGGAACGCCGCCCGTCCGCCGAACTGGCCGCGATCTGGCGCGAGATCAAGGCCCGCGACCCGTGGAACCGCGAGGCCCACCTCCAGGCACTGGGCTACCTCTCGCCGGACGAGTGCGGCTCCAGCAGTCAGGTGCTCGACCTGCTCGACAGCGTCCGCTCCGCGATGCCCACCAACGCTCCCGCGGCCGGCCTGGAACTCACCGCCCTGGTCCGCAACCACCAGCGGTCCATGGCCCCCGGCGGGGTCACGGCCCTCGGCGCGGGCGAGTTCTGGCGCCGGCACGACGCCGTCGCGGTGCTCGATCACGCGGCGCACTACTGGCCGGGCCAGGGCTTCCTCCGGCACGCGCAGGCGCTCGCCGACCTGAACCTGCTGGCCTATGCGCTGATGAAGGCGGTGCGCCCCGGTGAGGCCGCGAACGTGCTGCGCACCACCGGCGGCGTGGCCACGCCCTGGCCGTGGAGCGCGGAGGGCGAGCCGCTGGAGCGGTTCTCCCACTACTACGCCCGTGCGCGCGAAAGCGAGTGAACGAAGGCCGGTGGGGTTCGTCAACGTGACGGCCGCCCGGCGACGTTGAGCAGGCGCGGGCGGTGCGGACGGCGCGGGCGGTGGGCGCGGTGCGGGTCTCGCAGGTGAGGGGCGTCCGCTTCGACGGCGCCGGACGCCACCGCCCACCACCGCGGTGCAGCTCGCCGCGTTGGGATCACGCATACGACGCATAGCCGGAACGAGTGGAATAACCGACTCTTTCCCGTGTCTCCCGAATGTCCCGATCTCTCCCAGGGGAATTTCTTCTCGGAAGAGTGTTGGGAGACCCGCATGCGTGACACCGTCGGCACCGGCCGCTCCGCGGCGTCCGGCGGCGCTCGCATGCTGTTTCTCCTGGGGCTGCTCGCGCTGCTGTTCGCGGCGCTCACCACCGGCTACGCCGACGCGGCGGACGCCGGGTCCGGCCGGTGCCCCACCCGGGTCGACGCTCCGGCCTCCACCAGTGCCGCGGACCGGATCTGCGACACCACGAGTCATGTGCTGACACCGTCCGACGGCATCGTTCACCAGCATCCGGGCAACGGCTTCCGGCGGCTGTGCCACGCCACCGCCTGCCATCTGCGTCACCATGTCCCGTCCGGGCCGAACGGCAAGGCCCTGCGGGAATCCCATGTCGAAGGCCCCCTGGCCGCATCGGGACACCCCGCCTTCTGGGCCGTCCTCCCGTCCGCCGCCACCGGCCTGCCTGCACGGGTGACCGTTCTGCGCTGCTGAGCCGGCCCGGCCGCGTACCACCATGCCCCGCTCCTCCCGCGCACCACAGGGCCGAGGGGGCGGTCGCGGCCTGCCGCACCAGCGTCCACGACATCCCACACCGCAGGAGTTCCGGCATGCCCGCCGACGTCTTCGCCGCCCTCGCCGCCCTCGTGCGCGCCGAGGCCCGCCGCAACGCACCCCGACCCGAGCCATGCCCACCGGCCGGCACCGAACCGACCGATCCGTGCACGTCACCGGACGAGTCGACACCACGGGACCGGTCCGCCTCCGTGCCCGCGCAGCCCGCACCGCCGCCGGTCGGACCGGACGATCCGGCCGTCGTCCCCGCGGCCCCGGACCCGGCCGGCGGACGGCCGCACCGTGGGCTGCTGCGCAGGCTGCGCGCGCTCATCGCCTCCGTCGTGCTGTGCCGGCGCCTCCGCGCCGCCGGCCGCAGACCGGCTCCCGAAAATTCCTGACGGCGCCGCGCGGGTCCGCGGCGGCGGCCAGGGCGGCGACCACCGCGCCGTCCGCCGAGGATCAGCGCCGGCAGCGAACCGGCTGCCGCGACGGCCGGGCCTGCCCGCACCACCGGGACCGGACCGGGGACCCCGGACATCCGTACCTCGGCCGGCGGCACCCCCGCGTGCCAGACGAGCGGTGCCGAGCACGGCCAGGAGCGCGGCCTGGAGGACGCCGCCTGCCGTGACGTCGGCCCCGACGCCCAGGTGGCCGGCGTCGGCGGTGCCGCCGACGAGACAGGCCGTCGATTCCGCCGGATACGTGGTCGGGTGGCCGGAGGGCGGGCGGATCCGGAACTCCGCGCGCGAGGGCGGGGGTTAGGGCGCTTCTGGATCTCCGCGGCGTCCACGGAGATCCGTCAGAAGCGCCCTGGGCGCGGAGGGGCGTTGTCAGTGGGGTGTGTCACGATCGAAAACGTCGGGTCGGTGCGTGCGACCGCTGCGCAGCAGGCCCGCGCGCAGACACCGGTTTCCCGCCTGTCCACACTGCCGTGAAGGGACCCGATCGTGAGTGACAGCTCCCGCTCCGCGCTTCGTCTCGCGTTGCGCCTCGCCGATCCGGCCACCGCCGACGCGCTGGCCGAGCGCATGCGGCCGCAGCTGCTGGCCCTGCTCTCCGACCGGTTGGGTCTCCCCCGGGAGTTGGTGGGCGAACTCCTCGGCCAGGACGACGCCGGACGGCTGCGGGCGGTCCTGGAGGAGGACCCGGTGGAATGGCTCGCCTCGGTGGCCCGGACGGGAGACCCGGCCCTCGGCCCGGCGCTGTGGCGTGCGGAGTACCGCGACGACGACGGGAGCAAGATCCGTGCGGTGGAGGAGGCGCCGGGGCTGCTGGCGATCCTGCTGGAGGCCGCCGACTTCCTGGATGATCGCTGGTACGCCGAGGACGGCCTGCTGAACATGGTCCACGGAGCCGAGGGATTCCTGATGCTCCCCGCACTGACAAGCGGGGCCGCGGGGCTCTCCGTGGATCTCCTCGCCGCGTTCGGTCCCTACCTCCCGCCGCCGGCCGTCGTCGACGCCTGTCTGAGCCTGTTCGCGCTCTGGGGCTCCACCGAGCCCTTCGAGGACTTCCTCCGTATGCACGAGGAGGTGCCGCTGCTCACCCACTGGCATCCGTGGCTGCCCGACATGCTGCGCGCCGCTCTGACGGCCCCCGATCCGGAGGCGTACCTACGGGAGCACCGGGCCGCGGAGGAGTGGACCGACCCGGAGCACCTGCACGCGTTGGCGAGGGTGCGCTGCGGATGCCCCGGCCTCGCGGCCAGGCCCGACGGCCTGGACTGGGCGCTGATCCGGCGGGAACACCAGCGCCTGTCCTTCCACCGGGAGAATCTCCCCGCGGACGACACCGGGCGGGCGGTCACTCCGCTCCTCCTGCTCACCGAGTGGGAGGGGTGTCCCGCCCACCTGCTGTGGGAGAGCTTCCGGGCCGATCCGGTCGGGACCGCCGAGTACGCCGCGGAGCTCCCCTTCGAGGCGTTCACCGTGTTGTGGACCGACCGCGAGGAGCGCAACGGGGTGTTGCGCCATGCCCTGGAGCGCGGCATCCTCGCAGGCCGGCTGCCCGTGGAGCGGGTACTGGCCGAGGTGGGCCCGGCCGGGACGGTCCTGGCGCATCTCCCGCTCGACCACGGCCCGACCAGGAAGGCGCTCACCGACCTGCTGGACACGCTCGGCACGGACCCCGTCAACTGGCTGACGTTCTACGCCGGTCTGAGCACGTCCTCCGGCAGCGTCACCGCACTCGTCGCGGACGCCACCGCGACGGACGCCCGTACGGGGCGGCACACGAGCTGGCCGCGGCCGGCCCCGGCGCAGTCCCCGGCCGAGCAGCCCGATGAGGCTCGGTCCGCCTTCCTCACGGTGCTGGCGTGCGCCTCCGAGGAGGCCCAACTCGCCGTCGTGCCCCACTTCGACGAGCAGGCCGTGCAGCACCTCCTCGTCTTCGGCAGCCCCTCCCCGGCGGTCCGCGCGGCGGTGGTGGCCGCCCACGGCCCGTCCGCCCAGGTGGCGAGGGCCGGCGGTCGGCTAGCCGAAGCGGAGTCGGCGGAGGCAGTGCCGGCGTATCGCACCGGGCCGGGTGGTCCCCTGGAGGAGCTTCCCGACCGCCCCCGCGCGCTGCTGCTGGCGGCGTTGGAGAAGACGCCGGTGTGGGGAGCGGACTGGATAGGTGCCGCGCTCGGTCGGGGCCGCCTCACCCATACCGATGTCCTCCTCCACGCGGCCCCGGCCCGCGCCGCCCTGCACACCCTCCAGCAGTACTCCGACGAGCGGCCCGGTGAGCAGGTCCACGGCGACGCGTCAGGCGGCGCCGCCCCGCCGTCCGTATGCGTCCGGGCGAAGAGGCTCGCCCGGGAGCATCTGGGCACGGACGTCGATGCCTGGGTCGGCTGCCTCCGGCTGCTGCCGACCTTCGCCGGGACGCTTCCCGAACTCCTGGCGGAGGCGAACGCCCTTGCCCGAAAGGGGATATGACCGCCCGGCGGCCGCGTCAGACGAAGCGCCAGGCCACGGCGTACGGCTGGGCGAACTGCGTGATGCGATGTGCACGGACGACGACCTCGGCGTCCCCGTTCGGGATGCCGGGCCAGCGGATCTGCTCGATGTTGTTGACCCGGTCGAAGCCGGGGTCCGTGTCCATGTTCCCGTGGCGTTCCTGCCCGCCCGCGCGGACGATCAGGTCAAGGTCGTTCTGCAGGGCGGGACCGGGCGGGTCCGTCCAGACCAGCGTGACCTTCAGCTCGTGGCCGCCGTCCTGCGGGACGGTGAGGGGGAAGGCGTGTTCCCCGTCCTGGTCCAGCGCGTCGCCCTCGGTGAAGCCCGCATGGTCGCCGGCGTCGGGCAGCACGATGGCCTGTTCCAGATTGACCAGCCCGAAGCCGGAGTTGTTGTTCGGTGAAGGACCGGCCTCGGAAGGGTCGTACTGGCCCGGAAGGTCGTCCGCCCCGTTGATCAGCAGGGCCTTCATCAGCGCCGCGCTCGGATCGGGGGTGCCGTTCTTCACCAGGGATTCCCGCAGTACCGCCAGGCAGCCCGCGACCAGCGGCGTGGCCATGCTCGTACCGCTGTCGAAGAAGAACGCCGGATCGTCGGAGACCCCGAACACCGTGCTGAATTTGGCCGCACGCGAGTGGGTCGACAGGATCGACGTGCCGGGGGCGACGACATCCGGAGCGAAGCGGCCCTCCTGCGTGGGGCCCCGGCTGCTGAACGCCGCCATGCCGGCGGGGTTGTCCGCCTGCCGGTCGTCGTGGATCGGGTTGACCGGGAAGGAGAACGAACTCAACTGGCCGTAGGTCAGCGCGATGTCGGGGCGCCGGCTTTCACTGGCGCCGACGGTGACGCAGTTCTTGGCCGCGGCCGGACCGCTGACGGAGGCCGGGCTGATCCGGCCGGTCCGGCCCAGATCGCGCCCCGCGTTGCCCGCGGCGAAGCAGATGACGAGGTTCTTGTTGTCCCACACCATCTGGTCGATCTCCGCCGACTGCTCGTTGTAGGGCAGCCCCGGCTGGGTCGGGCCCCATGAGTTGGTGTGGACCCGGGCCTCGTCCTCGGCGTACGGCGGCCCGAACAGGTCCTGAAGATCGGTCGGGATGCCGCCCAGCCCGCCGTTGTCGTCCAGCAGGGACTGCAGCACGAGCGTGGCCTCGGGCGCGGTGCCGTCGATGACGCCGCCCATCGACGCGGACTGGCCGCTGCCGAGGACCGAACCGGCCACATGCGTGCCGTGGCCGTCCGGATCGTCGGTCTGGTCCGGGCCGGTGCGGCCGAGGGCGACCAGGCGCTTGACCCGGCCGTGGAACGCCGGGTGCACGTCCTGGGGGGAGCCCTTGTCGAGGCCGGTGTCGGCGATGGCCACCACCTGCCCCGCGCCCCGGAACGGGGTGCCGTTGTGGGAGATCCGGGCGTGCAGCAGCGTCCCCGCGACGGAGTTGTACAGCACCATCGCCGGGACTTCCTCGACGTGCCGGATGTCGTCCAGGGAGGTCAGCGCGGTGAGGTTCTCCTCCGGCACCGTCATCCGCACCTTCCGGCGTCCGGGCTGGATGTCGCCGATGCCGACCCCGCCGGCCTGCGCGATCCGCTCCTGCACCTCGGTGGAGCCGGCGTCGACGTCCTGGTGCAGGACGACATCGACGGTGTGGGTGCGGGGCTCCGCCACCTCCAGCGGCTCGGCGAGCACCGCGACGCCCGGCCGCATCCGGCCCGAGCGCAGCGAGGGGGCGAGCTTGAAGCCCTTGAGATAGACATCCGCCCAGGCGACGAACGGCAGGGCGCGAACGGCCGCCAGATCGGACGGCCGGTATCCGCACAGATAGGTACTGTCCGGTACGTACTCGTGGATGACCACGCCCAGTGCCGCCAGCCGGCTCTTCTCCTCCGGGGACGGCACGTGCGTGGTCTGTACAAGAAGATAGTTCGATGCCGAAGCATCCTCGGAGACCAGCTCTTCGCCGGCCAGCTCTGCGGACTGGACCAAGGGGTCGATCGTCACGCCGTTGATGGTGATGCGAGCCACGGCTAGCTCCAATTTCGCGCACGTATGGTGGCTCCCACTCCTCACTATAGGAGCGATGCCGAAGGCCGGCTCGGGGGACGAACCCCCGCTGGATTCCCGCATGTCCGTGTCCTGTTCAACTTCCCGGCCGGCCCCTTGTGACGGGAAATTCCCCTGGACAGGCGCCGCGGGACTGCCGGATAGTGCGCCGCATGGCATCTCGCGTGCGGCACCTCACCTTCGACTGCTCCGACGCCTACCGCCTGGGACGGTTCTGGGCCGCCGTCCTGGACGGCGCACTGGCCGACGACGACGCCCCGGGAGACCCCGAGGCGCTGGTCACCGCCCAGGGTTCGGCGCTGCTGTTCCTGGCGGTGCCGGAGGGCAAGGCCGTGAAGAACCGGCTGCATGTGGACCTCCAACCCCAGGACCGGTCGCGGGACGAGGAGGTGGCCCGCGTCCTCGCCCTGGGGGCCACGCTGGTGGCCGACCACCGCAGGCCCGACGGCACGGGCTGGGTGACCCTGGCCGACCCCGAGGGCAACGAGTTCTGCGTCGAACGCAGCGCCGCCGAGCGGGCGCAGCATCCCTGAGCCGCCCGCATGCGGGGCCGCCCGTCCCGCGCCGACACCGCTTCCCGGTGCCGACGTTGTACGACCGACGGGACTTCACACGGAACCTTGACGTGCAACTGTTGTGCGCGCGCAACCGGGCATCCCGCCTTGGAGAACTCGACGGTGTTGACGTCAACTCTCCCACTGGGCACGACCTTCGGACAGCGCTCCCAGCACATGGTGATCTGCGGCGACGACGGGCTCGCCCACCGACTCGCGGAGACCCTGGACGGGGTGTGCGGCGAGGCGGTCACCGTTGGTGGTGGCCGCCACGATGAACGCCGGCGACGCCCTCCGCAAGGGCTCCGTCGGGCATCCGCCGGCCCAGGACCTCAGCGGCCACCTCGTGCTGGTCGGCCTGGGCACGGTCGGCACCCGGGTACTCGCCCAACTGCGCACCACCGAGCACCAGGTGGTCGTCGTCGGCACTCGACGCGCGCCCTCCCTCGCGGCCGCCATGACGGGGCGTCATGTGCTGGGGATCATGCCGGTCGAACGGGGGTCGCTGCTGTTCACCACCGTGGATGTCGCCGGGCACCCGGAGCTGGAGGGGGGCCGTCCACCAGGCGTTCCGGCAGTACGAGTGGCGGGTCCTGGCCGTCGGGCCGGCCGAAGCGCCGTCCTCGCGCGCCGCGCCCCGTCCGCCGCAACGGCAGCGGCCGTGATGGCCGGGACTTCCGTTGTCGCGATGTGCGATGTGCGATGTTGCGATCGAGTTGTCCGGATGCCAGGACGGTACGGAGGGCGGCCTCCGTGCCGGGCCGTTCGGATTCCGTCAGGGAATTGGCTCCCGTGCGCACACGCGGCCGGACGGGGCACCACCGTGGAGCGGACCCCGACCGGCGGGGCGCAGAAGGGGAGGTCCGTGGTGAGCGCGGAGCACATCGTGGGGGTGTTGGTGGCGGTGGCGCTGGTCGGGCTGCTGGTGGCCGGAGTCAAGTTCCCGGACCGGTTCTGAGCCGGCGCCGGGCTGTCGGGCCGGGCGGCCCGATCGTGGTCGGGGGCCCGGGTCGCGATGACCACCGCGCGGGCGGTCAGTCCTCGCCCAGTCCGGCCTCTTCGAGGTCCAGACCGCGTTGCAGCCGGCGCCGCGTGGTGTCACTTATGTGGTGGTCCGCGTACAGCCGTTGGAGCTGGTTGGATTCGGCGGCTATCACGGTGCGACGCAGCTCCCGGTAGGTGGTGGCCGAGGCCCAGGTGGACGGCGTGGTGTCGTCGTCCTGGTCGGCGTCGGCCTGGTCCAGGCGGACCAGCAGGCCGCGACGCAGCTGGTCGATCAGCGCGGTGGGCGCCGCCTCGGCCGCCTCCAACTCGTCCAGGCAGGCCAGACCGGCCGTGGCCAGTCCGGCGCGGGCGCGGGCCTCTTCGCGGGCGGTGTGCTCCGGCTCCAGCGCGATCCCGGACCAGCGGACGACCGGCGCGAGGGTGAAGCCCTGCAGGACGAGGGTGAAGACGACCACGCCGGTGGTCAGCACCAGGATCAGCGGGCGGTGCGGCAGCGGGCTGCCGTCACCGGCGGCCAGCGGGATGGACAGCGCGGCGGCCAGCGGCATCACCCCGCGGGTGCCGGCCCAGGAGACCACCGCCGGGATGCGCCAGGTGACCGTGCCGTTGCCGCGTCGGCGCTGCATGACGGCGGAGAGCGGCAGCACCCCCAGCAGCCGCACGGCGATCACGGTGCTGGCCACCGCGAGCACGCCCAGCGGCCAGGCTCGGTCGGACACGTTCAACTGGCGTACCAGTGCGGGGAGTTCCAGCCCTATCAGCGCGAAGACGACGCTCTCCAGCAGGAACACCACCGTGCCGTAGACGGCGTGGACCTGGAGGCGGATGGTGGCGTTGGTGAGCCGGTGCCCGGTGCTGCCGAGCACCACCCCGGCGACCACCACCGCGGTGACCCCGGAGGCGTGCAGATCCTCGGCCAGGACGTACGAGGCGTAGGGCGTGACGAGGGCGGTCACCGTCTCCAGGATCGGGTCCTCGGTCCGCCGCCGGATCAGCGCCACCAGGGCCGCGACGGCGCCGCCGACCAGCGCCCCACCGCCGCCCAGGACCAGGAACTGGCGGCCGGCCGACGGCAGGGTGACGGCATGGGCCGCTGCCGCGGTGCCCACCGCCACCTTGAAGAGCACCAGGCTGGTGGCGTCGTTGAACAGGCTCTCGGACTGGACCAGGACCTGTATCCGCGGCGGCAGCGCGATCTTGCGGCCGAGCGCCGTCACGGCGACCGGGTCGGTGCTCGCCAGCACGGCACCCAGGACGAACGCCATGGTGGGGGAGAGCGGGGTGACCGCGGATGCCACGGCTCCGACGGCGGCCGCGGTGGCCAGCACCAGACCGAAGGCGAGCACTGTCACCGGCCGCCACACCACTCGTAGTTCGCGCCAGGGGATCTCCTCGGCGGAGGCGTACAGCAATGGAGGCAGCACCACCACGCTGATCACCTCGGGCGCCACCTGGACATCCCGGAGCCAGGGCAGCAGCCCGATCAGCAGCCCGCCGACGACCAGCAGTGAAGGGGCGGGGATGCGCCAGTGACGGGCGCCGGTGGCCACCAACGTGGCGAACACCACGAGGAGGAGAATGGCAGTCAGGTCGGTCACGCGCTCGTCTCTCGATGGCTCCGGCTGTTGTTGAACCGTCGCCGACCAGACTTCCCGGCACTCCGCTGGAAAACCTACCGGGTTTTAGCGAGTTACTGCCACGGTTCCTACGCCCTGCGGGCGCGTTCGGACATGACGACCGGACCTTTCGCAGGGGAGGGACGAGGGGGTGCGGTCGTGCGTGGTGGCCGCCGCCCCGAATACGCCGCCCCGGAACGGGCGACTACGCGACCGTCAGCAGCGTCAGCGACAGCAGTAGGACGGCCGCACCGCCGGCGATGAAGGCCCGTTCCAGGCCCAGGTGTTCCCGTCCCTGGACGACGACGGTCCGTGGATCGGCGGGGTCGTAGCGGAGGAGCACGCGGTCGCCGTCGGTGAGCGGACGCCGGCGGGTCGGTGCCACGGGGCAGACGATCTCCATCACGCGCTCGTCGTCGGTCACGAACTGGAGCAGCGGACGCGGTCGGCCCGACCCGTCGGAGGTGCGGCCCGGGGGCTGCTTGACCAGGGCCGCCACGCCCACCCCGGTCCGCTGCACCCGGCGCACCTGCCGGAGCCCGAACAGCCCGGCCAGCACGCCGAGCAGGCCGCCGAACGCGGCGATTCCCGCCAGCACGGCCACCGCCCCCGTGTCCATCGACGCTCCTTCCTCCGGATGCGCCGCGCACCCGGTCTCGCGTGGCTGCGTGGCTGCGCGCATCAGCCGAGCTCCACCGCTTCCACCGGCGCCTTCTGTGCCGCTGCGGCGGGCAGGGAGAGGACCATGGTCAGCCCGCCGCCCGGGGTGTCCTCGGGGTCGAGGGTGCCGCCCATCGCCTCGGCCAGGCCCCGGGAGAGCGCGAGGCCCAGTCCCAGGCCGCTGGTGTTGTCGCGGTCGCCCAGCCGCTGGAACGGCACGAAGATCCGGTCCCGGTCCTCCGGCGGCAGCCCGGGGCCCTTGTCGACGACCCGCAGCTCGACCCGTCGGCCCAGGGCACTGGCGGTGATCAGCACCCGCTGCCCGGCGTCGGAGTGGCGCACCGCATTGGTGACGAGGTTGGCGATGACCCGTTCCAGGAGCGGCGGGTCGGCGAGGACGTCGCAAACCTCCGTCAGGCCCTGGGTCTCGATCCGTACCGGGGACGCGGCCAGAGTGGACAGGGCCGTCGGCAGGACGTCGGCGAAGGCGGTGGGCTGGAGGTTCAGGGCGAGCGCGCCGGCGCGGAGCCGGCTCATGTCCAGGAGGTTGTCGACCAGTCGGTTGAGCTGGATCAGCGAGTCCTCGGCGGTGGCCAGCAGTTCCTCGCGTTCGGCCGGGGTGAAGTCCACGTCCGCGCTGCGCAGGGAGCTGATCGCGGCGCGTCCGCCGGCCAGCGGTGTCCGCAGGTCGTGGCTGACCGCGGCCAGCAGCGCGGTGCGCAGCCGGTCCGCCGCCTTGACGGGTTCGACCTCGGCGGCGGCCTCCACCAGTCGGGCGCGGTCGAGGGCGGCGGCCAGATGGGCGGCGAAGGCGGTCAGTACGCGGTGTTCGGAGGCGGGCAGCCGGCGGCCGCGGAGGACGAGCAGGCGGTCCGGTCCGGCCGGCACCTTCACCAGGCCGTCGCTCTCCTCGTCGGCGTCGGCGTCGAGGTCGGCACGCGGGACGAGCTCGGCGGACGTCATGCCGAACGACTCCCGGGTGCGCTCCAGCAGCACCGCGACCCCCTGCTCGCCACGGAGGATGGTGCCGGCCATGGACGACAGCGTCTCGGCCTCCGCGGTGGCGCTGGCGGCCCGCCGGGACAGCCGCAGGGAGCGGTCCACCAGGGCGGCGACGGTGCCCGCGACCAGCGCGAAGACGGCGAGCGCCAGCGCGTTGTTGGGCTCGGTGATGGTGAACTCGCCGCTGGGCGGGATGAAGTAGTAGTTGAGCAGCAGCGACGCGGTGAGCGAGGCGAGCAGCGCGGAGACCACGCCGCCGAAGCAGGCCACGCCGACGACGGTCACCAGGAAGAGCAGCGCCTCGCTGGTCAGGTTGAGGGCGCCCCGGGTGTGGGTGAGCACGGTGGTCAGGAGGGAGGGGAGGACGAGGCCGGCCACCGGGCCCGCGACGCGTCGGGAGTGCGGCAGCTGCCAGCCGGGCATCGTCAACCGGCGGCCGCGGCCGGCCCGTTCGTGGGTGACCATGTGGACGTCGATGTCGCCGGACAGCTCGACGGTGTCCTCCCCGATGCCGCGCGGTGCCACCAGCCGGGACAGCCAGCTGCGGCGGCTGGTGCCCAGGACGAGCTGGGTGGCGTTCTCGGCGCGGGCGAAGTCCAGCAGCGCGGTGGGCACATGGTCGCCGACGACGGAGTGGTAGCTGCCGCCCAGCTTCTCCACCAGGGCGCGCTGCTTGGCGAGCGCGGCGGGGGAGGCGTAGGCGAGACCGTCGCTGCGGGCGACGTGGACGGCCAGCAGGTCGCCGCCCGACGACCGGCCCGCGATCCGCTCCGCGCGGCGGATCAGCGTCTCGCCCTCCGGGCCGCCGGTGAGCGCCACCACCACGCGTTCGCGGGTCTCCCAGACCGTGCCGATGCCGTGTTCGGACCGGTACCTCTGCAGGGTCTCGTCGACCCGGCCCGCGACCCACAGGAGCGCCAGCTCCCGAAGGGCCGTCAGATTCCCGATGCGGAAGTAGTGCGCGAGCGCGGCGTCGACCTTCTCGGGCTGGTAGATGTTGCCGTGCGCCATACGTCGGCGCAGCGCCTCGGCGGGCATGTCCACCAGCTCGATCTGGTCGGCGCGGCGGACCACCTCGTCCGGCACGGTCTCCCGCTGCGGGACTCCGGTGATCTTCTCGACCACGTCGTTGAGCGACTCCAGGTGCTGGACGTTGACGGTGGTGACCACGTCGATGCCGGCGGCCAGCAGCTCGTCGATGTCCTGCCAGCGCTTGGCGTTGCGGCCGCCGGGCACGTTGGTGTGCGGCAGTTCGTCGACCAGGGCGACCGCGGGGCGACGGGCGAGGACGGCGTCCAGATCCAGCTCGGTGAAGGTCGTACCGCGGTAGGAGCGGTGCAGCCGCGGGACGACCTCCAGCCCGGCGAGCTGCTCCTCGGTGTGCCGCCGGCCGTGGCACTCGGCATACGCCACCACCACGTCGGTGCCGCGCCGCAGTCGCCGGCGCCCCTCGTCCAGCATCCGGTACGTCTTGCCCACGCCGGGCGCCGCGCCGAGGAACACCTTGAGCTTCCCCGGGCGTGCGTCCGGCGCCCCGGCCGCGACCCCATTCGGCGCCACCGAAAGCCCCTCCCTCGCCATTCCGCCACGATCCCACGGCGCCTGGTTCGGCGAGGGGACCTCGGGCGGCCGAGCGGACATGGGTTGGGTGCCATGGTCACACCACCGCGGCCGGGCCGCGGCAGAACGGGGGGATGTTGACGTTTTCCTGATCCGGGCAGCTCGGAGCGCCCAGAGTCCGTCAGCCCGGTGCGTGCCTGAGCCCGGGGCCGCCCGCCCGGACCGCGTCGGCCAGTGCCTGGTTCAGCTCCACCACATCGACGTACGGCTCGCCCAGGAAGCCCAGGTCCCGGCCGTGGAGCTGACGGGTGACCAGGCGCCGGACCAGCGTGGGGGAGCGGTGCCGGGCCCGCGCGACCCGCCCGACCTGCTGGTAGGCGTACGCCGGGGAGATCGCCGGATCGAGGCCGGAGCCGCTGCCGGTCAGGGCGTCCGCGGGAACGGTCGCGGGCGGCACGCCGTCGAAGGCGGCGACCGCGGCGCGGCGGGCCCGGACGGTCGCGGTGAGCAGGGGATTGGTGGGGCCGAGGTTGCCGGCCCCGGAGGCGTCGGCGTCGTAGCCGCCGGCGGACGGGCGGGGCTGGAACCACGCCGGGTCGGGGCGCGGGACCTCGTGCGGATCGCCCGGGTCGCGCCGCGGGAGGTCGAAGTTCTGGCCGATCAGGCGGGAGGCCACCGCGGTGCCGTGCATCCGCACCACGGACCCGTCGGCCCGCTCGGCGAGCCCGGCCTGGGCGATGCCGGTGACCAGCAGCGGATAGCCGATGCCGGTGACCGCGGTGAACACCAGCAGCATCCGCAGCGCGGCCAGATGGCGGCGCAGTACGGCGGGAAGCGGGAGGCGCGCCATGGTGCCCTCTCCTCTCGGCGCCGGCCCGTCAGCGCAGGCCGGGGAGGAACTGGATGACGAGGTCGAGCAGTTTGATGCCGAGGAACGGCAGGACGAGCCCGCCGAGCCCGTAGAGCCGGATGTTGCGGCGCAGCAGTTCGGCGGCGGAGGACGGGCGGTAGCGCACACCGCGCAGCGCGAGCGGGATCAGCGCGACGATGATCAGCGCGTTGAAGACGACGGCCGAGGTGATCGCCGAGGCCGGGCTGTGCAGCCGCATGATGTTGAGCCGGTCCAGGCCCGGATAGACGCCGGCGAACATCGCGGGGATGATCGCGAAGTACTTGGCGACGTCGTTGGCGATGGAGAAGGTGGTCAATGCGCCGCGGGTGATGAGGAGTTGCTTGCCGATCTCGACGATCTCGATGAGCTTGGTCGGGTTGGAGTCGAGGTCGACCATGTTGCCGGCCTCCTTGGCGGCCGACGTACCGGTGTTCATCGCCACGCCCACGTCGGCCTGGGCCAGCGCCGGGGCGTCGTTCGTCCCGTCCCCGGTCATCGCGACGAGCTTGCCGCCCTCCTGCTCGCGCCGGATCAGCGCCATCTTGTCCTCGGGCGCGGCCTCGGCCAGGAAGTCGTCCACGCCCGCCTCCTGCGCGATGGCATGGGCGGTGAGCGGGTTGTCGCCGGTGATCATGACGGTTCTGATGCCCATCCGGCGCAGCCGGTCGAACCGGTCGCGCATGCCCTCCTTCACGACGTCCTTGAGGTGGACGACGCCCAGCACCCTGGCGTCCGGCGACCCACCGCTCCGGGTCACCTGGCCGACGACCAGCGGGGTCCCGCCGCCCGCCGAGATGCCGTCGACGACGTGACCGACGTCGGCGGTGGGGTGCCCGCCGTTGTCGCGGACCCAGCGCATCACCGCGGTCGCCGCGCCCTTGCGCAGCGAGCGCCGCTCCGGCGGAGCTCCGAGGTCGACGCCGCTCATCCGGCTCTGCGCGGAGAAGGGCACGAACACGGCCCCGTCCAGCTCGCCCTCCTCCCGGCCGCGCAGCGCGTACTGCTCCTTGGCGAGGACGACGATCGACCGGCCTTCGGGGGTCTCGTCGGCGAGTGAGGACAGCTGGGCGGCGTCGGCGAGTTCGTCCACGCCCACCCCCGGCACCGGCAGGAACGCGGCGGCCTGCCGGTTGCCGAGGGTGATGGTGCCGGTCTTGTCCAGCAGCAGGGTGTTGACGTCGCCCGCGGCCTCCACCGCGCGTCCCGACATCGCCAGCACGTTGCGCTGCACCAGCCGGTCCATGCCGGCGATGCCGATGGCGGGCAGCAGTGCGCCGATCGTGGTGGGGATCAGCGCCACGACCAGCGCGACGAGGATGACCAGGGGCTGTTCGGCGCCGGCGTAGACGGCGAACGGCTGGAGCGTCACCACCGCGACCAGGAAGACGATCGTCAGCGACGCGAGCAGGACGTTCAGCGCGATCTCGTTCGGCGTCCGCTGCCGGGCCGCCCCCTCGACGAGGGCGATCATCCGGTCGATGAAGGTCTCCCCGGGCCGGGCGGTGATCCGGACCACGATCCGGTCCGAGAGCACCTTCGTGCCGCCGGTGACGGCCGACCGGTCGCCGCCGGACTCCCGGATCACCGGCGCCGACTCCCCGGTGACGGCCGACTCGTCGACGCTCGCGATGCCCTCGACGACGTCGCCGTCGCCCGGGATGGGCTGGCCGGCTTCGACGATCACATGGTCGCCCAACCGCAGGGCGGTGCACGGTACTTCGGCCTCGACGAGGTCGGTGGCGCCGGGCCGCCAGTCGGTGAGCCGGCGCGCCGTGGTGGTGGTCCTGGTGCGGCGCAACGTGGCCGCCTGCGCCTTGCCGCGGCCCTCCGCCACCGCCTCGGCGAGGTTGGCGAACACCACGGTCAGCCACAGCCAGACGGTGATCACCCAGGCGAAGAGGCCGGGCGTCCGGATCGCCGACAGCGTCGTCAGCGCCGCACCGACCTCGACCACGAACATCACCGGGCTGTGGAACATCCGCCGCGGATCCAGCTTCCGCAGCGCGTCGGGGAGCGCGCGCAGCACCTGCCGGGAATCCAGCAGCCCGCCCGGGACCCGCTCCGGCGGGCGGCCGGAGTCCGGCGGCACGGCGGACGGAGCGGCGGTCGAGGACATCAGCGCAGCCCCTCCGCGAGCGGGCCCAGTGCCAGCGCCGGGAAGTACGTCAGACCGACGACGACGAGGACCACGCCGGTCAACAGGCCGATGAACTGCGGTCGGTGGGTGGGCAGGGTGCCCGCGGTGACCGGCACCGGCCGCTGTCCGGCGAGCGAGCCGGCCAGCGCCAGCACGAACACCATCGGCAGGAAGCGGCCCAGCAGCATCACCACACCGAGGACCGTGTTGTACCAGACGGTGTCGGCGCTCAGCCCGGCGAACGCCGACCCGTTGTTGTTGGCCGCCGACGTCAGCGCGTACAGCACCTCCGAGAAGCCGTGCGGGCCCGGATTGAGCATCGCCGCGCGCTCGCCGGGGAACGCCATCGCCAGTCCCGCACCGACGAGGACCAGCGCGGGCGTGGTCAGGATGTACAGCGAGGCGAACCGCATCTCCCGGCCGCGCAGTTTCTTGCCCAGGTACTCCGGCGTCCGGCCGACCATCAGCCCGGCGACGAACACCGCGACCAGCGCCAGGATCAGGATGCCGTAGAGCCCGGAGCCGGTGCCGCCGGGCGCGATCTCCCCCAGCATCATGTTGAAGATCGTCATCCCGCCGCCGCCCGGAGTGTAGGAGTCATGGGCCGAGTTGGTGGCTCCGCAGGACGTGAGGGTGGTGGAGACCGCGAACAGCGCCGAGGCCCAGATCCCGAACCGGGTCTCCTTGCCCTCCGTCATCGCGCCGGCCGCACCGCCGGCCGGACTGCTCACGCGGTACAGCTCGTTGGCGGTCACCAGGGCGACCGAGGCGGCCCACAGCACCGCCATGACGGCGACCAGCGCATAGCCCTGGCGACGGTCGCCGACCATCGCGCCGAAGGTCCGCGGCAGCGAGAACGGGATCACCAGCATCAGATAGATCTCGATCAGGTTGGTCAGTCCGCTGGGATTCTCGAACGGGTGCGCGGAGTTGGCGCCGAAGAAGCCGCCGCCGTTGGTGCCCAGCTCCTTGATCGCCTCCTGGGAGGCGACCGGTCCGCCGGGCAGGCTCTGGTGGCCGCCGGCCAGGGTGGTCAGCGCCTGGTCGCCGTGGAGGTTCTGGATGACGCCGGCCGCCACCAGCACCACAGCGAAGACGAAGGCGACCGGCAGCAGCACCCGCAGCACGATCCGGGTCAGGTCCACCCAGAAGTTCCCCACACGGTCGGTGCGTTCGCGGGTGAAGCCGCGGATCAGCGCGGCGACCACGGCGATCCCCACCGCCGCGGAGACGAAGTTCTGCACCGCCAGTCCCGTCATCTGGACCAGGTGCCCCATCGTCGACTCGCCGGAGTACGCCTGCCAGTTGGTGTTGGTGACGAACGACGCCGCTGTGTTGAACGCCAGGTCCGCCGGCACCGGCTTCCGGCCCAGCGAGAGCAGCAGACGGTCCTGCAGGCGCAGGAACGCGTAGAGGAACAGCACCGACACCACGGAGAAGGCCAGCAGACTGCGCAGATAGACCGGCCACCGCTGGTCGGTGTCCCCGTTCACCCCGCCCGCCCGGTAGACCAGGCGCTCCACCCGCCAGTGCCGCCCGGTGGTCAGGACGTGCGCCAGACAGTCGCCCAGCGGACGGTGCGAGAGCGCCAGTGCCACCACCAGCACGGTGACTTGGAGCCAGCCGGCGGCGGCGTCGCCCATGCGGGCCCTCCCTAGAACTTCTCCGGAAAGATCAGGCACAGGACGAGGTAGATCACCAGGCCGGCGGCGACGATCAGGCCGATGATGTTCTCCGCGTTCACCGGCGCCCCACCCCCTTGGCCGCCAGGCCGATCAGGGCGAACACCGCGGCCGTCAGGCCGACATAGGCAACGTCCGACATGCGTGTGGCACCTCGCAGATCATCAGGGGCGGAAGCCCCGTCCCGCCCGGTCATCTGGGTATGTGCGAGTTTCTACGCGTTTGCTCACGTCCAACGGATTCCTGTGATTTTCAGACGCTATATCAGATCTGACGTGACGGCCGCATGCCGCGCCGGTTATGACCGGGCGCGGAGCTGGGCAGGGTGAGCGTCACCGCGAACCCCGCCCCTCGGCCCGATGTCCGCAGCGACCCGTCCATCGCCTCGGCCAGATCACGCGAGAGCCGTAGCGCCAGACTGTCCGCCCGGGAACCGGCTCGCCCCGTCGCCGGACCACCTCCGGACCCGTCCGCCACCCGGATCGCCACCCGGCCGTCGCGGGCCTCCGCGGTGACCACCGGCGGTCGGTCCGGCGGACTGTGGCGCAGCGCATCCGCCCCCAGGGCGGTCAGCGCACGGGTGAGCAGTGCGGCGTCGGCGATCACATCGGGCAGATACGCCGGCAGCCGCAGCACGATCGAGTGGCCACCGGGCCCCAGGTCGTCCAGCGCCGCGCCCAGTGCCTCGTTCAGATCGACCGGACGGAGCGAGAGGTCCAGTGCCCCAGCGTGCAGCCGGCTCAGATCGTCGAGGTCTGTGACGAGCTGGGCCGCGCGGTGCACGGCCGCCCGTGCGGTCTCCAGCAGCCGGCGCTCGTCCGGGGACCGCTCGGGCCTTCCGTGCCGCCGCAGCCGCACCAGCGCGTCCTCGGCGGTGCGCAGCGGCGCCCGTAGATCGTGGCCGGCGGCGAGCAGGAGCGCGGCCCGGGTGCGTTCGGCGTCGGCGAGCGAGGCGCCGGGAGCGGCGGGCCCGGCGCCGCCCCGGGCGTGCGCCAGCCCCAGCTCGGCGGCGCACGCATCGAGCAGCCGCCGGTCCTCCGAACCGAGCCCCGAGCCACGGGCGGCCAATGTCCGGCAGTCGTCCACCGGGCACTCCACGTCAGCCTCGTACGGCCGCTCCGGCGGGTGCTCGCCGGCGCTGGCGACCACGTACCAGCGCGGCACCGGCGACGCCCGCGGATCCCGTTCGAGCAGGCTCACAGCGGTCAGCCCGAAGTTCTCCCGGATCAGCTCCACCAGCGCCGGAAGGTCCTGGCCGCGCAGCACGCCCGCCGCCAGCCGGCTCAGCGTCCGGGCTTCCGACGTCGCCCGCGCAGCCTGCCGGGTGTGCCTGGCGGCCGCCCCCGCCGCGGTGCCGACCAACACGGCCGTGGCGGCGAAGACGACCAGCGCGATCAGCTCGTCGGAGCGCTCGATGTCGAGTGAGTGCAGCGGGGCGGTGAAGTAGAAGTCGGCGAGCAGCGCCGCCGCGACCGCGGCGCCCAGCGCCGGCAGCACCCCGCCCACCAGAGCCACCACCACGACTGCCAGCAGATAGATCACCAGGGCGCCGGCCATGCCCATCTGGCCGCGCCCCGCGGTCAGCAGCAGCGTCAGCAGGGGCAGCACCACCACCGTGCCGGCCACGGCGGCAGCGATGCGCCGCGGCCCCATGCCCTGGCCCGGCCGTGGCATCCGCAGCGCGGCCGAGCCCGCCGCCTCCTCATGCGTGACGATGTGCACGTCGATGGGGCCCGACCCCTTGATCGTCCGCTCGCCCACCCCGGCCCGCAGCAGCGATGCCACCCGGCCGTGCCGGCTCGCGCCCAACACGATCTGGGTGACGCCCTCCGCCTCGGCGAACCGCAGCAGTGCCTGGACCACGTCCTCACCTGTGCTCTGGTGGAAGCTGCCGCCGAGCGACTCCAGCAGGGTGCGCTGGGCTTCCAACGCTGACGGGTCGACGCGGGACAGACCCTCCTCCGGCACCACGTGCAGCGCCAGCAATTCCGTGCCCGGCGTACGCGCGCTGATCCGGGCCGCCCGCCGGATCAGCGTCTCGCCCTCCGGTCCGCCGCTGAGGCCGACGAGGATGCGCTCCCGGGTCTCCCACGGGGCGACGATCCCGTGTTCCGCGCGGTAGCGCTGGAGCCCCTCCTCGACCCGGTCGGCGAGCCACAACAGGGCGATCTCCCGCAGCGCCGTGAGATTGCCGACCCGGAAGTAGTGGGTGAGGGCGGACTCGATGCGGTCCGGCGGATAGATGTCACCGTGCACCATCCGACGGCGCAGCACCTCCGGCGGCAGATCGACCAACTCGATCTGGTCCGCCCGGCGCGCCACCTCGTCGGGCAGGGTCTCCCGCTGCCGCGTCCCGGTGATCTGCCGGACCACGTCGTTCAACGACTCCAGGTGCTGCACATTGAGCGTGGTGACGACGTCGATACCGGCGGCCAACAGCTCCTCCACGTCCTGCCATCGCTTGGCGTTGCGGCTGCCGGGGACGTTGGAATGGGCCAGTTCGTCGACCAGTGCCACCTGCGGACGGCGGGCCAGCACCGCGTCCAGGTCCATCTCGGTGAACCGTGCCCCGCGGTGTCGCAGCGTCCGCCGGGGCACGGTCTCCAGGCCCTCGGCCATGGCCGCCGTCGGCCGCCGCCCGTGCGGCTCGACCAGGCCCACCACCACATCCGCCCCCAGCGCCCGCAGCCGCTGCCCCTCCGCGAGCATGGCGTACGTCTTACCGACCCCGGGGGCGGCCCCGAGGAAGATCCGCAACCGTCCACGTTCCACCGGCGGGCTCCCAACCACCCCCCTCCGTCGTGTCTGTGCCCTTCCATGGTGCTCCGATGTCCGCGCCGGGGCGGCCGGCGCGGAAGCGGCGCAGGCCCGTACGGTCGAACGGGGCGGGCGGGGGACACCGGCCCGCCCCTCGTGGCCTCGGACCCGGCCGCCGTCAGGCCGGCAGGGGCCGCGCCGCCGCGCCGGGCGCGGCCATCCGGCCGGTGCGGTGCAGACCGTACAGCGCCGCACCGCAGGCCGGCCCCAGCAGCGTCAGGACGAGCCAGGGCAGGGCCGACAGCCCGGCCGCCCGAGCGGCATCCAGTGCCGCCCCGGTCAGCAGGTTCCCCACCGTGATGCCCACCCCGCACAGGGTGTTGTAGAGCCCGTAGTGCGTGGCGACCAGCCGGTCACCGGAGAGCCGGACGATGGTGTCCATCTCGAACGGATAGGTGACCATCGTGCCCAGCGCCAGCAGCAGCGCGGTCAGCACCGGCGGCCCGACCGCCAGCGCCCACCGCCCCGGCCCCCCGCCAGGCACCGGCACCGCACTCGCCGCCAACAGCGGGACGAACGCGGCGCCCAGCACCGTCAGCCCCCAGGCCAGTGCCTGGCCCGGGGCGAGGCGGGCCGCGCACCAGGCGGTGACCCGGGTCTGGCCGAAGAGCGTGCCCAGTCCGGAAGCCGCGAACAGCAGCGCCACCGCCACCGTCCCGAACTCCCCTTCCCCGCCCAGCCGTCGGACCTCCAGCGGCAACGCCAGATACATCTGGAACGACAGCACATAGGACCCGATCATGGCGCCGGAGAACAGCAGGAAGGGACGGTTGGCCAGCACCCCGCGCCACTGGCGCAGCACGCCCTCGCGCTCCCCGGACGAACGCCCGGCCGACTCGCCCCGGCGGGCCGGCAGCGCCCGGATCTGCACCGCGCTCAACACCGCGAAGACGCCCGCGGACACCAGGCAGGTCACCGTGAAGTCCACGCCGGTGAGCACCATGCCGACCAACGGGCCGAGCAGGATGCCGGCCTGGTAGAAGACGTTGAACAGCGCGAACGCCTCGACCCTGCGCTCACCCGCGTCGGCGGCCAGATAGGCCCGCACGGCCGGGTTGAACAGCGCACCGGCCAGACCGGTCGCCGCCGACGCCGCGAGCAGCGCAGGCACCGAATCCACCAGCCCGAGCGCGGCGAACCCCACGGTGCGCAGCAGGCAGCCGGCGACGATCAGCGGCTTGTACCCCAGCCGGTCGGCGAGGGTCCCGCCGAGCAGGAACATCCCCTGCTGACTGAAGTTGCGGACGCCCAGCACCAGTCCGACCGCCCACCCGGCCAGGCCCAGTGCCCCCGACAGATGCTGTGCCAGGTAGGGCATCAGCATGTAGAAGCCGAGGTTGATGGTGAACTGGTTGAGCAGCAGCAGCTGCACGCTGCGCTCGTACGAGCGTGCCTGGCGCATCACCGCCTTCACCGGTCCGCACCGCCTTCCGGGGTTTTCCAAGCGCCGGCCGAACTGGCCGAACTGGCCGAGCCGTTCGCGTCCACCGCGCCGACCCGGAGCGACAGCGGATCCACGACGCTGGTGCAGCGGGTCCAGCGGGTGACCTCCTTCTCGTCCGGTCGCCCGATCACCTCCGGCCCGGCCGCCGGCGGAGCGTCCGAAAGGCCGTGCGCCGCGCAGTACTCGTCGTCGTAGACGGTGTGCAGATAGCGTTGGGGCCCGTCGGGGAAGACCGCGACGATCCGGGTGCCCGGGCCGCTGGTGCGGGCCAGCCAACCCGCCGCCAGCGCGACCGCTCCCACGCTCCACCCGCCGGTGGCGTAGTGCGAGGCGGCCAGGCGCCGGCAGGTCCACACGGCCTCGGCCGGCGCCACCCAGTGGACCTCGTCGAAGCGGTCGTAGGCGACGTTGCGGGGGAAGATGCTCGATCCCAGGCCGCGCATCAGCCGAGGGCGGGCCGGCTGGCCGAAGATGGTCGAACCCACGGTGTCGACACCGACCACCTTCAGCGCCGGGTAGAGACTGCGGAGCACTCCGGACAGTCCGGCGGAGTGCCCGCCCGTCCCGACGCTGCACACCAGTACGTCGATGTGGCCGAGACCGGCGGCGAGTTCCAGGGCGAGCGGGGTGTAGGCGGCGACGTTGTCGGGGTTGTGGTACTGGTCGGGGCACCAGGCACCGGGGTCTCCGGCGAGCAGGGCGCGGACCCGGTCACGGCGGGCCTGCTGCCAACCACCCGTCGGATGCGGCTCGCTGACGAGGTCCACCCGGGCCCCGTGCGCCGCCAACAGCCGCGCCATCGACGGTTCCAGGCCCGGATCGGTGACCACGGTGACGGGATGGCCGTGCACCAGCCCCGCCAGCGCGAGCCCCAGGCCCAGCGTGCCGCTGGTCGACTCGATGATCCGGCCACCGGGACGCAGCTCACCGCGTGCCTTGGCCCGTTCCACCATGTGCAGGGCCGGCCGGTCCTTGATACCGCCGGGGTTGAAACCCTCCAACTTGGCCCAGAATCCGGTGCCGGACGGGCAGAGCGGCTCGGAGACGTACAGCAGCGGGGTGTTGCCGACCAGCCCGGGCAGGGACGGGCGGCCGAGCGGAGCGTTGGTACTGAGCAGAGAGGTCATGGCGTCTTCTCGTTCGTCGGAGTGCGTCATGTTGATCGGCGTGGCGACACGTTCGCCGGGGTGCGGCAGGTCCGCGGGGTGCGACATTCGTCCCGCTCGACGGCCGGAAGGGCCGGTCGGGTGAACGTCGCCCGGCATCCCGCAGGTCGCCGGAGGCTCCACCGGCAGGCTGGGAAAGGGGCCGGGCACGCCTGGGCGCGCCGCGCTGCTCAGGGCAGCGTCACGTCACCCCGCGCGGCACGGACGTGCCGTCGAGGGCGGGGTACCTACCGGTTTCGTGTGGTGCGCCCGTTCTAGATCAGCAGCACCGAGGAGCGTGTCACGGATGTCTGTGCCGACCGCGTGGCGTGCGCACCCGATGCGTCAACGGAAGTGTGCGGCAGGGGTGATGAGGCGGCGGCGCAACGGTCCAGCGGAGACTGGTCGGGGGCCTGCAGTGCCGCTCCCTGGGGAGGCTGCCCGGACAGGCACGCGCCCGACGGATGGCCGTCCGGCTGCTCATGGTGCCGCTGACCCGGCTCCGCCACGGAGGCGGTCGGCACCGCGGAGACGGCGGGCTCGGCGGCCGAAGGATGGACAACGGCACCGGCTTCGGCGACCGCGGCAGGCAGCTGACCGTCGCCGCTCTCCGCACTCAGCCCATGGCTGAACACCAATGCGAGCAGCGCCGCGAACAGGCACAGCAGCCCCACCGGGCCCGCCGAGAGGCGAGCCCGCCGCATACCGAAGGGCGACCGGGCCGTGACCATGCGGCGAGCGTAACGCCTGGGACCACGACTGGGTACGGCCCGGACGCCAAATTGGTGACAACCGGCCACACAACGGCCGGACCGCGCCTTCGCAGCGGCCCGGGGTGTGGTGAGGAGCTGCCATCCCCGTAAAGACAGGGCAAACATGCGCCCGTTGTCGGCAGGCCGCGGTGCGGGAACCGCAGGGCGCGCGGGGCATTGACCTCACCGGGTCGGGCCTTGGCTGGCGTTCCTCGGGCGCGTCTCCGGATACGGATTCCACGGCGTGACGGGCCTTGTGGGGCGTGATCGTGGGATGGCAGGGTCGGCGCCACCAAGCGCCACCACACTCGGGAGGAACCATCTCCCCGCCAGACACCGTGCCCGGGCCTGCCCTGCACGCGACCGTCCTCGGCCTGGCCAAGGCACCCGCGCCCGCCCTCGTCCTCGCCGGTGTGCTGGGCCTGCAAGGCGGCGCCGCGCTGACCACCGGCCTCTACCCCCTGGTGGGACCGGCGGGCATGGTGACGCTGCGGCTGCTGATCGCGGCGACCGTGCTGCTGGCCGTGTGGCGGCCGGGCCTACGGGGGGACCGCACGACCTGGACGCTCGCCCTGGCCGCGGGCACGCTGATCGCCGTCCACCACCTCAGCTATTACGAGGCGGTGGACCGGGTGCCGCTGGGCGTCGCGACGACCATGGAGTTCCTCGGCCCGTTCGCGATCGCGCTGATCGGTCCGCGCCGGCCGGCCGACCTGCTGTGGGCCGCCCTCGCCGCGGCGGGTGTGCTCCTGCTCAGCCGCTCCGGACTCCAACCGGACACCGCCGGGCTGCTGTTCGGCGTGCTCGCGGGCTGCTGCTGGGGCGGATACATCCTGGTCGGCAAGCGCCTGGCGGAACGCGTCCCGGACGGGCGCGGTCTGGCCCTCGCGGTCAGCTGGGGCGCGCTGCTCAGCCTCCCGTACGGCATCTCCCAGGCAGGCGCCCGGCTGCTCGACCCGGGCACCCTCGCCCTCGCCGCGGCGGTCGCGGTCCTGTCGACCGTGCTGCCCTACACCGTCCAACTGGAAGCCCTGCGACGCCTGCCGCCCGGCGTCTTCGGCGTCCTCACCAGCCTGGAACCGGCCGTCGGCGCACTCCTCGGCCTGCTGCTCCTGGGCCAGCACCTCGCCCTGCCGCAGTGGGCGGGCGTCGCGGCGGTGGCCCTGGCCTCGGCCGGCGCCAGTCGGCTCACGGGTGCATCCGAGCACCCTTGAGCACCTTGTCGACCGCGTTCCGCGGCCCGTACACCGCCAGTCCCACCAGATCCAACTGGTCGCCCGGCACGGCCCGCACGGCGGCGCGGTTGTCCCGGTCGTTGCCGGTGGCGAAGAGGTCGGAGGTGAAAACCGACTGCGGCAGGGCACGGGCCAGCCCACGGCGGTGTGCCGAGACCAGCGTCTCCTTCGTTCCCTCGAAGACCAGGACGGGCTGACGGAACATCGGCAGGTAGGCGGTGCCGTCGGCGTCGGCATATGCCTCGCCGATCACCTCCGGCAGCTCCGTACCCAGGCCGCTGACCAGGAATGCGGTCACGTTCAGCCGCTGCCAGGCATCCAGGTCCGCGCGCAGCAGAACGGCGATCTTGGTGTCGAAGCGTACGGGGGCGGTCTCGTGTGTGCTCATGTCCCCAGGCTGCCGAACGGTCCGCCCTGCCGTCTTGTACGTTCCTTGCGTGGTCAGGGGGCCGGGGTGCCTGCGGGGACGGGCGCGAGCCGGTAGGCGTTCCCTTCGGTGCGCACCCGGCCGGCGGTGGGCGGTGGGAAGTGCGTGCCCAGCAGGAGCGTTTCGCCGTCGGCCAGCTCGGAGAGCAGCGCACGGCGGGTGGTCCGGGCCTGTTCGGGGTCGATGTCGACGCAGCTGCCGAGGGCCGGGTCGGTGAACTGGACCGGGTGGTGGAGGCAGTCGCCGGTGATCAGTGCGGTGGCGCCGCCGCTGCTGATCTCCACCGCGACATGGCCGGGGGTGTGTCCGGGCGTCGGGACGAGCCGCAGACCGGCGGCGATCTCGGCACCCTGGGGCGGGACGTCCACGAGGTCCAACAGCCCGGCGTCCTCGACCGGGTGCACCGAGTCGCGGAACATCTGTCGACGCGGCTCCTCCATGTCGTATCCGGCCCAGAACTCCCGCTCGGTCCGGGAGGCGACGTAGCGGGCGTTCGGGAAGGTGGGCACCCAACCGCCGTCCTGCGCCCGGGTGTTCCACCCGACGTGGTCGGCATGGAGATGCGTCAGAACGACCAGGTCGACGAGGTCCGGGGCGAAACCCGCGGCCGTGAGGCGCGGTAGGTAGTCGGTGTGCAGATCGTGCCAGGCAGGGTTGGCGCGGGTCTTGCCGTTGCCGATCCCGGTGTCGACCAGCACCCGCAGACCGCCCACCGAGAGGGCGAAACTGTGACTGGCCAGGCGCAGTGTCCCGCTCCGGTCCGCGAAGTCGGGGCACAGCCAGTCATGCCGGGCGACCACGTCGGGGGTGGCGCCGGGCAGTAGCCAGGGGCCGGTCTCCGGCGGCAGGACGACCTCGTCGATGCGGTGGACGGTGAGGTCGCCCACGGCCCAAGTGGGCGTTGCGCGCTGGGGAGTTGACTGGCAGGGCGGGGTGGTCATGGTCGGTCCTCCTGCTGGGGCGGTGCGATCGGGGCGGGTGGGGTCGGAGCCCGGCGCTAAAAGCAATCCGTTTGCGTTAGGTCGACGGTAGGGCCTATCGTCCACTAACGCAAACATTTAGCGTTTGAGGTTCCGTCCGAGATTCCGTGACACCGGGAGACGCCCCCATGCCCCACCCCATCACCGACCTCACACCCCCGGAGGCGGCCCGCTGGGCCGAACGTTCCGGGCTTCCGTTGCCGGCCGATCGTCATGATGCCGTCGCGGCCACCGCCCAGCACATCCACTCCGTCGTCTCGGTCCTGCGGGAGCTGGACTTCGGGGAGATCCCGCCGGCAGCCTCCTACCGCGCGGGGGAGTCGCCCGATGCAGCCGTATGAGCTGTCCCTGGCCGCCGCGGCCGACGCGATCCGCGCCCGGCGGCTGTCGCCCGTGGAACTGGTCGACTCGGTGCTCGACCGCATCGCGCAGGTGGAGCCACACCTGGGCGCGTATGCGGCGGTGACCGCCGAGCGGGCCCGCGAGGCCGCCCGCGCCGCCGAGCGGGAAGCCGCCGCCGGTCGCCTCCGCGGGCCGCTGCACGGGATACCCATGGGGCTGAAGGACCTGATCGATGTCGCCGGCACGGCGACCACGGCCAGTTCCCGGGTCCGGGACGGACATCGTGCGGACGCCGACAGCACGGTCGCCGGACGCCTGGCGGCGGCCGGCGCGGTCCTCGTGGGCAAGACCCACACCCATGAGTTCGCCTACGGGCTGATCACCCCGCAGACCCGCAACGCCTGGGACGAGGGCCGGATCGCGGGCGGCTCCAGCGGCGGGTCGGCCGTCGCCGTGGCCGCGGGCGCCGCCGGCTTCGCCCTGGGCACCGACACCGGCGGATCGATCCGGGTGCCGGCCGCGCTCAACGGCGTCGTCGGCCTGAAGCCCACGTACGGGCTCGTTCCCCGGCACGGTGTCACCTCGCTGTCCTGGTCGCTGGACCACGTCGGACCGCTCGTCCGCACCGTCGAGGACGCGGCCCTGGTCCTGCCCGTGCTGGCCGGCCACGACCCGCGCGACCCGGCCTCGCTCACCACCGGCCCCACGAACCACCTTCCGCCCCGCGGAACCGACCTCACGGGGCTGCGGATCGGCGTCCCCCGCAACCACTACTTCGACCGGGTCACGACGGATGTCCTCGTCGCGGTCCGACGTGCCGTCGAACGGTTGGAGGCCCTGGGCGCACGGCTCGTCGAGGTCGAGATCCCCATGACGCGCTACCTCCAGGCGACCCACTGGGGGCTGATGGTTCCCGAGGCCACCGCGTACCACGAGCAGACCCTGCGGACGATGCCCGACCGCTACACGGACGACGTCCGCATCCTCCTGGAGGCCGGCGAACTCCTGGGCGCCGGGGACTATCTGCGGGCCCAGCGTGCGCGGACGCTGATGCGGCAGGCGTGGGCCCGGCTGTTCGACGAGGTCGACGTGATCGTGGCACCGACCGTGCCCACCGTCGCCGCACCGACCGGCGATTCCACGCTGACCTGGCCCGACGGCACGGTCGAGAGCGTCTCCGACGCCTATGTCCGCCTCTCCGCGCCCGCCAACATCACCGGAGCCCCCGCGCTGTCCCTGCCGGTGGGGCAGGACCGCGCGGGCCTGCCGATCGGGATGCAGTTGATCGGACGGCCCCTCGGTGAGCCCGATCTGCTGCGCGTGGGGCACGCCTACGAGCAGTCCGTGCCCGCGCGGACCCTCGTGGCGCCGGTCGACGGCGGCCGGGCGGACCTGGAACCAGCGGCAACGGCTCCGCGCTGACGCTTAGGGTGGTGATATGAGTCCCCGACCGATGGCACGCCCCGGAGGCCGCAGCGCCCGCGTCCAGGAAGCGGTGCACACCGCCGTACGCGAGCTGGAGGCGGAGGTGGGTCGCGAGGGCTTGACGGTGCCGCTGGTCGCCGCGCGGGCCGGGGTCACACCGTCGACGGTCTACCGCCGCTGGGGCGATCTGCGGGAGCTGCTCTCGGACGTCGCGGTCGAGCGCCTGCGCCCGGAGGCGCCGCCGGCCGACCACGGCGATCTCGCCTCCGACCTGGCGGTCTGGGCCGAGCAGTTCCTCGACGAGATGGCCTCGCCGCCCGGCCGCGCGTACATCCGCGACGCGTTGCTGGGCGACCCGGACGGCGACAACGCCGGTCGGTGCTCGGCCTACGCGGCCGACCAGATCGACGTCATCCTCGCGCGCGCAGCCGACCGTGGCGAACGGGCCCCCGACACCGAAACCCTCATCGACCACGTCGTGGCGCCCATGATGTACCGCATCCTCTTCCGCCCCGGCCCCCTGGACGCCGCCTACGCCCGCGACCTGGTGACCGCGGCCCTCGACGGTCCGGCATAACGAGACCGTCCCCGGCCCCCGGGTCCCGAGGCGGGCCCGCCAACCGCCTCGATTGGCACGGGACTTGGCGAGCGTTCTTGCGCGCCGCGCCCGTCCTGCCGCCGCGGCTGCCCGGAGATGCGCGACGCCCGACCCACGTGAGCCTGCCGATATGCCGCCTTCCCGATGCGCACGCCGGCCGTCGGCAGGCCCCGGATCGCGCAAAAGTTTAACTGTTGCACTTTTTGATTCGTTCCACTTAGTCTGGAGGCGGACCGAACCGCACCTCTCAAGAATGGGACCCCTCCATGACGAGCACACCCCGGATAGCGATCATCGGCGGCGGGCCGGCCGGCTTGTTGTGTGCCCGCGTCCTCCAGGGCCATGGCATCGAGGCGACCGTCTACGACGCGGACGCGGCCGTGGACTCCCGCGACCCGGGCGGCACGCTCGATCTGCACGCCGACGCGGGCCAGATCGCGCTGGAAGACGCCGGGCTGATGGACGCCTTCACCGCACTGGCGCGCACCGAAGGGCAGGCCAAGAGCCGTCGCGATCACCACGGCGCCGTCCTCGCCGAGTTCGTCCCCGCCGAGGGCGATGCCGCCGCGCCCGAGATCGACCGGGGTCAACTGCGCGCGATGCTCCACGACCACCTGCGACCGGGCACCGTCCGATGGGGGCACAAGCTGGTCCGGGCGACTCCGGTCGGCGGCGGGGTGCACCGGCTCGCGTTCGCCAACGGCGCCGGCGCGGAAGCGGACCTCGTCATCGGGGCCGACGGCGCGTGGTCCAGGGTGCGGCCGCTCCTCACCGACGCGGCGCCGCAGTACCTGGGCGTGGCCTTCCTGGACGCCCGGTTCGACGACGTCGACGCCAGGCACCCCGAGGTCGCCGCGCTCGTCGGCGACGGGCACCTGTTCGCCAACGACGGCGACGGCCGCGCGGTGATCGTGCAACGCAACAGCAACGGCGTCGTCCGCGGCTATGTGGCCTTTCGTGCCGAGCTCGACTGGCACGTCCGCGCCGGTGTGGATCTCGCCGACCGCGCGGCCGTCCGGTCCTTCCTCCTACGGGAGTTCGGCCACTGGTCCACCGAAATGCGCCCGCTGCTCACCGCCAACGACGGCGACCACGTCCCCCGCTCCTTCTGGGCCCTCCCCGCTCCGCTGGTCTGGGAACGCGTCCCCGGTGTCACCCTGATCGGCGACGCCGCCCACCTCATGGCGCCGTTCGGCGGTCACGGCACGAACCTCGCCCTGCTCGACGGCGCCGAACTCGCGCACGCCCTGGCCGAAGCGGCCACCGTCGACGACGCGCTGGCACGCTACGAGGCGACGATGTTCCCCCGCGCCGGAGAGCTGGCGACGGGCGCCAACGGCGGCCTCCGGGCGTTCTTCGCCACGACGTCCCCCGACGCGCCGCATCTGCCGCCGGACCACGCCGAGGAGCACCGCAACTACGAAGCCAGGGCGGCGGAATACCGGCGCCGACGGGCCGAGGAGAAGCGAGCGGCGGGCGCTCGGGGCGCGGCCTAGGTCCTGCCGGCGCCCGGTTCAGCTCCCGCCGGGCTCGCCGGAGGTCGCCGACCAGCCGTGTTCGAGCAGGTCGAAGGCCCGGTTGACGGCGGCCTCGGGGTCCGGACCGTCGTGTCCGAGGTCGCGCGCTTCCAAGGCGAAGTGGGCGAGCGCCCGGCAGGCCGGGTCGTCGGCGGGTGCGCCGATCTCCTCGGCGATCGCCGCCGCCAGATCGATCTCGTGCTGCATCCACATCCGACGGGAATAGGCACGCAGCGCCGGGGTGTTCTCGACGAGTTCCAGAAGCTGGGTGAAGCGGGGATCACCGTGCTCGCCCTTGGGCAGCCGGGCGTGCAGGACATGGTCGCGCAGGGCCCCGGGGATCGACCGCCCGGCCGGACGGTCCCGTACGGCGGCGAGCAGTGCGTCCCTGATCTCGTCGCCCTCGTCGAAGACCAGCGCCTCCTTGCCCGGAAAGTGCTTGAAGAGGGTGGTGGTCGAGACATCGGCGGCCTCGGCGATGTCCCGGATGCCCACCTGGTCGTAGCCGTGCTCCACGAAGAGCCGCAGGGCCGCGTCGGCCAGTGCCTTGCGGGTGGCTGCCTTCTTGCGCTCGCGCCGGCCCAGCCGGGGACCCTCGCTCGTGGAATCGGTCATGCCGTCATGATACGGGCGGGGTGACCGGAGCCAAGAAGTGCACGGTTCAACCGTGAGTTCAACCGCGAGTGTTCCGCGGCGCAGTTACGAACGAGGCCGGCGAACACGGTCAGGCGCGGGAGGTGTCGATGACGCAGAAGCGGTTGTCGTCGGGATCGGCGAGGACGATGAAGTCGGCGTCGTCCGGATAGCAGTCCCAGTCGACGCGTTGGGCACCCAGTGACACCAGGCGCTCGACCTCGGCGGCCTGATCGGTCGCGTCCCCGGCATAGAGGTCGAGATGGATCCGCGGGTATTCCTGAACCGGGGACTCGCTGAGGCCGAGGGACAACTGCACTCCGGCCCCCTCCTTCGGTACCAGCACCACCCAGTCGTCCGCCATCTCCTCGCGCGGGACGTACCCCAGGGCCGCCGTCCAGAACGCCGCCGCACGGGGGACGTCCGCGACACCCAACACCACCGATCCGACTCTCAGCATGGGGCGATGATGCCGCACGGCGATGGGGCTCGGCGAACGGGGCACGACGTCCGGCGCCTCCCGCTCCCCGGCCGGCCGGTGCGGCACAGTGGGGCCGTGGACACCGACGACAGGGGCCTGTTGGCCCGGGCCCGCGTGGCGACCAGACTGCCGGCCCAGGACCTGGACCGGGCCCGGCGCTTCTACTCCGAGCAACTCGGGCTCGAACCCGTCGACGAACGCCCCGGCGGCCTGCTGTATCGGTGCGGGGGCGTGGACTTCGTCCTGTTCCGGTCGGCGGGCAGCTCGGCCGGTGCCTTCACACAGATGGCCTGGGAGGTCGACGACATCGAGGCGGTGGTGGCGGAACTCAGGGGCCGCGGTGTGGTGTTCGAGGACGTCGACCTGCCCGGACTGCTGGGCGGCGGGCGGACCACGGACGGCATCGCCGAGGTGCGGGGGAACTACCCGAGCAAGGGCGCTCGTGGGGAACGCGGTGCCTGGTTCCGCGACAGCGAGGGGAACATGCTGGCCATCGGTCAGCCCGTGTACTGACGCCTGGCCCGGGACCGGCGACCCCCTCGGCGGTGGGGCGCCGAAGGGACCGCTGTCGGGGTGCCGGTGGTCGACTGGTGCTGTCTGGCTAGCGGTTCTGTGCCCACCACGCCGCGAGGCCGATGACCGCGGTGCCGAGTGCGTAGGACGCACCGCGCAGGAAGTTGGTGGCAACGAGCCGGCCGTAGCGGCGCCATGGGTTCCGGAAACGGGTGGTTGTCGGCTGACGGCCCTCCATCGTCTGCATCGGGAGCCCCTCTCGTGAACGCGGAGAACAGCGACGGTTCCACAGGGGGAGCCCCGATCGGGCAGCGTCGGTCGCCGGACTCCCGATCACGGGCTCCCTTGCGTTACCTGCAAGCTTACGAGGTTGTGCGCTTGTGAACACGGTGCGTCGCCCGGCGCGTCCTGACGGGATCCGATGGATGTGCGGCCGCGTCGCCCTGTGGCCGAACCTTCGGCGGGGCGGAGGTCGGCATGAACTCCGCTGGTTCCGGGGGAGTTTGGAGCTGCGTTCGTGGTCGCAGTGATGATCGCGGCCGTAGTCGCAGACCGGTCGTCGGCGCGGTCGCGGTTGGGGCGGCGACTTCCCTAATCGCCGTCGCCGCTGTCGTTGCCGTCCGCGGCGTCGTCGCGCTGGGCCAGGAGGGCGGGGAGCAGGCCGGGAAAGGCGCGGTCGAACTCCTCCAGGCGCAGGGTGTTCATGCGTGAGGTGCCCGCGTAGTACTGCCGGATCAGGCCGGCCTCGCGGAGCACGTGGAAGTGGTGGGTGGCGGTGGACTTGCTGACCGGCAGGTCGACGGTGCCGCAGGCGACGTCCCGCCCGGCCGCGTGGAGCTGGCGGACGATGCTGCGGCGCACCGGATCGACCAGCGCCTCCAGGACCTGCTGGAGGGTGATCGTGGTGATGTCGGGGTGCGGCGGGGTGCGATCCCTGCCCCCGCGCTCTGCTGCTGTCGTTGCCGTCATCGTCTGGTGACCTCCCGCGCACATTGTACGAGACGCGTCAAACTTTGACGATCATCAAGGTTTGATGGGCGTCAAGGTTTGATGAGTATAGAAGTTTGACAGTGGTCGTACTTTGCGCTTGAGTGAAGCCGCGGTGGCGCCGCTCGGCGTCGCCGGCACTGAACGAAAGGAAGATCAGCCATGGCCAGAATCGTGCGGTTCCACGAAACCGGCGGGCCGGACGTGCTGCGGCTGGAGGACGTGGAGATCGGCGAGCCCGGTCCCGACGAGGTGGTCATCCGGGTCGAGGCGTTCGGCCTCAACCGCGCCGAGGTGATGTTCCGCAGCGGCAACTACATCGAATCCGCCCGGAAGTTCCCCGCCCGGCTCGGCACGGAGGCGTCGGGCGTCGTCGAAGCCGTCGGGGCGCAGGTGACGGGATTCGCGGTCGGCGACCCGATCAGCGTGGTGCCTGCCTTCTCGATGAACGACCACGGCGTCTACGGGGAGCGCACGATCGTGCCTGCCGCGGCACTCGTGCACCGGCCGGAGGAGATCGGCGCCGTCGAGGGTGCGGCGGTCTGGATGCCCTATGTGACGGCCTACGGCGCCCTGGTCGAGGTCGGTGGCATGCGGGCCGGGGACACCGTCGTGATCACCGCGGCCTCCAGCAGCGTGGGCCTGGCGGCGATCCAGACGGCGCTGCGCGTCGGGGCGGTGCCCATCGCCACGACCCGCACCGGAGCCAAGAAGAAGGCGCTGCTCGCGGCGGGGGCGGCGGACGTCGTCGTCACCGACGAGGAGGACGTGGTGGAGCGGGTGCTCGGCCTGACCGACGGCCGGGGCGCCGAGTTCGTCTTCGACGCGATCGCGGGTCCCGGCGTGCTGGACCTCGCCAAGGTCGTCGCTCCCGGCGGCACCCTCATCGAATACGGCGCCCTGAGCGGCGAGACGACCCCCTACCCGGCGTTCGACCTGGGGATGCCCGCCCTGAACATGCGCACCTACACGCTCTTCGAGACGACCACCGATCCGCAACGGCTGCGCCGGGCCGAGGCGTTCGTGGCGTCCGGGCTGCGCTCCGGGGCGTTCAAGCCCGTCGTGGACCGGGTCTTCGGCCTGGAAGAGATCGCCGACGCGCATCGTTACATGGAGGCGGGAGCCCAGGTCGGCAAGATCGTCGTCACGGTCGATCACTGAGGGGAGGGGACGGCGTCAGGCGGCCGTGACCGTGGTCGTGGCCGTGGGCTGACGGGGTGCCGCGCGGGGTCTCGGGGCGCACGTACCGGGATCGGCCGGTTGGCGGGGCGGACTGTTGGGCCGGGGGCGGCCGGGGGTACCTCGCCTGGGGGTTGCCGACCGCGGCACCCCGGAACCCGGAAGCGAAGGAGCCGCTGTGAAGTTCGGGGTATCGACCTTCCTCACCGACCAGGGGATCGCGCCGGCCGCCCTGGGGCGTGCCGTGGACGAGCGCGGACTCGACTCCCTGTTCATCGCCGAGCACACCCACATCCCGGTGGACCGGCGCACGCCGTACCCGCGCGGCGGCGAACTTCCCGAGATCTACTACCGCACCCTCGACCCGTTCGTCGCGCTGGCCGCGGTCGCCGCGGTCACCGAACGGCTCCTTCTGGGCACCGGCATCGCGCTGGTGGCCCAGCGGGACCCGATCATCACGGCCAAGGAGGTGGCCTCGCTGGACCTGGTCTCCGGCGGGAGGGCGGTCTTCGGGGTCGGCATCGGCTGGAACAGGGAGGAGATGGCCAACCACGGTACGGACCCGCGGACCCGGGGCCGCCTGGTGGACGAGCGACTGCGGGCCATCCGGGAACTGTGGACGCGGGAGAAGGCCGAGTTCCACGGGGAGTTCGTGGATTTCGACCCCGTCTACTCCTGGCCGAAGCCGGTCCGGCAGCCGCATCCGCCGATCTATGTGGGCGGGGGCGAGGGCGCCTTCCGCCGGGTGGCCGCGCTCGGTGACGCCTGGTTGGCCAACGGCACCCCGCCCGAGGAACTGGGGCCGCAGATCGAGCGGCTGCGCAGCCTCGCGGGCCGGGACGTGCCGGTGACCGTCTACGGGGTCCCGCAGGATCCGGAGGTACTCGAACGGTACGCACGGCTCGGCGTGGAACGGGTGCTGTTCTACCTGCCGACGGTGCCGGAGGCCGAGACGCTGCCGCACCTCGACCGGTTCGCCGACGTCGCCGGGCGCTTCCGGTGAACGGGTTGGGGGAGCAGTGCCGGCGATGACCCCGGGGCGGGCCCGGCAGCGTTTCGCCGAGGCCCGGGTCGCCCGGCTGGCCACCGTCGATGCCGAGGGCCGCCCGCACCTGGTGCCGGTGGTGTTCGCCGTGACCGGCGACACGCTCGCCTTCGCCGTGGACCACAAGCCCAAGCGGGTCACCGAGCTGAAGCGCCTGGCCAACATCCGCCGGCATCCAGGAGTCTGCCTCCTCGTCGACGAATACGGCGAGGACTGGGACCGCCTGTGGTGGGCACGGGCGGACGGCACCGCCACCGTGCTGCCACCGGCGGACCGGTCGGCGGCGTCCGCGCGCCATGTGCAACTGCTGGTGGAGAAGTACCGCCCGCAGTACGCCGACCGTAGCCCGAGCGGGCCCGTGGTGGAGGTTGACGTGGAGCGGTGGTCCGGATGGAGTGCCGCATGAATCCGCATGGCGTGCCACGGGAAGGGGCCGGCCGCCGGCTGGTTGCCGACCGGCCGCGGGGTCCGGCAACCTGGATCGCCGCGGCCTGTGCGGAGTTCCGCCGTGACGCCGGCGCCGCCTACTTCCCCGGCGGCATGGGCGGCTGAGGACGGCCGGCCGCGAAGGAGGCACATCGGTGACCGACGTTCCCGTACGGCGGCTGGCGCTTCTCGGCGGGGGCTTCTCCACGGACGCCGACGGGTTGTTGGACGACTGGGTTCTCCGCCACGCGCGCACGCCGCGGCCCAAGGTGTGTTTCCTGCCGACCGCCAGTGGCGACGCGGCCGGTTATATCGGGCGGTTCCTTGCCGCCTTCGGTCCGCGTGACTGCGCGCCCGGCGTGCTGCCGCTGTTCCGGCGCGAGCTCGACGACGACGCCCTGCGCGCACTCGTGCTCGCTCAGGACGTGATCTACGTGGGGGGCGGCAACACCGCCAACCTCCTGGCGGTCTGGCGGGCCCACGGCATGGACCGGCTGCTCGTCGAGGCATATGAACGCGGCACCCTGCTGTGCGGGATCAGCGCCGGCGCCAACTGCTGGGCCGAGGGCTCGCACACCGACTCCTTCGGTCCGCTGACGTGCCTGCCGGACGGGCTGGGCCTGCTGCCCGGCTCGGTCTGCCCGCACTACGACAGCGAACCGGGGCGCCGGGCCTCCTACCGGGCCGCCGTGGCCGGCGGCGCACTGCCGGCCGGGTGGGCGCTGGAGGACGGCGTCGCCGCGCTCTTCACCGACGGCCTGCTGACCGAAACGGTGAGCCGCACCGCACAGGCCCGCCTCCACCGCCTCCAGCCGGACGGACAAGGGGGAGCGCACGAGCGCCCGTTGCCGAGCCGTCGGCTCCCATCCACGAAGTGACGTGGCACGACGACTTGAAACTCACGCGACGTGAGGATGCAGGCTTGAGCCATGACTCCCTCCACCACCTGGAAAGTGGGTCCGCTTGCCGCTGCCAGCGGTCTCACCGTGCGCACCCTCCACCACTGGGACACCATCGGCCTGCTCAGCCCCTCGCAGCGCACCGCGGGCGGGCACCGCGAGTACACCGAGGACGATCTCGTCCGCCTCTACCAAGTGCTCGCGCTCCGCGGCCTGGGGCTGGGCCTGGACACCATCGCCGTCTGCCTGGACACCGGAGTGGACCCGGAGCGCCTGGTACGGGACCACTTGGCGAGTGTCGAAGCATCCATCACCGCGCTCGACGTCCTGCGACAGCGGCTGGTCCGGCTCGGCGACAGGCTGGCGGGCGACCAGCCCCCGACGGCCAATGTGCTGCTCGAAGCGCTGCAGGCGATCGGCGCCGCCGGCCCCGAAGGTGAGCACACGCTGCGCCGCCATCTGGACGCCGATCGGATAGAGACACTGCGGTTGCGCGCCGCGGCACTTGGGCCCGCGGTCCACTATCTGCTCGAAGTCGAATGGCCCGAGCTGTACCGCCGGGCGGACCGGCTCCGTACCGACGGCACTCCGCCCACCGATCCGAAGATCCGCCGCCTGGTGGCGCGCATGGACGAGTTGAGCGCGATGTTCTCCGGTGGAGACGCCGATATCGCCAACGGTGTGCGGGATGCCTGGCACGACGACCCGGCCGCCATGTCCGGGGACCCCGCCGCCCCTGCCGACGACTGGCGGGAGCTGTCCGCCTACCTGGACACCGTCCGCCGCCAAGGCGCCTGACCGGCAACCCTCCCCTCCTGGTAGCTGCACCCGTACCTGTACCGGTACCTGCCTCTGCCCCGTTCCCTCTCCCTCGAAGGGTCCAATCCGTCCATGAACCGTCGAACCCGCCGGCGCATCGCCCTGGCCTCAACCTTCCCCACTCTCCTGACCGTTCCGCTCTGCGCCCTCCTGGTCGCGCTCGGCCTCATGCCGTGGACGATCCTTCTCGCCGTCCCGATCGCGCTCGCCGTACAGGTCGCCATCACCTTGACCCGGCTCCGCTCGGCCTCATCCAACGGTAGGTAATGGGAAGGGAAAGGTATTGTCATGTCCATTCAACGCGCGTAGCGTGCGGCGCGGCAGGTGCGGTTTCCTCGAAAGGAGTCTCTCCAACCCCCCACATTTCAGGAGACGTTGATGCCCCGCGCTGCCCTCGGCCTGCCCGCCGCCGCAGTTGTCGTCGTCGGACTCTGCGCCGCCCCGGCGCTCGCCGAACCGCCGGCTCCGCCGTCGACATCGACCGCCCGCGCGGAACTGTCGGCCCTGCAGGTGGCCGCCCCGCATTCCATGGACGGCTACTCCCGCGACAAGTTCTCCATATGGTCCAAGCAGCCCGACGGTTGCACCACCCGCCAGGAGGTCCTCGCCCGGGACGGCAAGGACGTCCAGGACAAGCCGGGCGGCTGTCAGCCGTCCAGTGGGTCGTGGTACTCCGCCTACGACGACACCACCGTCACCGACGTCGGCCAGGCAACCATCGACCACATGGTTCCCCTGGCCGAGGCCTGGCGGTCCGGCGCCGACACCTGGACCGACGACCAGCGCAAGGCTTTCGGGAACGACCTGAAGGACCCCCAGCTGCTGATCGCCTCGGAATCCTCCAACAGCTCCAAGGGCGACAGTGGCCCCGCCGACTGGAAGCCCACCAACCACGGCTTCTGGTGCACGTACGCAAAGGACTACACCCACATCAAGTCCGTCTGGAAGCTGACCACGACCGACAACGAGAAGAAGGCCATCTCCTCGATGCTCGACAGCTGCACCAACTGACCCGGCGGCCCAGGGCCTCGGGCCCTGGGCCGCCGGCACGAGGCCACCCGGACCTCCGCTCGCGCCGGCCTTGCCTACCGACGCGTAGCGTGCTGCCCTTGATGTGAAGTGGCCTGCATCAAGGGGGAGTTGTGGCTACCTTCCGAAACGCGTGCGGCGAGTGCCGCTACATCACACCGTGGCTCGCCGAGTCGGAGGCGGAGCGGCGCATCGTCGACCACTACGCCCGACACCATCCGGACCTCATGCCCGGCGGAGGTCAACAGATCAGGGCCGGCGGCGGTGGCGGCGGTGGCTGTGGCGGCTGCGGCGCCATCGCGGTCGGCGTGCTCGTCCTTTTGATCATCCTTGCCCTGGCCGGTCAGAAGTAGGGCGGCCGGCGGCCACGGAGGACTGAGGACTGGGCAACGGCGGTTCCTCCGGCCGTCGCACAGGCCGATTCCATGGACCACCACTCCATACTCGATCGAGGTCGGTGGCGCCCTCGGTGCTTCGGGCGCGCCCGAGTGCACCAGCACCTGCCAGGGTGCGCACGCCGCGGACCAGGTGCTCCAGGCCATCGCCAACGGTGGCACCGGCGTTCCGCGCTCGCCGGTGAACGGCATGTGCTACGAAACCGGCGCCTGTGCCTGCCGATACCGCCATGGGCCGAGGGTGCGTTGCCGATGCCACGGAAGGCGTTGCCGAGGACTTCTGGACGGTGTTTCCGAGCCAGATGACGATCGTTGCCGGTATGCGCCCTGGCCCGCCGGGCCGGCGTCTGAGACGCTCGTCGGGCACCTCGACCAGGCACCACGTCAGACGGCTTACGCGACGGAGGAAGACGGGATGCCCCGACCGTTCGACGGAGTGCGGATACTCGATCTCACGCACGTTCTCGCCGGACCGTTCGCCACCTATCAGCTGGCGGTACTCGGTGCCGACGTGATCAAGATCGAGCCGCCGGACCGGCCGGACTTCGTGCGGTTCAAGGGGCCGGATCCCGCGCTCAACCGCCAGCGGCGAGGGGTGAACTACCAGGTCCAGGGCGGCAGCAAGCGGGCCATGGCGCTGGACCTGAAGACGCCGGGCGGTCGGCGGGTCTTCCGGCGCATGGTCCGTACGGCCGATGTCGTGGTGGAGAACTACCGGGCCGGGGCACTGGAGGAACTCGGCCTGGGGCCCGGGCGGTTGGCCCGGCTCAATCCGCGCCTGATCCACTGCTCGATGACCGGCTACGGGCAGCAGGGCCCGCGTGCCGGGGTGACCGCCTATGACAACGTGATCCAGGCGGCCTCGGGAATCATCGACCGCTGCGGCGGCCACAAGCCCGACCTCCCGTTCGTCGACTACGCCAGCGGCTACAACGCCGCCTTCGCGATCGCCGCGGCCCTGTACGGCCGGGACCGCGACGGCCGTGGCCAGCGGATCGACTGCTCGATGCTCGACACCGCCCTGATGCTGATGGGCCCGCACCTGGCGGCTCATCTGCACGCACCGGACTGGCAGGCGCCACCGGAAGCCGGGCTGGGCGCGTACCGCACCGCGGACGGGGTGTTCGTCCTGGGCACCCCGACGCCCGACCAGAACCGCAGACTGTGGACCGCGCTGGCGAGCGAGGGCCACGATCACCCGCAATTTCGCGACCTCGCCGACTTCGAGAGCCTGTACCGCCACAGCCAGGCCATGCGCCAGGCGCTGGCAGGCGTCTTCCTGAGTCGTACCGCGGCCGCATGGGAGGACTGGGTCCACGCACACGGCCTGCCCGGAGAACGCCTCCGCACCCTTGCCGAGATCACCGCCGACGACCAGCTCGGCCACCGCCCCTTTCTGCACCCCGGCGTGAACGGTGACCCGACGGTTCCGGTCGCGGCGTTCGCCTACGCCCACGACGGCCCGGAGCGCGACCGTCCGGCGCCCGCCGTCGGCGAACACACCCTGGAGATACTGGAGGAGGTCGGCTTCACCACGACAGAGGTCGAAGCCCTCAAGGCGGAAGGCGCCGTCCGGTGAGCGCAGGCAGCGCCCCGTGAAGAGATGCGAGCCTACCGCCGCCCGAAGTAGTGCCCCTGCTCCAGGTCCGCTATGAGTCCCTGGTGGGTCGGCCGCCAGCCCAACAGCTCGCGGGTCAGTGCGCTCGATGTCCGGACGTCGGCCGCGACAAAGCGGCCCAGCCAGCCGAAGTGCCGCTCCGCGTCGTCGGATGAGACGGAGGCGGTCGGAAGGCCCAGCTGTCGGCCGATCACCTCGGCGACGCTGCGAAACGGTACGCCTTCTTCGGCGACGCCATGCAGCACGGACCCGGCCGGGGCCTTCTCCAGGGCGAGGCGGAACAGCCGTGCCGCATCGCTCCGGTGCACGGCGCACCAGCGGTTGCCGCCGTCGCCGACATAGGCGGAGACGCCCTTGTCGTGAGCGATGTCGATGAGGGCCCTGACGAAGCCGTGATCCCCTTCGCCGTGCACCGACGGGGGCAGGCGCAGCACCGACGAGCGCACCCCGCGTGCGGCGAAGGCGAGCGCGGCCTGCGCCGCGGCGGCCCGAGGGGCGGCGACCGCACCGGGCGCGGGTACGTCCCGTTCGGTGGCCGCCCGGCCTTCGGTGATCGCTATCGTGCCGGACGCGATGACCAGGGGCCGGTCGGAACCCTCCAGTGCGCCACCGAGCGCCTCGATGGCACGCAGATCGGTGCGTGCCGCGTGCTCGTACCGCGAGAAGTCGTGGATGAAGGCGAGGTGGACGACGCCGTCGGTCGCCGCGGCGCCGGTGCGCAGGCTGTCGGGGTCTTCCAGAGAGCCGCGATGCACCTGTGCCCCGGCGGCCGTCAGGGCGTCGGCCGAGGCGTCCGAGCGCGCGAGCCCGAGGACTTCGTGGCCCGCGCCGATGAGTTCGGGAACGACGGCGGAACCGATGAAGCCGGACGCGCCGGTGACGAATACACGCATGAGGGGACTCCTAGCGCTCCACCGTCCTCCGCGCAGCATGCGCCGAGGACGGGCTGATGTCAGTCACTGACATCAGCCATAGCACTCGATGTCAGTGACTGTCATCGCGTAGGATGCGGGCCATGAGTCGATGGGAGCCCAACGCGCGTGGCCGACTTGAGCAGGCGGCATTGGAGCTCTACACCGAGCGCGGATACGAACAGACCACCGTGGCGGAGATCGCCAAGCGCGCCGGCCTGACGGAGCGCACGTTCTTCCGCTACTTCCCCGACAAGCGAGAAGTCCTGTTCGCCGGCGCCGGCTCGCTCCAGGACCTCCTCGTGGACACCGTCGCCGAGGCGCCGGAGAGTGCGGCACCGATCGACGCGGTGGCCGCGGCGCTCGATGCCGCCGCCGCGCAGTTCGCAGAGCGCTTCGACGGAGCCTGCCGGCGCCAGGCCGTCATCACGGCCAACGCGGAGCTCCGGGAACGCGAGTTGATCAAGCTCGCCTCGCTGTCCACGGCCCTCGCCGACACCCTGCGCCGCCGCGGTGTCGGCGAGCCGGCCGCGAGCCTCACGGCCGAGGCTGGCGTCGCCGTGTTCAAGATCGCGTTCGAGCGGTGGGTCGGCGCAGCCGAGGAGCAGGACCTGCCGCATCTCATCCGGCAGTCGCTCGACGAGCTCAAGGCCGTCACCGCGGGCGCATGACCCCGGGGGCGGATCGCCGGGACCCGCGAGGTGACCAAGGCGATGAGCTGGTCCACAGCCGAGTACGCGGTGCTGCTCGGCGGTCGGCCGTAGCCGACGATCAGGCCGTGCGCACGGGGCGCCCCGTGCCAGAACGGCCCCGGCCCCAGCAGCGCGACGGACCGGGCGCGGGCGTCGGCGATCACCGCGTCCTCGTCGCGGATCGATAGCAGGGCGTGCAGCCCGGCCGCGAGGCCGGTGAGCGGCAGTCCGGCGGCGACCAGATGGTCCCGACGTCGCCGGTGCTCGCGTCGCGTACGGTGGACATGGCGGTCGAACGGCCCGCTGCGGATGAGTTCGACCAGCGCCAACTGATCGAGTGGCGGCGCCTGTTGGCGCACCACGCGCTCCGTCGCCGGCCCGCGGGGCCGGGGTGGGAGACCAGCCACCCGAGCCGCATCGCAGGGGCGAGGGTCTTGGCCGTGGTGCCCCCGTAGATGCCCCCATAGACCACCCGGGCCGGGTCGGAAGTGGTGCGCCGGGGTCGCGAGCACCGCCCGGGCCGGGGTGGCCGCGAGTGCGGTGATGTCGAGGCCCCGGCCGTCGACGGGAACGGGGTGAACGGTCAGGTCGGCGACCGGTGCGTACGGCGCCCTGAGACCGGTGGGAGGGGGCTGCGCGCGTTCCGGTGAGGACCTAGTGGTGTTCCGGCCCGGTCATCGTGTCGGCGATGATGCCGGCGAGGCGGTGCAGTTGGGCGGCGAGGGTGTGCCGTTCCTCGGGTGTGAACTGCGACAGTGCCCGGGACTGGCGTGCGCGTAGTTCGGTGCGCATGGTGGTGAGCCGCCGGGTGCCGTCGTCGGTGAGACGGATGAGGACCTGGCGTTCGTCCTGCTCGGAGCGCCGCCGGGTGACGACGCCGTTGGCCTCCAGTTGTTTGAGCATCCGGGTGGCGGTGGGGACGCTGATGTCCGCGTTGGTGGCGAGCCGGCCGACCGGCAGACCGTCGCCCCCGGCGTCTTCCGTGAGCGGGACGAGCAGGGCCAGCTGGGCCATGGAGAGTCCGGCCGCGGAGCGGCCGACGGTGGCGGCCCGTGAGCGGCGCATGGCGTAGAACAGCCGGTCGGCCGCCTGGGCCAACTCCTCCACACCGACTTGGTCGGAGGCGGGGTCCCGGTGGTCGGCGGCGGAGCCCTTGCTCGTGTCTGGCATGACTGTTAGCTTACTCAATGAATTCATTAGCGAGCTAGGTAATAGGGAGCTAAGGATCATGGAATTCCCCGCACGCATAGACGTCCACCAGCACATCGTTCCGCCGGTCTGGGCCGACGCCCTCGCCGCACACGGTCTGGACTCCGGCGGCTGGCCCATCCCGGCCTGGAGCCCGGACAGCGCGATCGCGATGATGGACCGGCAGGGCATCGCCACCGGCGTGCTCTCGGTCACCGCGCCCGGCGTCCACCTCGCCGGCGACGCCGAGGCCCGCACCCTGGCCCGCGCCGTCAACGAGTACACCGCCGAGGTCGTCAAGGACCGCCCCGACCGCTTCGGCCACTTCGCCGGCATCCCCCTGCCCGACGTCGATGCGGCCCTCGCCGAGGCCGTCCACGCGCTGGACACCCTGGACGCCGACGGTGTCGTGCTGATGTCCAACGCGCACGGCCGCTACCTCGGCGACCCGTCCTACGAGCCCCTGTGGGACGAACTCGACCGACGTGCGGCCGTCGTCTTCGTCCACCCCGCCCAGCCCCCGCTGCCACTGCTGCCAGGCACCCCCGCACCGCTGGCCGACTTCGTCTTCGACACCACCCGCAGCGCCCTCGACCTCGTGCTCAAGGGCGTGCTGCGCCGTCACCCGAGCCTCCGTGTGATCCTCTCCCACGGCGGCGGCTTCCTGCCCTACGCCGCGTACCGCTTCTCCGGCCTGGCCCCCCTCGCGGTGGACCCGGACCGCGACGCCGACGACGTGCTGCGCGACCTCAAGCGCTTCTACTTCGACACCGCGCTGTCCGCCAGCCCCAGCTCCCTGCCCGCCCTGCTCGCCTTCGCCGAACCGGGCCACGTCCTCTACGGCAGTGACTGGCCCTTCGCGCCCCAGGAAGCCGGCACCTACTACAACCACCACCTGGAGACCTACCCCCACTACACCCCGGGCCAGGCCCGGGCCATCGACCGCGGCAACGCCGAGGCCCTCTTCCCCCGTCTCGCCCGCTGACGCCGTACCGGCGGCGTTGGTGCGCCGGCAGGGGCCGGTGCATGGTGGAGAGGTGGCTGTCCGGCAGCTCGTGGCCGGTACGCGGCAGCCGTGGAAGTCGAGCCATGCGCTGCTGTTGATTCCGCTCGTGCTCATCGTGACGATCTCGGTCGTGGACCTGCTGGTGCCGGCCGATGTGCATCTCGGGCCGCTGCTGGTGATCGCGCCGGCGATCACCGCGTCGTTCGCCGGACCGTGGCGGACCGGCTTGATCGGGCTGCTGACCGTGGCGGCGCAGGCCTTCATCGGCTGGCACTTCGATGTGCTGTTCACCCGCAACGTGCTGGTGCAGATCCTGGCGATCGCGGTGCTGTCGGGCCTGGTGGTCTTCTTCTGCCTGGCGCGGGAACGGTACCGCGCGGAGCTGGCGCAGGTGCGGTCGGTGGCCGAGGCCGCCCAGCATGTGCTGCTGTGGCCGCTGCCGGAGCGGATCGGACCGCTGCAGATCGCCTGTCTGTACCTGGCCGCCGAGGACGAGGCGCAGATCGGCGGGGACCTCTACGCCGCCACCCGCACCGACAGCGCGGTCCGGGTGATGATCGGAGACGTACGGGGCAAGGGCCTGTCCGCCATCGGCGAGGCCGCCCTGCTGCTGGGGGCCTTCCGCGAGGCCGCCCACCGGCACACCACCCTGCAGGATCTCGCCGCCACCCTGGAGGAGAGCGTCGCCCGCTACCTCACGGACTTCGAGCCGGCGGAGGAGGCGGGGGAGCGGTTCGCCACCACCTTGCTGCTGGAGGTCCCCGACGGTGACCACATCACCCGCATGACCAGCTGCGGTCACCCCCCGCCCCTGCTGCTCAGCCCCGGGGGCGCCGTCACCGCCCCGAGTCTGCATCCCGCGCCCCCGTTGGGGATCGGAGGCGTCGGCCCGGCCGGCTACTCCCTGGACGTGGTCTCCTTCCAGCCGGGCGACACGCTGCTGCTCTACACCGACGGCGTCGTCGAGGCCCGCGACGCCGCCGGCGACTTCTACCCGTTCGACGAACGGGCCGCCCAGTGGACGGGGAACAGCCCGGAGACGTTGCTGCACCACATCCGGCGCGATCTCCTCGCCCATGTCGGCGGGCGCCTCGCCGACGACGCGGCACTCATCGCGCTGCACCGCACACCCACCGTGCACCGCGGCCGGCACACCGTGCGCGGCCTGCGGCTCGGCGGATTCGGCCACTCCTCGCACGAGGAAGTACCGGCAGCCGACCCGCCGGACTCCACACGCGCCTGGTCCGGCTCCTCGGCGCCCGAGGACACCCGCCCGTCGTGATCGTGGCCGCGGACGGGGCGGACGAGGTGGACGGCCCGGTTCACTTCCTCGTGCGGTGGGTGGGCCCGCCCTGCACGGCCAGGGCGATGCCGTCGAGCAGCGGCTTGAGCCCGAACGTGAACAAGGCGTCCAGGTCGAGGTCGTAGCCGCCGTCCAGGCTGCGTGCGGTTCGGGTGAAGACCGGACAGCGGTCGGCCGCGACGATCGCCTCATAGGCCGAGGTCTGACGGTCCATCCACTGGTCCGCGGACAGCCCGGTGGCCGCCTCGGCCTGAGCCGCGCGCTCCAGGTGCACGGCGATCCCCTGCACATAGCTGTAGAGGAGGACGTGCAGGTCGAACATGGCCGCCGGTTCGAGGCCATGGCCGTCCAGGGCGGCGAGTGCCCACTCGGCGTGGACCATCAACTCCGGCAGCATCAGCGGGCGGGTGAGCGTGTCGACCTGTGCGAGCCAGGGGTGCCTGCGGTAGATCCGCCACAGGGTGTGCGCACCGAGTTCCAGCCTGGCGCGCCAGTCCTCCGGCGGGGTGGCCGGATAGCTCTCCTCGCCGAACGCCGCGTCGGCCATCAGCCGTACGAGGTCGTCCTTGCCTGCGACGTACCGGTACGGGGACATGGCGGCGACACCGAGCCGGGCGGCGACGCTCCGCATGGACACCGACGCCAGTCCCTCGCTGTCCGCGATCTCCGTCGCCGCGCGGACGATCCGCTCACGGGACAGATCGTGCTCGGAGGCGGCCGGGGACGGTGAGCGGCGCCTGGCCGCGGAAGGCCGCTCCGGCGACGGCGTACGGTCCCCGGCCACCGCCACGGTGCCGACCCGGGGGTGGGCCTCGACCAGCCCCTCCAGGCGCAGCGTGGTCAACGCCTTGGTGGCGGTGGCCAGTGCGACTCCCCACTCACGGGCGATCTGCCGGGTCGACGGCACACGCTCGCCCGGGGCGATGGTGCCGTCGAGGATGCGGCGGCCGATCTCGTCGGCGATGCGCCGGAACGGCGGGTCGGAGGTCGCGGCCATGTCGTCGGCTCCCTGAGAAATTTTTCGCGCCCGCGGCAGCTGTACTAGTTCAGACCCTACCAGCGCGGAGGGCGGGAAAGTCGCCTCTGGACTAGAACAGCAAGCCACAAAGGCCAGTTGGTGCCGCCGCGCATACGTCGTACATTCAGTCGCGTACAGCGTATGAAGGGGCTTGTCCACATGAAGACTGCACGCACGAAGACCGTGCTCATTTCCGGTGCCGGTGTCGCGGGGGCCGCGCTCGCCTCCCTCCTGTGTCGGGACGGCGTCGCCATCACGGTCGTGGACAGCGCGCCGGGAATACGCCGCGGCGGCCAGGCGGTCGACATCCGGGGCGTCGCACTCGAAGTCGTCGACCGGATGGGGCTGTTGGGCGCGGTCCGGGACCGCCGCACCCGGATGCGGGGGATGTCCGTCTTGGACGGCGACGGGCGGGAGATCGGCCGGTCCACCGAGGCGACCTTCAGCAGCGGCCGGCTCGACAGCGACGACATCGAGCTGCTGCGCGAGGACTTGGTGCGCCTGCTGCACCAACGCGCCGGAACCGACGTCGAGTTCCTCTTCGGGGACAGCATCACCGCGCTCGACCAGGACGCGACCGGTGTCCGGGTCGCCTTCGGGCACGCCCGCCCACGGACGTTCGACCTGGTCGTGGGGGCGGACGGACTGCACTCGGGCGTACGGCGCCTGGCCTTCGGGCCGGCGGAGCGGTTCACCCGCCCGCTGGGCATGCAGCTGGCGATCTTCAGTGCGGACAACTTCCTGGCCCTGGAGGACTGGCAGGTGTGGCTCAGGGACGGCGAGGCCGGCTACGGCATCTATCCCGTGCGCGACAACAGCGAGTTGCGGATCTCGTTCGGCTTCGCGGCCCGGCCGGCCACAGCCGTCGACCGCGACCCCGAACGGCAGAAGCAGGCGGTGGCCGACCGGATGGCGGAGCTGCACTGGGAGACCCCCAGGCTGCTGAAGGCGCTGTGGGAGGCGCCGGACTTCTACTTCGACGCGATGACACAGGTACACCTGGACCGCTGGTCGCACGGCCGGACGGTGCTGCTGGGCGACGCCGGATACTGCGCCTCACCGCTCTCCGGCCAGGGGACCAGCCTCGCTCTCGTCGGCGCCCATGTCCTCGCCGACGCGCTGCGCCGTGCCGAGGGCGACCACCGAGCGGCGTTCGCCGCCTACGAGGAGCGCATGCGCCCGTTCGTCGCGCTCAACCAGGCGCTGGCCACCGAGAACCCCGGCGCACCGGCCGCCGGGGCGTCCGTGGAGCGCGCCAAGAACGCCATTGCGCTCGACGGATGAGCGGGCTGACGGCGGCCGCGACCTCGCCCGTGGTTCGGACGGCGGGGGGAATCAGGTCCTGGGCCGCCGTCCGCTGCGGCGGCGCGCCGGCTCCGCGCCGTCCAGGAGTTCCGTCCGGCGCTCCTCGCCGTGCGTCTCGACCTGCACCACGATCCGGCGCAGCAGCTCCGCCGTCCATTGGCACTCCGACGCGTCGAGCGCTTCGGTGACGAACACCTCCTCCGCGTTGAACTGCGGGAACAGACGGTGCATCAGCGCCTCGCCGTCCTCGGTGAGACTGAGCAGCACCAGGCGGCCGTCGTCGGGGTGGCCGGTCCGCCGGAGCAGCCCGCGGGACTCCAGGGTGCGGGCGACCCCGGTCAGGGTGCCCTTGGAGATCCCGGCCTCCTCGGCGACGTAACGGGTCTCCGACTCGCCCCAGATCCAGATCACCCACAGCACGACGAACGCCGTCCACGTCAGGTCCGCCCCGCGCAGCACGGAGTTCTCCAGATGCTGCCGAACGGTCGCGGCCGCCCGGTAGATGGTGGCCACCACCGCCATCTGGTCCTGTCCGATCGGGACGCCGCCGAGCTTGGTCTCGACGAACTTCTCGGCCTCGATGAGGGAACGTTGGCCTGGCACGGGCCCTCCTACAGTCGCCGGTGTACGGCCCGGCCGCGCACCCGACAGTCCGCGACCGTTCGGAGCCAAATTGTAGGTGGGCCGGACGTCGGATGACGTCCGGCCCACGCTCCGCCGGTGCGGGATTCAGGCGTTTGCGCGCCTCAAGGGGTGGGCCCGCTCCAGTAGGCGTCCTCCCACCGCAGCGAGTCCGGGCTGAACTCGACCTCGACCCGCTCGGAAGCCTCCGGCCGCAGCGAGAAGGCGTACTTGCCGACGACCGTCTTCCCGGGCTGGACGGCGTCGGTGATGACCTTCTGGCGGCCGCTGCCGTCGATCACCAGCTGTGCCGAGTCCCCGCCCGCGTCCTTGACGTTCGGGATGCCGGTCTCGACGTCGGCAGGCCGGGAGCCGGTGTTCAGCACGGTCACCGTGACCTCGACGGCCTTGTTCCCGTTGGCATGCCCGTTGGCGTACGCGTCCGGGGTGAACGGGGCCGGCTTGGAGATCGTGACCTTCAGACCGTTGCCGAAGGTGTACGCCTCACCGAAGGACAGATGCCGCTTCTCCTCCTCGGCCGCCTCCGACGCCTCGGCGGCCTTCTCCTCCTTGACCTTCGCGCGAGCGTCGTCGACGACGTGCTTGACCGCCACCACGGTGAACACCGCGCTGCCCGCGGCTATCAGCAGACCCACGATGCCCAGGGCGAGTCCGCAGAGCGCCATGGCCTTGTTGGTGGCGCGGCCCTTGCGTGCCTGGCTCATTCCCACCGCGCCGAAGACCACGGCCAGGAGGGCGGGCAGCCAGGAGAGCCAGAACAGGATGATGAAGATGCCCAGACCGAATCCGACCAGCCCGAGGACCAGTGCGGCGATGCCCATGCCGTTGCTGGGCCGGCCGGTGGGCACCGGGTACGCGGCCGGATACACCGGGGGCGCCACCGGGTGTACGGGGCGGGGCACGTCGACCGCGTCGGGCGCCGGAGGGGCCCACGGGTCGTGCTCCGGTGTCTGGCGATCCGCGGTCGTGGAACCGTCGGGTGGGGTGGGCGTAGTCATGCGGATCCTTCACGCGCGTCGCTGAACAGGAAGATTACCAAGCATTTTCCGTATTTATTACCTTGCGCGGTCAAGGGGGGCCGCACCGGAGCTCCGCTCTAGTGGGAGGCGGCGAAGCGGGACGGCGGCAGGCCGAAGGCGCGGGTGAAGGCGGCGGTGAACGCGGCGGGGGAGGCATAGCCGAGGCGGCCGGCGACCTCGCTGACGGACGCCGTGCGCAGCAGCGGAACGGCCGCGAGCAGGCGGGCGCGAGAACGCCAGAGCGCGGGGCTCTCGCCGGTCTCCGCCCGGAACCGGCGGGTGAAGGCCCGTTCGCTCATGGCTGCCCGGCCGGCCCATCCGGCATTGGTGACGCCCACATCCGGGGCGGCCAGGTAGGCGCGGCAGAGCGCCGCCAGGTCGCCGGAGGAGGGAATCGCGACATGGAACGGCAGCGGGGTGCGCGCGGCGATCTCGTGCAGCAGCAGCGCGGCGATGCATCCTTCCCGGCCGGACAGGCTGTAGTCGGCCTCGAACTCCACGGCGCTCAGCAGCAGTTCGCGCAGCAGCGCGGGCACGTCCACGACGGTGCAGGTGGCCGGCCACCAGGGCACCGCGGCCGGCTCGATGTACAGGCTCCGGGTGCTCACCCCCAGCATGCGGACCCGATGCCGGGTGGCGGCCGGAATCAGCACGGCACGCTCGGGCGGAACCGTCCAGGTGCCCGCGGCGGTGTCGACGACCATCACGCCGGTGGCGCCGTAGAGGAACTGTGCGCGCCGGTGCTCGTGCCAGTCCAGCACGTGCCCGGACGGGTAGTCGGTGCCGATCGGCAGGACCGCCCGGTCGACGTGGTCGACGGAGTCCAGAGCGATGTTCCTCACTCCGGTCACTGTACTGGCCGAGTTGCGAAGAAACGGTGCCGATCTTCGAATGCGGGACGGTCGCCGCAACTGGTGGGGTGGTCCCGTGGACGTTTTGGCATTGATAGGAATCGGGCTCGTCACCGGCGTGACGACCGTGGTGTTCGGGTTCGGCGGCGGGTTCGTCGCGGTCCCGGTGGTGGTGTGGGCGGACGCCGTGCTCGGCGCGGACGCGATGCGGGTGGCGACCGCCACCTCGGCCCTGGTGATGGTGGTGAACGCGGGCTTCGCCACGGCCGTCACACCACGCCGGGTACTGGCCGCCCTGCGCGGCAGCGGCGCACTGCTCCTCCTGCTGGCGGCCGGCGCCGCAACGGGCGCCCTGGCCACCCGACTTGCCCCGGCCGCCCTGGTCCGCTGGGCGTTCGTCGGATACGTGGCGCTGACCATCGTCGATCTGCTGCTGCGGCCCGGCTTCCTGCGCCCGCGCGTACCCGTCGCGACGAGCGCCACCGCACCACGGCCGATACCGGCCCTGTTGGGCGCGCCCATCGGCGCGATCGCGGCCTTCCTCGGTGTGGGCGGCAGCGTCATGACGGTACCCGCGGTACGGCGAGCCGGGCACCCGATGCGGGTGGCTACGGCCCTGGCCAACCCGCTCACCGTGGCCATCGCCCTGCCGGCCACCGCGGTTTCCCTGGGCGCCGCCGTGCTCCCGCCGGCCGACGCCGCCCAGGTGCACCTGGTCGGCCTCGTCGACATCGGCGCCGCCGCGGCGCTGCTCGTGGGCGCCCTGCCGGTCATCGCCGTACTGCGCCGGCGCCCGCCGCGCATCCCGGACCGCCTCTACGCCCAGGTGTATGTCGGCCTGCTCGCCCTGGTGGCGGTGGCGATGCTGCTGTCGGGTTAGGCACGGCCAGGGCGCGCCCGGTCTCGTCGTCGGGACGGCCGGGGCAGGGGGCGGTCCCCCTGCCCCGGCCCTCACCGTCGATGTGTCAGGAGGCCGAGGGCACTTCGATCTCCGCGCGGACCGTGCGGGCGGCGGCGACCAGGTTCTCCAGGGAGGCGCGGGTCTCCGGCCAGTCACGGGTCTTCAGACCGCAGTCCGGGTTGACCCACAGCCGCTCGGCGGGGATGGCCGCAAGCCCCTTGCGGAGCAGGGACGCGGCCTCCTCCGTGCCCGGGACGCGCGGGGAGTGGATGTCGTACACGCCCGGCCCGGCCTCGCGCGGATAGCCGTGCGCGGCCAGTTCGCGCGCCACCTGCATGTGCGAGCGGGCGGCCTCCAGGCTGATGACGTCGGCGTCGAGGTCGTCGATCGCCTGGACGATGTCACCGAACTCGGCATAGCACATATGGGTGTGGATCTGGGTGCCCGGCCGGACGCCACCGGTGGTCAGCCGGAACGCCTCCGTCGCCCACGCCAGGTAGGCCCGGTGGTCGGCGGCGCGCAGCGGCAGGGTCTCCCGCAGCGCCGGCTCGTCCACCTGGATCACCGAAGTGCCCGCCGCCTCCAGGTCGTTCACCTCGTCGCGCAGGGCGAGGGCCACCTGGCGGGCGGTGTCGCCGAGCGGCTGGTCGTCGCGGACGAAGGACCAGGCGAGCATGGTCACCGGGCCGGTGAGCATGCCCTTGACGGGCCGGCCGGTCAGGGACTGGGCGTACGCCGTCCAGCGCACCGTCATCGGCTCCGGGCGGGAGATGTCACCGGCCAGGATCGGCGGGCGGACGTAGCGGGTGCCGTAGGACTGCACCCAGCCGTGCCGGGTGGCCAGGTAGCCGGTCAGCTGCTCGGCGAAGTACTGGACCATGTCGTTGCGTTCGGGCTCGCCGTGCACCAGCACATCCAGGCCGGCCTTCTCCTGGAACGAGATCACCGCCTGGATCTCGGCCCTGATGCGCGCCTCGTAGCCCGCCGGGTCGATCCGGCCCGCGCGCAGATCGGCCCGCGCGGCCCGCAGCTCGTCGGTCTGCGGGAAGGAGCCGATGGTGGTGGTCGGCAGCAGCGGCAGGCCCAGGTGCGCGCGCTGCGCGGCGGCCCGCTCGGCATAGGGCTGGGGGCGGCGGGCGTCGGCCTCCGTGACGGCGGCGGCACGGGCCCGTACGGCCGGGTCGTGGGTGATCGGCGAGGCCGCGCGGGAGGCCAGGTCGGCCCGGTTGGCGGCCAGTTCGGCGGCGATCGTGTCGGTGCCCTGGGCGAGGCCCCGGGCGAGGGTGACCGCCTCCGCGGTCTTCTGCTTCGCGAAGGCCAGCCAGCGCAGGATCTGCGGCTGGATCTCCCGCTCGGCCGCCGCGTCCAGCGGCACATGGAGCAGCGAGCAGGAGGCGGACACATCGACCCGGTCGGCCAGGCCGAGCAAAGTGCCCAGGGTGGACAGCGACTTCTCCAGGTCGTTGACCCAGATGTTGCGGCCGTTGACCACTCCCGCGACCAGCCGCTTGCCGGGCAGTCCGCCGACGGCGGCGAGGTCGTCCAGGTTGGCGCCGGCGGCCCCGGTGAAGTCCAGCGCAAGCCCGTCCACGGGGGCCTTGGCCAGCACCGGAAGCGCCGCGCCGAGCCGGTCGAAGTACGAGGCGACCAGCAGCTTCGGGCGGTTGGGGAGGGCACCGAGGTCGCGGTAGGCGCGCTCGGCGGCGTTCAGTTCGGCGGGCGCGCGGTCCTGCACGAGGGCCGGTTCGTCGAGCTGCACCCACTCGGCGCCGGCCGCGCGCAGATCGGCGAGGACCTCGGCGTACACCGGCAGCAGCCGGTCCAGCAGGGTCAGCGGGTCGAAGTCCGCGGGCACGCCCGGCGCGGGCTTGGCGAGCAGGAGGTAGGTGACCGGGCCGACGAGCACGGGCCGCGCGGTGAGGCCGAGCGCGAGCGCCTCGGCCAGCTCCGCGACCTGCTTGGTCGGGTCGGCCGTGAACACGGTGTCCGGGCCCAGCTCCGGCACCAGGTAGTGGTAGTTGGTGTCGAACCACTTGGTCATCTCCAGGGGCGCCACGTCCTGCGTGCCGCGCGCCATGGCGAAGTAGCCCTCCAGGGCGTCGGCCGCCACGGCGGCGCGGTGCCGGGCGGGGATCGCGCCCACCATGACGGTGGTGTCCAGGACGTGGTCGTAGTACGAGAAGTCACCGGTCGGCACCTCGTGGATGCCGGCCTCGGCGAGCTGCCGCCAGTTGGTGCGGCGCAGTTCGACGGCCGTGGCGCGGAGGGCGTCCGCGGTGACGCGGCCCTTCCAGTAGCCCTCGACGGCCTTCTTGAGTTCCCGGCGCCGGCCCTGCCGGGGGTAGCCGTACACGGTGGCCCGTGCTGCCGCGACTGCGGACTTGGTGGTCACGGAGATCTCCTTCGCGAGATGGATCCCTGAGATCCCGGGGACGGGACGAGAGCGCGAAGGGCGACGCACCGGGCGGTGTGGGCGTGCGCGACACGGCACGATCGTCCGCCTGGTATGAACGCCGACCCGCCCTCGAGGTCACCGGGATGTCCGCGCACGAATCGTTCGCGCACGGGCAGTTGGCAGGTCTTCGGACTCGCGGGCACGTCCTCCTATGAGGACACCTACTGGCCGTCGCTTCCCGGACCCCGTACCTCGGGTCCAGTGCGTATGACGGCGGTCGTTCCCGCTCACCGCTGCGGGGCAGTCCCGGATTCCCACCGGGTTCCCTCTTACGACGCTCCCGTCTGGCGGACGGGGCGAACCAGCTGCACTGATCACCTTAGAGGGTGCGGGAGCCCGATGGGGCGTCGAGTCCACGATCCGGAGGAGCCCGGCGGCCGACGGCGGGAAATCCGGGTGCCCGGGACGAGGCAGTGTGGTTGGGTCGATTCCCATGCGCTCCCGACCGCCCTTTCCCAGTGACGACGTCATCGCGGACACGGTCGCCGCACACTGGCTGCCCGAGAACGCGAAGGTCACCGAGGCCGGCTATCTGCCCTGGGGATTCGGTGCCCATCACTGGCGGATCTCCGGCGGTGGCACGACCCTGTTCGTCACCCTGGACCAGTTGGCGCCCCGGCACACCGCGGCATCGCTGGAAGCGGCCTATGCGGGGGCCGCCGCGCTGGCCGCCGGCGGACTGGCGGCGGTGTGCGCACCGCTGCCGCGACGATCCGGCCGGTTCACCGTCGCCGTCGCGGACGGCGCCCTGAGCGTGACGCCGTGGCTGGCCGGGCGCACGCCGACCGAAGCGGAGGCCCGCGAGCCCGCCCACCTCGGCGAAGTCACCGCCGCACTGGCCGCGTTGCACGGCACCGAGCCGCCGAACGGCCTGCCTGCCTGGGCCCCGCAGGTCGGCCCCGCGTTCGCCGACGAGGTGCGGGCCCGCACCGCCCGGCCCTGGACGACCGGCCCGCTGGGGGAGGAGGCACGGCACGCGATCGCCGCCCGCGTCGACGCCGTCCGGCACTGGACGGCGCGTTACCACCAACTGGCCGGGAGTGCGCTCGCCCACCGCGACCGTTGGGTGCCGACGCACGGTGAGCCGCACCACGCCAACCAACTCGTCGGCCCCTTCGGGCTGCGTCTGGTCGACTGGGAATCGCTGGCCCTCGCCCCGCGCGAGCGGGACTACGGGGATCTGCTCGCCGCCGGCGCGGAGGTGCCGCACGATCCGGCGCTGCTGGAGTTGTTCGCCCTCGACTGGCGACTGTCCGAGATCTCCGCGTACACCGACTGGTTCGCCGCGCCCCACCTGGGCAACGACGACGACCACACGGCGCTGGAAGGGCTGCGGGAGGAACTGGCCGTCCCCGACTGAGCCGGATCCGGGCGGCCGGCGGATGCCTGGCCCGTGCGGCTCAGCCCGCCGCCGGCAGATGGACCTCGAAGCGGCAACCGCCAGGCACGTTGCGCACCGCCGCGCGGCCCTGATGGGCCTCGACGATGCCGCGGACGATGGCCAGGCCCAGGCCCGCACCGGCGGGCGGGGTCCGGGCGTCGGTGCCGCGCCAACCGGTGTCGAAGACCCGGGGCAGGTCCGCCGTCGGGATCCCGCCGCACCCGTCGGTGACGGACAGCACCACACCGGTGTCCTGCCGACGGGCGGAGACCGCGACGGTGCCGTCGGCGGGGGTCCGGCGGATGGCGTTGACCAGCAGATTGGCCAGCACCCGGGACATCTCGCGGCCGTCGACCTCGACCGGCACCCGTTCGACGCCGTCCCCGACGAGCCGTACGCCGTGTTCCCTGGCCAGCGCGTCGGCGCCGGCGATGGCGTCGCCGACGAGGTCGTAGACCGACATGCGGGTCGGGGACAGGCACAGGACCCCGGCCTGGATACGGGAGAGTTCGAACAGGTCGCCGACCATCGTGCCCATCCGCTCCACCTCCGTGCGGATCCGGGTGTGGTAAACGCGGGGGTCCGCCACCACGCCGTCCTCCAGCGCCTCGGCCATCGCCTGCAAACCGGCCAGGGGAGTGCGCAGGTCGTGGGAGATCCAGGCAACCAGTTCCCGGCGGGAGGCTTCCAGGGCCCGCTCGCGCTCCCTGGACGCGGTGAGCCTGGCACTGGTGGCGGCCAACTCCCGGCTCAGTTCGGCAAGTTCGGCAGTCGGCGCGCTGGCGGGCGGCGTGAAACGGCCGTCGTCGCCCAGCGCGCGGGCGGCCTCGGTCAGCGCGCGGCTGCCGCGGACTACGCCGCGCCCGAGGACGAGCGCCAGTGCCAGGGACACCAGCGCCGCCATGGCGCACACCGTCGTCACCACCCACAGGTCGTGATCGGACAGCAGCATCGCCCAGGACACCAGCAGTGTCCCGGCGAGCATCGCCGCCACCGTGACGGCCGCGACCACGGCCAGGGAGAGGGTGACCGAGCGGTTCCGCAGCAACCGCAGGGCGGCCGTTCCGACCAGCCCGGCGGCGCCCGCGCCGGCCGCCGCGTACAGCGCGATGAGCAGTGCGTCACCGAGCATCGCCGGCTCCGTCCTCGTCGTTCTCCTGCGGCGCGGGAGCGTCGAGGCGATAGCCCACGCCCCACACCGTGCTGATCAGACGGGGCCGGGCCGGGTCGTCCTCGACCTTCTCGCGCAGCCGCCGCACATGGACGGTCACCGTGGACAGGTCGCCGAACTCCCAGCCCCACACCCGGCGCATCAGATCCTCCCGGCTCGTCGCCCGCCCCGGGTTCCGAAGGAAGAACTCCAACAGGTCGAACTCCCGGATGGTCAGGGCGAGTTCGGTGCCGTGGCGGGTGGCGCGCCGGGCGGCCGGGTTCAGGGCGAGCGCACCGACCCGCAGCCATGGCCCGGCCGCCGCGCTCCCGGCCGCGGCCGGCGCGCCGGCCCGGCGCAGTACCGACTCCACCCGCAGCACGAGCTCCCGCGGGCTGAAGGGCTTGGTGACGTAGTCGTCCGCCCCGACCTCCAGGCCCAGGATGCGGTCCTCCTCGTCACCGCGCGCGGTCAGCATGATGACCGGGAGCGGGCCCTGCTCGCGGAGGCGGCGGCAGACCTCCAGCCCGTCCATTCCGGGCAGCATCAGATCCAGTACCACCAGGTCGGGAGGGTGTGCCGCGGCGCGTGCCACGGCGGCCGGGCCGTCGGCGCTCACCTCGACCGCGAAGCCCGCCCGGTGCAGATAGCCGGCCACGACCTCGGAGACGGTGGGGTCGTCGTCCACGACGAGTACGCGTTTCACCTCACCGAGTTTTGCACCCTCCTGCGCCCGCCGAACCACTGCGGTCAGCCCGGCTCCGTGCCGTCAGCGTTCCGTAAGATCACCAAATCCCTTATGTCCTTTTTGTCTTCGTAGGGTGAGGGGAATGAACGAGACACCCTCCCGCGCCGCACGGCTCGACGTCGTCCTGCCCGGCCTCGAAGAGCAGCCATCCGACCTCGGGCCGAAGCGGGCCACCGGCCGCCGGGCACTGCTCGACCGCCCGCCGTCCCGGCCCGCGAACCGACTCACGCCCGCCGCGCCGCCGGCCGACCCATGGACGGACCACCCCTACGCCCAGGCCCTGCGCACCGGCACCGGCCCGCTCCACCTGCGCCGCCTGGCACCGCACCACCCCCCGCCCGGCCCCGACTGGCAGGGCGACCTGCTGCCCCTGGACGTCGAGCGCTGGTGCGCGGCCCCCGACGCCGCCGACACCAGCGTGCTGCGCCGCTGCACCGGCCCCGTCCTCGACGCCGGCTGCGGCCCCGGCCGCATGGTGGCCGCGCTGGCCGCCCGGGGCGTGCCGGCGCTGGGCGTGGACGTCAGCCCGTCCGCCGTGGCCCGCACCCGCCGCCTCGGCGGACGGGCCGTGCGGCGCTCCGTCTTCGACCGTCTGCCGGCCGAAGGCCGTTGGCACACCGTCCTCCTCATGGACGGCAACATCGGCATCGGAGGCGACCCGCTCGCCCTGCTCACCCGCCTGCACACCCTGCTGGCCCCCGGCGGCCGACTGCTGGCCGAGGCCGCCCCGCACGACGTCGACGAACGCCTCACCGTGCGCATCGAGGACACCGACGGCCGCCACGGCCACCCGTTCCCCTGGGCCCGGCTGGGCGCGCCCGCCCTGCTGCGCGCCGCCGACGCGACGGGCTGGCGCCCCGCCGACCGGTGGACACGCGGCGGCCGCCCCTTCCTGGAACTGCGCCGTCAGGACTCCCGCTCCCACAGGACGTGTTCCCGCCTGGCCCAGTCACGCGAGACATAGCCGGTGCGCAGCCCGCGGCGGGCCTCCTCGTCGCGGGCCGCCATCCCGATGTGACCGACGACGAGAACGCCGATGAGCAGGGCGGTCCAGTCATGGACGAAGGTCGCCCCGGTCCGCCAGAGCACCGGCACCAGGCCCGGGAACCACAGCACCAGCCCGGTACCGATCATGACGAGCACCCCTCCGGCGAGCAACGCCGCGTACAGCTTCTGGCCGGCGTTGAATTTCCCCGCCGGCCGCCGGCGCCCACGCAGCGCCGCGCGCACCCAGCCGCGGTCATGCTGCCCGAACCGGTTCAGCCGGCCCAGGTCCGCCCGCAGGGCCCGCGACACCAGCCCCACCAGCAGCGGCACCGGCAACGCCAGCCCCGCCCACTCGTGCAGGCCGACCACCAGCCTGCGACGGCCCACCAGCTCCGCCAACGACGGGACATACAGACCGGCGGCCGTGACCAGCATGACGCCCATCAGCACCGCCGTTCCCCAGTGCACCCACCGCTCGGCCGCGGTGAACCTCCGCACCACCGGCTCGGCACGTCGCGTCGCGGCCGCACGCTCAGTCGACACCGGCATCGTCCCGCCCGTTCGACCTGCCGACCCAGGCATCCACCTCGTACCCGTACTGCTCCCAATAGCCGGGCTGCACCCGGTCGGTGACCGTGATCCCGGACAGCCACTTCGCCGACTTGTAGAAGTACATCGGCGCCGCGTACAGCCGGACCGGTCCGCCGTGCGCATCCGTCACCGGCCGGTCGTCCATCGCATAGGCGACCAGCATGTCCGGCCGCCGGGCCTGCTCCAGGGTGAGGCTCTCGCTGTACACCCCGTCGAAACAGGTGAAGCGCACCGCCCTGGCCTGCGGTTCCACCCCCGCCGCAGCGAGCAGACGGGACAGCAGCACCCCGGTGAACGGCGTCTTTGGCACCCGCCACCCCGTGACGCACTGCACGTCCTTCACCAGCCGGGTACGCGGCAGGCCCTGCAGCTCCGCCAACGTGTACGTCCTCGGACGCGCCACGAGCCCGTCCACGGTGAGCCGGTAGTCGGCCGCGGTCCGGCGCGGAACCGACGACGCCACCGAGTAGAACCGAAAACCACCGGAACCGGGCAACAGCCCCGTGACACCGGTGGGATCCTTGTCGCGTACCCGTGCGAGCGCCCCGTCGACAGCGTCCCGCAGCGGTGCCCCCAGCGCCACACCCGTCGCACCGATCCCTAGCATCCCCAGCACCAACCGCCGACCGACGGGCCTTTCCTGCCGTTCACTGACCATGCGCCCAGCAGAGCACCACCCCGGCGCTCCGCACACCCCGCACGCCCCACCGTCAGCGATTCGTAAGACCCGGCCTCACCTTCGAAGGCCCGGGTGCCAGGCCCCTCGGACCCTCGCGCAACTCGCTCTCCGGAGATCCGGTGTCCTCCTTCCCCGGCGGGGCCGGCACCGCGGCTGCCAGGCGCTCGCGGAACCAACGGTGGCCCGGATCGGACGAGTTGCGAGGATGCCAGGCCATACCGAGATCGAGGGGTTCCAGGGGGAGTGGGATGGGGAAGGTGCGCAGGCCCAGTGCGGAGATGGCGTCGGGAAGCCAGTCGGCCAGGGTCAGTGCGACGAGGTCGGTGTCCCGGGCGAGCATCATCGCACTGGTGTGACTGGGGGTGACGACCGCGACCCGGCGCCGCAGCCCGCGTTCCGCGAGTGCGGTGTCGATGGGGCCGAGGCGTTTTCCGTGCCGGGAGATGCCGATGTGGTCGGCCGCGGCGAAGCGACGCGCGTCGATCCGCTTGCGGAAGAGGGGGTGGTCCGCGCGGGCGACGCCGACCAGACTCATGCGGGTGAGCGGTCGGGTCCGGGTCTCCGGATCGAGGTGTCCGAGGACACCCAGCTCGATGTCGACCAACCCCTGCCGCAGCGCCGGACCGCCCTCCACCGCCTCCGGCAGGAAGACCACATCGACGTGCGGGGCCTCGGTGCGGATCTGCTCCGTCAGGGGCCCGGCCAGCCCCGCCAGCAGCAGATCGGCGGCCTGCACGGTGAAGGTGCGTTGGAGGTGCACGGGGTCGAACCCCGCTCCGGGCCGCAGGACGTCGTCGCACTGGCGCAGCAACGCGCCGACCTCGTCCCGGAGTTCCACGGCTCGCGGGGTGGGAACCATCTGCTGACCCGCGCGGACCAGCAGCGGGTCGCCGACGGCCCGGCGGAGGCGGGCCAGGGTCCGGCTGACTGCGGCGGGGGAGGTGCCCAGTCGCTCGGCGGCACGGGTGACGCTGTTCTCCTGGAGCAGGGCGTCCAGGACACGCAGCAGATTGAGATCCATCGTCGCTCCTGAGCTGCACTGTGAGCCGTTGTGGGAGTCGTGCTCACGATGTGGGAGTCGCTGACTGTAGGGCACGTGAGCTGCATCTTTACGGGTGAGGCAATGGCTCGATGCCTATCTTTGCATTGCTCCGGGACTTCCGTGGGCGGAGAGTGGAGCTGTCCGCGAAGCCGCGTGACGCCACGTTCCACCTGCCAACCCATCCGTTCCGTTCAAGGAGCCCTGATGCAGCAGTCCCCTCGCGCCGGTCGAGAAGGCGATGTTCTGGCCGTGGTCAGCCAGAGCGGGCCCACCGTCTCGTTCTTCGACGCCGCCGCGGACCGGCATCTCGGTACGACCGAAGTACTCGCCCAACCGCACGAGTTGTGCTTCGACCCGACGCAGCGCCTCCTGTGGTGCACCAGCGCCTATCACTCGGGCTACTACCACGCCAACAGCGGCCGACGCACCGAGGTGACCGTCATCGACCCGGACACCCGCCGCGTGGTCGAGGTCGTGGACCTGGCCCCCGAACACGGGCCGCACGGCCTGGCGTTGGACACCGTCCGGCAGCGCCTCTACGTCAGCGTGGAGGGCTCGGCGGATCGCCCCGGCGGCGTCGTGGTGATCGACACCCGCACCCGTCGGCCGCTGGGCCGGATCGACACGGACGCGCCCGGCCCGCACTGGTTCGCCATCGACCCGGCGGGCAGGACGGGCTTCGCCGCCAACAAGGAGGCCCCGTTCGTGTCCGTCGTCGACCTCGAACGGGGAACCCTCACGGCAAAGGTCGAGGTGCCCGGCAGCGAAGGACTCGCCGTCTCCGCCGACGGCACGCACGTCTTCGTGGCCGCGCCGTACGCGGGTTCCTTCTCCCCGTCCGCGAACGATGGTCCGGCCACCGGGATCCGGGTCATCGACGCCCGGACGGCAACCGTCGTCGACACGCTGCCCACGGCCGACACCGTCCTGCCGGTGCACCTGACCTCGACGGGAAAGCTGCTCGCCGGCGAGGGACGGCTGGCCCACGACCCCGACTCCGCGCTCGGCCGACGTGCCCCCGGCCGCCTCACGGTGTTCTCCGCGGACACCCACAAGAACCTGGGCGAGATCGAAGTGGGGCACCTCCCGCTGACGATCACCTCGTCGCCCGACGGCCGACTCGCCTATGTGGCCTGTGTCGCCTCGTCCACCGTCGACATCATCGACCTGGAAACGCTGAAGCGCCTGGCCCGACTGGACATCCCCAAGCGCGGCGAGGCCGGCGCCCACGGCATGGCCTACATCCCGCGCCCGGCCTGAGGCGAATGACACGACTCCGCGCCAAGGCAACACACCGGCGCGGAGCCGTCGTTCGGCCGGTCACCAGGCCCGTCCGCCTACCGTCCCGGCTGCGGGCCGGCGCTCCTGCGCGCCCGCAGTTCCTCGATACAGGCATCCACCTGGAGCCGGTCGTAACCCCGCCGGACCAGGTCGAACGCCGGCGGTTCGCTCGGCGGCGGACCGGCCTGGGACAGCCGCTCGACGTACGCGTCGACCTGGCCGCGGTCGTAGCCCCGCCGCACCAGCTCGAACCTGAAAGCGGACTCCGGACTCCGTGCCTTGCCCGTGAACACCTGGCCCCCCGTTCCTTCCGTTCTCCATACGTCACGTCCTTGAGACATACCACGTCCCAGTCACTGCCCGGGCCGCTCTTGACGTGACCTTGGCGCGCCGGGGGAAACGAGCCCGCGGCGAGAGCTTTCGCCGAACGGTCTCCCAAATCGCGCGAGGGCGACGCGGAGGATTGCGCATGGCTTCCCCCTGTTGCCCGTCGCCCCACACCGGATCACAGTCCGGCGCCGTGGAGGCCACCGGACTGTGACGGTGTCTGACTGTCTGTCCGTACGCTCTCAGCGCGCGCTCTGTACGTTCTCCGTGCGCTTTCCGCGCGTCACTGTGTGAAGGCCGCCGTTCCGTTGGGCGTTCCGAGGCCGGTCGGGCCGTCGTATCCGTCGCCCGCGGTGCAGAGGTACGAGGGCGAGCAGGAGCCGTTGGCGCCGCTGGTGACGTCGTTCAGCGCGGAGGCGTGGGCGTACGGGTACGAGGCCGGGGTGTCGGACGAACCCGGGGCGCCCGCGAGGGCGTACACGCCGGCGATGAACGGGGACGAGGCGCTGGTGCCGCCGTAGACGTTCCAGCCGCTGGCCTGGTAGCTGTCGTAGACGGCGACGCCGGTGGCGGGGTCGGCGACCGAGGCGACGTCCGCCACGGTGCGGTTGCTGCAGCCGGTGTCCTGCTGCCAGGCCGGCTTGGCGTCGTACTGGGAGCAGCCGGAGCCGGCGCCCTCGCCGCCCGCGCTGGTGCCCCAGACGGTCTCCGACCAGCCACGGGAGCTGCTGTCCTGCTGGAGCGAGGTGCCGCCGACCGCGGTGACGTACTTCGAGGCCGCCGGGTACTCGACGCCGTAGCCGCTGTCACCGGAGCTGACGGTGATCGCGACTCCCGGGTGGTTGAAGTACTGCTCGTCGGAGTTGGTGTCGCTGGAGTCCTCGGAGCCGCCGTAGCTGTTGGAGACGAACTTGGCGCCCATCGCGACGGCGCGGTTCACCGCCGCGCCCAGGTCGTTCATGTTGGCGCTGTTCGCTTCCACCAGCAGGATGTGGCACTGCGGGCAGGCGGCGCTGACCATGTCGACGTCGAGCGATATCTCACCGGCCCAACCGGAGTCCGGCGCCGGGTAGTTGGTGCCGCCGTCCTGGTCGACCTTCTGGAAGCACCCGTTGGCGGTGCTGCACTCGGGAAGGCCGTACTGGGAGCGGTAGGTGGCCAGGTCCTGTTCGGCGTTGGGGTCGTCGTTGGCGTCGACGATCGCCACGGTCTGGCCGGAGCCGCCCGACTGGGGCAGGTTGTAGGCACTCTGCAGGTCGCCGGGGCCGTACCCGCCCGGGGCGGCGTGCGGCCGCAGGGACAGCTGCTGCTTGAGGTCCGTCCGCGCCACCGCGTTGCAGGCCATCTCGCCGGGCGTCGACGGATGTGCACACAACCGGCGGGTGTGGATGTGGGAGTGGGAGCGGGCCGCCGACGTCGCTGCGGACGCGGTGGGGGAGGTGTGACGAGCGAGCGCCGTGGGTGCGGCGGTGGACGGGCTGGCGGCGATCATGCCGCCGATGACGAGGGTTGCCGCCGACAGCAGGGTCGGGACCGCGCGCCGCGCCAGTCCTCGGGTGCGATCGGATCTGCCCTTTCGTGGGGAACGCAAGGGAATGACCTCCGTGGGGGAAGAGTCCGGCAGCCGGCACTCCCGTTCCGGAAACGCCCACGTCGCTCGCGTCCGGCGCGCAGCACGGCGAGACATGTCGAGGGCATGACATGTCGAGCGGGTACTGCTGCGCGAGGGCGAGATGGTGTGACGTACCGTCAGAAGTGCGGCGAATTACCGGTGATGAGTTGCGCACGTGCACTCAATGACGCCACCCCGGTGAGTGGTGGCTCTCTTGCAAAGTAGTGAACCGTTCGTCAAAGAGATACCTGGCTACGGCAAAGGCTTTCCCTGGGCCGCTGGGTACGCCGGTGCGGTGGCGCCCGGCGCCGGGCGGCGGCATCCCCCTGCCGCGGCCCGTTCTCACCGGATTCTCGCCGCGGCCCTCGGGCGCGGCCGTTCTCGTGGTCTCTCACCCCGGGCGGTGCCCGCGGGGTGGTGCGGCCGGTCGTGCGGACATCCGCGACGTACGGCGTGCCGGAGGCCGTCGTACGCGGAATGTCCGCCGAAATGTCCGCCGAAACGACCGCACCACCCCGCTGCGGTAAGGCTACTGTCGGGCGGTTCCGGAACCCTTCCGGAAGTCCGCGCTGAACGCCTTCTCGATGCCGTTGACGATTGCGGAGTCGCTCACAATCAGGCCGAGTTCGCGGTTGTGGTTGAGGGAGTTGCTGGAGAAGTTCTCGGATCCGGCGAACACCTTGGCGGAGGACGTTCCACGGTCGGCGACGATCGCTTTGGCGTGGATGTAGTAGCCCGTGGAGCTCGTGTAGGTGGCTACCTTGCCGCCCGCAGCCGTGACTTTCCCCAGCTGCTTGCTGTACTTGGACGACTGGTTCTCCGCGACGACACGTACGGCGACGCCGCGTTTCGCGGCCGCGACGATGGCATTCACCAAAGTGGTGTCGCCGAACTCCTCCTGCTGAATATCGAGGGAGTGCTTTGCCCCCTTGATCAGGCTCAGCAGGTGGCTTTGCGAGTCGGTGGGCGACCATACCAGGTCGGTGCCGTCGGACGGGGTGATCGAGGTCTTCGCGAAGTCCGCTGCGAAGACCTTCTCGATCGCCGCGACATCGGCCTTGTCGGAGTCGAAGACGCCGTAGTCACGCGAGGTCGCGTAGTACTTCGTGTCGAAGTTTCCGGTGCTCACGTACGACTTGGCGCCGTCGACGGTGATCGTCTTCTGGTGGGTGTAGGTGAACGCCGAGGACGAGTACGTCACCCCGGCGCCGGCCTTGGAGAGCGCCTTGTAGGCGGCGCCGTCGATGGACTCGTGCTGGGCGTCGAAGACCACCCGGACCTTCACGCCCGCCTTTTGTTTCTTGACCAGATCATTGACGAGTGTGGTGTCGCGCAACTCGTAGATGGTCACGTCCACCGATTTCTTCGCCGAGTTGACGAAGTCGTAGATGGCGCCCTCCTTCTGATCGGGCAGGATCACCAGGGAGAAGGGGCTTGCGGTGTGCGCGGAGGCGGTGGCGGGCATCAGCGCGCCCACCGCGACCAAGGCGCTTGCGGTCAGAGCGGGTATGAGGCGGCGGGTAGGGCTCACCGGGACTCTCCTGACGTAGTGGGGGGAATCGTGCAACGCGCGTAGCGCATCCCTCAGTAAGGCACAGCCCCGATGGTTGTTGAAGTCAAGTTGCGTGAACAGAAGGGAAGAGTTGTGCAAAATGCAGCGGGACTTGACGGACAATCAAATCGCCAAAATCCCCCGCAAGTCAGTGATCGCATCCGCTTGATGGCGGCGGTGCTGTGGTGCTGCTTCGGTGCTTTTCGGCCTGGGCGCCGGCCACGTCGTCCGGGGCGCCATTTCGGAGCTGGCGGACGGCGGAACCCGGCCTTCCGACGTGGCGAGGGCAAGGGGCAACTATCACGCCCTTGACGCAGGAACGGGAAGGTGGGGTCGCCCGCCGCTGCTGAGTCGGGCTCGTCGTCGTTCCCGGGACAAGGCGTGGTTCATGGCCAGGCTGACGGTCGTGTTCATCGGCATCGCGGTGGTCTTTTCGATGATCGCCTTCAACGGCGGAAACCCGCTGGTGGGTGCCCTGTTCGCCGTGGTGGCGGCCGCCCCGGTCCGCTACCTCGGATACCTCGTGTGACCAGGCGCCGGTCCGGTGGGGCGCCCGTGGAGGCCCCGCGGCCGGAACGGCGCAGACGGCAGACGCTGTTCCTGCGCGAGGCCAGGGCGGGCAGGAAGGTCGGCAGCGAGCAGCTGCTCGGCAGCGGGAAGCCCGACTGCCTGGGCCTGGTCTGCCTCAAGAGGGGGACCGGCGAGCTCCACACCGAGCCGGAATTGGCCGACTACCAGGCCGTCCTGCGGAAGTACGTCGACCGGTGACCGGGTCTTGCCGTCCCCTCGACCCGCACTGTCGGACCCGCGCCCTAGACTCGGTTTTCGAGGGCTCGGGCCAGGGGGATCGAGGGCTCATGCCAAGGGAAACTGCCAGGGGGAAACGGAGTGGTGTCCATGAGCGGGGAGTGGCTCGGGGACGGACTGCCACCGGTGGCGGCGGCCCGCACGGCCGAGGCACGGCGAAGCGGCACCTGGACCTCGGCGCTGTCGACGGGCGAGTTCGCCGCGATCAGATCCGTCGGCTTCGAGCCGGTCGGGCAGGTGCTGGGCTCGGCCGTCTACCACGTGGCGGGCGGAGGGACCCGCTGGCGCTACTACGACTGCGGCTACCGGCACGCCACCTGGTCCGGGAGCAACCACGAGCCCGCGCCGGTCGCCGTCTCGGGCCAGGGCGCGGCCTCCAAGGCGCTGGTCGACGTGCTGCTGGCGGCACGGCACGCGGCACTCGCGCGGATGACGGCGGAGTGCACCGCACTCGGCGGCGACGGCGTGGTGGCCGCCGACCTCACCATGGCGCCGTTCCCGTCCGCTCCGCACTGTTTCGAATTCCAGGTGATAGGCACCGCCGTCCGGGCACAGGGGCAGGCGCGCCCGCAGCGCCCCTTCACCACGCACCTGGACGGCCAGGGGTTCGCCAAGCTGATCGCCGCGGGCTGGGTGCCGGTCGAACTCCTGGTGGGTCTCGCCATCGGCACCCGCCACGACGACTGGACGACGCGTCGGCAGAAGTGGTTCGCGGCCGGCAATCAGGAGGTCACCGGCTGGAGCCAGCTGGTCGCGGCGACCCGCCATGACGCACGCGCACGAATCGGTGAGCAGGCGTGGTCCACCGGTGCGGACGGCGTGGTGCTGGGCGACAGCCGACTACGGATATGGCAGGAGGCCTGCACCAGGGCGCGCAGGCGCAACAACGACTCCGACCAGAAGGATCATGTCGCCGAGGCGACGCTGATCGGCACGGCCGTGGCCGGATTCACGGTCCGTCAGGCGCCGCCGCGCACGCTGACCATGATGTCGCTGGATCCGCAGCGACGCCGTGCGCGCCCGGTGTGACCGCGCCCCATCACCGTCCACCCGTCATCACCAGGCACTTTCACGAGGGGAACCGCTCATGACCGCCACCGATCCGACCGCCCAGGGCGTCCCGGCCGATGCGATGCGGCGGCTGGCCGAACTCCAGCCGGGCAGGCCGGGGTCGATCTTCACCAGTGACCTGTCGGTCAACGAGTTCCTGCTCGTGCGCGAGGCGGGGTTCCGTCCGCTCGGCCTGGTGCTGGGCAGCTCCATCTACCACGTGGGCATCCAGCTGGGCCGCTGGGGGAAGAACCAAGAGCTCACGACGTTGAGCCAGGCCATGTACCACGCCCGGGAGTTGGCCATGACGCGGATGGAGGCCGAGGCGGCGCAGCTCGGCGCCGACGGCATCGTGGGAGTGCGGCTCTCGGTCGAGGCGCGGGAGTTCGGCAACGACATCGCCGAGTTCATCGCCATCGGCACCGCCGTCAAGGCCGATGCGCCCGCGCCCGGCGGCAACGGCAGCTGGCGCAACATCAAGGGCCAACCCTTCACCTCCGACCTGAGCGGACAGGACTTCTGGACCCTGGTCCGCGCCGGATACGCCCCACTGGGCATGGTGATGGGCACCTGCGTCTACCACATCGCCCACCAGAAGATCGGCTCGGTGTTCTCCAACATCGGCAAGAACGTGGAGATCGAACCGTTCACGCAGGCCCTCTACGACGCGCGGGAGTTGGCGATGGAGCGGATGCAACGGGAGGCGGAGGAGCTGCACGCGGAGGGCATCGTCGGCGTCCAGCTCAACTCGCACAACCACCGCTGGGGCGGTCACACCACGGAGTTCTTCGCCGTCGGCACCGCCGTGCGGCCGCTGCGCGACGATCATGTCATCGAGCGTCCGACGATGGTGCTGAGCCTGGACGGCTGAGCGCCCCGCCCTGCCGACCCCGCTGTCCCCGAGACCGAGACGAAAGGCCACCGCGCACATGACCTCCCACGATCCCGCACTGCCCGCGTCCGGCGACGGCCCCGCCTCCGTCGAGCGGCTCGCCGCCGCCCTGCGTCGGGACGCCGCCGATCTGGAGGTCTACGCCCAGGTGCTCACCGTGACACTGGCGGACGCGCTGCCGCCGGGTTCGGTGGCGGTCGAGCGCAGGCGCACCATGGCAGACCGGCTGGCCGGCCGGGAAGGCAGGGTGGACCGGTTGGACGTCTCCCTCGGCGAGCAGCGCCTGCTGCTCAACCTCTCCGGCGGCCGCCCGAGCGGAGAGATCTGCAAGGAGGTGCGGGGCGTGATCCTCTCCCGGCGCCCGGTGCCCCTGGACGAGTGGGTCCGGGAACTGGCCGGGGCGATCGCCGCCCGCGCGGAGTCCGACGCGCAGGCCCGGGCGGCGCTGGAGCGGCTGCTCCTGGGAGGCTGACCCGCCCGATGGCACCGCACGGCTCGCGGGTCATGGCGTCCCATGCCCCGCGGGTGGTGATCACCGTGCCTGGAAGTGCGCGGTGGCGAGCACGCTGCCGTCGGCCGAGGCGAGCCGGACACCGGAGAACGTCGACGGGTTCACGGTGGCCGGACCGCCCCAGTAGCCGTCCCCGTCGCGCACGGTGAAGGTGCCGAGGCGGACGGTCGTGCCGTCCGTACGCTCCAGTAGGCAGGTGACCTTGCCGCTGTACGGAATCCCGCCATCGGCAAGATCGACGGACATGAACACCCAGCCCTCCGCCCCGGTGTGGGCGTAGATCTCCCCGACCTGCCGGCCGTGTCCTGCCCCGGCCCCGACGAGCGGCGCATGCAGCAACCCGGTCACGGTCTGAACGGGTCGTGCGGGACCGGCCACCACCTCTTCGATGGCCGAGCCGAGGGCCCAGCCGCCGAACCCGAACCCGAGCGCCAACACGGCGGCGGCGGAGGCGATCCGCAGCCGGACGCTCCGGCGGAAGCCGGCCCGCCGGGACCCGAATCCGCGTGCGGCCTCGCGCCCGTCGCTGGTGGCCCGGGCCTGCGTCAGCCGTCGTGCCACCCGGGCCTCGAAACCGGCCGGCGGCTCGCGACCGGGCAGCAGACCCAGCAGCCCGTCGCCGACGAGGGCGAGCTGCCCGATGTACTCCCGGCAGTCGGCACAGCGGTCCACATGGCCGGTCGCCTCGGCCCGGGCCCGTCCGGAGAGCACGCCCAATGACAGCTCGGCACCGATCTCGTGCAGCTGTTCGCAGGTCAGGTCCTTATCCATGGCCGCCTCGCTCCGGAGACGTGGGGTGCGGAGGTGCGGAACCGGGTGAGGTGAGTGCGGTCCGTAGTTTTCCCATCGCGGTTCTGATCCGTGTCTTGGCGGTGCCCAGTGGGATGTGCTCCCAGTCGGCGACCTGCTGGGCCGTCATTCCGTAGATCCCGGCCATCACCAGGGCGCGGCCCTGTTCACCCGGCAGTCGCGCCACCGCGGCCCGCAGCGCGGAGGACGCCTCGTCCGCGAGCGCCTGCTGCTCGGGGGTGCTCGTCACCGCGCCCAGGAGCGCGTCGAGGTCCTCGGGGGCCACCGGTTCCGGCCGCCGCGACCGGACGGCGTCGATGGCGAGGTTGTGCGCGATGGTCGTCAACCACGCCGTCACCGATCCGCGGCGCGAGTCGTAGACCTGCGCGTGCTGCCAGGCCCGCTCGAACGTCTGCTGTGCGATGTCCTCGGCGAGCTGCGGATCGCGGGTGACCGCGAGTGCCACGCCGAAGACCGTGTGCTGGAACCGGCGCACGAACGTGACGGCGAGCTCGGGGTCGCCCGTGGCCAGGCCGGCCAGCAGCGCCTCGTCCGGGATGCGTCCGACCGGGAGCCGCAAACTCTGCATACTCCTACGTACGGTCCGCCCCGGCCAGGGGATTGCCTGGCGGTTTCGGAAGACCACACCTCCATTCTGACCGAGCCCGACCGTCGCTACCGGATGTGCACCGGCGGTGTGCGGTGGGTGGGTGTGCGCGGAAGGCGTCGGCGGGTGGTTTCGGGCGGTGACGGACCGCAGGTGACGTCGTCCGCCCCGTGCAGCCGGTGGAGCCGGGCATAGACCGGGCTGCGGCCGAGCAGTTCCTCGTGCGTGCCCTGGTCCGTGACGCGGCCGTGTTCGAGAAGCACGATCCGGGTGGCGTCGCGGACGGTGACGAGGTTGTGGGAGATCACGATCGTGGTGCGCCCACGCATCAGCAGACGCAGGGGTTGCAGGATGTGCCGGCCGGATTCCGCGTCGAGGCCGGTGGTCGGCTCGTCGAGGACGAGGAGGGGCGCGTCGCGGATCATGGCGCGGGCGATGGCGAGGCGCTGCCGCTGCCCGCCGGAGAGCAGCCGGCCGCGCTGGCCCACCACCGTGTCGTAGCCCTGCGGAAGCCGGCCGATGAACTCGTGTGCATCGGCGGCGACGGCCGCCGCGACGATGGCGTCATCGCTCGCGCCCGGGCGTCCGTAGGCGATGTTGTCGCGGACCGTGCCGTGGAAGACCAGCGTCTCCTGGAGCAGGATCGCGACGGCGTTCCGCAGGTCGTCCAGGCGCAGGTCGCGAAGATCGTGCCCGTCCAGGCGGATGGTGCCGTGCTCCGGGTCGTAGAAGCGCAGCAGCAGCTTGGCGACGGTCGACTTGCCGGCGCCGCTCGCTCCGACCAGCGCCAGGGTCTCGCCGGGCGCCACACGGAACGAGACCCCGGAGAGGGCCGGTTGAGTGCTGCTCCCCGGGTAACGGAAGGAGACGTCCTCGAAGTCGATCGCACCGCGGGCACGGACGAGTGCCCGGGGCGCCGCGGCCTGGGCGACCTGGGGCCGTTGGTCGAGCAGCTCGATGATCCGCTCTGCGGACGCGGACGCCGAGTAGAAGGTGTTGCTGAGGCCGGAGATGCCGCGGATCGGGCCGTAGAGCCGGCTCAGCAGGGTCAGGAAGACCATCAGGCCGCCCAGGGTGAGACGGCCCCGCACCAGCTCCCAGATGCCCAGGCCCATCACCAGCAGCGCGCCGACCAGCTCGATGACGTCGACGATCGTGGCGTATACGGCACCGATCCGCGCGGACGTCATGGCGGCCCGGAACCTGCCGAGGTTCTCCCGCTCGAATCTGTCCCGCTCCCATCGCTGCCGGTTGTACGCCTGCACAAGGGCGATATTGCCCAGGGCCTCTTCGGTGATCGCGCTGATCGAGCCGCTGCGGCGCCGCCGTTCCCGTGATGCGGCCTGCACCCGCCGGGAGAAGCGCCGGGCGACGTACCAGAACGGCGGGGCGATGACGAGGGCGAGGACCGTCAGGTCCCAGCGGAGGAAGAACAGCACACCGAGGAAGACGCCCAGGCGCATCACCTGTGCGATTGCGTTCACGATCCCGGAGAGCAGAAACGTCTCCACCGCGTCGACGTCCCCGGTCACGCGGGAGAGCAGATCACCGAGCCGCCGCCGCTCGAAGAATCCGAGGGAGAGCCCTTCGACATGGCCGAACAGCTCGGAGCGCAGGGCCAGCAGAAAGCGCTCGCTGACCCAGGTGGAGGTCACGTCGTCGGCGAAGGCGAGAATTCCGGCAAGGAAGGTGAAGCCCACGTAGGCGAGCGCAATCGGCAGGAACAGGTGCAGATTGCGCGGGATCAGCATGTCGTCGATGACGATTTTGAACAGCCAGACCTCGGCGGCGTCGACGACCGGCCCCAGCACGACGAAGGCCAGTATCACCGCCAACCAGCGCCGACCGCCGCGTGTGTACGGCCAGAAGCGCCGGAAGATCTCGCGCAGCGGCACCGGCGGGGCGGCCTCGACGATTCCGGCCGCGTCTTCGGGGTCCTCCGCGACGGACAGCAACCGCCGAACGGCCCACCTCAGACGGCTCATTTCGCCTCACCGACCGACCGGTGCGGCCGGGCGCGAAGCCCGGCCGCGGAACAGAAACGGCGAAGGTTCAGTACCTCTCTCCACGGTCCCGGTCCCGGTCCCGGTCGTGGCGATCGTCGCGGTCGTGGTCCCGGTCGTGGCGCCCATGACGATCGTGGTCGTGTCCGTCGTGGTCCCTGTGCCGGCCTCGCCCCATGTGGTCATGGTGGCTACGGCCCAGCGCGGGAGCGAGGTTGTCCAAGACTCCCATGCTCGCCCCTTCCTCCTGGTCCCCGTTGAATCCATCCATCAATTGCGTATACGGAAGGAAAGACAAAAGGGATTGCCGGGGTTGGACGGCCGCTCGCCGGTCCCGGTCCCCGTCTCAGGCGTCGGGCGCGGCCACCAGCTTCCGTACGGTCACCGGTTCCGCGAGGACGAGGTCCAGGACCTGGCGGACGTGGTGGAAGTGGGCGGTGGCGAAGTGGGCCTCAAGGGCCTGCAGGTCGGTCCACTCCTCGACGATCACCATGCGGGCCGGTTCGTTGGGGTCCGCATAGGGGTGGTAGGCCAGGCAACCCGGCTCTTCCAACGACGGTTCGATCATGGCTTCCAGGGCGGTGCGGAGCCGGTCCTCGTTCCCGGGGGCGGCCAGGCATTCGGCGACGACGGTCAGTGACATGGTGTGCGGTCCTCCAGTGGTGCGCGGTGAGGGCGGGGACGTTCAGGGACTCAGGGGCGGGGCGGGCCGGTGCCGGCGCCGGAGGCGGTGATGGCGCCGGCGATCTCGTCGAGGTCGGCCGGTGTGAGGTCGATGGTGCCGGCGTTGATCCAGCCGTCGACCTGGGCCGGTTGGCGGGCGCCGACGATGGCGCCGGTGAGGCCGGGCCAGGCCAGCGCCCAGGCGAGGGCGGTCTCGGCGACGGTGGCGCCGTGCCGTGCGGCGACGGGACGCAGGGCGTCGGCCAGTTGGAGGCCGGCGGCCAGGCCGGTGGTGAAGTCGGGGTGACTTGCGCGCCAGTCGTCGGCGGGCAGACTGGCCACGCGCTCGGCGGAGAAGGCGCCGGTGAGCAGGCCGGACTGGAGCGGTGAGTAGACGATGACCCCGGTGTTGTGGGTGTGGGCCCAGGCGATTTCGGGGGCGGCGGCGCGGTGGATGGCGGAGAACGGCGGCTGGATGACGTCCACATGCGCGATCTCCTCGGCGGCCGCCAGCTGCTCGGGGGAGTGGTTGGACAGACCGATCGCGCGGACCTTGCCCTCGGCCTTGAGATCGGCCATGACCTGCCAGTACACCCCCAGCGGGGTGTCGTCGGGGGAGACGGTGCCGGACCCTTCACCGACCTGCTCCTGCGATCCGCCGGTGTCCGGCCAGTGCACCTGGTAGAGATCGATGTGCTCGACGTTCAGCCGCCGCAGCGAGTCCTCGACCTCCCGGCGGACACTGGCGGGCTGCATGGTGCTACGCGGCGGTGCCTGGGGGTCGGTCGGGTCCCAGACCATGCCGACCTTGGTGAAGACGTAGGGGCGTTCGGACCGGGGCAGGCCCGCGATGGCCTTGCCGACCAGTGTCTCGGAGTGCCCCAGGCCGTAGACGGCGGCGGTGTCGATCCAGTTGACGCCGGAGGTGAGGGCGTGGCGGATGGCGGCGACGGATTCCTCGTCGTCGGTGGTGCCCCAGCCGAAGCGCCAGCCGGTGCCGGAGACGGCCCAGGAGCCGAAGCCGACGGTGGTGATGTCCATGCCGGTGGTGCCCAGCGGGCGGGTGGGGAGGCTGGTCATAACAGGTCTGTCCCGTCCGGGAGTTGGTGTGTGCGGTGGCTGTCGAGAGCGTCGTCGGCGGTCCGGGTCGGCTCCGTCGCCGGACACCACCGTGGTCGACCGGTGGCGGGGAAGGGAGTGGCAGGCGATGCCTGGGCACGGCATGACCAGGCTGAGCGGGCGACAACGGGCACCGGAAGGGCCGATACTTCCGGCATGGCATTGGATCGACGTGCAGAACTGGGTGAGTTCCTCCGCTCCCGTCGGGCCCGCCTGCGGCCGGAGGAACTGGGATTGCCGGCATACGGCGGACGCCGCAGGGTTCCGGGGCTGCGGCGGGAGGAACTGGCGCAGCTCGCCGGGGTGAGCGTCGATCACTACGTACGCCTGGAGCAGGGCCGCACCCTGCACTTCTCGGAGGCGGTACTGGACGCCGTCGCCCGGGCGTTGCGCCTGGACGCGGTGGAGCGAGCCCACCTCTACCGCCTGGCACGGCCGTGGCCGGAGGCGGACGGCGCGGACGGCGGGTCCGACCAGGACCAGGCCCGGCCGCAACGGGTGCGACCGGGTCTGCTCCGACTGCTGGACTCGACGCCCGACGTCCCGGCGTACATCGTCGGCCGGAACACCGACGTGCTGGCCTGGAACCGCCTCGCCGCGGCACTGATCACCGACTTCGGCGCCCTGCCGCCCCGGCAGCGCAACCTGGCCCGCCTGGTGTTCCTGGACGAGGGCATGCGCAGCCTGTACGCCGACTGGCGCGGCAAGGCATCCGATGTGGCGGCGTACCTCCGCCTGGACGCCGGCCGCCACCCGGACGACCCGCGGACCGCCGAGCTGCTGGACGAACTCGCCGACACCAGCCCGGAGTTCCGCGAGGCATGGGCCGAACACCGGCTCAAGGACAAGACCCACGGACGCTATGTCTACCGTCACCCCGTCGTGGGAGAACTGGACCTGGGCTTCGAGACGCTACGACTGCCCGACGACCCGGACCAGGCACTGATCGCCCACACCGTGGAAGAGGGAACACCCTCGGAGACCGCCCTGCGCCTGCTGTCGAACTGGGCGCGCGACGCACTGCCGGTGGCCTGACCCGGCAGACCGGGTGCCGGACCGACGAACGGACGGAGCGGGCCCCTTCCAGGTCCGGCAAAGCGACCTTCTCCCGGAGTCCTACGACCCTTCGGCAACGTCCAGGGCCGTGCCGTAGAGCCGGGACACCTTGAGGCGGAGGACGACGCGTCGTGCGGCCCTCCGGGCTGAAGCCGGGATCACGCTGAACGGCCGGCATGGCCACGGTCACGATCGAGCCGTCCAACACGATCACCGCCCGCCATGAAGCAGGCGGCCATTTCCGCTTCACCGCTCGCCCTCAGCACGTGCATGAGTCCCAGTATGCGACGAAGGAACAACCGTCGTACCGAACTGCTCCGAATTAATTCGCTTTCCCTGTGGCCCCATTAACGACCTGGAGCTGGGCCGCACTCACACCTGACTCGGCCCGACTTGCGCCTGTCGGGGGTGCGATGGGTTGCACACGGCCGGAAACGGGAAACGCCCCCTCGTCGGAGGGGGCGTTGCCGCGTTACTTGGCAGCGCGCTTCTTGCGTGCCGGCTTCGCCGCGGGAGCCTCCGACTCGCGGGCGACGGCTACGAAGGACTTGACCGTTTCCTGGAGCTTGGTCAGATTCTCGGCGCCAAGGTCGGCCTCGTACCACTTGAGATCAAGAACCTGACGGATGCTGATCTCCTTGGAGCCGTCTTCGTTCGTCTCCCCGGTCTCGTACTCCTCGTCGACCATCGCAGGCACGGCGAACTTGACCGTGGTGACGCCCTCCGTGACCTCGGGATTGAGGTCGTCCTGGAGGATCGAACGCCAGTAGGTCGCCTTCTTGACGATCTGGTTGCCGACCGGAACAGGAGTAATTACCTCCTGAACGCCCGGCTCATCCTTCTGTGATTCGTCGACCTGGATGGTTTCCTTCACGGCCATTATGCCGCCCCTTTCCTGTTTGGTGCGACACAAATTCTAGTAGAAATGAGGGAGTTGAAGCCAATCGGTCTTGGGTGGGCGAACTTCTCTGGTTTCCGGGCGTCGGTGTACCTGAGCCGTCGAAGTGAGTGATGTCATCCGGTCGAAAGCGCGAATTTCGTGCCGACTGGAAACCGGGGTGGCACGCACGCCGCCGAAGCGCGGGCGGACCGGAGGGGAGCCCGTCGGTCGCGGACCTGAAGTTGTCGCGGTGCCGGGGTATCGGCTTGGATCGCCTCCTGTGAGTACCTTCCAGTCGCCACCGCCCCCCAACCAGCACGGCCCCGGCTTCGGCCCCGCGCAACCGCACTACGGTCAGCCGCAGGGCATACCGCCTCAGCCCTATCCGCCGCAGTCACCGGTCCCGCCTTACGGGGCACCGCATCCCCCACAGTCGCAGATGGGTCAACCGCAGGCGGGCCACCCGCAGATGGGCAGGCCGCAGGGGCCGCCTCCGCAGGCGCTCGCGGTCCCCGGTATGCGGCTGCTCGCCCGCTTCATCGACTACCTGGTCATCGGCGTGCTGATCGCGGGCGCCTGGGTGCCGGCGAACATCTGGATGTACAGCACGTTCAAGCCCGGAGACGGTCGCGGGGTGCCCGTGGTTCTCGGCCTCTTCGCCTGGACACTGCTCGTCGGCCTCTTCTTCGAACCTCTGACGACGGCGATGGGCGGGACCCTGGGCAAGGCCATCTGCGGCCTGCGCGTCGTCCACGTCGAAACCGGCAACAAGCTCGGTTTTGGTCACGCCCTGGGGCGCTGGCTGGCCTATCTGGGCATCGGCATGGTGCCGGTCCTGGGCCTCATCAACGTACTGTCCTGCATCTGGAACGAGCCGTTCCGGCAGTGCATGCACGACCGCGCCGCCAACACCGCGGTCGTCAAACGCCGCTGGCACTGACCCGCCGGCCTCGGCACGGCCGTTGGCAGCGCCGAGGAGGGCGGGCCCGAACAGGCAGGTCCAGCGGGCGGGCAAGCCGAAGGTCCCCCCGGACGGGCGGGCGACGGGCCGGCCGTCGCCCGCCCGTCTTACGGGAGGACCTGATTCGCTACCAGAACGGGTGCCACTGCCGGACGGTGCCGGTGTTCAGAGGAACGGCCGACACGGACGCCCGGAGGGCCCGGGGCCGCCGCATCGAGGCGCCTGGTGGGCACTGGCCAGACACCTGCGCCGGCCGTTCACTCCTCGGTCATGCTCAGTCGTCGTCGCTCTGGCCCATTTCGTCTTCGTCGTCGTCATCATCCGTAGCGGAGAAGACCTGCTTGGAATGGGTCGGGGGAGCGTTGTGCGACACCGCAGCAGCCACCGCTGCTCCGTGGAGCAGGGCTGTTGTGGCCAGGGCTGCGGCGGCAATTGCAGTGCGAATGCGCATGGAAATCTCCAGGGAACTAAACGGAATCACTTGCTGGGAAGGTCCCCTGGCGACCGCCCTTCGATCCGTCTGCGCAAGGCAGTTAACCCAATCAGGCTCCATCGCTTCACCTAACTGCCGGGCCTGGCTACCCGGAGCCGGGCGGTGCATCGAATCCCGGAGGCACCGAGCCAGGGCCAGGGCGACGGCGTGGGCACCGGGGGTGGGTCGGGCGCCTGGCCGCACCGCTACCACCTGCCGGGCGCCCTGGCCGTCCGGATCCCCGGGATCGACGAGGGCGCCCGGGAAGCGGACGCCAAGGTGTTGACGGAGCTGTTCCACGGTCGAGGCGGCGGTATGGGCCGGGGCGGACTCGATCCGCCGGTCAGGCCGGTCCCCCGTGACCCGTTCTGGGAGCCGCCGCCCGCGAGCATTCCGTGCGCCTGCCGACGGCGCGGCTCATGGGGTCCTCGTCGTCACTTGCTGGCTTCGACGGCGTTGGTCGCGGCGGTGTAGGTGAGGCTGGCTGGCATGGTACTGCCCCACAATGTGCCGACAACGCCGACAAGCTGATCGGTGATGGGGGCGGTCGAAGCCTGGGCAGGGGTGGCGAGAACCCCGAAGAGCGCGACGGTTCCGAGGATGACGGTGGCGATGCGGCGCATCAATTACTCCTTGCCGTAAGGCGGTTGACTGGTCGGCGACAGCTTTCCCCGCCGGTGCGCTGGTAGGCCCCGGGTCCTCTTTGTGGGTGGCGCTGAAACGATCTGTCGCGCCCTTGCTCGAAGCGTGAGTCCCTGACGTGGGTACCACCCGCCGTGCAGGCGCCGTGAGATTCTCGCCAGGCCGTCGACCACCAAGTCGGCCGGTGCTCGGCCTGCCTGCGGACGTCCCGGTCACCTTGGCGAGCGGTGGCGTGGACACCTGGAAGACGGACCGGCACCCCGTGTTCGTCGCCCTCGCCCTGCCGACCGGGACCCGCATCATGGCCTTCGACCATGCAGGCACCGGCGAGATCAGTCACATCCCGACGACCCCCGACGGCGGCATTGACATCGTCGACGGCCTCATCGCCGAAGCCCGCACGATGGGCAACGGGCAGGTGGCCCACTTCGGCCTGGCGATGGGCGGCTACGACGCGGCCGCGGCCGCCGGACGGTCCGTGGTGACGGTCTCGGGCGACAGGCGAACCGTGTCGCCCGGTGTCACGCGGCCGGGACGGACGACCTGGGCGTAGACGCCGGCGCACGGTTCGGGGCGGCGGCCGGGCATGGCGACGATTCGGTTGTGTTCGGCGAGGGTGCGCAGGGCGGCTTTGTCCTGGGGGAGTGGGCCGTGCGCGAGGGTTGGTACGGCGCAGCGGGGCGTGGAGGCGACGATGCGGAGGACGAGTTGCTCGCCGATGCCCAGTTCGCTGCCCGTCCAGGCATGTTCGGGGAAGCCGAGGCCGTCGGTGTCGATCACGATGTTGGGGCGGTAGCGCACCGCCTCGATGCTGTTGCGGGGGCTGAGGGCGGCTACCTGGTGCAGGGTCGAGGTGCTGATCAGATGTACGGGGGCGAAGTCGAAGAAGGTGCCGGTGGGCGCCAGCGCGCCGAGGTCGACGATGTCCGCCTGCACTTCGGCGTCGAGGCCGTCGCGGAGCACCTGCTCGGGTACGGATCGGTCCAGCGTGCCCCCGGGCGGGGCGGTATCGGCCAGTGTGACGGTCCGGCCGAGGTGGGCGGAGAGGGCGTCGTCGATGTCGGCATCGTCGCTCCGGAGGAAGCTGCCGTTCGGCAAGGCGATACGGACGTGGTCCCGTTCGAGCGTGGCGGTGCACTGCAGCAGGTCCCGCCACAGTCGTGGGGTCTTCGCGCTGGCGATCTTCCCGGTGTCCTGGTCGATGATGGCCAGTGAGCGGTCTCCTGTCAGGCCGCGTTCGGTGATCTCGCTGGAGGTCACCGTCTGGCCGAGCATCGACTTGACCGGGTAGCGCCGCAGGCCGGCCACGGTACCGAGTTCGTGCGGCATGGTGTCGTCTCCTTGGCTCGCATCGCATGGCGGTATGCGTGAAGTGTCCTGCTTCCCGGGCGGTTTGCGCGAGGAGACTCACGGTGCTGGCCGGCAGCCGTAGCCGGATTCCATCGGACGGGGCTCCGGTTCTGGGGACGGTGCGACCGGTGCGGGCGTGCCGGCGGAGCACCGCGCAGAGCCTTTCCAGGAGGACGGACTCCGCGGTCAGAGGTTCCGCTGCCTCACCGACCGACAACTGCTCGTGCCTGTGCCGGTCGAAGTCGCCTGGTGCGGTGGGTGGTGGTGGCGGTCACGCGCGCTGTCCGATCATGTCCAGGTAGATGTCCTCCAACGTCAGGCGGGTGACGGTGAGTTCGGGGACTTCGCCGCGGAACTCGGTGGTCAGCTTGCGTACGAGTGCGGTGGGCGTTCGGGTGCGGACGGTGCGTGGCCCGTCGGGGGTGCGCCAGCGGACCTCGGTTGTGCCGGTCCGGCGGCCGCCCAGTCGTGCCGGGGTGTCGATGGCGATCATCCGGCCCTTGTTGATCACCGCGACCCGGTCGGCGAGGTGTTCCGCCTCGTCCAGGTGGTGCGTGGTCAGCAGGATGGTGGTGCCCTGGTCCCGCAGGGTCCGGATCAGGGACCAGAAGTGACGGCGTACTCCGGGGTCGAAGCCGGTGGTGGGCTCGTCGAGGAAGAGGAGTTGGGGGCGGCCGATGATGCCCAGGGCGACCTCCAGGCGGCGGCGCTTGCCGCCGGAGAGCGTGTTCAGCCGGCGGTCCGCCTCCTCCGTGAGCCCGGCCAAGCCCAGGGTCTCGTCGACGGACAGGGGATCGGTGTAGTAGACGCCGAAGAGGTCGATGACCTGACGGACGGTCAGGGTACCGAAGTCGGCGACTCCCTGGAGGACGATGCCGATGCGGTTGCGCCAGGCAGGCGTGGCGTTTCGGGGGTCGATGCCCAGGACCTGGACCTCGCCGCTGTCCGCACGGCGGTGCCCCTCCAGGATCTCCATCGTGGTGGTCTTGCCGGCACCGTTCGGGCCGAGGAGGGCGACGATCTCCCCGGACCGGACGTCCAGGTCGATACCGTCCAGGGCGGTGACGGATCGGTAGTGCTTGGTCAGCCCGCGGACGCGGATCGCGGGGCGGCTCCTGCCTCGGGGCCGGTTGCGGGGTTGGGGACGTACGGGCGCGGGCATGAGGATGTCCTTCGGCGGTTCAGCGGGATCGGAGAGGGGCGGGCCTGCCTGGGTGGGAGCGGGATGTGTCCAGGGCAGGCATCGGGGTGTGTCAGGGGCGGTTACGGCGGTGGCCGCGGTCGTGGTCGTGCTTGGTGGGTTTGTGGCTGTGGCTGTCGTCGGTGGGGTTCGGTGGGTGTGGTGTGGCCGATCCCAGTCGGTGTTCGGGGCGGGCGGTGCCTGGGGCCGGGAGGCCGAGTTGGAGCAGGAGTGTGCTGGCCGGTAACTCGGCCTGTACCCCTAGTAGTCGGTCGACCTCCGCAGGCAGCGCATCGGCGTGGAGCCGTGCGGCCAGGCCGTGGGTGGCGGCGGCCAGGCAGGCTCGGTGGGCGGCGGCACCGACCCGCGTGTACCGGAGCCGGATGGCGTCGGCGCCGTGGGTGCGCAGCCCGTCGGCCGGGTCGGCGGCCCAGATCAGCCCCGCGGCGGAGTCGTGGAATCCTTCGCGCGCAAATTCCTGCACGGCGCAGTCGGCCAGCGCCGGACCGGGGTTGCCCACGGAGATCGGCAGGAGGCGGTGGTGGCCGGGCAGATACCGGAACAGGCCCCGGGGCAGTCCGGTCACCTCGTTGACGTAGCAGAACAGGAAGCCGCCGTCCTCCGGCGTGGTGGCGGCGGACAGAACAGTGGCGAAGTCGACGCCCGTGACGGGTAGTCGGGAGAGACCACGGAGGGCGGACCGTGGACGGGCCAGGCCGTGGGCCAGGTCGAGGGGGTGGGCGCGGGGCAGTTCGACGGTGGAGTGGTCCGGGGCGGGGCCGCGGTGCAGGGCGCGGAGCAGCGCGGCCGTCCGGGGCAGCAGTGCGTCGACCGGGCCGCGCGGCGGTTCGGGGGCGCGGAGTGCGGTGGCGGGCTCGTTCGGGTACTCCGCGGGCGGTGCGGCGTCCGCGGCGGACGGTGCCGGGTGGAACGCGACGACCTCGGTGACCGGATCGGCGAGCGGGTCCAGCCGCAGCAGACCGGCCGCCACGGCAGGGTCGAACGGGACGACGCGCGCCGCCCGCAGCCCGGCCGACGGGGCCACGACCTCGCACTGCGCGGTGACGACGCCGGTCTCCAGACAGCCGAAGCGGTAGCCGAACTCGCCGTAGCGCGCGGCGATCGTACGCACTGACACCGTGCACACCCAGCCGAATTCGGCGGTCGGCGGGATCCCGATCGCCGCCCGGTGATCGCCGGACCGTATCGGCAGCAGGCGGTGGTGCAGCGGGTCGTAGCGGTAGCAGCCGTCAGGCAGTACGCAGTGCAGGCCGACGCCGTACTGGGCGCCGACGGACGGCACCGGGCGGCGCAGGACCGGTCCGCCGCCGGGCTCGACGGCCAACTCGTCGAAGCTGCCGACCAGCGGCAGCCGGTCGAGTGCGGTCAGCCACTGGGCGCGGGTGAGGCCGTACACGGCGTGCAGCAGCGTGCCGAGCCCGGGGCCGGGCGGTGGTGGCCAGGGCAGTGGGACGGCGGCGGGGAGGGCGGGGTCGGGCGCTGCGCCGGATCCGGAGCCGGGGGCCGAGGCGGTGTCCGGAAGGTGCACGGGGGTGGGGACGATGTGCGGTGCCAGGTAGTCGGTGGCGGGGTCGGGGTGGGGGAGGGGCGCCTCAACAGTGTCAACAGTCTTGACTGCCTTGATCTTCTCTACCGTTTCGACCACGTCTGTCTCCTTGATCTCCTTGACCGCCTTGATCTACTCGCCCGCCGCTACCGTCCTGACCTCCCTTCCTCCCTTGCCGTCACGACCGGCGGTGGCGTCCCGACCGCCCTGCGGCACGGGTTCATCGGCGAGCGCCTCCGCTCCTCGGGGTCGGGACCAGCGCCCGGACCGAGGCGGCCGCCAGGGCCAGCAGCATCCGGTGGCGCCTGCCGGACACACCCAGTCGGTTGCCCATCAGGGCCGTGTAGCCGTCGAGCAGTCGCAGCAGATGGACCTCCGAGGCCACGGCGGCCGGTGCCCGGGAGGCTCCGACCGTGCCGGTCAGCCTGGCCGGCAGGTGCTGGGTGGCGTTCATCCAGGCACCCAGCGCCCAGAAGCCCTCGTCGCACGACCCCGGTGCGTACGGACTGCCTGGATTGCTCGGACTGCCTTGGGACGGACCCAGCGTGGCCCCGTCCCCACCCTTCGGCAGCGTCCATATGCCCCGCAGCAGCGCGACGAAGTCCCGCCGTCCGGCGGCGAATTCGGTGTTCAGCTCCGCCGAATTCAGCATGTCCTCCAGGCCGGCCGCGGCGACCAGGGCCTCGGACCGGGCGCGTAGTTCGGCCGGACGGCGCAGGCCGTGGGTGCGGTTGGCGAGGAGGAAGGAGAGCACCTGGCTGTCGTGGCCGGCCCCGTCCAGCCCTTCGAGCAGCATTCGCAGGGCCAGTGCGCTGGTGATCGCGAGATGCTCCTCCTGCCGTCGAACGACCCGGGGCGTCCCGTCGAGCAGCACCGGCGGACGTTGCCGGTCGGGCGGTGGCGTGAGCCGCTCCTGGCCGTACGAGGCCAGTCGACGGTCCAGCTCGTGCCGCACGGCTTCCTGCGCCCCGGGATCGGCGAGGTGGAACCAGGCGTGCAGCCGGCCGCCGGACTCGACCGTCTGGAAGACGAAGCGGTGCGTGGCACCGGCCGTCGTCAGCTGTTCCACGGCGGGGGCCAGTACGTCCTGCACGGCAGCCGCCACCCCGGGCGCCGCGATCAGGTCGTGTACCACCCAGGAAGCTGTCTCCGCTGTCATCTGGTGCCTCCCGGAGTTCGCATGGTCGGTTGCTTCTCCTCTCATCTCCTCCTGGGGCCCGCCGGTGGCCGGCGGCGGTGCCGCAGCAGCGTGCGGCGGGCCCTACCGCCGTCGGCGCGACGGGGACGACGACCTGCTCAGGCATCGCCGACCACCATCTGGGCGCCGGTCACCGTCCGGGTGCCGACCACGATCCGGGCGCTCGCGCTCCGACTCGCCGCCGGAAGGGTGCGAACCGGTCGATCCGGCGTCCGGCGTGCGGAAAGCGTCAGGAGTGTCGGGCCTGCTGGAAGTCTCGGGAGTGCGGGGAGTCCGGACGGGGTGGTGGTCGATCTCCAGCGTCGCGGTGTCGAGCCGGGCCATGGCGGTCAGCTCCGGCATGGCGACTCCGGTCAGATGGCAGAACGCCCGGAACGCGAGCTGAAGCGCGGCCAACTCCGGTACCGGGCCCCGGTAGAGCTCATCGGGACAGGGACCGGCGAGCAGCGCCCGACGCTCGGCCTCGGTGCGAGTGGCCAGCAGCCGCTGCCAAGGCGCGTCCCCGTCACCGTCCTGGACTGTGGCTCCGTCCCCGTCACCACTCCGTCCTCCATCGCCGTCCGGCGCACCCGCGCCCGGGTCCCCACCCGCACCCGCAGCCGGCATGTGGACCGGCCAGATCCATACCGCGTCCGCCACCGCCAGGCCCTGGACCAGTGGTTTGCCCAGCCGGGTGCAGAAGCGGGCCACGGCCTCGCGGTCGCCGACGCCGGGGTGGTCGGCGAGGTGGAGGACGACGTCGGCCGCGCCCAGCAGCGTCTCCCAGTCCGCCGCGTCGGCCCCGTTCGCCGTGGCGGGCGCCGGTACGAATGCCAGCTCGGCCGGCACCTCGGGCAGCGTGGTCGCGAACTGATGGATCGTCAACATGGCGTCCGAGTCGGGGACGACGAGGGTCAGCCGAGAGGTGCCGCAGTCGGTCAGTGCGCTGAGAAAGCCGCGGGCCGCCTCGGGACCGCAGACGCAGACCACGCCGGCGGCGCGGAAGTCCTGGAAGCGGCGCTCGGCCGAGTCGGCGAAACAATCGATGAACTGCACCTGCGCGGCGTACCGTTCGGCCTCCTCGTCATCCAGGGTGTGCGGCAGATCGGAGCCGGCGTCGCGGGCGAAGCCGCGCTCCAGCAGCGTGCCGATCAACTGCCGCGCCGAGGGCCGCTGGGGTGCCGGCACGTCGGTCAGCAGCTCCTCCAGTGTGGCCGCGCCGGTCAGGGCCGGGGCGAGTGCGGTGAGCAGCCGGTGGACCGAGGCGCCCTCGAGCAGCAGGCTCAGGCTGTTGCCCCGGGCGCTGCGGACGAACGTGCCGTCGGACGTCGCCGTGAAGTACACATCGCCGCGTAATCGTGGGCGCACCGCGCCGGTGGCCGGTGCAGCTTCTCTTCTCCGTGCCTGAGGTTCTGTTTCCATGTCCTCAACGTCGTCTGGGGAAAGGGAGTCGGCCCGTCCGGGCCTGTCGGTGGCCGCCCGTCGCCGTCGGTCGGAGGCGGCGGTCCGGGAGCGGGCCTCGGCATGCCGCGCCGCGAGCCGCTCCGGCAGCAGGGGCACGAGCGCATAGCGGAACCTCCGTTCCGCTGGTGCCTCGCGCGCAGGCGGGGGCGACACCCACCGACTTCCAGCCAATGTCGCCGCAGTGTCGTGGTCGCCGTGGCCGACCGATTCCCGCCGCTCGGCGGCCGCGTCCGCGCCGTCGGGTCGGGCGACGAGGTCGCCGGCAGCCCGAGGCCGTCGCTGTCCGTCCACCGGGAACCGTCCGGCGTCGTATCGTCCAGCGGCCCCCGGGCGTCTCGGACTCCGTCGGGCGGTACGCGCCCCAGGAGTCGTTGAGACGGCGCTCGCTCGTCTTCGCCGACACAAATCCGGCCGACTCCGCGAGCATGCACGAATCCGGTCGATTCCGTGCGGGCGCACCGGGCCCACGCGTCGGAGCAGTACTCTGCCGCCGACCTCCACTCCGCGCGGCAGAGGTCAGAGAGGTAGGACACCCCGAACTGCATGGCTGCTCCTCGCTTGTCCCGGGCGGGGCGCCCCCGGACCGCCCCGTCTGTTCCGGTCCTTACGTTTCGTCAGTCTGTGCGAACGGTCGTTCCGCAGGCATCCGTCACACGACCTGCCCCCGACTGGCCCGCCATCCGTAACGTTCGCCCGAAAACCTGCTGTGACCAGCGGCTGAATGCGATCGACGCATGCAACCTGGCGCTATACACACCCGTCATACGCTTGGGGAACTCCCAAGGAGAAAGGACACCGTCGGATGCTGGTCGGGAGAGAGCCGGAGCGGGACGAGCTGGGCAGGCTCCTCGACGACGCACGCAAGGGGAGCAGCAACACGCTGGTGCTGCGCGGGCCCGCCGGGATCGGCAAGAGCGAGCTCCTGGCGGACCTGGTGCAGCGGGCCGAACCGGACGTGCGGGTGCTGCGCGCGGTCGGGGTGGAGGGCGAGGTGGAGCTCCCGTTCGCCGCACTGCACCAACTGCTGCGACCGCTGCTGCGGTATGTGGATCGCCTTCCCGAGCCGCAAGCCGCCGCGCTGCGTGGGGCGTTCGGGATGGCCACCGCCATCGCCGACCCGTTCCTGGTGGCACTGGCCGTGCTGACCCTGCTCTCCGACGCCTCCGAGGACGTGCCGCTGCTGCTGGTCGTCGACGACGCCCACTGGCTGGACTCCGCGACGGCGGACGCGCTGATGTTCGTGGCCCGACGGATGGAACGGGAGAGCGTGGCCCTGGTCTTCGCCGTCCGCGACCACTCCCGGCCCTTCCCCGCACCCGGCCTGCGCCACCTGCGCATCGGTCCGCTGTCGGTATCCGCCGCATCGGACCTGTTGGCCTGCCATCTGCCGCAGTCCACACCGACCGTCCGCGAACGGCTGCTGCGCGAGGCCGGCGGCAACCCCCTGGCCCTGATGGAACTGCCCTCCACGCTGCGCCCCGACCACCTGGACGGCACCGCCCCACTGCCCGAACACCTGCCGCTCAGCGAACGGTTGCACCAGATCTTCCGGCACCGCGCGCTCCGCCTTCCGGCCGACCACCACCGCGTACTGCTGCTCGCCGCGGCGGAGGGCGAGGGCGACCTGGCCACCGTGCTAGGTGCCGCCGGTGACGCCGAGGCGGCCATGGACGTGCTGTCCGCGGCCTCGTCCCAGGGACTGCTCCATCTGGACCAGCAGCACGTCCGCTTCCGGCACCCCCTGGTCCGCTCCGCGCTCTACCAGGGCGCCTCGCTCAACGACCGGCGCGCCGCCCACCTGGCCCTGGCCGAGGCCGTCGGCCGCCAGAACGACCGGTACGTCTGGCACGCGGCGGCCGCCGCGGTCGGCACCGACGACGCCGTGGCCGAGCTGCTGGCCGCACTCGCCGAACGCAGCCGCCGCACCGGTGGGGTGACCACGGCAGCCCAGGCACTGTGCCGCGCCGCCGCGCTGGCCTCGGACTCCCGCCGACGTGCCCGGTGGCTGGTGGACGCGGCCGAGTGCGCATGGACGGCGGCCAAGACCTCCCACGCCGAGGCCCTGCTGGACCGCGCCGAGACGCTGACCGACGACCCGGCGCTGCGGGCCCGCGCCGCCCGGGTGCGCGGTGCCATCACCCACGCCAGCAGCGACCCGGCACTGGCCTGCCGGATGCTGTTGGACGGCGCCCGCCTGGTGGGGGAGACGGACGCCGAACTGGCCGGCGAACTGCTGGTGATGGCCGCCCGCTCGGCCTGGGTGGCCGGCGCACCCGCGCACCTGACGGAGATCGCCGAACTCCTCGCCCGCCTGCCCTCCCGAGCGGCCGCCCAGGGCGACACCGCCACCACCGGCACCGCGGCCGGCTCCGCTCCCGACGCCGACGACCGAGCCGCCGCCATCACCGACCAGTTCTCCCGCCACTTCCACTACCTGGGCAGCCTCGCCCCCGGCACCCACCCGACAGTCCGTCCGACAGCCCACCCGCGCCCCCCCGAGGTCCCTGTCGCCCGCATGGCCTGGCTGTCCCCCGCACATCCCAGGCCGTGGATCTGGCCGCCGGTGTTCCTGCCCTATCTGACCGGGATCACCGAGGAGATGCTGCACGCCCACCAGCGCGCCGTCGACGAGCTGCGCAAGGTCGGCGCAGTCGGCGCGCTCCCGATGTCCCTCGCCCCGCTGGTGGCGCTGCAACTCATCACCGGCCAGTGGCCCGCGGCGGTATCCCATGCCATCGAGGCCCTCGCCCTCGCCGACGACACCGGCCAACTCGGCGCCGCCAGCCACCTACGGGCCATGCTCGCCTGGGCCGCCGCCGCCCAGGGCGAGGGCGACCGCTGCCGCGCCCTGGCCGAGGAGTCCCTGGCGCTGTCGGTGCCGCGCCGCATCACCTCCGCCATCGGCCTGGCCCAGTGGGCGCTGGGGCTGCACGCCCTCGCCGAAGGCCACCCCGACCGCGCCGCCCGGCTACTGGGCGAGGTGACCTCCCCCGGCGGACCGGCCGAGCACTTCATGGTCGGTTGGCTCGTACTCCCGGACCTCGTCGAAGCACTGGTACGCGCCGGCGAACGGACACAGGCCCAGGCAGCCCTGCAACGCTTCGAGCAACAGGCCAACCCCGCCCACCTCCCGCACCTGCGCCCCATGTGGCTCAGGTGCCGCGCCCTCCTCGCGTCCGGCAAGGACGCCGACGACCTGTTCGCCCAAGCCCTGGACGCGACGCACCCCTCGACCTTCGACACCGGCCGCACGCACCTTCTCTACGGTGAGTGGCTGCGCCGCAGCCGCCGTATCAAGCAGGCCCGGGAGCACCTCCACCAGGCCGAGACCTATCTCCGCACGCTCGGCGCCCGTCCCTGGACCGACCTGGCCCGGCACGAACTCCGCGCCGCCGGCGACCGTGCCGCCGACCAACCGGACCCCGCGGCCACCGCCGACACCGCCCGCCTCACCTCACGGGAACTCCAGATAGCCGGCCTGGCCGCCCAGGGCATGAGCAACCGCGACATCGCCGCCCGCCTCTTCCTCAGCCCGCGCACCGTCGGCTACCACCTCTACAAACTCTTCCCCAAGCTCGGCATCTCCTCCCGCACCCAGCTCTACGGCAAGAACCTGGGCTGACCCCCGCACGCCCCGGGGGCTTTGCCCCGCCCACGTCCACCCGCATCCCACCCGCGTCCGCGCGCCAACCGGAGCCGGCGCGGATGGCTCGTGGGTCAGCAGGTCGTCTTGCGCTTGAGCTTGTTCCAGACGGTCTGCAGGGCGGTGATGTCCTCCTCGTCGAGGAGATCGTCGAAGACCTCCGCCAGGGCGGCGCGGCGGGTGGCGTTGGCTTCGGCGAAGGCGGTGCGGCCGGCCGCGGTGAGGGCGATCTGCACGGATCGGGCGTCGTGGGGGGAGGGGGTGCGCTCGACCAGCCCGCGGGCCTGGAGCGAGTCGATGACGCGGGAGACCTGGCTGCGGCTGAGCAGTGCCTTGGCGCCGAGGTCGGAGGCGGCCATCGGTTCGTCCTGGGTGTGGAGCCAGAGCATGACCTCGAACCACGTCAGCGGCAGGTCGTGGGTGCGGGTCAGGGCGGCGTCGGCCTGTGCGGTCAGGGTGGTGCAGGCCCAGATCAGTCCGTAGAAGGCACGGTCTCGGGGAGTGGATTCCTGCGGGTTCGCGTCGATGTCGTCGGTGTCCGGCATGGGAGCCATCCTAGTTCAGTTGCGTGTACGCACACACATATGCAAGATGTGTGTGCACACACGCAATGGCTTCAGAAGCAGAACCGGAAACAGAAGCGGAGCACAGCCATGCCCACCACCCCGATGCCCACCACCCCGAAGACCGTCCTGATCACCGGCACCTCCTCCGGCATCGGCCTGGCCACCGCCCTCGGCACCGCCCGGGCCGGCTGGACCACCATCGCCACCATGCGCGACACCGCCAAGGCCGAGGCCCTGCTCAAGGCCGCCGCAGAGCACGGGGTCGCCGACCGCATCCAGGTCAAGCGCCTGGACGTGGTCGACTCCGAGACCATCACCACCTGCCTGGACGAGGTGATCGCCGAGCACGGCCGCCTGGACGCCCTGGTCAACAACGCCGGCGCCGGCCAGGTCGGCACCGCGGAACTCATCGAGCTCGACGATTTCCGCACCGCCATGGAGGTCAACTTCTTCGGCGTGGTGGCCCTCACCCGCGCCGCCCTGCCGCACCTGCGCGCCACCCAGGGCCGGGTGATCACCGTCACCAGTGTCGGCGGGATCGTCGGACAGCCCTTCAACGAGCCCTACTGCGCGGCCAAGTTCGCCGTCGAGGGCTTCATGGAGTCGCTCGCGCCCGTCGCCGCCGCCGTCGGCGTCGATGTCGCCGTGGTCGAACCCGCCGCCGTGGCCAGCGAGTTCGTCACCAGTATGAGCCTGGACCGCCCCGCCATGATCGACCAGGCGGGTCCCTACGCCCCGGCCCTCCAGGCATACTTCGACCGCATCCAGAACGTCTTCCGCACCGCCCAGTCCCAGGCAGAGGCCGCCGCCCCGATCGTCGAGGCCCTGACCGGCGACCGCCCGGCCTTCCGCATCCAGACCTCCGAACGCGCCCGCGACGTGGTCGGCACCAAGCTTGCCGACCTCGACGGCTCGGCCGTCCAGAACCTCACCCGCCCCTGGCTCACCAGCTGAACGACAACTGCCGTCATGTGCCTGTGCCTGCGGGGAGGGCGAGGAGCGGCACCCCGCCTCCAGGCATCCAGGGGCTCAGGCGCTGAGGCCCAGCGCGGACAGACGGTCGGGGTCGGTGAGGATGTCGAGTCCGGTGATGCGGCCGTCCCGGATGGTGAACGACATGACCGACATCGGCCGTCCCTCGGTGAAGGCGACCACGCCGGGAGTGCCGTTGACCAGCACCGGACGGGCGTCCGCCGCGAAGCGGGCGAAGGTGATCGCCTGCGAAGCCACATCGGCCGCACCACGCCGCAGAACGCTCGGGACGCGCGTACCGCCGTCGGAGCGCGCCACCACCTCCGGGTCGAGAACGGCCAGCAGCGCCTCGAAATCGCCGCCACGGGAGGCGGTCAGAAAGGCGTTCACCACGTCGTGTTTGCGGGCGTTGTCCGTGTCGGCCGCGGGGACGGCGCCCTGGACCCGGCGGCGGGCGCGGCTGGCGAGCTGCCGGGTGGAGACCGTGGTACGGCCGAGGACGGGGGCGATGTCGTCGAAGGGCACGTCGAACATGTCGTGCAGCACGAAGGCCAGTCGCTCGGCAGGGGAGAGGGTTTCCAGCACGACCATCAGCGCGATGCCCATCGCGTCCGCGATCAGGACCTCCTGCTCGGGATCGACGCGGCCGGCCCGGGTGACCACCGGGTCCGGCAGCCGGACCGACCCCTCCTGCTCCGGCAGCGGATCCTCCCGCCGGGAGGTACGCGAGCGCAGCATGTCCAGGCACACCCGGCCGGCGACCGTGGTGAGCCAGGCGCCCAGGTTCTTCACCTCGCTCACGTCGGCGCGGGCGAGCTTGAGCCAGGTCTCCTGGACGGCGTCCTCCGCCTCGGCCAGCGACCCCAGCATCCGGTATGCCACCGCCCGCAGTCCGGGCCGCTCCGCCTCGAAGCGTTCGGCCAGAGAAACGTCGTCGCTCACCTGTCACACCCCCGTGTCGGGATCCGTCGGTCCGGTGACAGACGCTAACCGATCACCAGGAGAGCATCATATGAACACCATCCACACCCTCGTGAACACCACCCACACCCTCGCCGTTGCGATCCGCGCCCGCCACCTCTACCGGCACAGTCAGGAAACGCACCACGCCGACGAACTGAGCGAGGGCTCCCCGCGTCTCCGATCGCCGGCACTGAGGCCGACGGCGGCGTTGGCGACACCGCGCATGGCGTGGCATCGGCAACACCGCCTCATGACGTTGCGTTGGAGTGCGTCTACGGTGCCGTCATGCCGTTGGAGTGCTCCCTGATCAACTCGTAGGAGCGAAGGCGGTCCTGGAGGTCGTAGACGGGAGTGGTGAGCAACAGTTCGTCCGCTCCGGTCTCATCGGCCAGTTGCGCCAGTCGGTTCACGACGGCCTTGGGCGACCCGTGGGCCTGCTGCGCACGGAAACCCGCCAGTGCCTCTCGTTCCGGGGCCGTGAAGGTGTGGTCGGCCGCTTCCTCGGGTGTCGGGAAGGGGATGTCACTGATGCCCTTCAGCAGCCCGGCCTTGACGACGTTCATCGGTCCGGCGCGCCAGGCGGCCTCCTCTTCGGTCTCGGCGCACACCGTCTCCACGCACACCAGCACCCGGGGCCGCTCGCACCAGCGGGACGGGGTGAAGCCGGCCCGGTAGCGTTCCAGCGCTGCCTGGGTGTTCTCCGGCCGGATGTGGTGGGCGAGGGCGATCGGCAGCCCGAGTTCCGCGGCAAGTGCGGCACCCGCGGTGCTGGAGGCCAGCAGCCAGGGCTCCGGAAGCGCGCCGAGTGAGACCTCGTCCACCAGGAAGGCGAGGATCGCGGCCACATCGGCCTGGTACTCCGCATCCGTTGCCGGTCCGGCTCCGCGGCGCAGCGCCCGTGCGATGGACTCGTCGAACGTGCCTGGGCCGCGCCCGATACCTATGTCGACGCGATCCGGGTGCAGGGCGGCCAGCGTTCCGAACTGTTCCGCCAGCATGATGGGTGCGTGGTTGGGTGCCAGTACGCCGCCCGAACCGAGGCGGATCGCCGAGGTGGACGCGGCAGCGTGCGCGATCAACACCACGGGCGGGAACGCGCCGATGGCGGGGGAGTGGTGATGTTCGGCGTACCAGATCCGGTGGTAGCCCAGTCGTTCCAGCTCCTGTGCGAACGCGGCGGTGTCGCGCAGGGTCTCCACTGCCGGGGCACCGGACTGCACCATTGCGACTTCGAGTGCGGAAAGAGGTACATCGATCATGGTGCCAGCCTAGGACGTCATCCCATCGGGCCGGGCAGGTTGTGTGTCATGGCGGGAACCCGTCGACCGACTGGTGCCGGCCGAGCCGTATCGGAACTGCTCCAACGCGCCTGTTCCCACGTCCTGTTACGACTCGGACTGCACGTCACGGCAACATCTTCTGCTCGATGATCTCCGTTGGTAGAGTCCACTCATGCCGCGCCGCCTGGTCGACGTCCCCGGATACCTGCGCTTCTGGACCGCCGGCGCCGTCTCGGCGATCGGTTCTCAGTTCACGACACTCGCCCTGCAGATCCTCACCGCCATCACCTTGAGCGCATCGGCCACCGAGGTCGGCCTGGTCAACGCGGCCCGGTGGTTGCCGTACCTGCTCTTCGGCCTCGTGGCCGGGGTACTGGTGGATCGCTGCCGCCGAAAGCCGCTGCTGGTGGCCACGGACCTGGCACGGGCGGCAGTCCTGGGCGTCATCCCCGTGCTGTATGCCGTCGGTCGGCTCAGCATCGCCGCCCTTTGCGCATGCCTCTTCGTCTTCGGGGTGCTGTGTCTGGTGTTCGAGGCCGCGGACCAGTCCTTCGTGCCGCGGCTGGTGCCCAAGGACCTGCTGGGCCCCGCCTATGCCCGTCTGGAACAGGCAGGCGCGGTGTCCACCTCGGCCGGCCCGCTGCTCGCAAGTGCCCTGATCAAAGTCGTCGGGGCGCCTCTCGCGGTGTTGGTGGACGCGCTCAGCTACCTGGCTTCCGGCCTGCTGCTCATCTCCGTCAAGGCACCTGACCCGGTCCCCGACCGCGCCGAACGACGCAGTCTCGCCGCCGAACTACGCGCCGGAGTGGCCTGGGTCTACCGGCACCGCACGCTGGCCCCCATCGCCTTGACCTCGCATGCGATGTTGCTGTTCAACACCATGATCACCACAGTGTTCGCCGTCTTCGCCCTGCGCGAGCTGAAGGTCGGCAGCCTTGGCCTGGGCGTCTGCTACGCGTGCGGCGGCATCGGCGCAGTGATCGGCGGCGCGCTGTCCACGCGGGTGGCCCGACGGTTCGAGGTCGGAACGACCCTGATCGCATTTCGACTGGTGGCCGCCCTCGGCTGGCTGCCGCTGGTGCTGGCCGTACGCGGCCCATGGGCGCTGCCCGCGAGCGCGCTGGCGTTCTTCACCATCTGGGTGGCCATCGGAATCGAAAGCCCTGTAGAGGTGAGCTACCGGCAAGCGGTGACCCCCGACCGACTGCGCGGGCGCATGAACGCCACCATCCGCTCATGCAACTGGGGCATGGTGGCGGTGGGCGCGCCGATCGGTGGGGCGCTCGCCGACGCCGTCAGCTACCACTTCGCCCTCTGGATCGGGCTCTCCGGAGCGCTCGTGCAGGCCCTCCTCCTCGCCGTCTCCCGCACCCGAGAAGCCCACACCACCGACGAACTCCAACCCGCCGCCGCGACCTGAGGCAGTCAGCGGGTCGCGTTCCATCACGGCGGAACCGATGCCACAAGGCAGTCCACTTCGGTACCGATCGAGTGCCTTGCGTGATCTCGGGCCCCTGCCTGTGGCTGTGGCTGGGCCCCCGCCTCGCCCTGCCGGGTCGAGGCGGGAGGCACCGGCGTCGTTTCACCGCTGTCCCGCGTGGAGCCGTGGCAGGACGGGGCCCGCACCGGTGGCTGCTGCGGGGGGAGTGCCCTCTGCGGTGGTCGAGGGGGGCGGCCGCCGGACCGTGGCGGACTCATCGGTCAACATCAAGGCCATGAGCAGGCCGGCGGAGCGTTCGCTGAGCGCCTGTGCCGCGGGCAGCAGTCGGTGACGCTGCCGGGCGGGCAGGGACAGGGCCACACAGGTGGCGTGTCCGGGGATGCCCAGCGGAAAGGCGGCGCAGACTTCGCGGTCGGAGTATTCCAACAGATCGAACTGGGCGGCGTGGGGCCCGTGGCCGTCGAGCGCTTCGAAGAGCGCGCGGGGGTTGGTGATCGTGCGGCTGGTGAGCTTGATGGGCCGATGACGGGCCAGATGGTTCATGCGGTCGTCGAAGTCGAGTTGGGCCAGCAGGCTCTTGCCGACGGCGCTGGCGTGCGCGGTGTCGCGGAAGGCGACCCACTCGGTGACCGGGGGTGCCTGGGGCCCGTACGCGGTGTGGAGGACGTTGACGTCGCCCTCGGCGTAGTCGCTGACGTAGACGGCGGCGCCGAGGTGGTCCCGCAGTCCTGTGAGGGTCTGTTGAAGCAGTTGCGCGCGCTGCCCGGGGCGGCGGGTCATCTCCATCAAGGGGCCGGGGAGGTGGACTCCGGCGACCGTGGAGATCAGTTGCTGGCCCCGCAACCAGTGCAGCAACCAGGCAACCGGCCCCAGTGCAAGCCCACTTCGGCGCGCCAGATCCCGGGTGGAGATCCCGTCGGCAGCATCGACGAGGTACAGGATGTCCAGCGCTCGGGCGGCTGCCCTCCACTGCTGTGGGGTATCGGTGTACGTCACGGTCCGGCGGGCCATTTCGGTCAGAACTGCCGGCCGCAGCGCGTTCACGGACCACCACGGATCGCACCCGCCGCGCGTTTCCTCCGCATCGCGCGTTTCCTCCGCATCGCGCGTTTCGTCCGCTGCCGTGCTCGGGGCGTGGGGAACGGGCCCGGGCTGGCGCGGGGGCAGCGGAAGCAGCAGCCCCTCGCCGTGATGCGCGGTGTCGGTGGGAGCGGGGGCGGAGGTGGCACTGAAAGGCTGCGGCTGTGACGGTGACGGTGGTTCCGGCTCTGGCGACGAAGGACGGTCGCCCCGCCCCCCGGGGCCGTCCCGGCGACCGTGCCCAGGACTGGGCACGTGGACGCGGCCCAGCCGGGGCGCGGGCACCGGAACGAGCCGACCGGTGGCTGTCGTCACCTGCCCACTCGGCTCCGGGCCATCGGAGGGCGCAGAGCCGCGCCCGGCATCGACGTCGTGCGGAGTGCCAGGAACCGCCGGCTTTCCCATGCCTTCCCGGACTTCGTCGATGAACTGCGGGTCCTCGATTGCCACGGACGGTGTGGAGGTGGCCGCAGCACCGGTCATGGCCTCCAGCAGGGCATGAGCGTCACCGTGCCCGTGCCGTGCGGCTTCGGCCACCAGGAACCGCACGTTCTCCACACTCCCGCGGCCTGCCCGGGCGGCGAGGGCGGCCAGGCGGAACAGCGCTCCGGGGTGACCGGCCTCGGCGGCCGCGCCCAACCACTCGGCCGCCGAGGTCAGCTCGTGACGGGCCAGTGCCTTCGAGCCCAGCCGATAAAGGGAGTTGGCGTGTGCCCGCTCCTCGGGGGTCAGTGCGTAGGCGGCGGCCAGCGGACCGAAGTCTCCACTCGGCCGGTCCCAGAAGTCGGGCGGACCGGCGAGCTGGGCCAGCAATGCCGCGAGCCCGGCCGGGGCCACCGGCTCCGGGCGACCCGCCCCGCCGCGGTGGCCGTCGTACCTGCTCACATCGCTCACCTGTCCCTCACCCCGTGCTGCTTCTGCTTGCGGTGCCCAGACCGAATATGCCCGGCGAGCTTGCCCCTTAGTTGCGAAACGGCCTTGTTCCGCATTCTGTGGAGCTGCTGTGCGGAAATACCGAGCACGAGTGCGATCTCCACATCACTGAGCCCCTGGCTCTGCAGGTCCACCACCTTCTGCTGCAGGCTCTTGGGCATCTCCTCGATCGCCGGCCGGACCAGTTGCTGTAGCACCTGGTCCGTCTCCTGCACCACCCGCCGCTCCGGCACCGAGTCCAGACCGTCACCGGCCAACTGCACCAAGCGCTTTCTCTGCAGCTCCGTACGGAAGCGGTCCAGGGCCAGATTGCGGGCCGCCCGATGCAGATACGCCATCACGTTCGTCTCCGGTGCCAGCCCCCCACCTTCCGCCTTCGACCCCACCCGCAAATACGCCTCCTGCGCGATGTCCTGGCACGCGGCCAACGACAGCGCCCGGAACTCCCGCCGCAGCGCATACGGCTGCCTGGCCATGAAGTCCGGGTAGCACTCCAGCAGCCGCTGAGCCACCTCCCCACCCACAACCGCCACCTCTGCCCGCAGGCCGTCGCCTACCACGGGCCCCACTCCTCACCCGCCATGCCACCGCCCGGGACGACCTCGACGGTCACCACCACCTGCAGTGGCACACATGCCGGCGACAGATCCGCGACATCCACCCGCACCGCCAACTTCCCGCCACCGCACCGGCATTGCTCATGCCACTTCCTATGCCACTCCTGATGGTGACTCATATGCCGTTTCTCTTGCCACTTCTCATGACCCCCTCGTACCTCGGCGGCGCATGACGGACCGGGGCCTCCTCCCTCAGGGACGCGCTCCCAGCGAAGACGCAGCACGACGCCCAGCGCGTGTACCGCGCTCACGACGGCCGGGAGGTATCCGGTCCATTCCAGCGGAGTCATGAGTGGTTCTCCCTCGATCGGGCCAGGACGCGGTGTGCGTCCTCGCTCTCCCGACGAACCCCGGGGCCCACTTCTCCCCCCGACCTCCCGCCAATCAGCCGAACGGGTGATGAGCCCCGGTCCGGATACCCGTCGGGCCGGGGCCCAACTCGGCCCGCCCACACGGCCGGCACTGCCCCAACCGCCCACAGCTCATCCGGTCAACCCGTCATCCGGCGAGGGCGGGGTAGCCGGTGTGGCCGCGGTGGTCACCGCCGCAGAAGGTGGCCTGGTCGGGGTGTTGAACGGGCCGCCGGTGGCGAGGCGGCGCGACAGGTCGGGGCCCTCCTCAGCGGCAGACCGAACTGGTGCGCCTGCTGGACTCCGCGGCCGCCGGCGCCAACTCGATCAGAACTGCCGATACATGACGTGCAGGCCAACGGCTCCGAGTTTTGGATGCACAAAGGCACCGGGAACGGTTCCGCGGACCTCGAAACCAAGGCGTTTGTAGAGTTCGACCGCGACGTGATTCGACTCGACCACAGCGTTGAACTGCATCCCCGCGTAGCCACGTTGCTTTGCCCAGTCCACCGAGAATCGGCACAGGGCCGTGCCCACGCCGTTGCCCCGCGCATCAGCGGCCACCATGAAGCTCGCGGTGGACACGTGCGAACCGGGACCGGGCCGGTTCGTCCCCATCTTGGCGGTGCCCAGAACGCGTTCACCATCAACTGCGACAACGGTCAGGCCGGGCGGTTCCTCGATCCACATACGGCCTTCTTCTTCGCTCATCTCCGGGTCGTAAGGAAACGTCTCCTGCGACCGAACGACATCCCGGATGATTCCCCATACCTGTGACCAGTCAGCCTCTCGGAATTCACGAACCTGCATGGCTGCACGCTACCTGTACCAGTTCCGTCACCCCACCGGTTTATCGGCATCCGGCATGTCCTCAAAGACGTTGCCTCGATTGGCGAGCAGGCGTGGTCAGACCGTGATCCGCAGTACGCGAGGGGAACGGGGCGCCGGTTCGGGGAGTCGAAGGGGAGCGCGGCCCGGTGTGATGCTCCCCAGGAGAGTCGCCTGACGGGCACCCGTACTTGAGGGGATCGTGCCGGGTAGCCCGTGGAATGTGAGAAACCCCAGGACGGCGAAGGCCAGGGCTTCCTTCGCGTCGGAGGGCAGTCCGAAGTCGTCGCTTGAACGCATCCGCACGTCGGGAAGTTCCTCGGAGAGCATCCGCATGAGCGTCGGATTGTGGGCACCGCCTCCGGAGATGACGAGGTCGGTGACGCGGTGATCACGACAGGCGCCGGCCACGGTGACAGCGGTCAGGCGTGTCAGAGTGGCCAGCACATCGTCGGCGCCGAGCCCTGGCGTCGCCTGGAGCGCCTGCTGCAGGTAGGACAGGTGAAAGTGTTCCTTGCCGGTGCTTTTGGGGGCGGGCCTGCGGTAGTACGGGTCGGCCAGGAGACGGTGGAGCAGGTCGGGACTGGTACGGCCGGCGGCGGCTCCGCGGCCGTCCCGGTCGTAGTGCGCTGCCCCGTTGGTGAAGTGGCGGACGGCGGAGTCCAGGAGGGCATTGGCGGGACCGGTGTCGAACGCCAGCGGTTCGGTGTCGGGGGCGACGATGGTGATGTTGGCGATGCCACCGAGGTTGAGGGCCGCCGACCTACCGGGCAGCGCACCCAGCAGCAGGCTGTCGACCATGCTGACCAGCGGGGCGCCCTGTCCACCAGCGGCGACGTCCTTGCTGCGCAGGTCGGAGACGACGGGAAGCCCGGTCCGCTCGGCGATCCAGGCAGGCTGGCCGAGCTGGAGCGTGCCGCGGACACTGCCGTCGTCGACCCAGTGGTAGAAAGTCTGGCCGTGCGAGACCACGAAGTCGGCGGTGTCGGCGCACAATTCGTGCAGTGCTCGTTCGGCAGCGGTGGCGAAGGCACGTCCGATGCCGGTATCCAGAGCGCAGATGGCCTGCACGGTCGTGGCGGCCGGGGGCAGGGCACTGGCGATCAGGCCCCGCAGACCGTCGGGGTAGGGCATGGACAGATGCCCGAGCGGGCGCAGGTGCAGGGAGTCCCCGTCGAGGCCGAGATCCGCGGCCGCGGCCTCGACGGCGTCGTAGGAGGTCCCTGACATCAGCCCGATGACGCGCATGGCGCCGTCGGGTAGGCCGGCTGCGTGGTTGCGTTGGGAGAGAGGCACGGTTCCCTCCTGGGACGGAGGCCGGAGAAGTAGAGGTGCAAACTCTATTTCTTTCCGCTTAGTTGGGGCGTGATAGCCGCACGACTCGGGTGGTCTGCCCGATCGCCCGTTGAACACTGTTCTTGACCGCACGACACATCTTGCTGAGGTCGTCCCGCTTTTCTGCTTTGAGCTTTACCGGCCTATACCTGAGACATGCTTCGCACTGCACTGCACGGGTCTGCACTGGCCTGGTTGATGGCGACGCCCAGTACTTCGGTGCCGTCGTCCAGGCCGTCGTGCGAGGGTTGGACCATTGCGGGCGATGAAGACCGGATGGACGTGCCCTTGCTCTTGAGTAAATCCGAGTCCGGCTTCAGGACCGGTAATCGAGGCGTGAACTCGACGGTCGAGGGCCTTTGCTCTCGCCTTCGTCTTCACCTGCGCCTCCATCGGCAGGGGGTCTACGTGGTGGTCGTTCGCCGGGCGGGCAGCAGTAGTTCGCAGAGGAGGGTCGCGCAGGCTGCAGTGGTCAGGAGGCTGCCGGCGAGGAACGTGCTCCGTACGTCGGCCAGGGTGAGGGTCAGTGCTCCGAGCGCGGCGCCTGCTGCGATACCGGCGTTGTAGGCACCGGAGTTGGCCGCCAGGGCGATGTCCGTGCGACGCGGTGCGCACTCCAGCATGGCGTTCTGGGTGGTCATGAACACCGGCCCGAGTGCGCCGCCCGTCAGAGCCAGGAACGCCACCGCTGCCATCGGTTCGCTGCCTGCCGCATACAGGCCGAACATGCCCGCCGCCTGAGCGGCCACGGCCGCGACCAGTGCGGAGCGTGGGAAGCGGTCCAGCAGCGCGCCGGTGATGCTCACCCCGGCCAGGCAGGCAAAACCGAACACCACGAACAGGGCATTGACGGCGCTCGGAGAGAATCCGCTCACCTCGCCCAGGAACGTCGAGATGTAGGTGTATCCCGCGAACGCCCCGGTGGCCGACAGGGCTCCGCTCACCAGGACTGTTGTGAACCGGCGAGCGTTGGGGCTGGTTCCGTAGGCGGCAGGTTCTTCATCCGGGCGCGAGGTCGGCAGCAGCGCGGCAATCGTCACCCAGGAGATGCACCCCGCCGCCGCGAGCACGGCGATGGGTACCCGCCAGGTGCTCTGCCTGCCGAGCCAGGTCCCGGCAGGCACACCGAGCACGAGGGCCAGTGAGCCGGCGACGGACAGCGCCGCGACCACCCGGCCGCGAACTCTCGGCGTGAACAGGCCCACTGCGACCGGCCCCAGCACGGCCCAGAAGAGCGCCTGGGCGAGGGCGGTCAGCAGCCGCGCGGCAAGGAACAACCAGTAGGAGTTCGCCGACGCCGCCGCCAGACTGGACACGACGAGCGCGGCGAGGAGTCCGGTGAGTACGTGGCGTCGGGGCACAGCCCGCATGACGTGGGCGAGCGGCACGGAGGCGATGGCCACAGTCAGGCCGTAACCGGTGACCAGGAGACCGACCGTGGGGCGGGACACCCGTAGGCTCGGGGAGATGAGTTCGAGGAGGCCGACCGGGAGGTTCTCCGCCGTGTTGAAGGCGAAGGCGGCCAGCATCAGCGCGACGAGTACTGCCGGCCCGTGCCAGGCAGCCGGTGGCTGGGTGAGCGCGCGGTCTGTTCCTGTCCTGGCTCGTTGCGTATGTTCCGTCGCCCCGTCCATGGACGTACCTCATCGGGCGCACCGGCCCTGGCGCAACTCAATTCGTGAGGTCGGGTAGGACGCCTCGATGTTGCGCCGGACCCAGCGCAGGGCTCGGCGCAGACGCCCGCGCCGCCCGGGGACGGCCTGCGGTCCCGGGCGGCGCAGGCCGCTCGCCAGGCTGTTACGGTGCCATCTCGTAGGCTCCGGCCAGCGCCTCCACGCGCTGCCAGACACGGGCGGAGCGGGCCTCGTCGGTGACCGGGCGGCGAACCGCGCCCAGCGCCCAGCGCTGCTGGCCCTCGGTGGCGGAGTCCTTGCCGTGCAGCTCGACGGCGTGCGCGGAGAAGTCACGGACGAGCACGGCGAACAGCTCGTCCAGGACATCGGTTTCCAGACCGGTCAGCTGCGCCTGCTCCAGGATCAGCTGGCCGTGCACGACCAGTGCGAAGAGCTGGCCGACGGCGAGGAGCAGGTCGAGGTCGCGGCTCTGCTCCTCGTCGGGGGCGGCGGTGGTGACGAACTCGCAGAGCGCGTCGGCCTGTTCGCGGAAACGGGCGACGTTGGGCACCTCGGCGTAGCGGTCGTAGGCGGTGCGCCAGTCATGGAAGCGGATCGCGCCCAGGCCGCGGGCGGGCCCCTGCTGGAAGAGGAAGGCGTCGTCGGTCGCGTCGAGGCGGGTGGGCACCGGCGCGTACTCGGCCGGATTGAGCAGGTGGTTGCCCATGAACTTCAGGATCAGGGCGAGGTTGACGTGGACCGTGCCCTCCAGCTTGGGCAGGCCCCGGATCTCGGTGGCCGCCTGGGCGAAGTAGGTGTCCTTCTCGAAGCCCTTGGCGGCGATCACGTCCCACATCAGGTCGATGACCTTCTCGCCCTCGGTGGTCACCTTCATCTTCGTCATGGGGTTGAAGAGGAGGTAGCGACGGTCCTCGGGGCCGGCGGACCGGAAGTAGTCGACCGCGCGGTCGCTGAACAGCTTCATCCCGACGAGGCGTACGTAGGCGTCGGTCAGCTCGCGGCGCACGTGCGGGAAGGCGGTGACCGGCCGGCCGTAGAGGATGCGGTTCTGCGCGTGGGTGACGGCCTCGTACATCGCGTGCTCGCAGATGCCGATGGCGCCGGTGCAGAGGTTGAACTTCCCGACGTTGACGGTGTTGAGGGCGGCGTCGAAGGCGGCGCGGCCGGTGTGCAGGACGTCGTCGGCGCCCACCGGGTAGTCCTCCAGGCGGAACTCGCTGACGTACTTGGAGGAGTCGACGACGTTCTTCACCAGCTGGTACGCCGGATGGCGGCTGTCCGCGGCGAAGAAGACATAGCCGTCCGGGCCCTCGATGTCGGTGCGCCGGCCGAAGACGGAGACGAGCCCGGCGGCGTTTCCGTTGCCGATGTAGTACTTGGCACCGCTGGCGCGGAAACCGCCCTCGCCGTCGGGCTCCAGCAGCATGTCGGTGGAGTAGATGTCGGCGCCGTGCGCCTTCTCCGACAGGCCAAAGGCGAACACCTCGCCCTGGTCGAGGAGTTCGGCCGCGCGGGCCCGGGCGGTGGCGTTGTCGCTCTGCCAGACCGGGCCGAGCCCGAGGATGGTGACCTGCCAGGCATACCAGTAGTCGAGCCCGTAGAAGCCGAAGATCTCGTTGAGGGCGGCGATCCGGGCGGTGTCCCACCGCTTGTCCGACTGCCCGTCGGCGGCCGAAGCCGGGGTCAGGAAGGTCGCGAACAGCTTCTCCTTGGCGGAGAACGCAAGGAACTCCGACAGCCAGGCACGGGAGCGGTAGTCCTCTATGAGCTTGCGCTTGCCGCGCTCCTCGAACCAGTCGACGGTGGCGCGCAGCAGCCGTCGGGTCTCGGCGTCGAAGTGCGCCGGGTCGTAGGTGCGGGGGTTGAAGAGCAGGGAGTCCGCCATGAGGGTCGCCTTTCCGGGCTGAGGGTTTTTCGGTTGTGGGGCTGCGGGCCGTGACGCCCGCGTGAGGTTCAGGACGTGGGACGAAGCCGGTGCAGGGTGTCCAGGACGTCGTCGAGCCAGGCGATCGTCATCCGCTCGTAGGCGATGCCGCCGCGCAGTACGACGTGTTGGAGTTCCTGTCCGGCGTCGAGCGGGGCGTCGGCCTCGGGGCCGGTGAAGTCGCGCCGCTCGCCCGCGAGATAGTGGGCGAGCCGGTCCGCATGTGCCTGACGGTGCCGTTCCACCTCGCGGATCAGGGCGGCCGGGTCGTCGAAGGCCGCGCCCCGGATCTTGACGGCGAGATCGTGCCGAACGCTCTCGGGCTCGACCGGTTCGTTGAGCCACTGGGAGAGGGCGGTCCGGCCGGGAGCCGCGACGGAGTACTCCTTCTTGTCCGGCCGGCCCTGCTGCGGCACGTCCCGGACGTCGATCCAGCCGTCCTGCTCCATCCGCTTGAGCACGCGATAGATCTGCTGGTGGGTGGCGGTCCAGAAGTAGCCGATGGACCGCTCGAAGCGCCGGGACAGCTCATAGCCGGACCCCGGCTTCTCCAACAGGGACACAAGGATCGCGTGCTCAAGCGCCATGCCCCGATCCTGCTATGCAACAAGTTGCATAGACAAGCGCTCCTGCCGGGGTGAGACGCGGGTCACCCCGGCAGGGCCCGGGTGGGGACTGGGACGGGGACTGGGACGGGAGCCGGGACGGGGGAGGGGGACGGGGGTGGCGCCGCCGCGGCATCGTCGGCCACGAAGCGCCCGCGCTCGCTCGGAAGGCAGCCCTGACGCTGCCCGTGTGTGTCGGTATGTGGCTTATCTGCGCATATCTCCGTCTGTCTCTGTGCGCCGACCTGCTACGGCCGATCCGCTACGGCCCAGGCGCGTACTGCGGAATCCTTGCCCGCCAGGCGTCGCGCAAATTACGCATATGTCTGCGACATCGGGGTTCGGGTTGATGGTCGAACCCTGCGCTATCTTGTCTCGTGATTCGCGATTCCAGCCTTCTGGAGGCGGCATGAGCACTGAGCCGTGGACCATCGAGAGCATCGGTGACGCCCTCGGCAACCCCGCCCTCGCCCAGCGCTTCCTCGGCGAGATCAGCCGCACGCCTGCCCACCGACTCCTCGCGGTGTTCGCGAAGTGGGAGCGGATCGCCAAGGACCTCCAGGCCGCCGTCGACCGCGGCCATGTCCTCGCCGAGCACGACGTCCGTGGCGAGCACCTCCCCGGAGCTTGGATCGAGCGGACCGACGCTGTTTCACGGAAGGCGGCGCAGATCCGGGCGCGCGGCGCAGCCTGATCACCTGAATGCACGTCACTTGCCCCGCGGACACGCAGAGTTCGCCATCCGCTACGCTCACGCATGCCGTAGGGGAGACGGAGCTGGTCCTGGAGGGACGCGTGTATCGCCTCAAGTACGACCCGGCTGCCGAAGCAGTTCACGAAGCGCTGCCCGCGGCCGCCAGCGAAGAGCTCACCCTTGCCCTCGCCGATGCCTGTACCGACCCCTTGGGCGGCACGATCTCGTATGGCGAGGAGGACAAGTACGTGCGGATGGTTCTCGGCGAGCAGATCGCCGCGGTCATCCTGGTCGGGAAGACCCTGCAGACCGTAACGGTTCTGCAGGTGACCTATCTCGACTGACCCGAGTGGCGTCCTGGTTCTCCAACTGCCGACGCCGGTCCGCGCGATGCCGGGGACGGCTCCTCCGATTCCCGTCGGCCTCCTGCTCAGTCGGCCAGCAGCCCTGTGGTGTAGCGGTGCAGCCGCCGTGCCTCCGCGAGCGTAAAACCCGGGCCCTGTGCACTGAGGGGCTTGTCCCGTACGAATGCGCTGAGCGGGGCGAGGGGCGGGTCGTCCAGGAGCTTGAGGATCGGGACGATGGCCTCGTGAACCGGCTGGGCGGACCGGCGGATGATGTCGATCTGCGTCATGACGTCCGGCGTGTACTGGCCCGAGAAGCCGGTGTTGACCGTGCCCGGGTTGAACAGCACGTACCGCACCGTTGTCGTTGGCCGGGTGTCCACGAAGGCGACCCCGAGGAGATCGGCGTCGACCTGCGCCCAGGCGGACCGGATGCGTTCGACCACCGCTCTGGTCTCGGACAGCCGGCTCAGGTCGGCGCGTATGAAGTGTGCCCTCGCCGCCGCGCCACGGTGTTGTGCGGCGGCGAGCCACGCTTCGCCCTTCTCCGCGCTGCGCCCGATCACCACCACCTCTTGCCCCCTTTCCAAGTACCTGTCGGCGAGTGCCTTGCCGATGCCGTCCGTGCCGCCGGTGATGACGTAGGTCTTCATCACGCTGCTCTTCTCCGTTTCTTCGACCTCACAGGAACCGGGACGCGATCCTTTCGGGGGTGACGTGCACGGTGACCAGTTCCGGGAGGGCGGCATACGACTCCGGGTGGTGCTCGGCGTAGGTCCTGCCGGTGTATTTGACGGCCAGTTCGTCCATGCGCTCGTGACTGCCCGCGCTCTCGAAGCGGGCGCTGCCGCTGATCACCGTGTACCCGTAGGGCTCGTCGGGTGGGTTGACCGTCACGCTCAGCCGGGGATCCCGTCGCAGATTGCGCACCTTGAGCTTGTCGACGCCGGTCACGAAGAACAGACCGTCGCCGTCTCTCCCTACCCAGACCACTGACTGATGCGGGCTCCCGTCGGGCTGGAGCGTCGCCACCGTGACGAACACCCGGGAATCGAGGGCTTCTTTCAACTTCTCGGACATCCGGACCGGACTCACACACGCCTCCTGGAGCGAGGGGACACGATGCTCAACGCGCCAAGTGAAGCACTAATGCCATGCCTGTGTGACAATTAATGAGTAACTCGTAATAACCGCGTGGCACTTTCTGGCCAACTGGCCTCACGCCTGCGTATGCTCCGATCACGATGAGAGCTGATGCGGCACGCAACCTTGACGCGGTCCTGCAGACCGGAGCACGCCTGCTGGCGCGCGACCCCGGCACGAGCATCGCGGTGATCGCAGAGGCGGCGGGCGTCGACCGACGTACCGTCTACCGCCACTTCAAGACCCGTGAGGCACTGCTGGCCGCCGTCCATGAGGCCAAGCTCGATGCCTGTGAAAAGGTCCTCGCGGAGGCGCGGTTGACCGAGGCGCCCGTGATGGCGGCGCTGCACCGGTACGCCGAGGGCATCATCACCGTCAGCAGGCGGTGGCCGGTGGACGTACAGCAAGTACGGGATCAAGCCGCAGCCGACCGTCTTGGCCGGCTGATCGAGCAGCTCGACGCCTTCACGGCGCGCGCGGTGCGGGAGCAGGTCATCCGCCCCGGCCTTCCGGACCGTTGGGCTCGCTCCCTGCTCATCCACCTCACGAATGTCGCGTCACATGAGATGCCGGAGCTTTCCCCTGCTCAGGGAGCCGACATGGTCGTCCAGTCCCTGATCACCGGTCTCGGCCCCGACTGACGGCGCCGGTTGTCGACGCCTACTGGCGGTGTGGACGGCCCGCCGCCCAAGTTGCCGTGGGCAGGTGGTGCTTGGTGTCCTTGCCGTGTTCGCGGCGCTCATGCGCAGGCAGGCGGCAGGCGGTCCCGTCACCGCTGCGCGCCGTGCACTTCCACTGGGTGGATGAGTTGGGGCGGGGGTGTGCGATGACAACGGCACCGGCAACTGGGGACGGCGACCGGAACCCGCTATTGGGCCAACCCCTGGCACAGGGCGAGGATTTCCGGGTTCACCCGGCCCACCGCTGCCTGGCACAGCGGCCGCATCTCTCGCCCCGTCACCCGCGACGGCACGGGCGGCGTCCACGACGGATGCCGAGCCGGCGCAGGCGCCGGGCGTGCCGGGCGCCGGGCCACGGACGGCCGTCGCGTAGCCGCCGACGGCCGTGCCGCTGGGTGGGGGTGGGGAAGCGCTCCCACTCCGGCCGCCTCCCTCTCCGGCACCCCGCTCTGGTCCCCGCCCCCGCCCCCGCCCCAGCCCCCGCCTCCGCGCGCCGACGCCCGACCGCTTTCGCCGGACGACGTCGCCGGGGCGGTGGGCCGGGTGTGCGCACGCGCTGACGATGCATCGACCGTCGGTCCCGGCACCGTCAACATCCGCTCATGCCCTGGGCCGGGCGTCCACGGCGATGCCGACCAGGGCCATGAAGGCGTTGGCCCCGGCACCACCGTCCGACGCACCTCGTCCGCCGACCGTGGCTCCACCGCCACACACCCACTCAACGCGGCAGCCACCACCCCGACCAGGCCCAGCCAGCCCACCACACGCCCAATGACCATGCACTGACCAACGCCACACGCCTCCCCACGTCACCATCACAGGGCCTCAGGAGCCTCAATGCGACGGGACAGGACCACCGGAGCCCTCGGAGGTTGCGATGTGCGTGGGGGTTTCGGCGGGGGCCGGTCCGCGGATCACGCGGATCACGCGAGCAAGGTCCGCCGGGGCGGCCGCGAGGCGAACCGGTACTCCCGCGTCGTCGAGTTCGGCTACGTGCCAGCTTCTGGGGATCCCGTCGCCATCGCTACCGCGGGCACGCCGTACGTCCTGGACGGTGAGCCGCTCCACCGGTATCCGCTTCGCCGCGAACCGGCCTGGACCGGCGTGGGGCGTCACCGCGAGCGGGCCGCCACCCAGGACGATGTGGGTGCCGAAGCGGTACGGGTTGTAGTCGGTGTGCTCCAGGAAACAGGCGGCCAGAAACACCTCCTCATCGGCAGATGCCTCCTCGATGCGCCCTCCGGCCGTCCCGGGCTCTGCGGGCGTACGGACCCGCGTGGCACGCCAGGCGAAGGAGAACAGGCCCAGTGTGCACAGCGAGCCGACGACCGCCCATGCGACCGCGACGGGAGAGCTGAGCAGGGGCGTGAAGAAGAAGTAGCAGAGCGGCAGTAGCCACAGGGCCGTACCGACGAGCACACCCGCGAACGGAAGGGCCGACGGGAGGACCTCGTCGTCGGGCAGCCGGCGCCCGCGCAGACACAGCAGTAGCTGGGCTCCGGGGTAGCCCGCGGCGAGAGCGAACGATGCCGCTACGGCGGCCACGGATCCGCCGGTGGGGACGTGGTCGCGCCACACGTAGTGCTTTCCGGCGACCTCCATCACCTCGCCGCGCCAGATGGTGAGTTCGACGCGGGCGCCGGCCTGGAATTCCTGGGCGGCGTCGCGGGAGACCTCAAGTCGCCTCAGCGGCCGGTCGTCGGTGAAGTACAACCAGCTGCTCTGCTTGGGCGGGTTGGCCTCGGTTCGTGCGATCACGGCCGGCAGGGTGGTCAGGCACTCGCTGCGTTCCCCGGCGGGCGTCCCGGCCGTGCACGGGGCGGCCGACTGCCACGCCTGCTCGTACGACGCGACGCTCGGCACGAAGCAGGCCGTCCCGCCGGCCAACGCGAGCAGTAGCGCGCACACGGTCACCGAGCCGGCCCGGCCCCGCCCGGCGGTGCGGTACGAGACGACGTGGACGTGGTCCGATTCCGGGGCTCCGTACTCGCGGTGCAGCGCGCGGAGCGCTTCCAACTTCGCATCGAAGTCCGAGGCGGACCCCGAAACCGCCTGGGGGAGAGGGAGGAGCGTCCTGCGTCCGTCCCGCAGCAGCAGGCTGACGCGACGGACCTCCTGGACCCGGCTGTTGTTCGCGTGCAACAGGCGTACACGCAGATCGGCGACGTCACGCCACGGTAGGCTCCGGCGGCGCAGCAGCCTCCGGAAGTGCAGGCCGTCCGCGTCGGCGGTCACCTCGGCGGTGACCGCGAAGAGCGACACGATGCCCAGCGGCGCCAGCAGCACGCCGATGCCCAGCCAGACATCCAGGAGCGTGCCGACAAACGCGGCACGCACCACCGCCAGGCCCACCCCGGCCGCCCCGAGTCCGACGAAGGACCACAGGGCACGCTTCTGAGAAGGCCGCCAAGTCACTTCCCGCGCATTGCTCATACGCGGAATCCTGCCATCAGCCGGACTGGTCGGACTGCCCGGACTGGTCGGACTGGTCCTGCTTGTGCGGAGTGCGGAAACTTCCTGGCGTACGACGGTGCTGACCGACCGGCTTCATCCGCTGAGCATGGTTCAGGCGGCAGGCGGCAGGCGGCAGGCGGAAGGCGGCAGGCGGCAGGCGGCCGCGGTTGGCTAACCTTGGTTGCGCTCCAGGTTGATGTGTGCGCGCATCAGTTCGCCCGGGTTCGTCAGTGCTGCCAGGGTCGAGAGTTCGCCGCACAGCACCGTGGCGGCCGCGATGACGGCGAGTCGGCGTGCGTTCTGTCCCGGCTCGCCCTCGGCCCGGCAGCCCAGCCGCGTCAGATTGGTCTCGACGAAGTCCAGATCCTTGCCGTTGCCGACCGTGCCCACGATCAGGTTCGGCAGTGTGCACGAGAAGTAGAGGTCGCCCTCCCGGTCCTCGGCCACGGTCACACCCTGTGAGCCTTCGACGATGTTTGCCGCGTCCTGGCCGGTGGCCAGGTAGAAGGCGAGCAGCATGTTCGCGTAGTGCGAGTTGGCCGAGCGTATTCCGCCGGCGAGCAGCGTTCCGATCAGGTTCTTGCGCACGTTCAGCTCGGCTACCTTGGCGGCCGTGGTGTGCAGCATCTCGGTAACCACGGAGCGCGGCACGAGCAGTTCGGTCACCACGTTCTTTCCGCGGCCCAGGATTCCGTTGACGGCGGTCGCCTTCTTGTCGGTGCAGTAGTTCCCGGAGATCGACCCGTAGGAAACCCCTGGAACGTTGTCCAGGATGTGCCCCAAGAGTGCGTCGGCCGCGAGCGTCACCATGTTGTGCCCGGACGCGTCGCCCGTGGTGAACTCGAACCGGATGAACAACAGGTTGGCCGTGATCTCGTGCCGGATACCGACGAGTTCGGCGAATCCGCTACAGGCGCGCACGACCTTGCTCAAGACATCGAACTGCGCGTCGAGCTGGCGCGCGGCCGCGTACGCGGTCTGCGCGTCCTCGGCTTCGACGAGCACCGAGCGGGTCATCCGCTCGTCGACGAGAGTGGCGACGATTCCGCGCTCGGTATGTCGGGATATCTTTGCGCCACGCCCCACGGAAGGCCACAGCGGTGACTCGTAGGTGGCGAGTGGGACTTCGGTCTCCGTGGCGGCGACATTTCCCGAGATTCTGAGTGGTCCCACCCACCTCATGGGGACCCCGGCGATTCCGTGAGCGTCGTTCATCGTGCACTTCCCGTTGTCTGGCGGATGGCGCGAAGGCGCCCGCGATGCGGGCCCGGTCGCGCGCGTCTCGACTCCGCGGTCGGTCCGCAGCAGCGTAGAGCGCCGTGGATCATCAGGGCGCACCGGTCCCCGCACGGTTGGGATCCCGCCAGGCCGGTTTCGGTTCAGGCTCTGGTCGTCGGGGTGGTCGTCCGTCCGTCGTCCGAGCTCGGCTCGGCGGTGTTGTCCGGGTTCGTGCCGGCTCTGGTGTAGAGGACTTCGCGTCCCTGGTCCGCGGCGCGGATGAGTGCTTCGCTGACGAAGTCGAGGAAGCGGGCGGCGCTTTCGAGACGGGTGGCGGCGGGGGTGCCGCGGCCGAGGACGTCGATGCCTTGTCGCGCGGTTTCGATGAACTCGTCGTTGGCCCGGGCGCTTCGGATCATCGCCTGGTACCAGAGGTCGTCGTCGACGATGTAGCGCTCGCGGCGCCGTTCGTCGCGTTCCCGGCGGACGAGGTCCTGACCCTCGAGAAAGGTGATCGCTTTGGAGATGGAGGCGGGGCTGACCTGGAGGCGTTGGGCGAGTTGGGAGGCGGTGAGGCTGCCGGTGTCGGTGGTGTAGAGGCAGCCCAGGACCCGGGCCATCATCTTGGGCAGGCCGGAGGAAATGTAGACGGCGGTGAGCGCGTCTTGGTAGACACGCACGGCCTGGGCGTCGCGTCCGTAGGGCTGCGGGGATGCCTGTGACCCCACCGGTGCGGTCTGCTTGCGTCGGTGGGTGCGCTGCTGGGTGGCGCGGTGGGCCAGGTCGGCGCGGTAGGCGGTGGGGCCGCCGTTGCGCATCACCTCACGCGTGATGGTGGAGGTCGGACGGTCCAGACGGCGGGCGATCTCGGCGTACGCCAGGCGGTCGGCCAAACCCCTTGCGATCTGCTGACGTTCGGCCTGGGTGAGCCTGCCTCCCGGCATCGCAACCTCCTTTGTGCCCACGGGTGCTCCGTGGCGCCGCTCGTGTTCTCCCAACACCTCCACCATAGCGTTCATGCTCAATTCATTGCAACGGACGTTCGCTCGATCGTTGCGTTAATTGAGAGAATGTTGCAATGATTGCCGTGCTTCTACCTGCGAATATCTACTTTCCAGGTAAGTTCATCGTTGTTAATTCCAGGAAAGCAACGTAGCGTTTCTGTCTTTCGGAAAGGAACGTCCATCGGCGCAAGGGAGAGCGCGATGCAGAAGTTCGGCACCCCGCCCCGATCACCGCTGCCCTGGACGTCCCCGCCGGACGGGTCCAGTAGATCGCCGCCGACCGTGCTCGCCTGGCCGGGCATCACGGGGGCGCTCGTGGGCGCGCGCAAGGCCACCCAGGTGGACGGCTGGATCGGCGCGGGCGGCGGGCCCGTCCGCCACGCATGAAGCAGGCCGGGGCACGGCCGGCTCCAAGGGCGCCTACGGCCCCGGTCCGGTGGGTGACCGCTTCTTACATACTTCTTAGAACTGCCCCGTAGACATGGCCCCATGGCGATCAAACGCGTTGCAGTCGGTGTCGGAATACTCGTAACGGTGACCTTGACGGGCGTAGTCGGAGCGGCGATCGCAACTCCGGCTCATACGCCGGACGCGGCTGCCGCTTCAGCGCTCGGAAAGAAGGCGGCGACAAACTATCTGTACGCTTCGATCGGTGATTTCGACGCCAATGTGAAACCGCTGATCGATCGTCCGGACATCGCCGGCGTACAGCTGGTGGTGCCGTGGAAGGCGCTCGAACCGAAGAAGAACCAATACGACTTCTCGGCGATCGACCAGGCGCTGACGTATCTCCAGTCCCGTCACAAGAAGCTTTTCATCCAGGTCCAGGACCGGTTTTTCGCGCCGCCGACCAGGCTCCCGGGCTATCTGCTGACCGGCCCGGAGTATGCGGGAGGCGCAGCTCCGACGAAGAACGAGAACGGCCTTGGTCCCGGTGAGCCCGGGGCGGTCGCGGCGCAGTGGAATCCGCATGTGCGGGGCCGCTTCCAGCATCTGCTGAAGGCGCTGGCGCAGCGTTTCGACGGCCGCCTCGCCGGGGTGAACCTTCCGGAAACGGCTACCGAAGTGGACACCAAGAAGGACCACACGGGCTACAGCGACGATGCCTACTTCAACGCAGAGCTCGACAACATGGCCTACGGGAAGAAGGTCTTCACCAAGACGCCCTTCGTCCAGTACGTCAACTTCTGGCCGGGTGAGTGGAACAACAGTCGCAACTACATGAAGCGGACCTTCGAGTTCGCCAAGTCGCACGGGATCGGCCTGGGCGGACCTGATATCTTGCCCGACCGCCCGGCGCAGATGCAGAACTCGTACCCCTTCTTCAAGCAATACCGGGGGAAGCTCCCGCTCGTGGCCATGGCTGTACAGGAACCGGACTTCCAGTACAAGAATCCCAAGACGAAGAAGCCGTACACCCGCCAGGAGTTCGTCGATTTCGGCACCAACACTCTCGGCGCCGACTGCATCTTCTGGGCCACCAGCGCGCCCTGGCTCCATCAGCCGACGGCACGATAGAGCCACCCGCGGCATCAGGGTGCGATCGAGCGCACCAGGGCGATGCCGCGGCCGAGATCGTCGATACGGGTCTCCAGGGTGTCGCCGGCGGGGTACGGACGAACGGTGTCCACGCCGGCGTCCTCGCCGACCACGTCGTTGTCCTGTCGCGTGTCCTGGGACCGGGGTACTTCAGGTGAGGGGGAGCCAGCGGGGTTGGGAGGCGCCGCGGGGGAGGAGGGTGTGGCGGTACGCGCCCGGGGTGTCGGACATCCGCACCTGGTCGGTGACGCCCTGGTAGTGGCCGAGTGGGGTGTGGGCGGTGAAGGTCTGCGGCGCGGGGTAGGCGTGCTCCTCGCCCGTGCCGGCGATCTCGGTTGCGTAGGTCTTGTCGAAGATGCCCATGCCGAGGATCCAGAGGGCCACCCGGGACAGCGAGACATGGACGCGGTAGCTGCCGCCGTCGACGGCGCGGCGGCGCAGGGCCTCGACGATGCCGGCGGTCAGGAACCAGGAGACCAGGTAGTCGTTGACCACCGTGATCGGCGGCAGGGCGGGCTTGTCGCCGTCGCCTTCCAGGTGCAACAGGCCGGTCAGTGCGCCCGCGGTCTGGTCGAAGCCGAGGTGGTCGGCCCAGGGGCCGCTGCGCCCGTTCAGGGAGACGGTGGCGTAGACCAGGCCCGGGCGTCGGCTGGTCGCCTCCTGTTCCGACAGGCCGATGGACTCCAGGTAGCCGGGGCGGCGGTTGGCGAAGAAGACGTCGGCACCGGCCTGGAGTTCGTGGAGGACGGCCCGCCCCTCCGGGGTGTACGGGCTCACGGTGGCCGAGCGTACGCCGACATTGGCGGTGCGGTAGGTGACGTCGTGCTCCAGCTCGTTGGGCCGCCACAGGTTCAGCACGTCGGCCCCGTGCAGTGCCAGTGCTCGGCCCGCGCCGGCGCCGGCGATGATGTGGCCCATGCCCAGCGCGCGTACTCCGTCCAGGGGGGCCGTGGCGGCCTCGGGCAGTGGCTCGGGGGCGCTGTCGCCGACCCGGGTGATCTCCACCAACGGCATGTCGGCGAGATGGTCGGTGTATTGACGCTCCGTCAGTATCTCGCTGGGTGTGCGGACCATGGGCATCACCGCCCCGGCCGCGGCTCCGGCCGCCTCCAGTTCACGTGCGTTCCACCGTGCGATGGCGGCGGCGACCGCCTCGGGCACCTCGGGGGCGCCCAGCAGCTTCTGGGCGGCGGTCTTGATGTTCGGGTAGATGTTGAACGGCATCATCCAACGGCCGTCCGCCGTGCGGTAGAACGCGTTGGCGTAGGCCATGTTGGGGATCGACGGCACGCCGCCGGGATAGCCGTTGAGCAGTTCCCACTTCTGGTCGTAGAACGGGCACAGCCGGTGCGGCCCCACGCGCAGGTCCATGTGGATGTCCTGGCCGCGACCGGTCCGGTCCCGCCACAGCGCCGCGACGGCGGCGGACTTGGCGACCAGCGCGATGCCCGAAGCCGCGCCCAGCCGCAGCGTGCTGGGCACCACCGGGTCCGCGCCCCGGAAGGTGATGGTGCCGCCGGTGTCCTGCGGCTTCAGGCCGATTCCGGCCAGTACCTCGGACGTCTCGGAGTGGACGTCGAAGGCGTCGTCGGTTGCGGGGGCGGCGATCGCCCTGGTGATGCGGTCGGTGAGGGACATGGTGGCCTGGGGGGACTCGGGCATAGCAGGCATGGTCGTTTTCGTCTTCCGGTTCATCTGCCGAGTGGGAGGGCGTGGGGCAGGCGCGGCACGTTGCGCGCGGGAGTGCGGGTACGCGGGTGGTACGCGTATGAGAGCGGAGAGGGGCGCGACTAGGCCCGTCAGGCGCGGGCAGCGGCCGTGGAGCCGGCCGCCGGGTCCCCGGCCTGGTCCGGAGTCCTGCCGAGGGCCCGCATGAGGGCCATCTGCGCGCGGTCACGGCGGGCGGCGAGTTCGCCGACCGGCTCGGCTCCGAACGCGTCCGCGGCCTGTTCGGTCAGTACCGCCACGGTGGGCTCGTCGAAGGTGGGCGTCCCCAGCGCCGGCCAGCTCGCCTCCATGGCGGGGCCGAGGTGACGGACGAAATGCGGCAGGCCGCCCGGTCCGCCACCGAGGTGGAAGGTGCGGAACGGGCCCGCGACCGCCCAGCGCAGGCCGATGGAGTCGGTGACGATCTCGTCGAGTTCGGCCTCGGAGACCACGCCCTCGGCCACCAGGTGCACACACTCGCGGAAGAGTGCGGACTGGAGGCGGTTGGCGACGAATCCGGGGATCTCCTTGCGCAGGATCTGCGGCTTCTTGCCCATGGCCGCGTAGAAGTCACGGGCCGCGCGGAGGGTCTGCGGTGCGGTCTTCTCGCCGGGCACGATCTCCACCAGCGGCACGAGGTGCGGCGGGTTGAACGGGTGGCCGACCACCAGCCGCTCGGGCTGCGTCATTGCCTGGGCGATCGCCGAGGCGGGAATCCCGGAAGTCGAGGTGGCAAGCAGGGCATGGGCGGGAGCGGCCCGCTCGACGACCTGCCAGATCTCCTGCTTCACCGCCAGTCGCTCCGGGCCGTTCTCCTGGACGACGTCCGCGTCCGCGACCGCCGTGGCCAGGTCGGCCTCGAAGTGCAGCCGGGCGGCCAAGTCGCCGGTGGGCAGCCCGATTTCCGCCAGTGCCGGGGTGATCTCCGCAAGGCCCGCCAGGACCTCATCCCGAACATCGGGCCGTGGGTCGTTCACGGTGACGGCCAGGCCGTGGGCGAGGAACAGCCCGGTCCACGAAATCCCGATCACGCCGCCGCCGATGACTGTGGCCCGCCGGCAGGTGTGGGAGGTGTCTGTGGTGGGTGCGTTCATGGTGCGTACACCGCCTTCTCGGTTCTCTCGGTGCGTTCTCTTCAATGGTCAGCACGTTCGCCAGGCAGCCAGGCAGCCAGGCAGCCAGGCAGCCAGGCAGCCAGGTGTGTCCGGACGCCCGGTCAGGGGGCGAGGTAGTCGTGGACGACCTCGGCCGGGCTCAGGGTGAGGTCGGTGAGGATGTGACTGGCGGAGACGATCTCCAGCACCGGCAGATCCGCGACCGGCGCCAGCGCGTGGGCGAACAGCTCCAATCGGGCCGGGCCGTGAAAGGCGCTCTTGACGGTGATGTCGGTGATCTTGGTGCGGACCAGTTCGCAGATCCGCGGCCGTCCGTCGTAGCCGGGCACTGTCTTGACCATGTACGTGGGCACACAGATCTCCGCACGGGCCGCGTCGAGATCCATCGGATGGTGCTTGTAGCCCATGGTGGCGGTGGCCACGCGCAGCGAGCCGTAGTCGAGGGTGCCCACCAGGGTGTCGGAGTCGACGTAGAGCCGGGGTCGGCCGGCCTTCTTCGGGTAGGCGCCCAGCTCCCGCCCGCTGGAGATCGCCGGCACGCTGTCCAGGTACATCGCGAGGTTGTACTCGCCCCGCTCGCCCTCGTACGCGACGGGGACGACCTGGCCTGCCTCCGTGTAGTCGCCCAGGCCCGTCACGTCCGGCATGCGCATGAGCTCGAACCGCACCAGCGGTTCGGGCACCGACAGTGGCTCAGGCACGACGCGGCGCAGGGCCTCGGGATCGGTGCGGTAGGTGATGTTGAGGTACTCGCGGTCGGTGAACCGGTACCTGGTGGGGGCGAATGCGGGCGCGTCCAGCGGGGTGGTGAACAGCCGGGCGACGTCGTGCTCGTGCATGGTGGCTTCCTTCGAGACGCCGGTGCCTGTGAACGGCGGAGAGCGGGGCTCCCGCTCAGTGCCTGTGCACCAGTGCACTCCACCACGATCATGTCTGTCCAATATATGTTTCAGGCAGACTCGATATGCTGTTGCATATGGAGATCACACAACGCCTGCTTGAGCAGTTCCTGGCCGTCGCCGAGGAGAAGCACTACGGCCGAGCTGCGGAACGGCTCTCGATGCGCCAACCTCCACTCAGCCAGGCCATCCAGCGACTGGAACGCGGCCTGGGGGTGACGCTCCTGGAGCGCGCCTCACGCGGTCCGCGCGGGGTGCGCCTGACACACGCCGGTGCGGTCTTCGTCACGGAGGCGCGACGGCTGCTGGACACCCAGTCCGCGGCCGTGGAGCGGGTCCGCCGCGTCGCACACGGGCTGGAGGGGGACGTCCGGGTGGGATATGTGAGCATCCTGAGCCACCGCTACCTTCCCCGGCTGCTCCGGGCCGCCGCCGATGAACTCCCCGGGCTGCGCATCCATTTGCACCAGGACGCCACCGTCAGCCTCGTCGAGATGCTGCGCGCCGGCGCCCTGGACCTGGCGTTCATCCGGGACCCCTCGCCCTTGTCGGACGACCTTGCCGTCCGCGACTTCGTCACCGAACGCATCGTCGCAACCGTGCCCGACGAGCACCGGCTGGCCGGAGCCGAGGCGATCGACCTGGACGACCTCCGCAACGACGCCTTCGTCCTCCCCAGCACGGCGACCCTGCCCGGCCTCGCCCACCAGGCCGAACTGGCCTGCCGCGACGCCGGATTCACCCCGCAACGCCACGCCACCGTCGACGACCTCACCGGACTGCTCGGCTACGTCGCCGCCGGACTGTGCGTCAGCCTGGTCCCGGAAGATCTGCGCGACTTCCCCGTCCCCGGTATCGCCTTCGTACCGCTGCGCGGATCCTCGCCCCACCTGACGACCATCGTCGCCGCCGTCCACCGGCCCGACACCGACGCCGCCGTCCGCCGCCTCCTCGACCTCATCACCCGCCACGCCCGCCCGTGACCGCCTGCGTGCGGTTGCCGTTCATGCGGTCCTCCTGCCGTACGGGTGGTCAGCTCGCGTCGTGGGCGCCGGTCATCAGCGCGGCGAGGTCCTCGGGCCGGAGGAAGGAGGGTGGGACCGGTGGGCCCCAGCTGTAGAGCGAGCGGGCGTCCTCCCATACGCGCGGCGTCCACAGCTGGTCGTCGACGATGCAGTCCATGTCGGCGAAGTACTCGGTGAAGTTGCCCGCCGGGTCCTTGAGGTACCAGAAGAAGTTCGAGCCCACGTGGTGGCGGCCCAGGCCCCAGACATGGCGCTCCGGACGGCCCGCCAGCATGCGCGTCGCCGCGCGCCCCACCTCGTCGACGTCGTCGACCTGCCAGGAGGAGTGGTGCAGGAAGGAGATCGGTGCCTGTTGCAGCAGCAGGTTGTGGTGATCGGTGGAACACCGCAGGAAGGCCGCGCCCGGCACCAGATCACTCACCTTGAACCCCACACCCTCGGTGAAGAACCGCTGCGAGGCCGGCTGATCGGTCGACCCGAGGACCACATGTCCCAGGCGGCGCGGCCGGACCACGTCCTCACGCAGGACCGCCGGTGCCTGGCCGTCGGGCCGCTCGACGCGGCCGGGTCCGTTGTAGGGCACCGGTGCGGAGGCCGGCTGCACGAGGCGGGGTTGGACCTCGACGGCGACGGTCACCTCCGTCCCCGGATCGACCGCGCGCAGGCAGTGCCCGTCGTGGACGTAGGGCATCTCCAGGCGGTCCAGGGCGGCGCCGACCCGGCCGAGGTCGTCGGCGTCATCGACCGCGACGACCAGTTCGTCCAGGCGACGGCGGGCAGCATGCACGATCTTCAGCTGCTCGCCGCCGTCGGCCGAGGCGAAGCGCCCCCGCCCCAGGGCGGTGAGTCCGAACTCGGCGTAGTAGTCGTGACTGGCATCGACGTCGGGCACGCCCATGGTGATGCGGGCGAGACGGTGCAACGGCACGGTGGCTCCTCGAAAGCAGGGGGACGGCGGGGGAGTGCTGGGGCAGACACCGGGACCCTCGAGGGGTTTTTCCTGCGAGTACCTTCTGGAGGCGTCGAGCGCTGCTTTCGACGGCCTGCTTGGTGTCCGCGTCCCCGGCGCCGCCGAGTCCGCCGTTGGTCACGGAGACGACGTTGGGACCGGTGCGGGTGGCCGCGGCATCGACCGTCAGGGTCGTCTTGAGGCCCTGCACGGTGCTGATCATGGTCATCCGCACGCCGAACCGGTCGTCACCGGCCTTCGGCAGCGACACCTGGGTGACCTGTGCGACCGCCTTGTCGCCCGAGGGGCCGACGGCGGTGAACCCGTCGCAGACGTTCGGCAGGCTCTTCAACCAGGCCGTGCCCTTGTCGGCGTCGGCCTGGGAATACGACGCCCCCAGGTAGGTCATCCTGGCGCTTCCGGACGGTTCGTTGAATGCCTCGGCTGCCTTGGCCGTCGGGGTGGCTCCCATGAGGTTGCCCGACGCCAGCCGCCCGAGGAGTGTCTGGCACTCGGCCTTGTTCGCCTTGCCCCGCAGCAGGGTGTCCTGCCTGTTGCTGCCGCCGGTGGCCGGATTCCACTGGGCGCCCAGCGCGGAGCAACGAAGCAGGGTGGACGGTCGGTCCATTGCGGTCCTCCAAGGTGCGCGATCCTGCTCCGAGATCACCACCGGCCACCCGCAGCCGCAACCACACCGTCGCGAACGGGTGCGGCAAGGCGGCGCGGGGACGTCGGCACGACTGGTCGGGAGGGCATTCTCACCGTGCCCGAGAGCGGCACGTCGACCTCTCATGACCGGTTGGTCACCGGACTTGTGACGGAACTGGGCTGCCGCGAGCCGGCCGCACTCGCCGAGCAACTGGTCACCCTCGCCGACGGGGCCGCCAGTCGCGCCATGGTGCTGGACGACGCAGACTGTGGACGCCACGCGCGGGCGGCAGCGGAGATCCTCCTGGACAACGCTCTGCCAGGCACCGGCTGACGAGGGCGGAGGACGGAGCGCGGAGGGCGGCTTCGCGGCGGATGGCGCCCGGTGCCTGGCCCGGGCGTGGCTCGCGCCCGCTTTACCAGACGTGCCCGTCTACCGGACGTGGCACCCGAAGTGGGGGTCGGTGCCGGTCAGTTCGCCGCTGATGGTCCAGAGACGAGCGGCGATGGTCGGGTCTGTCATGTGGGAGGGGACGGGCTCACGACGTGGTGTGCCGCGCAGGCCGAAGACCCTGGGGCCCCATAGCTGCCCACCCTGTGCGTTCGGGTCGAGGACGGCACGGACGACGGGCCATGCTCCGGCGTTCTTGCCCTGGAGGACGAGACCGGCCGGCAAGTTGCGCAGCCGTTCGCCGGGGGTTGTCACGTGTACCGGAGGGCGGGACGGGGTGAGGGAGTCCAGAGCGCCTCCGGGGTGGGCCACCATGCTGAGCACCGTGCTGCCGGCGGCGCGCAGGCGGCGATCGAGTTCGAAGCCGAAGCACATCTGCGCCAGCTTCGATCGGCCGTAGGTCCGCTTGGGGCGGTAGTCCCGGGTCGACTGCAGATCGTCCGGGTCCAGGCGCTCGGACCGGGCCGCGAAGCTTCCCACCGTCACGATGCGGCCGGCCGGCGCCGCGGACAACAGGGGGGCCAGCCAGTGGGTGAGCGCGAAGTGGCCGAGGTGGTTGGTGCCGAACATCAGCTCGTGCCCGTCCTTGGTCTCTCGACGCGGTGGGTCGTCGAGCGCGACTCCTGCGTTGTGGACCACCGCGTCGAGATGGTTGGTGTCCAGCCTGTCCACGGCCGTCTTGAGGGACGAGAGGTCGGCGAGGTCCAGTTGAAGGTGCTGTAGACGGGCGCCGGGGGCGCGCGAGCGGATCGAGGCGATGGCGGCGTCGGCCTTCGCGGGGTCGCGGCTGCCGAGTACGACGACGGCGCCGGTGGCGGCGAGCTGTTCCGCGACGAAGTAGCCGATGCCGGCGTTGCCCCCGGTGACCAGGAAGCTCCTGCCTTCGGCAGGCGGCAGTCGGTGAACGTCCCACGGTCGGCTCTGGGATGCGGAGGACACGGCGGCGGGCTCCTTGTGTGCGGCGGGGGGGTGCCCCTATGGGTTTCGTCAACCCGTGGGGGCTGGTTGGGGTTGGTAGAAGGTGCCGTCGCGGAGCATGGCGAAGAGCACGTCGGCTCGTCGTCTGGCGAGGCAGAGGAGGGCTTGGGTGTGGTGTTTTCCCTGGGCGATCTTCTTGTCGTAGTAGGCCCTGGAGACGGGGTCGGCCAGGGCGGCGAACGCGGAGAGGAAGAAGGCGCGTTTGAGCTGTTTGTTTCCTCTGCGCGATGGCTGTTCGCCGCGGATGGAGGACCCGGAACTGCGGGTTGCCGGGGCGAGGCCGGCGTAGGCGGCGAGGTGGGCGGCGCTGGGGAAGCTGCTGGCGTCGCCGATGTCGATGAGGATGCGTGCTCCGGTCCTGACGCCGATCCCCGGCATGGACGTCAGGACCTTGGAAAGAGGGTGAGCCTCCAGCAGTTCCTCGATCCTTGTGGCGAGGAGTTTGCGCTGGTCAAGTACCGACTGGAGCGAGCTGGCGAGGCTGGGGACGATCAATGCGGCCGCGGCCGTGCCTGGCACGACCACTGTCTGCTCGTCCAGGGCGGTGAAGATGTCATCGACGAGCCGTTCCGCCATCCGTGGTGCCTTTGGGCGGATCAGGTTCACCAGCCGACGCCGTCCGGCCTTGCGGACCTGGGCCGGCGAACCGCACTGGTCGAGCAGCTTGAGCACGGCTGGGTGCTGCATTCGCGGTCCCAGTACCCGTTCCAGCGACGGGTGGATCTGTGTCAGCAGTCCCCGCAGTCTGTTGCTGATGCGGGTGGCTTCGCCGGCCAGGTCGTCGTCGAAACCCACGATCATTTCCAGCTCGGCTACTGCCTCGTCGGCAAGCTCGACGGCCCGCAGAGTGTGCGGCATCGACCGGGCCGCGTCCGCGATGATGAAGGCGTCGCGGGCGTCGGTTTTGGCTTCACCGGGGTAGAGGTCGGCGATCCGCCGCATCGTCAGGCCCGGCAGGTAAGCCACGGGGCAGTCCATGTCGCGGGCCACGGCCAGCGGCAGGGCGCCGATGGAGGCGGGCTGGTCGACGACCACGAGCACGGTGCCGTGCTTGGCTTTCAGCTTGGCGAACACGTCGCGGAGCTTGGGTTCGCTGTTGGGCAGCCGCTTGTCGAAGGCCTTCCTTCCGGCCGGAGTGACGGCGGTGGCGTGGTGTTCGCTCTTGCCGACGTCCAGGCCGAGGAAGGCGCCGATCTCACTGACGTCGATCACGTGCGTCCTCTGGTCGTTCCCGCCCGGCCGTCCCACGGCACCGATCGCCACATCCACATTACGAAGAGCCTCCCGACCTGCGGACAAGCCGGTGGTCATGCCCCTAATCAGCGGTCTGTCGATGCCTCCGGAGCCGGTGACACCACCCCCCAGGCCATACGTTCGACAGGGGGAGAAAGTCATGCCAACTCCGAAGGCCGGGCGCCCCATTGCGGGGCCACCAAGAAGGTAATGGGGGGGGCGGACGGCGTGCTCGTGGGGAGCACCGACCCGCACACTTGCACCCTCCACCGACATGGCGCCGACATGGCGCCGACAGGGCGCCGACAGGGCGCTCGCGACGGTTGTCGTTGACCAGGGAGCCTCGTCCGTCCCGGGCAGCGCCGCTCTGCTGCGGTGGAGTGCGGCGAGCAGCGTCCCGCAGTCGATCAGCGCGGCCGCCGCACCGACCCGGCTCGCCGGGCCCGATGACTGCGGACGTCCAACCGTTTAGTGATCGTTTATTGCGGCTCGGCAGTATGTGAAGCGTCGAGAAGGATCCTTCACAGGGGACGGTATGGCCAAGCTGTATCTGGAGAAGCTCAAGTGCGTCACGACTGAGGGCTGGAGCGGCTCCGATGAGCCCAGGCTGGTGGTCCAGGATCGCGGCACTGTGTGGAACGGCACGGTGCTGGGAGACCGGATGTACACCGTCAGGTACGACTGCGACTTCACGGGGACGATCGCCGTCTCCCTCGGGGAGGCCGGCGCCCAGGGTGGGGACGGCAGGCTCGGGGAGCAGTGGATCACGGATACGCCCGGCGAGCGCAGCCTGCGCTTCAGGGCGGACGGCGCCGAGTACCGGCTGCTTTACGCCGTGGAGTAGGTGACTGGACCTGGCTGCCGATCAGCGGGCAGCGCCGGCGAGTTCGTCGTCGCCGATCCGGCCGGCGGCATGGGCCGCCATAGCCGTCAGCAGTTCCGCGGGTCTGGGGACGCCGCCGATGGGCTCGGTGGGAACCCCCACCATGGGCTGCGTCATGGCCTTGCCTCCAGCATGGAGATACCAGTTCGTTCCCCGGAGCTCGAAACAGAGGCGCCCCGTGGGCAGTTCACCGGTCGGCATGGTCCCGGCCGGCCCGTCGCATGCCCCTCATCGTGGCCCTTCGCGACGCGCACCGACAGCCCGCCGACCAGGATGCCGGTGATGCGCATGCCTGTCGGGACGGAAGTCAAGGAAGTTGACGTCGACCTGGGTTCGGGCCGGGGTGAACGGCTGGCGCCCGCACGTCGAAGACGGCTACTCTGCCGCCTGTGCATATCTCCGATCCGCGCTGACCGACCGCCGGTCCGCTCCCGCGCCGACTCCTCGTGACGAGTGAGGGCCGATGGGGCGGAACGCCGAACCGTCACGCCCGCGCGTGACCGGACGAGGCCATGGCCAGGCGCCGGCACGCCCACTTCGGAGAATCCCAATGCCAAGCCCTGACAGGGGCGGTGTGTCCTATCGCACCGCCCTCACACTGCCCCACGCCCGCAACCTGTTCGCCGCCGCCCTGCTCGCGCGGCTCTGCTACGGACTGCTCAGCCTCCCCCTGTTGCTCGCGCTGCGGGAGGGCACCGACTCCTACGCCGTGGCCGGTGCGACCACCGGCTTGTTCGGACTGGTCGCCGCCCTGCTCGGACCCGTCAGGGCCCGACTGGTTGAGCGTCATCACGTCGCGCTGATGATCATGGCCGTCTGCTACGCCCTGCTCCTGTCCGCACTGGCCGCGGCCTGTGCCGCTCGCGTGCCGGCCCTGCTCACCGCCTCCCTCGCCGTACTGGCGGGGGCGTGCACACCGCCGGTCGGCCCGCTGATGCGGACCCTGTGGGGCAGGCTGACGACGGACGAGGCGCAGCATCAGTGTGCGTTGAGCCTGGATACGGCAGGGGAGTCCACCGTCTTCGCGCTCGGCCCCGTCCTCGGCGGCCTCCTCGTCGCAGCCTCCTCCGCACCGGCCGTGCTCATGGTGTGCGCGGCACTGGTCATCACCGGCTTCGGCCTGCTGGCGACGGGCTTGCGCCGGTCCCCTGCCGGCGTGCGTGTGGGCTCGCCCGCCGCTCGTGCTCGAAGCCCCCTGCGCGCCGTGGGGTTCGCACCGCTGCTGTTGCTCGTGCTGGCTGTCGCAGCTGCTCTGAGCCTCTTCGAGGTGGCGGTTCTCGCTGCCTGGGGAACGCTGGTGGCCGGGGTGCTGACCACCCTGTTCTCAGTCGGTGGAGTCCTCGGCGGCCTGGTCTACGGCCGCCGCCACTGGCGTGGCGCCCTCGCACACCGACCGCTGATCCTGGCCGCTTCCTGCACGGTCTGCTACGCGCTCCCCGCCTTGGTGTGCTCCGCACCAGCCGCAGGCGTCGCCCTGCTGCTTGCCGGAGCGTGCACCGACGTCCTCCTGATCACGGCCTACCAACGCGTCGACCGGCTCGTACCCGAAGGCTCACGCACCGAAGCCGGCGCATGGATCAACACTGCCTACAACCTTGGGGCGGCAATGGGGACGGCCGTCGGCGGTGCCCTCGTCGACCACTCCGGCTCACCGGCGGCCTTCGCCGTCACCAGCGGACTCCTCGGCATCTGCACACTGATCTGCGCACTGATCTGCGCACCGCTCACACTTCGACGCCACGCGCCGGACGCGGCAGAAGAGTCGGCACCGCCCCGGTCCGAACAACCCGAACCGATGGCCACCTCGCCGGGGTCGGCCTGATCACGGCACTCGGCAGTCCTGCCTCCAACGCCGAGTCGGCGTTGGAGGTGCCGAAGGCACCGCCGGCTGGTCCGGCCAGGTGACCGCGTACGTCGGGTCGGCTCCCCGGCATATTCGGATGTAGCGCAGCAGTTCACGGACGATGCCGGCGTTGCCCGACGCCCAACCGGTGCGAGGTTCGAGGGTGCTTGGGATGGTCCGGTGTTCGAGGTTGGACCATCGCACTCCGTCGGCGTCGTGGGTCGCTCGGGAGAGGAGGTCCGTGACGAGGAGCCGAGCGAAGTCGGGGCGGTCGCCCTGCTCGGCGATGCGGTCGCAGGCCAGCGCCAGGACGCCGGCTGTGCCGCAGCACCGCCCGTTGTTGTCCCAGAATCCGGGCCGCAGGCGGCGTGGCAGACCGGACCGGGTCACGGTGTACCAGCAGTTGTCGGCGAGGTTCTGCCACGTGGGATCGTCGGAGATGTCCCGGAGCAGTCGGAAGACCTGGGCGTCGCCGGACGGGCCGTGACACCAGCCGTAGCTGTAGCGTGCGGTGAGTTCGGGATGGTCCTGCGGTTCGGAATGAGGAACGAGGAAACCGGCCGGGCGGGCCTCGTTGCGCGCCACGACGTCCGCAGCGCCCGCGCGAGCCAACTCGACCAGATCCGGCCGGTCGACGGCCCGGCCGACCCGGGCCAGGGCGTGGATGATGCCGAGCGTGCCGTGCGAGATGTGATGGAACCGCGAAGGCCGGCCCCTCTCCGCTTCCCAGTGAACGCCTGCCGGGGTCGGCTCGGCCGTGCGCAGGTAGGGCTCCACCGCGAGCACGGCCAAGTCCACATCACCCAACGCCAACGCCCCCAGTCCGATACCGGCGTTGCCGCCCATCAGGTCGAACCAGTCGCCCCAGCGTGTGCCGTCGAAACGTGCGCGCACCAGGTCCAGGGCCCGAAGGGCGGCGCCGTCCGGAGCACCCAGTTCGTCGTGGACCGCCCGTAAGGCGAGTGCCATGCCGGTCAGGCCGAAGTACAGGGAGTTGTTTTCCTGGCTCTCGACGGCGGCGGATACGCTGCGGGCAGCGCGCACGGCGGCATCGCCGTACCCATCATCGTCGAAGTGCCGCCATGCTTCCAGGAGAACGGCGATGACACCTGCCGTTCCGCTGTAGAACGTGGGGTCGGGCTCGTCATCGGACGGTGTGGCAGCCCAGGCCAGACCGTTGCCTCCGGCATCCCGCGCGCTGCTCAGCAACCAGCGCAGAGCATCCGCTGCCCACGCTTCGACCTCCTCCACTGCCGTGCTTGTCGCTTCCGCCGTCATAGCGCCTCACTGTGGCATGTGGGTCGGGTGGGTGTCCCGTGTCCGTCGCTGTCAGGAGCGGGACACCCACGGTTTCCTGCCAGTGCGGGGTCCCACCATGCATGGGGGAGGGGGTAGGGCAGCAGCCGGTTGCCGTGGTCGGGGAAGCAGTCGGCTTAGCGAGTCGTTCGGTGTGAAGTGCCGCTGTAGCGTGGCACGTTGACTCCCCAGTCGAGGTTGCCTCGAATGGTGTGACTCAAGCAGTCCAGATACTGGCGGAGCACTTTTCCGGCGCGGACGGCCGTCTGGTCGTGCAGCTGCAAGAAGCGGTAGGTGACCTGGTCACGCATGGCCACTGCTCGTTGGCGGGCCTCGCGTTGGTCGATGCCTTCTTCCTGCACGAGGGCACTGAAGATGGTGTGGTTCTCTTCGATGGCGTCTTTGGCCGGAGGGGACTGCAGATCGTTGTCCATGCCGCCGAGGAAGAACATCATCTCCGTGAGGGCACGGACTGGCGGGTCATGGAGGTCGCGATCGTGCAGCTCCTGTGCATGCAGGAAGTCGAACAGCGCGAGGTGGATATCTCCGCCGATGGTGCGCTGTCGGATGGTGGGGTAGTCGTTGACGGTGGGGATGACGCCGTGGTGCTGGTTGGTCATCTGCCAGGCCACCGCGAAGAGCCAAGCACGGTGTGCCTGGCTCAGACGGCTCATCTGGGTGGCAGTGGCTCCGAGGCGGAGCAGGTCCTGGACGATGTCGTGCAGGGCGAAGGTGAAGGGATCGATGGCGTGCGGGGGCTGGTGCGGGTGCTCGACCGCCTGGATCAGGTTGCCTGCCCGTCGCATGAAGTCCTCCGGACGGCTGCATGCCTCGGCGCGCCGGAACGCTTTGACGAGGCGCCGCGAATCGACGTCGTACATGGGTAGTTGGACGCAGGCGGCGGCAGGCGGCGGCAGGCGGCGGCAGGCGGCGGCAGGGGCGACCGGGGCCGCCGGGACGCCGGCTCGTGAGCCGACTCGACCGGGCCGTCGGGGACCGGTCGAGTCGGGGTCGGGCCGGTGGCTCAGACGAAGGCGCTCTGGCCGGTGATCGACTTGCCGACGATGAGGGTGTTCATCTCACGGGTGCCCTCGAAGGAGTAGATCGCCTCGGCGTCGGCGAAGAACCGGGGGATGTCCTGGTCCAGGAGGATGCCGTTGCCGCCGAAGATCTCCCGGCTCCAGCCGACGACCTCCCGCATCCGTGCGGTGACGAACGCCTTGGCCAGGGCGGAGTGTTCGTCGCGGAAGATGCCGGCGTCCTGCAGCTGGGCGAGCTGCACCAGCATGCCCCAGGACGCGGTGATGTTGCCCAGGCTCTTGACCAGCAGGTCCTGGACGAGCTGGAAGCCGCCGATCGGGCGGCCGAACTGCCGGCGCTGCCGGGCGTAGCCCAGCGCCAGTTCGTAGGCGCCGACCATGACGCCCAGTGCCTGCCAGGCGACCCCGCCGCGGGTGGCGCGCAGGATTTCCGCGACGTCGCGGAAGGAGCCGATCCGCTGGAGCCGGTTGGCCTCCGGGACCCGGACATCGGTCAGGGTGATCTCGGCGTTCTCCACGATCCGGAAGGCGAGCTTGTTCTCGATCTTCACCGGGCTGAAGCCGGGCGTGCCCTTCTCGACGACGAAGCCCTTGACGTGGTTGTCGTCGACGTCCCGGGCCCACACCACGACGTAGTCGGCGAAGGTCGCGTTGCCGATCCACTTCTTGGCGCCGTTGAGGACCCAGGTCCCGCCCTCGCGGCGGGCGGTGGTGCGCATGCCTCCCGCGACGTCGGAGCCGCCGAGCGGCTCGGTCATCGCGAACGCGCCGATCTTGTCCATCGCGGCCATTTCGGGGAGCCAGCGGTCGCGCTGCTCCTGGTCGCCGCCGGCGTAAACGGAGTACATGGCAAGGCCGTTGTGGACGCCGAAGAAGGTGGCGACCGAGGCGTCGGTGCGCGTCATCTCCATGGCGAGCATGCCGGTCAGGAGGTTGCTGACGGCGGGACGGTGCTCGCCGTAGCCCTCGTAGGGCAGGCCGGCGAGGCCGCTGTCGCGGAACAGGCCGATCAGCTCCCTGGGGAACTCGCCCCTGGCCCAGTTCTCGTTCACCAGCGGCTTGACCTGGTCGCGCATGAGGGCGCGGGCCCTGAGGAGGATCTTGCGCTCCTCGTCCGGCAGCAGCGACTCGTAGTGGTAGAAGTCGGCGGTCAGTTCGTCCGCGATCGGTCCGACGGCCGACGGCTGCGTGGTGGTGGTCATCTCAGTTCTCCTCTTCCTGCTCGGGGGTGGTCGTCGTGGCGTTCCGGGTGGCGGCGTCCAGTGCGTCAAGGACCGCCAGTTGCGTGCGGTCGCGCGTCTCGGCGAGTTCCGAGTACGCGGTGGATCCGTAGGCCCGCTCCACGGCCGCGATGAGCCGTTCCTGTTCGTCCGCGCCCTGTGCGGGCCGGCCGAGGCCGTCCCACATCTGCTGCATCGAGGCACCGATGTGCTCGACCAGGTGCCGGTACCCGCCGGGTCCGCCGCCCAGGTGCGAGCCGAGGAACGGCCCGACCGTGGCCCAGCGCAGGCCCAGCGAGTTGGTCATGACCTTGTCGAGGTCCTCGGGGGTGACGACACCCTGTTCGACGAGGTACACCGCCTCGCGGCTGAGGGCGTTCTGCAGGCGGTTGCCGACGAAGCCGGGGATCTCCTTGCGCTCGACGACCGGGGTGCGGCCGACCAAGGCGTAGAAGTCCACCGCGGCCTGTACGGCGTCCTCGCCGGTGCGCTCGCCGGGGACGACCTCGACCAGCGGGACCAGGTGCGGCGGGTTGAAGGGGTGGCCGATCAGGACCCGGGCGGCCGCCTCGTCCGCCAGCTCCCGTGTGAACGCGCTCGCCGGGATCGCCGACGAGGAGCTGAGCAGCAGCGCATGCCCGGGCGCCTGGCGGGCGAGAGCGGTGAACAGGTCCTTCTTGAACTCGACGCGCTCGGGGCCGTTCTCCTGGACGACGTCCGCGTCCCGGACTGCTTCGGCGGCGTCGGCCGTGATGTGCACCCGGTCGGCGAGGCCGGTCACGTCCAGGCCGCGGGCGGCCAGGTGCGGGGAGTACTGGGCCAGGGCCTGGGACACGGCCTCGGCGAGGTCGGGTCGCGGGTCGCTCACCCGGACGGTCAGGCCGTGCGCGGCGAACAGGGCCGCCCAGGACAGGCCGATCGTGCCGGCCCCGATCACCGCGGCCGTGTGGAACTCGCGGGTCATGACGTGGCTCCCTTCCGGTGATCGTGCCCGAGGTAGTCGTGGACCGGTTCGACGCCCGCCAGCGTCAGGTCGGTGAGGAGGTGGCTGGCGGAGACGACCTCCAGCACCGGCAGGTCGGCCAGCGGGGCGAGCACGTGCTGGAACAGCTGGAGCCGGGCGGGCCCGGTCCAGGCCCCCTTGACGGTGACGTCGGTGATGCGGGTGCGGACGAGTTCCTGCACCCGCGGCGAACCGTCGTAGCCGGGGATGATCTTGAGCATGAAGGTCGGCACGGTGATCTGTGCCTCGGCCTCGCGCCGGTCCAGTTCGTGGTGTTTGTAGCCCATGGTCGCGGTGGCGACCCGCAGTGTGCCGTGGTCGAGGGTGCCGACGAGCGCGCCGGCGTCGACGTGGAGCCGCGGGGAACCGATGACCTTCGGGTAGGCGGCGACCTCGCGGCCGGAGGCGGTCGCCGGGAAGTTGTCGAGGTACATCGCGTGCAGATACTCGCCCCGCTCGCCCTCGAAGCTGACGGGAATCGCCTGGCCGGCCTCGGTGTAGGGGCCGTATCCGCTGACGTCGCCCATCTTCATGACCTCGAAGCGGACCAGCGGCTCATCGATCCGCAGGGGTTCGGGGACGACGGCCCGCAGGGCGTCGGGGTCGGTGCGGTAGACGACGTTGAGGTACTCGCGGTCGGTGAACCGCGGAACCATCGGCGCGAACGCCGGGCTGGTGAGCGGGGTGGTGACGTGCTGTCGTACCTCCTCGGCCTTCATGCCGCCCTCACCGCCCGGTCCACTGCGCGGCGCGGCGTTCGGCGAAGGCGGTCATGCCCTCGCGTACGTCGGCCGAGGCCATCAGGGTTGCCATCTCGCCCCGTTGGAAGGCGAAGGCGTCCGCATCGGGCACTCCGTCGGCGGCGCGGACGACGCGCTTGACGGCCGCCAGCGCGAGCGGGGCGTTCTCGGCGAGCCGTTCGGCGAGCCGGAGCGCCTCGGTGACGGCCCGGCCGGTGGCGGTGACCCGGTTGGCCAGGCCCAGCTCGCCGGCCCGGCGGCCGTCGACCGGCTCGCCGGTCAGCAGCAGCTCCATGGCCAGGTGGTGCGGGATCCGCTTGGGCAGCCGGATCACGCCGCCGCCCGCGGCGATCAGCCCGCGCTTGACCTCGGGCAGTCCGAACCGGGCGTCCTCGGCGGCCACGATCAGGTCGCAGGCCAGGGCCAGTTCGAAGCCGCCGCCCATGGCCCAGCCCTCCACCGCGGCGATCAGCGGCTTGGCGGGCTCGGCCTCGGTCAGGCCGCCGAAGCCGCGGCCCGCGACCTCCGGCGACTCGCCGCGCAACGCCGCCTTGAGGTCCATGCCCGCGCTGAAGGTGCCTCCGGCGCCGGTCAGTACACCGACCCGGAGTGCGGGATCGGCCTCCAGCTCCTCCAGTGCGGCGGTCAGGCCGGCGGCGACGGCCGCGTTCACGGCGTTGCGGGCCGCCGGGCGGTCGAGGGTGATCAGCAGGGTGGAGCCGATCCGTTCGGTATGTACTACGGCAGTGCTCATGGGTGTCTTCCTCTTACGGCCCTTCGGGAGCGCGCAGCGCGGCTGGTTCCCCGAGGGCAGGGTGGTGCGAGCGGCGATGCAACGCTCAGCGGGCGGCGTCGAGTTCGGCGAGGACTTCGGCGGTGTCCTGGCCCGCGACCGGGGCCAGGCGGCGGATCGTGCCGGGGGTGACGGAGAACCGCACCGGGATGCCGATGGTGCGGATCGTGCCCTCGGTGGGGTGCTCGACGGAGTCGAGCAGACGGCCGTCGCGGACGTAGGGGTCTTCGTGGGCGCGGTCCAGCTCCAGGACCGGGGCCATCGGGATGCTGTGCTCGGCACAGACCTCCACCCACTCCGCCGTGGTCAGCGCGGGGGCGCAGACGTCGATCAGTGCGGCCAGGGCCTCGTGGTCGGCGCCGTCGATCGCCTCGCCGCACACCCGCGGGTCCGCGGCGAGGTCCGGGCGTCCGGCGACCGTGAAGAAGTCGCGGAAGTTCTGCGGGTTGTACGGGATGACGCAGGCCAGACCATCCTTGGTACGGACCGCCCGGTGCCCCTTCGTCATCGACAACGGGAAGCCGGTGGGGCCCAGTTCGGGCTCGTAGGTGTGTCCCGCCAGATGCTCGACCAGGTTGAACGCGATCAGCGTGTCCGTCATCGGGATCTCGACGAGCTGGCCGGCCCCGGTCCTGTCCCGGTGCAGCAGGGCGGCGAGCACGCTGTAGGCGATGGTCAGCGAGGAGACCTTGTCGCCGATGATGGTCGGCAGGTAGACGGGCTCGCCCAGCGCCCGGTCGGCGATGTCGACCAGGCCGGACGCGGCCTGCACGGTCTCGTCGTACGCGGCGGTGCCGGCCCGGTCCGAGTCGCTGCGGAAACCCTGGGCGTGCGCGTAGACGAGCCCCGGATTGCGGGCGGCGATGTCCTCGTAGGACAGGCCGAGGCGCTTCAGTGCGCCGGGCCGCATGTTGGTGATCAGCACGTCCGCGGTCTCCACCAGCCTCAGTGCCCGCTCGCGCTCGGTGGCGTCCTTGAGGTTCAGGGACACGCTGCGCTTGTTGCGGTTGACGTTCAGGTTCAGCGGCGTCATGCCCGGCGTGGTGCGGTAGTGGCCCACGCGGACGGTGTCGGCGGGCGACTCGATCTTGATCACGTCGGCGCCCAGGTCCCCGAGGATCTGGGCCGCGTAGGGGCCCATCACCACGGTCGAGAGATCGATCACGCGTATGCCGTCCAGAGGGCCGGCAACGCTGTCCGCGATGTCCTTCGTCATTCTCCTCTTCCCTCTCCACTCGTCCAGATGCTTGTACCTGGAAATTAAGTTAGCGAGGGAGCCTGGAAAACGGAATGACCATGTTGCGCAGATCGGTATGACCGCCCCGGTCGTACCGATCCGCGTACGGCCTTCTGTGTGCTTTATGGAAAATCAGGCGCTAAGCGGCTCGGCGAAGATTTCCCGCACGGCGGCGATGAGTTCCTCCAGGTCACCGCCGTGGGCGCGGTCCCGGCGCCAGAAAAGACCGGTCTCCAGAACGGGGTGGAAATCCGAAAAAGGGAGGACGGCGACGTTGTCCAGTCCGAAACTCTGCATAGGGCTTCTCGGATCCAGCATGGAAACGGAGAAAGCCAGGCCACTGGAAATTATCTCGGAAATTCCATCGAAACCTGCAGTGCCCAGTTCGACGCGGTGCCGGATGCCGAGATCGGACAACTGCTGATCGAGCATACGGAAATACGCGTTGTGCACCGCCGTGGGAGACCCCGCGTAGGCGAGGTCGGCCAGCTCCGCCAGGGCGATCGACGCCCGACCCGCGAACCGGTCCATGGGTACGACCGCGCCCAGCCGCTCCGACATCACCGGCAACTGTTCCAGTGCCGGATCCCCGACCGGCAGCCGGGCCAGGGCCAGCGCCAGCCGGCCGTCGCGTACCGCGTCGATGAGACGGTCGCTGGCCCCCGGCCACCGTTTCAGCTCGAACCGGTCACCGACCCGTTCGGCGAGGGCGTCGATCCGCGCCCGCAGGTCCGGATGGATCCCGCTGGGCACGCCGAGCAACGCGGGCGCCCGCTGCGGCCGGCTCACCTCCTCCAGTCGCCACCGGATGGACTCGACCTGCTCCAGGACGCCACGCGCGATCGGCAGCAGCGCACTGCCGGCCGGGGTGAGCGTCACATGGTGGGTGTCGCGGTCGAACAACCGGTGCCCCAGTTCGTTCTCAAGATCCTTGATCCGCCGGCTCAGCGGGGACGCCGCCATGTGCAGCTTGCGGGCCGCGGTGGAAAAGTTCAGTTCTTGGGCGACGGCGACGAAGTAGCGCAGGTGCAGGAGCTCCACGACGCTCACCCTAGTAGTGCTTCGTCGAGTTCTTGATCATGCGGTCCGCGGTGGTGCGGACGGCGCCTGGCCGGCTTTGGCCGACCTCCGGCCGCCCCGCCGGGTACCCGTGGCAGGTGAGGGGCCGCTCGTCGAGGGCGCGCTTCCCGCTCTGGAATACCCCCGGGGGTACCCTGTTATGGTGAGTGTCCAATACCCCAGGGGGTACATCGCCGTTCAAGAGGAGTCGTAGTCGTGTTCTTCGTCGACACCCTGGAATTCGAGGGGCTGGGCAACCGCAGCTACCTGGCCGGCGGGGCCCGCAGCGCGCTGGTGGTGGACCCGCCGCGCGACATCGAGCAGGTCATCGCCGCGGCGGCACGGCGCGGGGCGCACATCGCCCTCGTGGCCGAGACGCATCTGCACAACGACTACGTCACCGGCGGCCTGGAGCTGGCCCGCGTGACCGGGGCCCGCTATCTGGTGCCGGCCGGGGCGTCGGTCGCCTTCGCCCGCACCGCGGTCGCCGACGGAGACACGTTCACGGTGGACCCGCACCTGGATCTGCGGGCGATCGCCACCCCCGGCCACACTCCGCACCACACCTCCTACGTGCTGGAGGAGGACGGCCGGCCGGTCGCCGTCTTCACCGGCGGGTCGCTGCTGATCGGCACCGTGGGCCGGCCGGACCTGGTCGAGCCACGCCTGACGCACCGGTTGGCCCGTGCACAGTACGCCTCGGCCCACCGCCTGGCCGACGAACTGGACGACCGGGTCCCGGTGCTGCCCACGCACGGGTTCGGCAGTTTCTGCTCCTCCTCCCAGGCGGAGGGGGAGGCGACCACGATCGGTCGGGAACGCCGGACCAACGAGGCGCTGACCAAGGACGTGGACACCTTCGTCGTCGAGATGCTCGCCGGACTGGACGACGTGCCCGCCTACTACGCGCACATGGCGCCGACCAACGCCGCCGGGCCCGCGCCGGTCGACCTCACCCCGCCCGCGCTCGCGGACGCCGAGGAGATAGCAGCCCGGCTGGCCGCGGGGGAGTGGGTGGTGGACCTGCGCAACCGGGTCGCCTTCGCGAAGGGGCACGTGGCCGGATCGTTCAACTTCGAGGGCGAGGGCAGGCTCGCCACCTACCTGGCCTGGCTGATCCCGTGGGGCAGGCCGGTCACCTTGCTGGCCGGGACACCGGAGCAGATCGCCGACGCGCAGCGGGAGTTGGTCCGGGTCGGCATCGACCGTCCGGCCGCCGCCGCGACCGGCGACCCGGCCGGCTGGGTCCGGGAGGGCGAGCACCTCGCCGCCTTCCCGCGTGCCCGGTTCGCCGACCTCGCCGAGGCGCGTGCGCGCGGCGAGCAGACGGTGGTGCTGGACGTACGACGCGATGCCGAGCGGGCGGGTGGATTCGTCGACGGCTCGGTCCACATCCCGATCCACGAACTGCCCGGCCGCATCGGCGAGGTGCCCGACGGGGTGGTGTGGGTGCACTGCGCCGGCGGGATGCGCGCGGCGATCGCCGCCTCTCTGCTCGACGCCGCCGGCCGTGACGTGGTCGCCGTCGACGACGGCTTCGACGCCGCCAGCGCGGCGGGCCTCACCCTCACCGGGCCCGACGGCGCCAACTGATCGACCCCGATACGGAGTTACCGAACCATGTTCTCGCTTCTTCGCCGTAGCCCAGCCCGCCACACCCCGCTGCATACGTTGACGGGACATCAGGTCCGGTGCGCACCCGGTGCGTTGTGCGTGGCCGGCGCGCTGCGCCTGCCGCTGAGCCGCCCGCCCCGCGGCGGCATAGCGTGAGTGCGCTGATCCTGGCCCTGGTCGCCGGCGCCGCGGTCGGGCTCGCGCTCGGCGCACTCGGCGGTGGTGGCAGCGTCCTGGCGGTGCCCGCGCTGATCTATCTGCTCGGCCTCACCCCGGCCGCCGCCACCACCGCAAGCCTGATCATCGTCACCGCCACCTCGCTCACCGCCCTGTGCGCCCACGCCCGTACCGGCAACGTGCGCTGGCGAGCCGGCGCCCTGTTCGCCGCGGCCGGACTGCTGCCCGCCGCCGCGGCCGGCGCCGTCGCCACCCGCCTGCCCCAGCCGGTCCTGACCGCCGCGTTCGCCGCCGTCGCCGCCCTCGCCGCGGTGCGCATGCTGCGCCCCGGCCGGACGGGCAGCGGTCGGCCGGGCAGCGGTCGGACGGCGGCGTCGCGGCCCGTGCAGGCCGCGGGCACCGGCGCGGGACTGGGCGCGCTGACCGGACTGCTCGGGGTCGGCGGGGGCTTCCTCGCCGTCCCCGCCCTGGTCACGGTGCTCGCCTTCGAGATGCAGGCCGCCGTCGGCACCAGCCTGCTGGTCATCTCGGCCAACTCGCTCGCCTCGCTCGTCACCCGCGGCGCCACCACGGCAGGCATCGACTGGGCGCTGATCGCACCCTTCGCCGGGGCCGCGATCCTCGGCGCCTGGGACGGCAAGCGCCTGGCCGCCAAGGTCACCGGCACCCTGCTCCAACGCACCTTCGCCGTCGTGCTGCTGGCCGTCGCCGCCTTCATGCTCGTCGACACCTTCACCTGAGGCGATTCATCCGAGCGGATTCACCCGAGCCGATTCGCTGAGCGGATTCACCCGAGCCGCGTGGTTCGGTGAACGGCACCGGCTGCTCAGGCCAGCGACAGGAACAGCTTCTCCAGCCGGGCGCGCATCTGCTCCCGGTCCTCCGGCGCGGCCATGTCCGTATCGGACAGACAGTGCTGTAGACCGGTGGCGATGATCGCGAAACCCGCCTTGTCCAGGGCCCGGGAGGCGGCCGCCAGCTGCGTGACCACGTCCTCGCAGTCCCGCCCCTCCTCGATCATCTTGATCACACCGGCGATCTGTCCCTGCGCCCGGCGCAGCCGGTTGACCACGGCCTTCAGTTCCTCGGCCGCCATCGTCAGATCCATAGCCCACACTCCTTCACGAAAATACCCCCTCGGGTATCCTATCGAAGGGGAAACTCATCAAGAGCAAAGGAAAATCCCCATGGCACCCACCGCCTCCCTCACCGCCACCCAGGCCCACGCCCGCCTGCACGAGCTGACCGTCGTCGACGTCCGCACCCCCGGCGAATACGCCTCCGGCCACCTGCCCGGCGCACACAACATCCCCCTGGACCATCTCGATGCGGCCCTGCCCGCCCTGCGGACCGCCGCCGGCCGCGGCGACCTCCTCCTCGTGTGCGCCTCCGGCGTCCGCTCCGGCCAGGCCCGGGAGCGCCTGGCCGAGTACGGCATCGCCGCCGCCAGTCTGACCGGCGGCACCACTGCCTGGACGCAGCTCGGCCACGACGTGCAGCGCCCCGCCGGTTCCCGCGCCGTATGGGCGATGGAGCGCCAGGTCCGCCTCGCCGCCGGCTCCCTCGTCCTGACCGGACTGCTGGCCGGTCGGCGCTGGCCCAAGGCCCGCCTGCTGTCCGCGGGCATCGCCGGCGGCCTGGTCTTCTCCGCCCTCACCGACACCTGCGGGATGGCCAGGATCCTCGCCAAGCTCCCGTACAACCAGTCCAAGGCCACCGACCTCGACACCACCCTCGCCGCCCTGACCGACTGACACCGTCCGGCACGGCTCACGGCTCACGGCTCACGGCGCCCCGCCTGGCGTCCACGCCGGATTTGCCTTCGAGTGGACTCCAACATTCACACTGGCCGCGACGGATCCGCGCCATGGACGGAAGGCGACAGCAGATGGTGACGACGAACAGGGCGGGGCACCCGCTGCCCTACGACACCTATCAGCAGGCGATCGAGCGCGAGACGCTGCGCTTCGCCGAGGTGGTCGAAGGCGTGGATACCAAGACCGCCGTGCCCTCCTGCCCTGGTTGGACGCTGACCGAGCTCACGCAGCACGTGGGAGCGTTGCAGCGCTGGTTCTGCACGCTGCTGAGCCGCCTGGTGCAGGAGCCGCCACGCAGCCGTGAGGTGGAACTGGGGCTGCCGGAACGCGTCGAGGAGTATGCCGACTGGGTGGCGCAGGGCGTCCCTGCGGTGATCGCCGTGCTGCGGGAGACGGATCCCCAGGCTGCCATGTGGGCCTGGGGAGAGGACCAGTACGCGCGGTTCTGGGCCCGTCGGATGTTCTTCGAAACCCTTGTGCACCGGGTGGACGCGGAGCGTGCGGTCGGCCGGGAATCGGACATCGACCCCGTGCTGGCGGCGGACGGGGTGGACGAGTTCCTCGTCAACCTGCCCTACGCGGGACTCTTCGCCCCGGCCGTGACGAAGCTTCGCGGCAACGGCGAGGTGATCGCCTTCCAGTGCCTGGACGCCACCGGCGACAGCGGTGACAGCGGCGGGGTGGGCGAGGAGTGGCGGGTGCGCTTGGACCCGGACGGCTTCCGTCTGCTGCCAGGCGGGTCGGCGGGGACCGACGCCGGGCAGCCCGGGGCGCAGGTGACGGTCCGGGGCCAGGCGGCGGACCTTCTGATGTTGCTCTACGGGCGACGGTCGTACCAGGACCAGGAATCTGCCATCCAGGTCTCGGGCGAAACCGCACTCCTCGATCGTTGGTTCGCCCACACCGCCTTCTGACCCGCGCCGCCTTCTGACCCGCGCCGCCTTCTGACCTGCGCCGGAGAACGAGCCGACAGCGGGGTCGGGCGGCGTACCATGGAGTACGGCAACTCCTTTTCCCCGATGGCTACTTGACGACCCGATGGCCGCTTGGCGACCCGCCGTTCGAGTGGGCAGGGTTCACTGGACCGGGATGAGAGTGCGCAGCGGCGGATGATGGGTTCCCGTGAACCAGCCAGGAGGCAGGTACACGTACTCCTCGCGGTGAGTGAAATGGCTCGCCGTATCCGGAATTTCCACCCCCACCACGCGACCGCTGGTCATTGTGCTCCCCTTGGTCTGCAACGCGCTCAGCTGCGAAGCGTCGACCTGGTCGGGCAGCGGGCCGGCGGTGAACTGCGACCAGGCTTCCTGCACGGTCGGGAAGTAGCCCATCCACTGGTTCAGTACCAGCCCCGTGCGCAACAGGCCCATCAGGACCACCGGCACCGACAGCACTCGCCGCCACCACCGGGCACCCCGCCGGCCCAGCACGGCGCCACCCAACGCCGCCGCCGTGCCTCCGATCCGCCACCACAGTGACATCGGTGGCGGATCGGTGGCCGGCGCGTTGGCGTCCATGTACCACTTCACCAGCAGCGCGACGACCAGCCCGACACCGGCGACAACGGGCAGCCACACCAGTCTCCGGCGCCGGGTACGCCAACCGACGACCGCAAGGTTGCCCGAATGAGGGACTGGTGAGGATTTCCTATGAGGGAGCACTGCTGTTCGCCTGACGCGCCGGTCAGCCGCTCAGGCTCGGCCTGCGGCTAGCTGAAGGGATGCGGCGACAGCGCCGTGAACCACAGCAGGACGACGGTGCGGGCAGAGGTTGCCGGCGGCAACGTCCGCTGCCGTGCGGGCATGATGGGTCAGGCCAGGAAACAACAAGGGCCCGGCGTCCGTCGGGCTCGGTGGAGAGAGAAGGCGGCCGGACATGACGGATCGTTTCACGCCCACCCCCGGTGACAAGTTCAGCTTCGGCCTGTGGACGGTCGGCTGGCAGGGCAGGGACCCCTTCGGCGACGCCACCCGCCCAGCCCTCGATCCGGTCGAGTCCGTGCAGCGGCTCGCCGAACTCGGGGCGTACGGCGTCACCTTCCACGACGACGACCTGATCCCCTTCGGCGCGAGCGACGCGGAGCGTGAAGCACACGTCAAGCGGTTCCGACGGGCGCTGGAGGCCACCGGACTGACTGTCCCGATGGCCACCACCAACCTCTTCACCCACCCGGTCTTCAAGGACGGCGCCTTCACCGCCAACGACCGCGACGTCCGCCGCTACGCACTGCGCAAGACGATCCGCAACATCGACCTGGCGGTCGAACTGGGCGCAGGCATCTACGTTGCCTGGGGCGGCCGCGAGGGCGCCGAATCCGGCGCGGCCAAGGACGTACGCACCGCGCTGGACCGGATGAAGGAGGCGTTCGACCTGCTCGGCCAGTACGTCCTGGAGCAGGGGTACGACATCCGCTTCGCGATCGAGCCCAAGCCCAACGAGCCGCGGGGTGACATCCTGCTGCCCACCGTCGGCCACGCCCTCGCCTTCATCGAGCGGCTGGACCGCCCGGAGTTGTACGGCGTCAATCCGGAGGTCGGGCACGAGCAGATGGCCGGGCTGAACTTCCCGCACGGCGTGGCACAGGCACTGTGGGCGGACAAGCTCTTCCACATCGACCTCAACGGCCAGTCCGGTATCAAGTACGACCAGGACCTCCGGTTCGGTGCCGGTGACCTGCGCGCCGCCTTCTGGCTCGTCGACCTCCTGGAGAGCGGGGGATACCAGGGCCCGCGCCACTTCGACTTCAAGCCGCCGCGCACCGAGGATCTCGACGGGGTGTGGGCCTCCGCCGCGGGCTGCATGCGCACCTACCTGATCCTCAGGGAGCGGGCCGCCGCCTTCCGCGCCGACCTCCGGGTCCGGGAGGCGTTGCGCGCGGCCCGCCTGGACGATCTCGCGCGGCCCACCGCGGAGGACGGGCTCGCCGCGCTGCTCGCCGACCGGAGTGCCTTCGAGGAGTTCGACACCACCGCAGCCGGCGAACGCGGCATGGCCTTCGAGCAGTTGGACCAACTGGCCGTGGAGCATCTGCTGGGCGCGCGCTGACCTCGGGGTCGCCTGCGCGGCGATCCGGGTGGCACGCTCCAACACCTCGGCCACGAGTGGCGTGAAGACGCTGTTCATCACGCCGACGAGTCCATGCGATGTGGACGAGCATCAACGTGGCGTCCGTTTCCTGCCAGCAAGCACCAGCCCTTCCGTCCAGCATGGGTACATGACCAGGAACACCGTGCTCCCAGTTGACGCGACCGTTCTCAAGGAACTGCGGGTTGCCGACGACGCGGGCCGCCCCTGCGCCCCGTACGTCGCGACCCCCGACGACGAGGGCTCGCCGCTGCGCTGCTGTCTGCGCCCCATCACGCCCGGCGAGCGGATCGCCCTCGTCTCCTATGCCCCGTTGCGTCGCTGGGCCGCCGCGACGGGTGCGGATCCGGGCGCGTACGACGAACAGGGGCCCGTCTTCATCCACGCCGATGACTGCGGTGGCTTCACCCCCGGCGAGAACTACCCCTTCGACCGGCCGGGCGCCCTGCGCACCGTGCGACGCTACGACGCCCGGGGCCATATCGCAGGTGGTCGCCTCCTGGAGATCCCGGCCGAGGCCACGGCCGGCTTCGATGCCGCCTTCGACGATGCGTTCGGCGACCCGGACGTGGTGCTGGTGCATGTGCGGGCACTGGAATACGGATGCTTCCACTTCGAGGTGCGACGTCCGGCCGCCGAGGAGTAGCGGCCGACGCTGTGCCCGACGTGCGACCTGGGTGAACGTTTCCGTCTCTGCCGAACCGTTCAATAGCCAGCAGAATCAGCACAGTTGGCCGTCATCATCGGTGTCGGCGGCGTCGCAAAGGCGGTCAGGGTTGCCGTTGGCGTTGCCGTTGGCGGTCCGGTGCAGGATGCGCTCGGGTGGGCTGTCGGCGGTCCTGCACAGGCGGTCCCGGAGCTGGGCGTGGCGGAACTGGTAGACCGCGCCGACGTGGCGCGGCACCTCTCGCGCGCAGGCGTCCGGCACGAACGCGTCCAGCTCCCTCGGCAACCATCCCGTCAGGGGCAGCCAGATCCGGGCCAGGATCACCCAACGTCCCCGGGCGGTCATGGTGCCGGCCCCGAGCGCGATCGTGAATCCGGCCACCAATCCGGCTCCGATCCCGGTCAGGGCAGTGTTCACCAGCCCGAACGCGATCCCGTACCCGACTCCGATCACGAGCCCGACAGTGAGTATCTGCTTGAGTACGGTGTTGCGGTTCGCGTTCAACAGGACGGAACCGTGGGCGGCGATGAATGCCAATCCCGAAGTCCGGGAACGCCTGGGCGACTTGCTCACCCGATCGCCCGTAGCACGACGAGGCACTGAAGCCCGTCACCGAGGGCAGACGTTCACATCGCTATTCACGTTGCGATTCACATCGCGACAGTGCACGCAGCCACGGCGGCGAGAACGGCCAGGGATCGGCCAGGGATCGGCCAGTCACCGGGCCGGACGGAGCCGCAGGTGATCTACCTGAACCTGCGGCGCCGTCGCGGGACTCAGCGACGCCGCTCGGCCTTCAGCGACCGCCACTCGTCCTTCAGTGCCCACCACTCGGCTCGAAGCAACCGGTCTCCAGGAACCGGCCGTTGACGTTGACCTGGTAGTTGGTCGGCTGGGTGAACGCGGTCACACAGGCGTCGTGTCGCACCCGCAGGGCAACGAGGGCGCCCTCGGGCCTGACGGGGTGCGTGTCGGTGAGCCCGAGCCGGGTTCCCATGTCCTGCACGATGAGCGTTCCACGGCCCTGATCACTGTCGGGCCCCTCGTTGCGGTAGCCGAGCTGAAGCAGTGCCACCCGCACGTTCTTCGGGTCCCACACTTTCTTTTCCCACAGGCGTTTGATGACCGGTTCGATGCGACCGGCCTCCCTCCGTGCGATCTCCTCGCTGGCAGGGGACATGTCCTTGGGGACCTTGAAGCCGTTGTTCTCGTGGTAGTGCGGGGCTCCGTCATGGGAGTCGGGCTCCACGTTGCCCCGTGCGGGTCCGACGGGAGACCGCGTGGGTGAAGGGGAGACGGTGCCCCCGGCGCTGGCGCCGGGGCCGACCACCGTCTGGCCGGCGTGCTGCCGGCCACAGCCGGTCAAGGCCAATGCGGCTCCCAGGAACAGGCCCGCAGCAACGTATCTGGGTCTGGATATCTCCATGTGGAGGACTCTGCCACGGCTTCGGCAGGAACGGGCAGGGTGGGGTTATGACCTGCGGTGCCTGGACCTGTGGTGCCTACGGAGGCGTGTGACAGGTCGGCGGTCGGCGCCCCCCTCAACCGTAGGCAGCGTGACGGTCACCCGCGAAGCCAGGCCAGCAGACGCCGTGAAGCAGGCTGCGGGGAGCCGGCTGCCGTGCCTCGGGAGCCTGTTCGGCCCTCCTGTCTGGCTTGCCTGGCTTTCCTGACCTCTTTGGCGAGGCGGTGTTCGTCCGCTCCGCGGATGAGTTCTCGAGAGCGGATCTGGTGCAACGCAAAGTGCATGCTGCTGGCTCCTACTGCTGGAACTACTGCTGGAACTTCGTGACGTCGGCGACCACGCGGCTGCCGTTGTCGGGTCGGCTGGGGGTGGGAGTTGGCTTCATACGGACCGAGGCGCCCTTCGTCGACCAGCGGCGATCCGGTCCAGAGCATCGTGGTGAGTGTCGTGGCAGCGCCTTCGGCGACAGGTGGGACGCCTTCGCGAACGTCCCGATGGCCGGCAACCACATGCTCGCTCCTCCTCATGCCGAGCACGTCGCCCGGCCCCACCGATGCTCAGGCTTCCCACAAGGTGAAGGTCAATCGAGGTTTCTGCCTGGCCCCGTCCGACGGTCCCCCACTCGTTGTTGCTTGAGCGTGGGGGTCTCCCTGGGCACGCGATAGGAGCCGTCAGCAGCAGGCGGGACCATCTACGGCGATGCCTATGCCTCGCTCCCCCTTCGAGAGCGCGCAACGTGGAAGGCGGCGGGGCACACCAACCCCGCAGGCAGGCATTCCCGAGACGGTCGAGGCACCTCTTCCTCGTGCAGCGCGAGACGCTTTCCGCCTTGGAAAATCGAGGCTTGCCATGTTGGAAACACACAGTTAGTGTTTCCAACATGGAAACCGACGGAGCCCTCCGCCCAACCCCGCAGCAGGCCCGAACCGCCCTGGCCGAACTCGAACGCCTCCAGGCATCCACCGCTGCTCTGTCCGCCACCCCATGGCCACGCTGGTTCGCCACGGTCCTCACGCTGTATATCGCGGCCATACCGCCGATCCTCGGGGGTATGACGGCAAGCCCCCAGTGGCTGCTGCCGAAGCCCGCCTGGAGCGTCATCATGGTGCTCACCATCGCGGGGCACCTGGCACTGTTCGCCCTCGCCGCCGCCAACTGGCGCCGGAAGACCGGTGTGGCACTGCGTCTGGACGTCCTGCCCAAGCGCGCCACGCTGCCGCTCATGATCGGCTTGCCTGTCCTGCTGGTCGGAACAGTGGCTGTCTTCCACGCCACCGGGCAGTCCGTGTGGTTGTTCGCCGCCTCCGCGATCGGTGCCACAGTGTCCATCGCCTTCCACCGCGCCTTCGTCCGCCTGCACCGGAAAACGTCGTGAGGGCCGACAGGTCCAGTGGTGACAGTGATCCGAGTGATCCGATGGACGGCTTCGATGCCACCATCCACGCCCCCAACCGACTGCGCATCTGTGCTCTGCTCGACACCGCAGCCGAAGCCGAGTTCGCAGTAGTGCAAGAGCAACTCCATGTGTCCGCCTCGGTTTTGAGCAAGCACGTCACCGTGCTGATGGAGGCCGGCTACGTGGAGCAACGCAAAGCCGTGCGCGACACCCGCCAACGCGTGTGGCTACGCCTGACCCGCGAGGGACGACAGGCATACCAGAGGCACCTCGCCGCACTGCGCGCCATCGTCGGACCGTAACGGGAGCCTCGGCGCGGCGATGCCGCTCGCCGCCCCCGTCGTGCGACTCGGTGACGGCTGGCTCGTCGGTGAGGCGGTCGCCGGGCAGCTTCTCGCCGTGCCACTGCTGCTCGGGGCCGCCGCGGCCTTCGCCTACGGTGCCGGCCTCGCCACCTGGCACGAGGGAGGCCGGATGCGGGAGAGCTACGGCGAGCCCTGGACCGCCTACCGGGCCGCGGTGCCTGCCTGGCTGCCCAGGTTCCGACCTTGGCATCTGGAACGGCGCCACTGCCTGGCATGACTGGACGAACACCACGTCCGAATATCGCCAGTTCCGCTCCTCCGGCTCCGGTTGACTCATGCCCGCAACATGAGTCAACCAAAGCGTTCGAACGGGCAAAGAGGGAGCCGATGGCTGAGGCAACCCGGCTGACTGAGGCCACACAAAGGCCGCAACACTCAGGGTGGCTGCTCACCGCCTTACTGGGCGGAATGTTCCTGGGCAACGTGGACATCGCCATCGTCAACGTCGCCACCCCCACGATCCAGCATCATCTGCACGCCTCCGGCGCCGAACTGGAGCTGATCGTCTCCGGCTACACCCTCACTTACGCCGTGCTGCTCATCACCAGCGCGCGGTTGGGCGGTGCGCGAGGCTATCGACGGATGTTCCAGCTCGGTCTTGCGATCTTCACCCTCGCGTCGTTGGCCTGCGGCCTGGCGCCAACACCTGTCCTACTGGTGGTGGCCCGAGTCGTACAGGGCGCCGGTGCCGCGCTGCTCACCTCGCAGGTACTGACCTGCATCCAGCTCAACTTCCAGGGCCCTGACCGCAGTCGGGCCCTGGGGTGGTACACGGCGGTACTGTCGGGCAGCGCGGTGTTCGGCCAAGTCATCGGCGGTGTTCTGGTATCGGCGGATCTGTTCGGGACCGCCTGGCGTCCGATCTTCCTGATCAACGTCCCCATCGGGTGCTGCCTGTTCGTTGTTGGCCGGCGCTCCCTTCCGGCAGACGGGCGGCGCGGCACGCAGCGCATGGACCTGGCGGGTGTGGCCGTCCTGTCTGCCGCGCTGCTGTTGCTCGTACTGCCCATGGTGCTGGGCCGTGATGCGGGCTGGCCGGTCTGGACGTGGCTGTGCTTCGCCGCAAGCCTGCCCGCGTTCGCGTGGTTCGTCGGGGTTGAGCGCCGAGTGGGCCGGCGAGGCGGGCAACCACTGATCACCCTGTCTCTCCTGACTCGCAAGCCGGTGGCGTACGCCCTGATCTCTCAGGCCGCCACCCGGGCAACGTACTTCGCTCTGCTCTTCGTGCTGGCGCAGTATCTGCAAGCGGGACTCCATAGGAGCGCCACCTGCTCGGGCCTTGTCCTGGTGTCCTGGGTGGCCGCCTTCGGCGTCTCCGGCCCGCTGCTCGGACGCATCCCCACCACTGTCAGACACCGGGTGGACCCCCTCGGCACCCTGCTGCTCGCGCTCGCCTTCGCCGGCATCGGAACAGGGGTGTGGGCCGGCATGACCAGCGGCGTGTACCTGGCGATCCTGCTCGGCCTCGGCGGGTTGGGGTACGGAGCCGCGTTCAGCGGGACCCTCACCCATCTGACCGGCGCTGTGGAGGAACAGTACGCGTCGGATATGAGCGGGCTGTTCAACACGACCCTCCAAGTGGGCGGGGTGTTGGGTGTCGCGCTCTTCGGCACCGTGTATCTGGATCTCGCTCCGAATGGCGGGCGCGTGGCAGCGACGCACGGCTTCATGGTGATCACCCTGGTGCTGGGCGCTGTCGGATTCGCGGCAGCGGTCCTGTCACAACTGGCCGTCCACAACCAGTCGACTGCAACCTCCGCGGCCGGTAGCGGCCCCGCCCGGCCCCGGACCGCCGCGTAAAGGGCAGTGGCTGAAGACGTGTCGGCAGCGCACGATGTCCTGGTCGCCGCAGTCAGTGGGTGATGTTCCTGGATCTTCCTGGATCCTTGAGGTCCTTCACCGCTACGAGGAGCTGCCCGAACTGCACGTGTTCGCCGACCTGTCCGCGGTCCGGGCAGCCATGGGCGCAGCCAGTGGCGACGGCAGGGGAGGGGCAGGGCGAGGGCAAGGCGAAGTGCTCCGCCGGAGCTCATAGACTCAGGGCATGGCATTCATGAGCAACCCGCACTACTGCTTCCTGTGATCGGAAGGCGTTGAGGGCGATGTCGGACGGCATCGCCCTCCTTGGTGTGCCTGCTGCGTGAGTCATCTTTCCGGCACTGCCCGTTCCTTCCCACGGCAGTGACCTTCGAGCACGCATGCGGGCACGCCTTCTTCCTCCTCCCCTTCCCTTTCGCCGTTGCCAGGAGTGCCTTGTGCCTGTGTTGCTTCCCGCTGCCCTCGAACCGTTCCTCGACCTGCTGCGTTGCCCGATATGCCGCGCGCCCCGCCTGGACCCCGACCGCGGCGCACTGCGCTGCCCGGCGGGGCACTCCTTCGACATCGCCCGCCACGGCTACGTCAGCCTCCTGACGGGCACCCGTGCCACCAGCGGTGATGACGCCGCCATGGTCCGGTCCCGGGACCGGTTCCTGTCCACCGGCAGGTATACGACCATCCGCCAGGCGGTGGCCTGCCTGGCGGCCGGCACCGCTTCCGAACACGGCACGGTGGTGGACGTCGGGTGCGGAACGGGCTACTACCTGGCTGGTGTACTCGACCAGTTGCCCGGAGCCCGTGGCCTGGGCCTGGACTCCTCGGTGCGCGCACTGCGCTCGGCAGCCCGACTCCACGAACGTGCCGCAGCGGCGAGTTGGGACGTCTTCCGTCCCTTCCCGCTGGCCGAAGGGGTGGCCGATGTCGTGCTGGACGTGTTCGCCCCGCGCAACCCATCCGAGTTTCACCGGGTGCTGCGCCCGACCGGCAGGCTGATCGTGGTGCGCCCTAGCGGGCGGCACCTGGCCGAGCTGCGCGGCCAGGTACCCGCACTGGTCACGATCGACCCGGGCAAGGAAGAACGACTGCGCAAAGGGCTGGACCCCTTCTTCGAGGCCGTCGTTACCGAACAGATCGAGTACTCCACGCCCCTCACCGGGCAGGAGGCACTGGACCTGGTGGGGATGACGCCGAGCGCACGTCACCTGAACCGTGCAGACCTCGACGACGACGGCATCCTGCCTGACCGGGTCACCGTCTCCGTACTGGCCACCGCCTACCGGCCTCGGTGAACACGAGCGGGCGGACGCGCCCGCTGGGCCGATCACCGCCGCGTCATCGAAGCGATCGGCTTCCGATGCCGCGGCGGGCACATTCTCCTGGCGAGGGAGGCCAAGGGCTGTGTCCGCGGGGAGGTACGGCGCCCGGCGACGCTCCCGGCAGGGCATCGGCCGGCGATGGCCCCGGGACCGCCGGCCTGCTGCGCGCCCTGAGCTGCGCGCCCATATCGCTGTTCATGCCGCTTATGCCGCTGTGACAGACACCTGAGCTACACTTCATGTCGATTTGAGGATAATTCTGTCAGTGATTTCGACACGGCAGCGGGGGAGGGCATGACACTGAAGCACATGGTGTTGCGGCCGTGGACCATGGTCCGGGGACTTCCCGCGACCACGGTGTACGTCACGCTGCTCGTCGCCACCGCCGCCTGGCTCGCCCTCCAACCGTTCCGCGAGCAGGCGCGCTTCATACGTCACAACAGCAGCAATGTGCACCACCTCGAAGTCGGCAAGTGGTGGACCCTGCTCACCAGCGGCCTGGTGGTCGACGGTGTCCCCGTATTGCTCGGCATCGGCGCAGTGGCCGCAGCCCTCGGACTGGCCGAGTGGCGCTGGGGCAGCGCACGCGGCATGGGCGTATTCCTCTTCGGACACGTGGCGGCGACCCTGGTCACCGAAGGCGTCATGTGGCTGATGCGGCTCGCGCATCTGCCGGGTGCCCTCTCCCGTGCCAGGGACGTCGGAATCAGCTACGGCCTGGTGGCCACCATCGCGTGTCTGCTCACCTTGGGCAGCAGGCACTCCCGGCGCTACGGTCTACCGATACTTGCCGTCTTCCTCGCCGCAGCATGGGCGATCAACCAGGAACTGGCCGACGCCGGGCACTTGGTGGCGCTGGCGCTGGGCGTCGTGGCGGCCCGCAGCCGCTGGCTCCGCGCCCGCAGCCCGCGGACCGCCGACTGACCTCGGTGCGGGTCCGCGCGGATCGGAACGGCCGGTAGCGGAAACGGCGCGGGCCGACACCCGGCGAGGGCGTTTTTCCTCTGGAGATGCTGCGCTGCCGCGCCTGACGAACCACCGGACACCTCGGCGGCTCGACCGTCAATGTGCGGTTGTTACGCAGCCGGCGGGCCAGCAAGCCAATGAGTCGGCGAGTAGCCGCGGAGCGACCTCGGATTCTCAGGTGTAGGCCGCCGGAACGCGGGCAGGGGCTGGTGAAGCACAGATCACGAACTGCGGGGAGAACACCATGCACGGCGGCGGAGGATTCAGCGGGGGCGGCCACCACGGTGGTGGTTTCAGCGGGCACCATCACGGCGGCGGGTTGGGCCACCACAGCACCCACCACCACCATCACACCGGGGATTCGCAGGGCTTCGTGTGGGCCCCCATTTTCCGGCGTCGTGGGTCATCAGGCCATTCCACGGAAGCCGATCCCAAGCGTGTGGCACTGGCCTTTGGCGTGCTGCTGGTCGTGGGCATCGTTGCGGGACTCCTGACGGCCCACTAAGGCTGCCTGATGGGTCAATAACGGGCTGTTCAACGGACCGTTCTTGACCCATCGGAGAGGCCCAAGCGTGGCGTCTCAGCCCAGATCGGGGGGCTTGCCGGGCCGGGAACCTCCGGCGTCATGACTGGTGTGGCAAAGCGCCATCGCCCGCGCCACGCCTGCCTTTCCAGTTCGGGGACGTTTCCTGGGCGGCTGAGCAGGCCGCGGGGAGGGCGCGGATCTGCTCCGTCAGCGACGTTGGAACGGATCCACCGTTGGCTCCGTGGTCCGCAGTGGCAGACCGAGCGCAGCGGTACGCGTACTCATCGCGTGGCTTCGTTCAGCGGGAGGCGGCGGGTTGGTCGGCGTCGGGGCGCGGGCCGACGACGCCTTCGGCGGCCAGTTGGTCGTGGACCTCGTCGACGAGCCCGTGCAGCACCTTGATCTGGGACTTGGTGAACAGCAGCACGGCGACGATCAGCAGGATGCCCGGCAGCTGGGACAGCAGGAACGACTCGTTGAACTTGTCGACGTCGAAGCTGTAGACGACGAGCACGCGCAGCACGGCGTCGACCAGTGCGGCGAGCCCGAACGCCGCCGTCACCATGCGCTCACGAGCACGGAACGGCTGGGAGCGTTCCCATGCCTGCTCATAGGCGACGGTGCGGTCGGGGTCGCCGTCGGTGGCCATTGGGGTGGCCGCCACATAGACCAGGGGCCGCCCGGCGACACAGGTAAGGAGCAGGTAGACGGCGGCGAGCAGGGTGTAGAAGGACGGCTTGGCGGCGATCAGGCGCGGATCGTCGGATATGAACAGCAGGGCGACGGTCAGCGCCATTTCGAGGACGACGAGCAGGCCGATGACGTCGAGTTTGCGCCGCTGAATGGTGTGGATCAGCGTCCACACACCCCCTGCCGCGCCGGCGAGGGTCAGCGCCCAGACCTGGCTCAAGCCGGCCAGCTGGTGCAGGACGTAGAAGCCTGCGATGGGGATGACCAGGTCGAGCACCATCGGGGCGAGGGCCCGGAACTTCCGTGCCGGGTCTGGTGACTTGGACGCCTGGGTGTTCATGTATGGGATTCCTTGATCAGCTTTTCCGGTGTGAGGCTGCGACATATCCGTAGTGCGCAGCCGTTGCTTAGAGTAAGCATGGAAACGTGCTGGTCAAAGACGTGTGAGCGGGAGAGTGACGTTCGGGGCCGGGGGTGACACAGGAGGGAAGGTGCGGGTGGGTGCGAGCCGGAGCCGGCATTGCCGCGCCGCACGAACCGCTGTGCTCACCGCCGGCCAGGCACCGGCCGCGGCGGTTCGTGGCCCATCCGCTTCGGGCCGGCGGTTGCCACCCCGACGTACTGCCTCGGTTGCCTGGGGTGCCAGGGTTGTCCGCGACAGCCCAGCGCCCCGCCTGCACAGGCCACGTCCCATGGGCGGACGACGGCGTGTTCTCGGTCCCTCAGTGAGGTGCTGTCGCCTTCGGCGCCTCGTTCTTGATTTTCATCATCTGCGCGGGGGAGTCGGCCAGGACTGCGTAGGCACCCAGCCCTTGGGCGGTGGTGTAGTCGTCCTTGGTCTCGATGCCGATCAATACGGTCCGGACCCCAGGGTGGGTGTGGAAGCAGGCTGCAGCGGTCCGGTCCCACATCAGGGCTTTGTTGACCGGGCTGCGGCCCTCGCCGAGGGTGAACTTCTCGGCGACGGTCACGTCACGACGCAGCTCGAAGGCTGCCCAGGTCCCTTTCCGAGGTGCGTTGAGGCAGTTGCCAGTGAGGCGCGAGGTGACCAGGCGGGTGCGGGTCGTGTCGCGATCCTCGAACAACCGGGCTCGGGGGTGAGACGCCATGGCATCGAGGTTGGGTTTCTCGGTGGAGTAGAACCGTACGCGCTGCCACTCCTTGCGCCCCTCACTCTGTAGGGCGTCCAGTGTCTTGGCGATGGCAGGCACCAAGGTCTGAGCGTCGGGAGACTTCATGTCCAGCAGCACGCCCATCCGTTGGGGAATCCGCCGCAACGCCTCCTCCAGAGTGGGCAGGGGCGTGGGGTGCTTCCGATACGGGTGGTCGCCGGAGGCATCCTTGAATTGGAAGCCGGCGTTCAAGCGCGTCAGTTCCGCGGCGTCGTGGTCAGCGACCCTGCCCATGCCGTCGGTGAGTGCGGACAGGTCGCCAGGCCGGTACAGGACGGGGACGCCGTCCCGGCTGACCTGCACGCTCAGCCACATCATGTCCACCTTGTGTGCCAGCGCACCGTCAACGGCCCGCACGGTGTTCTCCGGGAAGTCCGCCGTGCCGGCCCGGTGGGCGATCACCAACGGACGGCGGTCAGCGCCCGCGGACTGTCGCGACGCATCCGTGGCCGCTGCGACTGCGGCCTGTCGCTCAGGGGCGACAGACACCCCCGCGCGGTCCGGCACCGCGGCGACCGCAGTAGCCGTGGTTGTGACAGCAACCGCCGCGGCCAGACCAGCCGCCCACCTTCGTGCCACCTTCATTGTGCTGATGCCCTCCTGCCCCACCGACGCTCCGCCACGACGTTGTACCACTCAGACGCCCTCTGGCAGGGGCACTTACCAGCCGGAGTCACCTTGTCGTGCATGTGCTCGTCGCTCTCCTCGGGGCAGTGCCGGTGAGCCGGGCATCGTGGGTCGGCTTCCGGACGCGGGCCGGTCTCAAGGACCGGTTCTTGATCTGCTGCCGCCCCTCGAAGCGTCCTTCCTCCCTCCAGACGCAAGCCGATTCGGCTTTGCCAGATCGATCGCGTACAGTTCATCGTGCCGACGCGGGGTGGAGCAGCTCGGTAGCTCGCTGGGCTCATAACCCAGAGGTCGCAGGTTCAAATCCTGTCCCCGCTACTCGTGAGTGAAGGCCCGGTGGGGATCCACCGGGCCTTCACTGCGTCCGGGGTGTTCGACGCTGATGTCTGGGGTCAGACTCCGCACCAGGTGCGGAATCGCACGGGTTCGTCTTCCTCCGTTCTGCGAGTTGCCCCGGCTGTGTTCCGGCAGTGTTCGTTGGGCAACGTGAGCAGCGAACGCTGATGTCGGTTGTCGGTGGTTGGCAACCAATCGTGGGTTTGGAGGCGTCGGCGCAGGCGTGTCGAGTGTTGTGCTCGGCGGCCGGTCAGCTCTGGGTAGGGCGCATTTCCTTCCGGGCGAGTGGAGCTGACGGGGCAGTGCCAGTCACTCACGAAGGCTCGCGGCGTTGCCGACCAGCCGTGACCCGAGCCGGTTTCGTAACGGCGGGCGCAACCTGCCTCACGTCACACGCGGATACGGGGGATAGCCCCAGTGCACTGGTCTCCGTCACCGGTGAGAATGATCGGAGAGCGGGTTCTGACCTCCCGTTCTCGCACATGGAAAGGCAGTGGGGACAGCATGTCGGACGGGACTCTCGGGGTGGCCGTGCAGCCAGGAGCGCCTGGACAGGCCGGGCACGATGACGGCGCACAGAACCGGCGGACGAGGCAGGGCGGGGGACTGATCGGAGGGCTGCTCGCGCCATGGCGTGGGCTGGTGCTGATGCTCCTGGGATGGACGGCGGCCGTGGTGTCCTGGCTGCTGATCACCGCGATCACCACGTTGTTCATCTGGGTCGGGTTCGCACTGGTCCCCCTGGTGGCGAAGGCACTGCGAGGGTTGGCCGACTGTCAGCTCCGCCTGGGCCAGCGGTGGTACGGCATCGGACCGAGCAAGGCAGCCGGCTTGGGGGAGGGGCACCTTGGTGCGCCGGACGCGGCGGCCGCAGCTCCAGGCGTCCCGGGACTGGTGAAGGGGGCGCTGAGCGTACTGCGCCGGCCCTCGACCTGGCGCGACTGGGCCTGGGCCCAACTGTCCCTCGTGGCAAGCTGGTTCCTTGCGGTTGTCCCCCTCCTGCTGTTCGCGTTGGGCCTCTTCGGGATCCTGATGCCGGTCCTGTGGGGCCCGTGGGTCTCCACCTGGGAGAACAGCTGGTACGGCTTCATACGGTTGGAGAGCGCCCGCTCGGCAGACTGGGCGGCCGGACTCGGCGTGGTGTGGCTCCTGCTGGGCCTTTGGATCGGACCGTACGCGCTGCGCGCCCAGGCCAAGCTGGCGCGAGCGGTACTGGGCCGCTGACACCCGGGGCGCGCAGCCGGCCGGCTGGAGCCTCGCGTAGTGAGTTCTCCCGTCGGCCCGTTGGCGCCCTCACGCCAGGTGACCTCGGTCAAGCAGGAGCATTGATGGCGATCCCCACTGGCAGCGACTACTCCCCGGCTCTCGACGAGCGGCGTGACAGTGCGGTTGGTCGGTCGGTGGGCTCAGGACCGTGGACGGCGCCGATGCCGGGCGAATCTCCGCGTTGCGAGCCCGAGCGCGGCGACCGTGGCCACCGCCAGCAGCATGAGCAGCCAGTTGCGCGGATAATCCAGCGGCAGCACCGATGAGTTGGCCTTGGGCCCCGGACGCAGCAGCACCGGCAGGGCCACGGCCGTCAACGCGCCCGCGACCAGCAGTGCCCCGCGGACGGGCCCGCGCACGCCGCCGCGGACCAGGACCAGCCCGGCGAGCAACACCAGCGGCGCGATGAGCGCGTCGTGCAGGACCAGGGCTCCGCCGAGCCAGACCAGGACGTCGATCAGGCCGGGCACGTCCAGCAGCGACGACGCCCCGACGCCCATCAACGCCAGCCCGGCCAGCCCGGCCAGCACCCGTGTCACACTCACCTTCACATGCCTCGCCTGCACATGCCCCGCCCTCACATGCCCCGGTTTCATGACAGGATCTCCAGTCGGCCGACCCACTTGGTCTGCAGCGAACCGGGCCGGTTCGGTGCGATGAGACGGGCCGGGAAACCGTGGTCGGCAGTGAGTTCCTGTCCGTTGAGGCGCAGCGCGAGCAGGGTGAGTGGGTCGCGGGCTTGCTCGTGGCTCATCTCGGAGACCCGGTAGCCGCCGCGGAGCTGCAACGACACCACCCGCACGCGTGCCTGCGACGGAGCGCCGGCCCGGTCCAGCAGATCCGTCACGCGAACGCCGGTCCAGTGCGCCGACTTGCTCCAGCCCTCCACACAGGCGATCGGCAGTTCCACCTCGCGCTGCGGCAGACTGCGCAGTTCCGCCAGGGTCAGCGTGTAGGGCCGCGGCCCGTCCACCACCAGACGGTAGGAGTCATCGGGGATCCTGCCGACGCCGGCCGCCGCCGCGGTGCGGTTGACCGGCAGGCCCTGCGGGCCGTGGTCCGGGTGGCGGGGCGCGAGCAGATCGAGCTTCTTCAAGGGGGTGACGGACTGGCCGATCGTGGTCAACGTGACTGTGCCGACCGCCGCTGCCAACGCGGCCAGCAGCGAGCGCCGGTCGGGCGCGTCCTCGGCGGGCAGGGCGAGCGTTCCGGGTGACCGTCGGCTCCAGTGGGCCTTGATCTGAGGGGCCTTGACGGCGATGTGCAGCACCAGCGCCCCGGCCACGAGCCAGGCCACCGCGTAGTGCACCGGCACGAACGAGAACGGCCATGGGTACCACTGGACGGTGTTCAGCAGCCCGGTGGCCAACTCGAACACCGCCCCCGCCACCAGCAGCCCGATCGACAGCCGCTCCAGTGCGTGCAGCACCGAGCGCACCGGCGGCCAGTCGAACAGCCGTGGATACACCGCCCACAACTTGGCCAGCAACAGGGGAACGGCGGCGATGCCGGAGGCGACGTGCAGGCCCTGGGTGAGCCGGTAGCCCCACACCGGGCGGCTCGGCAGATCGTTGGCCAGCCAACCCGGTGGATGCTGGAGGACGTGGCTGACCAGCCCGGTGACAAAGCACACCGCGAACGCCAGGCCCAGCCACCGACCGGTCGAGGTCGCCGTCCGGGCGTCGTGCAGCCGCCCCCTGAACACCGGCGGCCGGAGCGAGAAGAAGCGCGATTTCATGTCTTCCATCACAGCCGCTGCGAACACGCAACGAAAGGTCCAAAATCTTACGGAAGGCGGACATCATGCCCGGTGCGCCCCGTTCCGTCCCTGCACGACAGCCGCGAACAGGCCCTGAAGCGATTCCGTCCCACGGCCGACGACCCTTCACAACCACCCTTCGCTGCATGCCGGTTGGGGTTGGAGTTGGAGTTGGGGTTGGGGTGAAACGCGGCCGTGAGGGTTCCAGGTTCCGGCGGGACAACTCAGCCGGCGGATGCGCGCCTGACCGAAGGATCCGAGAGTTTCCGTCGGCAGGGTTCGGCAGGGTTCAGCAGGATTCAGCTGGGATCGGCGGGTTTCGGTGTCCGATGACGCCATACGTCCAGGAGATCCCAGTAGTACGGCGATCCCTGGTCCACGGCGTCGTAGTCGCGCAGCAGCTCGTCGCCGCGTGGGTCGTCGCGCAGCGCCAGCCGGACCGCTGCTGTGATCCGTATGCCCTCGCGCTCGTCGGCCAGGCATGCGGCGAGGGCGTCCGCGGGGCCGGTCAGGTCCGCGGGGGCGTTGCCGAGCGCCCTGCAGGCTGCCTCGCGCACCGTGGCGTCTGCGTCCCGGGTGCATGTCGTGACGACAGTCAGTGCCTCGGGGTGCCCCTTCGAGACCTGCCCGTGCAGGCCGGAGATCGCCAGTGCCCGGACCTCTGGGGCAGGGTGCCGGGTGAGCGCGGGTAGCGGCCGTTCGGCCCGAGGGTCCAAGGCAGCCACCAAGCCGGCGGTCAGCGCCCGCGTCACGCGTGGGTCCTGCTCCTGCTCCACCCAGGGTAGGAGCTGATCGACGATCGGTTCGTCGAAGGACTCGTCCCTCGCGCAACAGCGCGACGGCCTTTCGACAGACGGTCCGGTGTGGTGCGGTCGGTACGTCCATGGGACCTCCGGTGCACCCGGAGACCTGGGGAGCCGCCGGTCTCGTCTCACCCGTGACGGGTGCCGCTTACTAGACCCGCACTGGCCTGCATATCCGCTAAATCCCGCTGCCCGCAGACAACCGACGGCGTCATCCCACCATCTCCTCCGGTGACCAACCACATGGGGGAGACGATGAACTGGACCAGGCTGGCGGGGCTCGCAGCGGCCGGTCTCGCGCTGTGCGGATGCGCTCATGCGGCGAGTACGAGCAGGGCGGCGCAGAGCCCGGGTGCTTCCGCCCACAGCGCGCACGATACTGCGGCCAGGGCCGCCGCGGACAAGACCGCGGGCAACCGCGACAGCACGCTCACCAGCCAACCCTCCGGGCCCGTATTGGAGCTGACGGGCAACCTCGAAGCGCGCCCGGGCCAACTGGTCGGCATCCGGCTCGACTTCGTATCCCGTGCCCAGGGCCATGACGCGGTGACCGCCCACTCGCCGGCCTTCAGCGGGCCCGTAAAGCTGCAATGGCAGAACGACGAGTCCTACGGCGCCACGCACCCCCTGGCCATGACGGACAAGGCCGGCTGGTACCCGATCGAGGTATCCATCGCAGGCCGCACCGTCGCCCGCGACAGAGTCCACGTCCTGCGTTCCGAGCGCCCCTCGTTCACCATGACGTTCGGGTCGGACGTGGCGCGGCCCGGTGAGCCGCTGTGGCTGAATTTCGACGACCTGTACCCCGGTGAACGGGGCACCGACTTCACCGTACGGTCCGCGGCACTGCGTCGGCCCGTCCGTCTCGTCCACGACGAACAGAACGACTTCTACAACCCCCGGGCGTTCTCGGCCAGGGCGGAGCTCGCCCCTGGCCTCTCGGACGGTGCGTACACCTTCACGCTGTACGGCCCACACGACCACCGCATCGCCACCAAGCGTCTGACGGTCCGCGCGTCCCGCCCCGGCGACGCCGACTACCTCGGCAAGGTGCACGGTCCCGACCTCTACGACCCGAGCATCGGATACGCCGACAGCCCGCACCGGCACGGCTTCAAGGTCGGCCCCGGAGGGCAGGTCGCGGTCATGTGGCACGACGCGGCCCCGGATCCGGGCGAGGAGACGCGGCTCACCGCGACCTCCCCGGCGTTCACGCAGGTACTCCGCCTCAACCGCGATGACAGCAAGTCCGCAGATGGCGATGATCCGCGTTACTTCAACACGGCCACCATCCGTGCCGATCTCAAGCCGGGCCGCTACCCCGTGACGATCGTCGCCCACCACCGCCGCGTAATGAAGATCGGCTACTTGACGGTGACAGCCCGGGGGACCTGTACGGGGGCGACTTGCTCTCCGCCGTCATGACCAGAGGCCGGGAAGCATGGGAAGGCGTCCCCGACACCGCGCGCGAGTTGCGAGCCGTCCTCTCCGCGCCGGTCGAATTCAAATTGCCGCCTGGGCTGCGGAAGGAAGCCGACGACTTGCGCGCCATCGTCGCCGATCTGTGACGTCGCTTCGTCGTCAAGAACCCGTTGGGGTTCGGGAGTCGGCGCGACCCATCCGATGCGGAAGAAGCCCGGCGGCGGTCCCGATCGGAGCGTGGTGGTGAGCCAGGCGAAGTCCCTGAGCGCGAGCGCTCTTCTTCGTCGTTCGGTCAGGCGGCTCCACGTACCAGGCAGGACAAGTCCGGGGCCGGCCAGGTAATCGTGCCCGCGCAGGACGAGAGGCGCGGCGAGATCACGGGGCGTCCACGACCCGAGGTGGGTCGGCGCCTCGGGACCGAGTTCCTCGAACAGATCACTGGGCCGGGCTCGCTCGACGGCATCGAAGAGCAGATCGGCCATGTCGCCGGAGTGCGGCGAGGACTCGTGGCGGCTCGTTCAGCACGCCGTCGCGGAGTCCGGAGTCCGGTCGCCCGTCCGCAACTGCTTCCGGCAGTAGCGTGGCGCCGGCGTCTTCGAGGCCCTGCTGGTGTGGTGCGGAACCACACGGAATCACTTTGTGCCTGCCACCGGCCGTTGCCTCCCGGCCCCGTACGGAACGGGTGCCGGGAGGAACAGCAGTCAGAACCTCACATGCCGCCGACGCCGACGCCTTCGTTACCGTTGGGGCCCAGGCCGCCGACGCCGACGGTGGCGCAGGCATCGAGGCCGCCGACGCCGACACCGACGTCAGGGCTGCCGACGCCGCCTACACCGACACCGCCGCCGCGGCCGTGGCAACCGCCGCCGTGGCCGCCGCCTTCCGCTTGCTGGGTGACGGCCGCAGAGGCCAGGGGCTGGTCGGGCGCGGCACTGGCTATGCCGGCGCTCAGGAAACCGGCGAAGGCGGTAGCGGCCAGTACCGTGGTAATCGAGCGGAACATGATCAGATCCTTTCGCTTTCCCCCTCTTGTCTCGCTCATCCTCACCGCGGTCGGACAGTTCTGCCGGTCGGCGCGGTCCATCACGGTGACGTCGCCCGGTGCCAGCCCCAGCCCAAAGCCTCGCCGCACTGCCCCGCGCGAGGCATGTTCAGGCAATGCTCAGGCTTTGCTCCCGGCCGCATCTCGCGGTGCCAAGCCTTCACGGCGGTGCGGCCGTCCGTGGCCTGGACCTCCGCGCTCGCCTGCCAGACAACAGGCACACCGATGCGGCAAGGCGGAAGACAGTCCTGACGACGCCGGCCCCCCCGGACGCGATCGAGCACGGCGCGCGGCTCGGTGCGGAGGTGGTGTTGAAACGACCTCAGCTGGAGCCTCACCGGCCCCTCGTGCTTGACCCTCAGCGCGTTGTCGACCGTTGCCGGGATCTACGTCCGCTTGGTGGCAGGCTGGGCAAGAGGCCCCCGAGCGCTCGGGGGCTTGCAACACGGCACCGAGACGAGGTTCGCCATGCCGCCCGTGCACCGCATTGGACTCGTTGTCCATCAAGGACGTGCCGCTGCCTTGGATGCCGCCCGTTGTGTGCATGCCTGGTGCGACGCGCAAGGCATCCCGTGCACCGAGATCGACGTCTGGTCGGCGGACCACCAGCGCCGCTCCGGCCGCGAGGAGGCGCACGCGGCCGGGGACCCCGACCTGGTCGTCACCCTCGGCGGGGACGGGACGTTCCTGCGTGGCGCCCGGATCGCGGTGAAGACCGGGGCCGCGGTGCTCGGCGTCGACCTCGGAAAGGTCGGATTCCTCACCGAGGTGCCGGCCGCGGACGTCACCACGGCCCTCGACGCCGTCCACGCGGGCCACGCGCTGGTGGAGGAACGCATGACCTTGACCATGCGAGCTTCCAGGCCACCGGAGGTGCCCGCCGAGATGGAGGAGTTCCTCTGCTACGGGCGCGGACCCGCTCTCCCGCCGCCCCAGGTCCGCCCCGAGAGCACCCCGGGCGAGAGCTGGGGCATCGCCCTGGACGTCAATGCCCTCAACGACGTCGTCGTGGAGAAGCTCGCCCGCGACCACCAGGTCACCGCCGGCGTCTACATCTCCGGCCGGCTGCTGGCCGCCTACTCCGCGGACGCGCTCGCGGTCGCCACGCCGACGGGCTCGACCGCCTACTGCTTTGCCGCCGGTGGTCCCGTGCTCTCCCCGCACATGGACGCCGTCGTGTTCACACCGATCGCGCCCCATATGACCTTCAACCGCACCGTCGTGGCGGCCCCCGACGAACCGGTCGTCCTCCGCATCCTGCCCAACTCCGGCCGCGCCGCAGTCAGCATCGACGGCCAACTCCGCGGCGTGCTCGAACCAGGGGACTGGGTAGGTGTCTACCGCTCCCCGCAACGGGTGCGGCTCATCCGCCTCCACCCCACCGACTTCTACGGCCGCCTCCGGGACCGGTTCCGTCTCACCGACGCGCCCGCCACGGAAAGCGACGGGGAGTCCGCACCGTTCCTGCGCCCCAACGCTCCTGTGCCGCCGGACCTGGCCGGCCTGCGGCTGCCGCCTCCCACCGCAGCGCGCTGAGCGCCCCATGGTCGGACGGGACCACTCCGACCCGAAGCGAGCGCGGATCCCTCTCCCGGCCCCGGCAAGCTGCCGGCTTCGCCGCCCCGGCGGCTCCCAGCGGAAGCGCGAGGTTCGTGGGCGCAACGACATGACCGCCTACCTGGGAGCCCTTGGGCTGCGCCCGGCTCCCCCGGACGAACTCCTGCACCCCCCTCGGTGCCCTCCTGGCCGACGGCGATGACGTGACCAACCTGGCGACAAACGACCGGCACCTCGATCGACGCCCTCGCCCGCCGCTGCCTCCACCGTCTCGACCGAGACAGCCTGAGTGCCTTCGCGGGCGCCCGCGCCGCCGATGAAGGACGCAACATCGCGAGCATTCCGCTGGGGCCGATCGGTGTCCCGCGCATACCGCTCAAGAACTTGGCCACGGTGACGCCGGGAATGTTTTCGCTGAATCCCGCAAAAGCGTTCCGAGAGCCTGCCGGAAAGTGGGCTCGCATATCGGCGAAGGGAAATGCGCAGGCCAGGCGTACTGCACTTCGTTGTCTTCATGGCAACGTAGCGGGGCATTCACCTCTTGGAAACCTCTCGGCGCTCATCATGGTCACTGGCTTGCGACGAACCTCGGAGATTGCGCCATGCGTATGGGTGAGAGGGTTTTGAGTTGGGTCCGGGACGCACGCGGCGGCCCAATGGAAATCGGATTCGTTTCGGTGGCGATCCTTGCCGTCTCGGCGGTCCTGGAGCCCCTGGGAGCCCCGGCACCCCAGCTCCTCCTCGGGCTGTTCGTGGGAGCCGCGATCGCGCTGCGGGGCAGACGACAGCGCCGTATGTCGAAGGCGATCGACCAGGGTGTGCAGGCCCTGATCGGCGTCATGATCGGCGCCTATCTCCAAGTCTCGATTCTGCGCGACGTCGCCGGTGCGATGCTTCCGCTGACGATGCTCACGCTGGTGACCACCGTCCTCAGCGTCGGGATCGCCGTCCTGGTCGCCCGGACCGGCCGCATGGACCGGCTCACCGCCACCCTCGGAATGATCGCCGGAGGATCGGCGGCCGTGACGTCCTGCGCGAAGGACATGGGCGCGGACTCCCGGGTCGTGGCCTTCATGCAGTACACGCGGGTCGCCGTGATCTCGGCTGCCGCGCCCCTGGTGGCCATGCTCATCGCGGAGCCCGCGGTCGGCGGCGAAGGGGCGGACGGCGGTGCGAGCACCGCCGCCGGATGGTCCTGGGCCCTGGTACCCCGAGGCGATCAGCTGGCCGGAATTTCCATCACCCTCGTCCTGGCCGCGGTCGGCATGCGCCTGGCCCGGCGCATCGGGCTGCCCAGCGCGGCGCTCCTGGGGCCCATGCTGCTCTCCGCGCTGGTCACGGCGCTCGGCCTGACGCACGGCTACTCGCCGGCGGGCCTGTTCAAGCAGATGCTGCTCGTGCTCGTCGGGCTGGAGGTGGGGCTGCGCTTCGACCGTGAGACCGTGCAGGCGGTCAAGCGCATGATCCCGCTGGTGCTGGCCGCCATCGTGCTGCTCAGCGGTGTCATCGGGGGGATCGCCGTGGGCCTGGCCCCGGTGCTCGGGGTCAGCCGGGCCGACGCCTACCTTGCGACGACACCCGGCGGCATCAACGCCGTCCTCGCCAGCGCCTCGACCAGCGACGCGCACCTCGGGCTCATCTCCAGCGTGCAGACACTACGGCTGTTCCTCATGGTGCTGCTACTGCCGGTCCTCCAGCGATGGTTGTCCCGCAGCTCCGCTCAGCACACGGAGAGCACGCAGACACCTCAGGCGGAGCCCGCACCGGAGCCCACCGCCGTGGGGGAATGACCATCCTGTCCCGTCTGCGGGCCGGTGCCAACTGCCACCGGTCGGATCGGCGAATGGCAGGCCGCCCAGGTCGGCCAGGCAGTGTCCGACGGGGCGTCCCCCCCACAGGGCGCGCGGTGATCAGGCGCCGCTATTCGGTCGCCATGTGACGCTGTCGGTAGGCGCGTTGGCGGCAGGCGCGGGAGCAGTAGTCCCGCGGACGGCCTCGGCGCGTTCCGTCGAACTGCGTGCCGCAGACCGAGCATCGGCCTGTGTGGGGCTGCGACGCGTTTACGTCACGATTTTCGTCACGCCGGCGTTGGATGAGCAGCTCGACGCCGTCGAGAGTGCGGGCCAGGCCGAAGTCGAAGGGGTCCTCGGGCCTGTCGAAGCCGCCGGCCTGCCACAGGCGGCCGAGCCCGGGGTACGGGCCCATGTGCTCGACCAGGTCCACCTGGTCGCGCCACCACTGCGCGTTCGAAACGCCGGACTCCCGTTCCTCGGTGAGGACTTCATGGACCTGCCGGGCGGCGGTCTTCACGAATCCGCCGACCAGTGAGACCACGGCGACCACCTCGGAAGCCTGTAGCCCAGTCCCCTCGGCGATCCGCAAGGCGCGATCGTAGTCGGCCATGATGTTGGGTCCGGGCAACCGGCGGCTGCCGGCGGTGTGCACGATCCACGGGTGCCGCAGGTGCAGGGCCCAGTGTGCGCGGGCCCATGCCTCCATGCCGCTGCGCCAGTCACCGTCTTCGGGCTCGGGCTCGACCCCGGGCTCGGGACGGTCCGGTGCGGTCATGTCGAGTTCGCCCACCACGGTGTCCCGCATCAGCTCGATCAGCTCCGCCTTGCCGGGCACATGCCGGTAGAGCGACATCGGGGTGAACCCCAGTCGCTCGGCCACCCGTCGCATGGAGAGCGCGGGCAGCCCTTCGGCGTCGGCGACCTCGATCGCCGACGACACGATCGAGGCCAGGGTCAGCCCCGTCTTTGCCTGGTTCTCCTTTGTGCCCCAGAGCAGTTCGACGGTGCGTCCAGGGTCCGCCGCCGTGTTCTCGTCGGTCATGCACACTCACCTTCCCATCCTTGACCTCCACCCTAGCCTTGCGTTTATGGTGTACGCATTCGTGTACGGCATAAACCTGTTGGGGGAAGGTACGCCCATGCTCGACAACCAGTCATGCCAGTCCTGTCAGTCGGACCGGTCAGGCTCCGACCGCTCCGGCCGGCTCCATGTCGCCCCTTGGGGGCGCGATTCCTGGCCCGGGACGCACGACCAGCCGTTCGCCACCCTGCCCGGCGTGCAGCGGGCCGTCCGTGCCCGCACCGCGTCGCTGTCCTCCGACCTCGTGGTCAACCTCCACGCCGGAACGTATTTCCTCGACGCTCCGTTCACCTTGGACGGCGCGGCGGGAGACTCCGGCGAGGACGGCCACCGGGTCGTCTATCAGGCACATGGCTATGGAAGTGCCCGCCAGGACAAGGTCGTTGTCAGTGGCGGCCGGGTGATCGCGGGGTGGACTCCCGGCGGGGCGGACGGTGCCTGGCGGGCCGAAGTGGGTGCGCTGGAGACCCGGCAGCTGTATGTCAACGGTCGCCGAGCGCCCAGGGCCGCGCTCAGCCCAGGCATCCCCGGTAGCGTGACGAAAACCGAGACTGGTTACGTCACGGACAGTACGGCTCCGCAGAGCTGGCAGGACCCGGCGAGCATCGAATTCGTCTTCCCGTGGGTGTACCCGTGGTCGGAGGCGCGCTGCCGCGTCGCCGAGATCACCGGCGACGCACGGTCCACGACCATCACCCTCGTCCAACCGGCCTTCGACCGGGCCCGCGAGCTCTACGCCGCCACCTGGGTCGGCGACAAGCCGGAGGGCACCGAAAGCCATCGGGACGCGCGGTGGGACGGTCTGGCCCGGCCGGGTTCGGCGGAGAACAGTGTGAGCTTCCTGACCGAACCGGGCACCTTCGTGCTCGACCGATCCACCCCCGGGCGCCACGTCCTGCACTACCTGCCACTGCCCGGGGAGGACATGGCCGAGGCCGAGATCATCGCCCCGGTCCTGGAGAAGCTCGTCATCGGCCGGGGAACCGAGGAACTCCCGCTGCGTGACGTTGTGTTGCGCGGCCTGACCTTCTCCCACGCAGGCTGGACCGAACCGGACGGACCCCGCGGATTCCTGCACTTCTTCGCCAACACCTACTACGGCGGCGGGGAGCTGCAGAAGGTCGAACTCGCCGACGGAAACGCCCATGTGACGGTCCCGGCGGCACCCAGTTTCCTGCCGTCCAACGTCGAGTTCACCGCCGCCGAGCGGGTCGCACTGCACGACAACAGCTTCACCCGGCTCGGCGCCGGGGCGATCGGCTTCGCCGGCCCGGGCCGCGACAACACGATCGTCGGCAACCGGATCGAGGACGTCTCCGGCAGCGCCGTGACAGTCATCTCGGGCACGGGTACCCGCATCCAGCAGAACCTGATCCACCACATCGGCCGCGAGTACCACGGCTCACCCGCCGTCTGGATAATGGACGCCCGCGAGGTGACGGTGGCTCACAACGAGATCCACGACGTGCCCTACAGCGGGATCGTGGTCACCGGCGGCAGCCAGGCAGCCGGGGTCCAGATCATCGAGAACCTCATCCACCACACCATGACCGTGCTGGCCGACGGCGGCGGCATCTACCTCAACGGCCGCCAGGGAACCTCCCACGCCGACGGCACCCTGGTACGCGGCAACGTCATCCGCGACACCCTCACCCCCTACAACTTCGGCCTCTACACCGACTACGGCGCCGCCTGGGTGACCGTGCAGGGCAACGTCGTCCACCGCAGCGACACCCCGATCGTCCTGCGGGTGACGCCCCCGCTGGAAAACGTGGCCTTCCTCGACAACTTCTGGGACGACCACCCTGCCGATGCCGACACCCCGCCCAGCGGAGTCACCCTGGCCGGAAACAAGGTGCTGCCGAAGGACGGCTTCGAAGAGGCCCTGGCCGCCGACCCCGCAGGGGCCGCGATACTCGCCTCCGCAGGCCGGAGCACTCCACCCGGCGGCCCGAACCCCGGCCAGGCTGTGTGACCCGCGGGGCCGACTCGTTGGGTTGGGATCGGCGTCCTCGTCGTGGGTGCGGAGCCGTGCCTGTCGGCCGAGCAGTGTGACGGGTGGAGCGGTCAGTCGGCTTCCTTGTAGCCCGCCGACGGTGGCCTGCCGGAGCTCGGCAAAGGGGGTTGCGAGGCGGGCTCCGGGAAAGTCGGCTCGCAGCACCGTGGCCACCGCGTGCAGTTCCAGTAGCGCGAGTTGGGCGCCGATGCAGAAGTGCGGGCCGGAGGTGTTCGGCACCCCGCCTCGCCGCCTCGGGGACTGCTCAGTCGAGGCAGAACTCGTTGCCCTCGACGTCCTGCATCGCGATGCACGACTCGTTGTCGTCATCGGCAGGCAGCAGTTGTACGCGAACCGCGCCGAGCGCGACCAGTCGTGCGCACTCGGCCTCAAGAGCGGCCAGGCGCTCTTCACCCGCGAGCCCGGTGCCGACCCGCACGTCGAGATGCACTCGGTTCTTGACGACCTTGCCTTCGGGGACGCGCTGGAAGTACAGCCGCGGGCCCACGCCCGAGGGATCAGTGCAGGCGAACGACGAACCCCGGTCCTCGGGCGGCCGCGCGCGAGCGAAATCGTCCCACGTGGCGAACCCCTCCGGTGGCGGCGGTACGACATACCCCAACACCTCGCACCAGAAACGGGCGACACGCTCAGGTTCTGCGCAGTCGAAGGTGACCTGGAACTGCTTTGTCGATGACATCGGCGCACCATAGCAGGGCGCTCTGTTACTCACCTCCCGATGCGATGTGGATAACGGGGCGTTGCCCCATTGCCTCGTTGCACCGTTGCGCTCACGCCATCAAGTCGCATGCCGATCCGGCTGCGTCGGTCAGGCGATATCGGCGTGGTGCCGGTGCGCGTGGCGGTGGAACTCCGAGCCCAGCCGGGTCAACTCCGTCTCCGGGCAGGTGCGGCACACTCTGGGGAACAACTCGCGCTCGCAGAGCCGGACATGCCGGTCGAACGCCGCCGTGAGGTCCTGGACCTTCCCCTCGAATCCCGGGTCGCGGAACGAGGCGGACGTCGCCTGGTCCAACGCCCCCAACACGTCCGGGTAACCGGCCTCCAGCCGTCCGGCCAGGGCGTCGCCGCCCCGCATCCCGCATCGCACCATCGGCAGCAGGAACCGGCGTTCCGCCACCGCGTGCCGCTCGAATTCGGCGGCGGTGTGCCGTACGAGTCGCTCTTGCTCAAGGCTCCCTGCCCCGGCACTGCAAATCCGGTCCAGCAGGGCCTGGATCGTGCGGTGGTCGCGCTTCAACTCCCACGTGAGTTCGGACTGGTGCATGGTGTGGGACATCCGGAACTCCTCCTGGGTCGTTTCCTCTTCCTCGGTAACGGGAATCGGGCTGAAATGCTCCGCGGTGGGTGCGTCAATTCCCGAGATCGACCTTACGGGGTCGTGTACCCGGCGACATCGGTCGATCGGTGGATCGGGCGGTGGAACGGCTTCTCATCAGGGAAGTTCCATGTCTGCACGCGAGGGATTGCGTAGGGGGACAACGCGATCCCCTTTTGGGTTGGAGTTCCTGCACGACCGGTTGAACCTTTCTGGATTCCCTTCGCCGTGCTCCTGCCCTTCCGTAGCGTTGATTCCATGAAAGCGAACGTGGAGCGAATGAACGTGGAATGTGTCGACCCCGTGCACCTCTGCGCCTTCTACCGGAGGCGTGCTGCCGCCGATCCCCGCTCCTGCGTGGACATAGCGGTGGACTGTCTGGAGCCGGCAGTGGTCCGTGCCGGGCGCCTGGGTGGGATGCCGATCGGCGGCATCGATCGCAGTGGGGAACGACCGTTTCAGGTCATGGAGGACCCCGAAGGCAACGTCTTCCGCTTCCTTGCCCGATGACCGGCGGACTTTCGCTGCGGCAACTGGAATACCTGACGGCGGTGGCCGACGAGGGGCGCCTGACCCCCGCGGCGGCGCGCCTGTTCGTCACGGTGCCGACGCTGTCGCAGCAGCTCAGAACGCTGGAGCGGGGCGTGGGCGCCGTGCTGACGGAGCGCGGCGCGAACGGCGTACGGCTCACCCCGGCGGGCGAGGCGTTCCTGCCCTTCGCCCGTGCCGCCTTGCGCAGTGCCCGGCTCGCCCAGGAGGCGGCCCGCGCTGCGGATGAGGGGAGACGCGTGGCCGTGCGGTTGGCCACGCTGCCCGCGCTCCTTCCCGGCCTGGCGCCCGCGCTCGCGGACACGGCGCAGGCTCGCGTCGGTGTCCCGCTCGCGGTCGAGGTCCTCGAAGGGAGCCGCCAACTCCGCGCGGCCGTGCAGTCCGGAGCGGCGGACATCGCGATCGGTCCGTGCCCTGCTCGTTGGGACGGTCGCGTCGAGTGCCTGGCAACGGAAGAAGCCGTGGTCGTGTGTGCGCCGGACGACCCACTGGCCGGGCGCGAGAGCCCGCTGGAGAGCCTGCTGCAGCGTGACTGGATCGTTCACCACTGCGAGGGATGGGCTCCGCAAGACCTGGTGATCGGCACACGCGGGGGCGATGGTGACTCCTGGCCGCTCCCCGTGGCCGACGTGCCCCACGTCGAGACGGCCGTCGCGCTCGCCATGGCCGGCGCCGGCGTGACCGTGGCCCCACGCAGTGCACTGCCCGACGAGGCGGACGACTGCTGCATCCGCCTCGTGCCGAGGCAGATCCTGCGGACCTCGATCTATCGGGCGGTGGGAGCGGCAGAGTCGGTCGAGAGGTGTTGCCAGGCCCTGCGGACCGCGGTCGCCCGCGCCGCGGGCCGTCCGGAACCCACGGGTGGCACCGACGAGGGAACGGATCCTGGGCCGGTGCGGTGAGCCCATTCCACACCCCGACGCGCGTCCACCTGCCCAACTGCCAGGCAGGAAGGGGCCATTGGCATCCGGCATCACCCGGCCTGCCCGGATCACATCGCGCTTTGGCCGATTGCGTCAACGCGCAGTCGCAGGGGCTGGTTCCACCGCCGGCGGGCCGGGGTCACTCGCCGTGGGTGGCGAGCCGGGCGAGTGCGGTGGCACTCGGACTGCCTGGTTCCGCGGTGTACATCACCAGCTGCCGGTTGCTGCCGGGCAGCACCAGGGTCTGGCAGTCAAGCTCCAGTTCGCCCAGTTCGCCCAGTTCGCCCAGTTCGGGGTGGCGCAGGTACTTGCGCAGCGTCGCGATGGGACGCACGTTGTGGTCGCGCCAGCCGGCGGTGAAGTCCGGGCTGTGCGCGGCGAATTCGTTGCAGCTCACCCAGCGCACGGTCCGCCGGATAGCGCACACTGGCGGCGCGCAGCCGGGCTGCGCCCGTCAGCCGATCGTCGTCCACGTGTCCTCCGCGCGCTCCACCGGGCGCCTGATCGGTTCGCCGGTCCCGTTCTCCTACGGTCGGAACAGTCCGGTCCCGGGCACGCGGCCCGCCGGCTACTGCGCACCGTGCGTCTTCTGCGCGTCACTCCGAGAGTGAGGGAGAACGATGATGCTGCCCGGTCGGATCAGCGCCCGCGCGGCTGCCCGCCGCCGGGCCACGCGGTCCCGCGGAGGGACCGGCACCACAGACCTGCGTTCGCCGCGCGGGCGTCTGCTGGCGTTGGTGTGCAGTCTGGCGGTGTTCATGGTCGGCCTCGACAGCACGGCCCTGAACGTCGCCCTGCCCGCAATGCAGCACCCCCTGCACACCTCGGTCTCAGGCATGCAGTGGGTGATCGACGTGTACAACCTGATCGTCGCGGCCCTGATCGTCCTGGCCGGTTCGACCGCTGACCGGGTCGGGCGACGCCGCGTCTTCTCCTTCGGGCTCCTGCTGTTCGGCCTCGGCTCGGCGCTGTGCGGCCTCGCCCCCACTTTGGAAGTCCTCATAGGATGCCGGGTCGTCCAGGCCCTCGGGGGAGTCATGATCGCCCCCGTGTCCCTCTCGGTGATCACCCACTCCTTCACCGAACCCGAGCAGCGGCATCGCGCGATCGGCATGTGGAGCGCGGCCTTCGGCACGGGACTTGCGATCGGACCCGTCGTCGGTGGTGCGCTGGTCAGCGCCGATGGCTGGCGCTCGATCTTCTGGATCAACGTGCCGATCGCGCTGTGCGCCCTGCTGCTGACCCGACTGTTCGTCCCGGAGTCCCATTCCACCGAGGCCCGGCCTGCCGATGTGCTGGGTCAGCTATGGGTGGTGGCGCTGCTCGGCTCACTGACGTACGCGATCATCGAGGCCCCGCACGAAGGCTGGGGCTCGACGTCGATCCTGGCCTGCCTGGCCATCGCAGCGGCCGCCCTCGCACTCTTCCTGACGTGGGAGCGCCGTTGCCCCCAACCCCTCGTCGACCTGCGTTTCTTCCGCAGTGTGCCGTTCAGCGGTTCAGTGGTCATCTCGCTGGCGGCGTTCGCCGCGCTCGGCGGCTACCTCTTCGTCAGCACCCTGTACCTCCAGGACGTGCGCGGCGTGAGTGCCTTCGCGGCAGGACTGTGGATGCTCCCGATGCCTGTGATGACCGTGGCCTGCGCACCGGTGGCCGGTCGCCTGTCCGGCGATCACGGCTCACGCCGGCCGCTGCTGCTCGCCGGTGCGGCGATGTCGGCCAGCGGCTTGCTGATGGCCGTCTGCCGAGCGCAGGACGGGGCCCTGTCCCTGTGCCTGGCCTACGCGCTGTTCGGGGCCGGAATCGGACTGGTGGATGTCCCGGCGACGGCCCTCGCGGTGGCCGGTATGCCCCGGGCCAGAGCAGGCACCGCCTCCGCCATCACCATGGCTGCCTGTCGCCTCGGTGTGGTGCTGGGGGTGGCCGGCTTCGGGGCGGTGCTCGCCCTGGGGCTGCCCCACGGTGTCCTGCCGGGCCCTGATGGGGCGTCGCCCGTCGCCTCGGCTTTCGGGAGCGCCGAACAGCCTGTTTGGTGGCTCGTCACCAGCTGCGGTGCGCTGGTCGCCCTGTTGGGACTGTGCGTCACCGGCCGCCGGGCCCGGGCAACGGCCGGCCGGGCCGTTGTGGGCCCCGACGCGACCCTCGTGAAGGCACGGTCCGGAAGCTGATGCCCGGGCCGCAGGCCGAAACCGGACTACCCCGGCGAGCGCGGGAGCCGGCGGCGGCTGCGCGGCTCGCCGCTCAGTTCGCCGCTCAGCTCTGCTGTCCCCCTGCGCCTCACGGTGCGCGGCGTGCCTCGTCGTCACGGGAGCCGGGAGTCCTGCCGTCCCCGGGCTGCGGAGTCTCCGCGGTCGGAGCGCGCCGATCGGGTGCGGTCTTCTCCACCCGGACCCCGCTGGTGAAGGTCTGCTTGCCGTGGGCGTCGCAGGACTTCTTCTCCTGGTCGGTCATCGCGCGTGTCTTCACCACTACGGCGTTGGTGACGCCGTCGGTGCCGTTGGGGGCGGGGCTCGTGATGGTGTCGCGCCAGAACCAGTAGTAGTGGCCCCAGTGCGGGTCGTCGTAGTGCGTCTGCCAGGTGCCGAAGACCTGACGCATCGCCTGCGCCCGCGATATCCAGCCGACCTCGCCCGGTCGCACAGTCATCCCCAGTGAGCCCCCCTCGCGGTGCTCGGTGGACCAGCTGTGCCCGTACTTCATGGTGACGCTGAGATCGACGATGCCTGCGATCTTGCCGCCCGCGGTGATCGAAGCGTCCACGGTGTCGGTGGAGCCCACGCTGTCCGACCAGTCCATGGACTGGGTCGCGGGTGAAGTGCTGCAGTTGTAGAGGGTGTTGGACACCTGGTGGTAGTTGCCGAGGTAGGCCGCCTTCACGACGGGGTCATTGAAGGTGCACTTACCGGTGCCGCTGGCGCAGTCGGCCATCAGCTGCTTGACGGTGGGCTCGCTGCTCGCGAACGCCGTCACCGAGCCGGCCGCTGCGATCGCGAATGAGAGTGAGCCCAACACCAGGGCGCGGCACAGATTGATGCGCGAAGTCGACATGCATCGGTCTCCATTCTTGATTCCTGCGCTTCTTTCATTTCCGGACGGAACGCTGGAACTCTCGCAGGAAACGAAAGGGAATGACGACCAAGAATGAGTAAAGCGTGGCGGAAGTGGCGGCGCTCACGGAAATCATCTCGGGTGGGAGGGGGAATTGACCTCCGAGGTTCCGTGCGGAAACGTGAAAAATTCTAGTCGAGGTTAGAGAGAATCTTCGTGCAAATTCCGTGCTCAGGGGGCTGATGTCCACGGGGAAGCCGGTATGGTGATGTCGCGTCTATGTCGCGTCTATGTCGCGCCTCCTCGGAATTCTCTGATGAGCGAAGAGAATGCTCCGTGGATATCGGGGCGCCACGTGACTTTCGCTGCGTGAATTTTTCGCGCGTGAACTACTCACTGCGTGAACTATCGCCGCGTGAACTACTCACTGCGTGGGCTATCCGTGGTGGACGTCCGCGGTCCGGTCGGCGTGCAGGTCGTCCGGCACCCGGTCGACACGGGTGACGTCGTAGGCGATACCGGTGAGCCACGCCTCCAGGCCGGAGACGAGGACGAGCGCCGCGGGCTCGGGGCCCGACCGGTGGGCGATCGCGACGTCAGAGGGCCGGACTCGTCGGCCGGATATCCGCCGCGTTCGTGGGGCCGGAGCGACAGGGCTGCCTGGACCCGGACGGCTTCCGGCAGCGGACCGATTCCGAAGCCGGGGAACACCGCGAGCGGGGCCAAGTCGGCTGCCCCGGCACGACTCTTGCGGCAGTGGGGCCGCAGGGACCGCAAGGGCCGCACCAGGGCGGCATGCTCAGCCGGTCTCGGCGACGGCGGCCGGGTGGAGACGGGGGCTGAACACCAACGCGATGAGGACGGCCGCAGCAGCACTGAGGACGCCGACCAGTCCGGCGGCGGAGTAACCGCCGGCCGTCGGCAGGAGCTGCCCGGCGGCGGTGTGGGACTGCAGCACCGTGGCGCTCAGGGCGCTTCCGACGGTGTAGCCGACGCAGCGCAGGACCTGGTTGAAGCTCATCGCGCTGCCGGTCTCCGTGGCCGGCACGGCGAGGACGATGAGCTGCGGGATCACGGCAAAGCCGCAGCCGACGCCCAGGCCGGCCATCCCCATGGCCACGAACAGCTGCCAGAGGGCCGAGTGGGCCAGTGTGAAGAAGACGAGGGCCCCGAGACAGATCAGGCACGACAGTGCGAGCACGGTGCGCGGGGACAGTCGGCGCGACAGTCGGTGCTCTGCACGGCTGGCGGCGACGCTGGTGGCGGAGAAGGGCAGCAGGGCCAGTCCGGTGACCGCGACCGAGGCCCCGAAGCCGTAGCCGGTGTGCACCGGTGTCTGTGCCAACCGCGTGACCAGTGACATCAGGAGATACATGGCGACCCCGAGCACCGCTATGACGAGGTTGGCCACCATGACCGACCGGTACCGCGCGACGCGGAGATCGATCAGCGGGTGGGCACAGCGCAGTTCGTGAACGGCCCAGGCGGCCAGCAGCACCACGGACAGTCCGAGCAGTCCCAACAGCCTGCCGGACGCCCAGCCCCATGTGCCGCCTTCGGAGAGCACCAGCATCAGCCCGGTCAGTCCCGAGCCGAGGAGGCAGGCGCCGGGCAGGTCGAGCGGCCGGCGACGCAGGTGGCCGCTGCGAGGCAGCACCCGAAGGCCGACGACGAACGAGATCGCACTGATCACGGCCCCGAACCAGAAGGCCGCGCGCAGTCCGATGCCCTGGGCGATCAGTCCGGTGAGCGGGTAGCCGAGACCGACACCCGCCGCGGTGGTGATCGACAGCATGGCAACGGTGCGCCGACCACGTTCGGGCGACAGCGCGTCACGCGCGGTCGTGATGGCCAGGGGAATCACGCCGATGCCCGCTCCTTGCAGGGCCCGGCCGACGAGCAGGACGCCGAAGCCGAGCGGCAGGGCGGCCAGCGCACACCCGAGAGCGGACGCGGCGACAGCCACCAAGGTGGCGCTGCGACGGTGCGGCCCGTCCCCGAGACGACCCAGTACCGGGGTGGCGACGGTGCCTGTCAACAGCGTGATGGTGAGGGACCACTGAGCCTGCGACAGCGACACGTGGTACGCCCCGGCTATCTGGGGCACGAGCGGCGCTCCCAGGCTGCTGATCACGGCGAGTGCCATGCCCATGAAGACCAACGACCTCACGAGGGCGTCGGGCCCGGTGCGCGCGCCCGCTGAGTCGATAGCTGCGGTGCTCATGACGGGAAGGACCTCCGAAAGTTGTCATCAAGCGATGTCATCACATGATGACAAACTTCGAGGCATCTCGCGTCCCCCGGCCGGTGGACCGGCGGGGGGAGTCCGGAAGAGACCCGCCCCGTGTCTGTCCCGGAGCGGGCCGGATACCCTTGCCGCGTACCCCCAGCACCCCTCCCACCAGGCATTGGACGGGCAGAAATGACCGGCGGTCCGAGCTCGACGTCCTCACCCACGCGGCGCCGGCGCGACGCGGAACGAAGCCGGCGGCTCCTGTTGGAAGCGGCCGTGGAACTCTTCGCCGACCGTGGTTTTGAGCGCACCACCACCAGGGAGATCGGTGAGCGCGCCGGCGTGGACGCCGCACTCATCGCCCGGTACTTCGGCAGCAAGACCAAGCTGTACATCGCCGCCATGGAGGCACGGAGCGCGACGGACGGCGTTGCGGACGCGCTCGACCCGGTGCGGTTGGGCGAGCTGCTCGGCGGCACCGGTCGCAAGGCACCGGGTCCGGTGCTGCGCACGGCGGTCCTGTCGCAGGACGACCCCACACTGCAACAGGCGGCCCGCGAACAGCTCTACCGCCGACTCGTCACCCCGCTCGCCGATCGGCTCGCCCACGAGGGCGTCCCCGACCCGGAACTCCGCGCCGAGGTCGCGGGGGCGGCACTCGCAGGCATCGCCCTGGGGCGCCAGGCGGGTACGTTGCGCGCCCTCGACTCCGTGCCGCAGGAGCAACTCGTCGAACTGGTCCACACGTTGCTGACGCAGGGACTGGGACTGCGTCCGTCGGCGGGGGAGGCGGCAACGGCGGTTCCCAAGGGGACGGCTGAGCCGAGGAACGCAACGCACGGTTGAGCCGCCCTTCCGGAAGGCGGTTTCGTGTCGGGAACGCTGAACTCGCTCCCTGCCAAAGGGAGTTCAACGGTTCTGGCGGCGCGCCCGGTCGTTCGTCAGCTCGGTTGAGTCGTTGTATGCGGCGGGGAAGGGGTGCTCGGGGGAGCGGCGGTAGTGGACGGCGACGACGACCGCGCCGACATCGCGGCAGACTCCCATCCGCGTGGGATGTCTTGCCCCCCTGCGACCGCATGCGGCCGGGTTCCGGTGTCCGCCCTGCCCCGTCGCCAGGGCGGACACCGGTGCGCGCCCGGGTTACGGGCGCGGGTCGATGGGTGCGAGCACGCCGAAGTGACGCTCGATCACCTCGGCGGCCTCCAGGCACCGGTCCTCGCGGTACATCTGGCCGATGAGCTGGACGCCTTGCGGCATGCCGTCCGCGAACCCGGTGGGCACGCTCACCGCAGGTACGCCGACGAGGGACGTCGCGGTGCACAGGGCTCCCGCCAGCATCATCCGGGCGTGGCTGTCGGCATCGGTGTCGTCGGGGAGCAGGTCGGCCCCGGGCACGGGCTGGGGGCAGGCCGCTCCGAGGAGCAGCGGGCAGGTGTCCAGGAGCTCGGCCCAGTCGCGCTGGATGCCGAGCCGGACGCCGGTCTGCCGGAGGAACTCGGCGAGATCGGTGTGCGGGGTGCGTTCCATGAACAGGTCGAGGTGCTGGGCGCCCTTCTCGGTGAGCAACTGCCTCATGCGGGGCCACTTCACGCCGAACTCCGTCATGATGAGCTTGCCGTAACACTCCAGGGCCTCGGTCAGCCGGGGGATCTGCACCTCCTCCACGGCGTAACCCGCCCGTTCCAGCGCGGTGGCCGCCTCGTCGACGGCGGCACGGATCTGGGGGTGGACACCGATTCCGGCCGGGTCGGCCACGACGCCGACCTTGAGAGGGCCGGCGGGGTCGGGTCCGTATGCAGGTACCGGGACCGCGCGCGGGTCCTCCGGGTCCGCGCCCGCCAGCGCCTCGTAGGCCGCGCGCAGGTCGGCGACCGAGCGCGCGATCGGGCCGTCGACGGGGATGAGTTGGGAGGCCAGCATCGGCTCCTGGCCCCTCACGCGGTGGTCGGCGGCGAAGCGGCCGTGGCTCGGCGCCAGTCCCGCCACTCCGTTGAAGACGGCGGGCATGCGCACCGAGCCGCCGGAGTCGTTGCCAAGTCCCAGCGCCGCCATGCCGACCGCCACCGCGACCGCGTCGCCGCTGCTGCTCGCGCCCGGGGTCTTCGACCGGTCCCAGGGGTTGAACGTCCTGCCGTACAGCTGGCTCGCGGGGTCCGAAGAGATCGCCAGATCGGGCATGTTGGCGTGGCCGATCGGGATCGCTCCCGCGGCACGGAGCCGGCGCACCGGCGGGGAGTCGGCCTCGGCCACGTGATCGCGCAACTTCGGCACACCGTGTGTGGTCGGCCAGCCGGCCACGTGGATGTTCTCCTTGACGGTGAAGGGCACTCCGGCCAGTGGGCCGAGCTGCTCTCCCGCCGCGCGGCGCCGGTCGGTTGTGCGCGCGGCTTCGCGGGCGCTGTCCGCCATGAGCTGGGTGACGGCGTTCACGGTCGGGTTCACCGCCGCGATGCGCTCCAGATGACTTTCGACCACTTCGGCGGCCGAGGTCTCGCCTCGGGCGACGGCCGCGCCCAGCTCGGTCGCGTTCAACTTCCACAGTTCGGTCTTCATCGCGTCGCCGGGCCGCTCGCTCCGCCCTCTTGGTGAGCGCGCGGCCCTGCCCCCTCTCCCTCGTCGCGCCATGACGTGCCATGCCCAGGCGTGGCATCGGCTGCGTTCGTTCTGATGCAGTTGCATCACATCCTATGACGGGAACCGATGCAAGTGCATTACTACGAGGGAAGTCAGGCGGGCCGGTGCCCAGAAGGGTGGATGTGGACTATGAGGAGCGCGGCGTCGGATCGCCGGGGCGGTGTGTGCTCGCTCGCTGACAGCAGCGGCCCGGAGGCGGTCGGGATCGACAACGCCTCGTTCTCCGGCCTGGCCCTCACGCACCCGCTTGTCGCGCCATTCGTTGGACGTGGCAGGACCCGCGCCGAGACGGCTGGCCCGGGCCCATCCAGAAGAGCCCAAAAAAATCTCGGACGGCGATGTCGAGAACCCGTACCCGGCTCCGTCCCCGGGACGAACGCGACCACAATGGGTCGCACCAGCGAGGAGGAACGCTATGGCCAAGTACCTGTTGCTCAAGCACTACCGCGGCGCCCCGGCGGCGGTCAACGACGTGCCCATGGACCAGTGGACGCCGGAAGAGATCTCGGCGCATGTGCAGTACATGCAGGACTTCGCGGCCCGGCTGGAGAAGACCGGAGAGTTCGTCGACGGCCAGGCGCTCGCCCCCGAGGGGGCATGGGTCCGCTACGACGGTGAGGGGCGCCCGCCGGTCACCGACGGCCCGTTCGCCGAGACCAAGGACCTCATCGCCGGCTGGATGATGATCGACGTCGACAGCTACGAACGCGCCGTCGAGCTGGCCGGGGAACTGTCGGCCGCCCCTGGGGCGGGCGGAAAGCCGATCCACGAGTGGCTCGAGCTGCGCCCGTTCCTGGCCGCACCGCCCACGATCACGGAATGACCTCAACCATGGACGAGGCACTGCTCCGCAGCCTCACGCCGGGCGTGCTCGCCATCCTCGTCCGCCGCGGAGCCGACTTCGCGGCGGCCGAGGACGCCGTGCAGGACGCGCTGGTCGAGGCGGTGCGGGTCTGGCCGGCCGACCGGCCACGGGACCCGAAGGGCTGGCTGGTCACCGTCGCCTGGCGCAAGTTCCTCGACCAGGCCCGGGCGGATGCCGCCCGCCGCCGACGTGAGAACCTCGTCGACCAGGAGCCGACGCCCGGGCCCACGCCCACGAGCGACGACACGCTCCAGCTCTACTTCCTGTGCGCCCACCCTTCCCTGACCCCGTCGTCCGCAGTCGCGCTCACGCTGCGCGCCGTCGGCGGGCTGACCACCCGTCAGATCGCCCAGGCATACCTGGTGCCCGAAACGACGATGGCGCAGCGCATCAGCCGGGCCAAGCGCACGGTGGCCGGCGTGCGGTTCGATCGGACCGGCGACGTCGCCACCGTGCTGCGCGTCCTCTACCTGGTCTTCAACGAGGGCTACTCCGGCGACGTCGACCTCGCCGCCGAGGCCATCCGGCTCACCCGGCAGCTGGCGGCTGCCATCGACCACCCCGAGGTGGCCGGTCTGCTCGCGCTCATGCTGCTCCACCACGCCCGCCGGGCCGCCCGGACCGCGCCCGACGGCAGCCTGGTACCGCTCGCCGAGCAGGACCGCGGCCGGTGGGACACGAGGGCGATCGCCGAGGGCGTCGCCATCCTCCAGGCGGCCCTCGCCCGCGACCGACTGGGCGAGTTCCAGGCCCAGGCCGCCATCGCCGCCCTGCACGCCGACGCGCCCACCGCCGAGGAGACCGACTGGGCGCAGATCGTCGAGTGGTACGACGAGCTCACACGGCTGACCGACAACCCCATCGTCCGGCTCAACCGCGCAGTGGCCGTCGGCGAGGCCGACGGGCCGCGCGCCGGCCTGGCGGCACTCGCCGCGCTGGACGCCGCACTGCCCCGCCACGCCGCGGTGGCGGCGTACCTCCACGAGCGCGACGGCGACCTGGCGACGGCGGCCCGGCTGTACACCGAGGCGGCCCACAAGGCACCCAACCTCGCCGAACGCGACCACCTGACCCGCCAGGCCGCCCGACTCAACGCCCGCCGAGGTCGCTGACGGGCCGCGTCCGGACCGTCCCGCGGCAACGGGCGCGCGCCGAGTGGCCCGAGCAGTCGCCCCGCGGTGAGCAGACGGGGCAAGCCAACTGCACAACGCGTTGCTCAACCCACGCCTTCTGAACGCTTTTCCGGCAACTCGACCGCTGACGGCGTACGGTGGCCGCGCCGTCTCCCGCTCTCCGATCGGAGTCCACCATGCCTTCGTCACCGCGTGACGTACTTGCCGCCTTCCACCGGGCGATGCTCGCCTGGTCCGCGGACGATCTGGCCGACCTCTACGCACCCGACGCCGTCCACGAGTTCCCCTTCCTCGCACCGGGCAGACCCCCTCGCTACCACGGCCGGGAAGAGGTCCGGGCCGGCTACCGGGCGGCTTGGAGCGCCACCTCGGTACGGCTCCAGGAGATACACGACGTCGTTCTCTTCGACAGCACCGACCCCGAGGTCGTGATCGGGCAATGGGGGGCTACCGCGACGTTGGAATCCGGCGCCGCCCCCGTTGCCGTCACCGGCCTCCTGATCCTGCGGGTGCGTGACGGCCTGATCGTGCAGGCTCTCGACTACATGGACTCACTCGGCACGTTCCATGCACTCGGCCGCCTGCCCGCGCTGCTGGACGGCCTCGGTGGGTCGGGCGGCGATCAGTCCTGAATCCGCCGGACTATTGGCGGTTGGCATCCAAGCAGATCTCATCGGCTGCGTAGGTGAGACGAGAACGAACGGCGTATGTCACTGAGAGACGGCAGCCCGGGCCGGGATCAGGAGCGCAACATGCCCATCCACTGTTCGGCGCCCCACGCCTCGAACCGTTGCACTTCGGTGAACCCCAGCGTTGCCGCGAGGCGCATCGAGCGTTCGTTGGCGGTCTGGGTGCAGAGCACCACCGGTTCGCCGGGCAGCGCCTCGGCGAACCAGCCGAGTACCGCCGCGCACGCCTCGGCGGCGTACCCACGTCCCCATGCCTGTGGCAGGAACAGATAGCCGAGCTCGGCCTCCCCGGCGTCCGGACGGACATTGCTCCGACGTTCCGGGGCGCGTCGGTTGAGCTCGACGGTGCCGATCATCGCTCCGTCGAGCTCGACCACGAAAAGGCCGGGGCGCCTCTCAGGCGTCTCAGGCAAGGCGCGCTCTAATTCACCACGCGGTCGAGGGCCGCCCACGTAGGCGCCCACCTCCGGCGAGGCGAACAGCTCGATGAACGCCGGACGATCCCCGGCCTCGGGCTCGCGGAGCACGAGCCGCTCGGTCCTGATGGGGGCAGGTGGCCAGGCGACGGATCCCAGGTCAGTCATGTCGGGGAACCTATCGCACGCCCGCCGAGCAGCAGGTGCCCTCCCACAACACCGAGGATCGCGACCATGCCGAGGCGGTGATCCCCACCGACCGCTTGGCGCGTGAATCATGCGGACGCGCCCTGTCCGCCACGGCGCCTACGGTCGCCTCATGAGCGCAGCTACCTCCTCCAGCCAGGTCGCCCCTTTCCGTATCGACATCCCCTCGTCGGTCCTGGCCGATTTGCATGAGCGACTCGACCGGACCCGCTGGCCCGACGACCTGTCCGGTACCGAATGGAGCCAGGGGGTGCCCGCCGCCTACCTCAAGGACCTCGCCGCCTCCTGGCGCCACTCCTACGACTGGCGTGCCCACGAGGCCGAACTCAACGAGCTGCCGCAGTTCACCACCGATATCGACGGCACGAACATCCACTTCATCCACGCCCGTTCTCCCAGACCGGTGGGGATGCCCGTGGTCCTCATGCACGGCTGGCCGGGTTCCATCCTTGAACACACCGCGCTCGTCGGCCCTCTTACCACCGATGGCCTCGACGTCGTCGTTCTGTCCCTGCCAGGCTTCGGATTCTCCGGGCCGCCGCTCGCCCCGGGATGGGACATCGTGCGCATCGCCCATGCAGGCGCCGAGTTGATGCGCCGACTTGGCTACGACCGCTACACCCTCCACGGCAGCGACTGGGGCGCGATGATCGCCCGCGAGTGGGGCCGCCTCCACGCCGGCCAGGTGGCCGGGGTCCACGTGACCACGCTCCTGTCCGCCACGGCCAACGCCGAGCCGACCGAGCAAGAGGCGGCTGGTCTCACCCAATCGGAGATCGATCGCATGTGCGCGTCGGCCGCCCGCCGCGCATACAACCAGCGTGAGGAGATGGGCTACGGCATCCTCCAGTCCACGCGCCCGCAGACCCTCGGGTTTGCTCTCACCGACTCCCCGGTCGGCCAACTCGCCTGGATCGTCGAGAAGTTCAAGGCATTCTCCGACTGCCGCGATTCCCCCGAGGAGGTCATCAGCCGCGACACCCTGCTGACCAACGTCATGCTCTACTGGCTCACCGGCACCGCTACGTCCTCGGCCCGGCTCTACTACGAAACCGCCCATGCGCGTACGGGCTTCGGCGGCGTCATCGTGCCTTCCGCCACCCCCACCGGCCTGGCGTCCTTCCCGGCCGACACCTCCGTGCCCGTACGCCATCTCGCCGAACGGACCGACAACATCGTCCACTGGACAGAACTCGCCCGCGGCGGTCACTTCCCGGGCCTGGAGACCCCCGACCTCCTCCTTGCCGACCTCCAGACGTTTCTCCACTACCTCCGTTGAGCATCGGCACGGCAGGCCAGGCCGATCCAAGGCGAGGTTCTGGATGTTTCGTTTCCGAACTCCTTGGTGCCGCCCGGCCTTTCACGCACCTGTCGTCGTCGGTTCGTCGACGGGGCGCCTTCGCCCGGGTGGTCCGGAGTCCTGGTTCGGGCGAGGGCCCGGGCGGTCGTTTCGGCCTTCTTGCCGCTGGCGATTGTGGGAGGCGGCTGCGGCTCCTGTCCTCGGTCGTCTTCGGCTGGTACGGATCTGACACGCGCATCTGCGGAAGCGTGGTGGATCTCCGATGCGGGAATCCGCAAAGTCTGTCACCATCAGCCCGGTTGAGATCTTGATCGGGCTGACAGGGGCGATCGCCCGACACGACGGGGGAAGTGTTCGTGAGTACCACGTGGCGTCCAGCCACCGTCGCCACGCTCTCGGCCCTGCTGGTGGCCGGCCTGTCGGCCTGTGGAGTATCCCCGGGCGGAGGGGCCTCGGGCGGAGATCCTTCGGTGCCGGAGAAGAAGGCCGCCGACCTGGACCCCAAGGGTGCGCTGGAGGCAGCGGCCACCGCCATGACGCAGGTGGGCAGCGCCGGTGACAGCGGCAGTCGGGCGGAGAACCAGACCACCGACTCCGCCTACGGTGGTGAAAGAGCGAAAGGTCGACAGACATGACCGCGGACATGGGTGGTGGCGGCTCCGAACAGCCCTCGGCGGAGGTCCCCGTCGGACGTGCGGTCTCGCGGCGGCGTCTGCTGCGGGTCGGGGCAGGCGTTGTGGGCGGCGGTGCGCTGCTCGGGGCCGCTGCCGCGGGCGGAATGCTCGGTGGGTGGTTGCCCGGTGGGGTGAAGCTGAAGAGGTTGCTGGGGCTGACCGGGACGGACGGCACAGTGCCGGATGTGGCGCCAGGGGCGGTGCGTGTCGAGCGGGTGCGCTCGGCGGCGCGGAGCCGGGATGTGACGATGGTGACCATGCTGCCGCCCGGCACCGCGGCGAGCACGAACCTGCCGGTCTGTGTGATGCTGCACGGGCGCGGGAACGACGCGCAGGGCATGGTGACACTGGGGACGCCGCGGTTCCTGGCGGCCGCGGTCAAGGGCGGCATACCGCCGTTCGCCGTCGTCGCGGTGGACGGCGGGGACGCCACGTACTGGCACCAGCGTTCCGCCGGTGACGGCGACGACCCGCAGGCGATGCTTCGCGAGGAGCTCCCCGGCTGGCTGCACGCCCGCGGACTGTCCACGCCGCGCGCCGCGATGGGGATTTCCATGGGCGGCTCGGGCGCCCTGCAGTACGCCATCGGGCGCACGCGGAGCGGCCGCAACCTGGATGCCGTGGCGCTGCTCAGCCCGGGCGTCTTCCGTACGTGGGCGGACGCCCGTGTCACCGGCGGGTATGCCGACGAGGCGGACTGGCAGGCTCACGAGCCGACGCTCCGCCTCGATCGGATGCAGGCCGGTGCCCTCGGCGTGTGGTGCGGCCAGGAGGATCCGTTCTGCCCGGCGGCCCGCGAGGTCGCGCGGCGGGCGCGAGCGCGCGAGGCGCGGTTCCCCGACGGGGAGCACACGGAGGGTTTCTGGCGGCGGGTGATGCCCGACGCGATGTCGCTGTTGGGGCGTGCACTCGCCACCACTTGAGATGAGGCTGCCGCGCGACGAGGCGCAGCGCGGCGGCCGCGATCAGCCCCGGTGGTCGCCACCGGGGCGGTGGTCGGCTGGGGCTGGTTCGGCTGCCTGCCGCTCGGCGTGATGTTCCTCGTCGCGGGCCTGCTCGTGCCGCCCCACCGCCCGTTGGGCCGAACGGACCCGCACCCGAACTCCGACGGTCCCGCATGGGCAGGCAGCCTGACCGCCAACCTGACCGGCATCCCGGCGAGTTCACCCGGAACCCCGTCGGGGATACGGGCGACGATGCGAGGGTAGTTGACCCACGCCCGCCCGTCGGAACGGCCTCCGGCAGCGCCCCCACCACTCCGCCCACACCAATCACCAGGAGAACCCTCCATGCCCCGTCGTCCGTTCACCTCGGAGCCCGTCGCCGAGAGCCACCACGACCCCCTCGCCCACCGGATCGGCGCGACCCCCGACGCCCTGCTGCCCGAAGGCGGCCCGGCGGGCCGGACCGCCGCGGAGCGGCGACTCACCGATACCAGTGAGGTCGCGACCATATGAGCAAGCCTCCGAAGGCCGCGGCCATGCCCCCCGACAACACCTCGGTCAGATGGGACGGCGGCGCCGTGCTGGTCATGGACCAGCGGCAACTGCCCCACGAATACCGCACGCTACGGCTCAAAACGGTCGATGAACTCATCGCGGCGGTCCGCGCCGACGCCCAGCGGATCGCCGCCGCCAGGCACGGCATCCCCTTCGTGGTCGTCGCCCCGGAGTCGTCATGGGACCGCCAACTCCCGGACTGCCGCGGCATCGTGGTGGCACACTGAACGCCGCCGCACGGCTGGTCGCCCAATCCGCCGCGCACATCACCGGACTGGCCGTCGTCGTCGAACTGTCCGGCCTCGGCGGCGCCGAACAGCTCTCCGCGCACCGTCTGCTCACGCTCTGCGAGGTGGGACAATGACCTTCGATCCGGACCCGGCCTCCTCGGCCACCGCCGGCCAGGACCACGACATCGACCACGGTTACGACGAACTCCTCGCCGGACAACTCGCCCGGATGTCCCGCGACTTGTACCAACGCGGCTGGATGCCGGGTACCTCCGGCAACCTCTCCGCCCGCTTGCCGGGCCAGGACGGCCACGCCCTGATCACCGCCAGCGGCCGGGACAAGGGCGACCTGACCGCCGCGGACCTGGTCGTCGTACGTGCGAACACCGGGAAGACCCTCCGGCAGGGGCCGCTGCGGGCCTCGGCGGAGACCTCGATCCACGCCGCCGTCTACCGCTCCACCGCCGCGGGCGCGGTCATCCACGTACACGCACCGCACGCCACCGCCGTCGCCTCCCGGACCGGCGGAGCACAGGTCGCCCCGCTGCTCCTCGAACGGTTCGAGCTGCTCAAGGGACTGGGGCTGGCGGACCCTTCGCACACCGAGCTGCCGGTGTTCCCCAACTGGCCCCAGGTCCCCAGGATCGCGGACGACGTGGCCGCCTACCTGGCCGCCGATCCCCAGGCACCACCCGGACTGCTCATCGCCGACCATGGCATCACGGCCTGGGGAAGCGACCTGGCGCAGGCCAGGAACCACCTGGAATGCCTGGAAGCCATCTGTCAGTTGCTGCTGCTGGGCGCCAGGCCGGCGATCGCGCCGGCCATCGCCGCCGCGGAGACGAAAGGGGAACCCTCATGACACTGTTGCAGGTCATGCCGGACAACGCGCCCGAGGACGTGCTCGTCCGGACACGCGACGAGACGGAGATCGCCGAGGCTCTGCGGTCGTGTGCGGTTGCGTTCCGGCGCTGGCCGCTGCACGGCGGCATCGCCCCGGGTGCGACGGCGGAGGACGTACTGTCCCGATACCGCTGTGAGGTGGACCAGTTGTGCGCCGACGAGGGCCTGCGGGTCGTGGACGTCGCCCGGCTGTCCCCGCAGGACGGACCCGAGTGGGAGGCACAGGCGGCCAAGGCACGCTCGGCGTTCCTCGACGAACACCGGCACGCGGAGGACGAGGTGCGCTTCTTCGCACACGGGCGCGGCTGCTTCTACCTCCATGTGCACGGACGGGTGTACGCGGTGGTGTGCGAGGCCGGCGACCTGCTGTCGGTCCCGGCCGGCACCCGCCACTGGTTCGACATGGGACCGCGCCCGGACTTCTGCGCCATCCGCTTCTTCAAGGAGGAGGACGGCTGGGTCGGGGACTTCACCGGCGACCCGGTCGCGCAACACTTCCCCCACCTGGAGGCACTGCTGGAGGCCGACCTGTGATCACGGCAACCGTACGGGCGGTGGTTCTCGACATCGAGGGAACCACCGGCTCGCTCTCACATGTCCAGGACGTTCTCTTCCCCTACGCACGACGTCGCCTGGCCGACTGGTTCACCGCCCACCGCGACGACCCGCGGCACGCCGAAATCCTACAGTCCGTACGGGACTCGACCGGCACCCCTGATCTCGACGACGCCGGGGCCATTGCCGTCCTGACGGCCTGGGCGGACGCCGACGTCAAGGCAGCCCCGCTGAAGCGGCTCCAGGGACTGATCTGGGCGCGGGGATACGCGGACGGCACGCTGACCGGACACGTCTACCCGGAGGTGCCCGGGGCGCTCGGCCGATGGCGGGCGGCCGGCATCGGCGTCTACATCTACTCGTCGGGCTCGGCGGGGGCCCAGCGGGACTGGTTCGCCCACAGCGACCACGGCGACCTGACGCACCTGCTGCTCGACTACTTCGACCTGGACCGGGCCGGGCCCAAGCGCGAACCGGATTCCTATCGGGCGATCATCCGGGCGATCGACGGTGTGCCCGGGCACACGCTCTTCCTCAGCGATGTCGCGGAGGAACTGGACGCGGCGGGCGCCGCCGGCTGGCTCACCGGGGGCGTACGACGTGCCGGTGACCCACGCGGCACCACCGTGCCCGGACACCCCTCGGTGCCCTCACTCGACCACGTACGGCTCCGGGCATCGCGCCCCGCACACCGGGACGGCGCGAGCAGCCCCCATCACCCCACAGGCTCCACGGACGAGGAATCCCAGACGTGACCGCGGACATGACCCCAGACACCAGCACAGGCACGAGCACGGACATTGGCACGACCGCCCCGCACCGGCATCCTGCCCCATGCCCCCCGGACCGCGACCAGCCTCGCCAGACAAGCGTCCGCCTCGTCCCGATGGCGCGCGGCCAGTTCGGGATCGCGCCGCTCCAGCGCGGCGGCGGGTTCGACGGCTGCCTTACCGCGCAGGCTGCGACCAGGACTTCTCAACGGGGGCGCACATCTTCCAGGTGCCGTTCTCCTTGCGGAGGTAGACGGAGACCGGCTTCTGCGCGGGCCTGGTGACCACGACACTGGCGACGCTCCCCTTGATCCGCACGTCCGAAGTCGTAGTCGGTATCGGTTTCGACCGGGAGTCGCGTTCACCGTCGGCCGAGTTGTCGTCGTTGTCGGCGACGCCGTGGGCTTCGTCCAGGCAGAGCAGAGCGACCATCTTGGCGGTGTCCCCCCGATCGACCGCGAGGGCGAAGTCGGTGACCGCCTGCTGGACCTTCGACTGCTCGGTGTCGCCCCGCTCGGGAAACAGGAACACGGCAACGCACACGGCGGCGCCGGCCAGCAGCACACCGGCTGCTGCGAGAGACCACCACAGCTTCCGACGACGGGAGGACGGACGAGAGGACGGCGGGTATCCCGGTACCGGCGGCTGGGACGCGGGTGGCTGCCAGGGAGGTGACGGCTCCTGACCGGCCTGATGCGACATGCGAACGCCTTTCCGTTCAGGAGGGTTCCGTGAATCAGGGGATCCGTGAATCAGGACGGTTCCGCGAAGCGTGACATCAGGAGTTCGTCCAGTTCCTGACCGAATTCCTTCGGATCGACGTCTCCTTCGTAGACCAGGGCGACCTGTCCCACGGCGAGATCCGGGGACAGACAGAACTTGAGCAGCCCGCCATCCGTCGTGATCTGCAACAGGCGCTTGGACGAAATACGGGATCCGTCCTCCCAGCCGGGGATGCCCTCGGGGAAGTCGGCCAACTCGGCGAGGGTTCCCATGGCGACGGGGCGCGCCACGCCGAACGCGTACCTGCTCCCCGAGACGAACCCCGCATGAACCTCGCGCAGGAACACCTGAACCGCCGCCGGGAAGCACCCCCAGAACTCCGGCTCCTCGAAAGTTCCGGGATCGTAGCCGACCCAGGAGACCAGCTCGCCGTCCTCCGTCTCCAGGACGTAGACCAGCACGGCGGCGCCGTCGGTGATACCGACGCGCACATCGAGACAGTGCGCGTCGAGCACCTCGGCGAACTCCGGGACCAGGTCGAGGAAACCGCGGTTCCACAGCGACAACGCCGCTCGGCGGCGGTCTTCCGGATCGGCCGACAGCACGATCGGCCGCCACTTTTCGGGAATCAGCGCGATCTCACCGGCGTCACTTCCGACGAACGCCAGCGACCAGTCCTCCAACGTGGCGGCGATTTCTTCAGGTCCCATGTCCTCTAACCTCGGTACTGGCTCTTGAGCAGCTGGTCGATGATGTCCTGCAGCTTCTGACGGGTCTGGTTCTCCAGCGCGGTCTGCGCACTGATCCATTGTGGATCGGCCCCCGACACATACGCCGCACTCCGGGACTGCTTGGATTCGTTCGCCGCCTTCGACAACCACTGGAAGTTGATCGGAGCACGCGAGACCACATACATGTTCTTCGCCGTGAGCTTCGTGAAGCCCCGCATCTGGACGAGTTCGGCCAGGGGAATGATGTGGTCGGGCGAAACCTTCGAATTCCCGGAGTCCCAGGTCCCGATCCTGCGGCCCGACGAGGCAGGGTAGGCCGGGTCCCGGTCCGTTGCCAGAGGCCGGTCGACTCCGTTCAGCCGGATGTTGCCCACCTTTCCCGGGTTGCTGCCGCGGAGGGCCTCGAAGAGCGGACGTATCGGGGAGTTTTGGGGGACCTCCCAGTTCTTGCCCGGCCGGGGAGGTGGCGGTGCGGTCCAGTTCGACGGGGCCTGGTTCCGGGCCTTCTCGATCTTGTCCAGCGTCCGGCGGACCGGGGCCTTCAGACCCAAGGGACCCGCATCCGCGGCTTCGAGCGCCCGCATCGCCTGCATACAGGACTGCAGTTGGGCGACGACCGCGGACCGGCGAGCCTCCAGGGCCGCCTTCTCCGCGTTGTAGGCCGCCGCGGCCAAGGACTGCTCCGGCATCCGGAAGCGATGCGGCCTGGCGTTGTGGGCCCGGATGTCTGCCCCGAGCTGCTGAGCCGCCGCGACCTGCGCCCCGCACAGATCCACGGGGCGAACCGGCTTCGCCTCCGCCGGGGACACAAACGCGAGCAGCGCGAACAGCACCACGAGCACGGCCAGGGCCCGCTTGGATCTCAGCGACACGCGCATGCCTTCTCCCCCCATCGTTCACGGCCCGACGCCGCCAAACCCTCTCCTGGACGCACGCATTGACAACACGTCGAAAGAGCAGAGCCGCTGATCGTCGGCCGTGCGCGGTCGCCGTGCCCCTCGGAAGCCGGTGACTTCTCCCTCTCGCCGGCCCCCTTCTGCCGGGCGGCTCCCGGTGGCGACACGCCAACCCTTGCGTGCGGCATTGAAATGCCGATGAAATCGCTCTCGACCGGCCTGGGGGGGCGGGACCGACCATCCGTAGCCGGGGAAGGTCCACGACCCGACCGGACGGATTCGTCAGACAGGCGAAGGGTTTCCCCGCGGATACGGGGTGCCCTCCATGTCGTACGAGGAAGACGTGACCTGCACGGCAGGCGCTTCTCGCGTGAGGACGACGCCTCGCTGAGTGCGTACTTCACCAAGAAGGACCACATTGCACACAACATCGATGGCCTGCCAGGGCTGCCACTTCCGCTGCCGCCCAGTAACTTCTGAGCAACCGTCCCTCTTCCCTCGGGGGTTGCCATGGTCGTCGTGCCTGCCGGTGTCGCGCTCTTCGCCGTCCTGTTCGTCCTGACCCCGGACGGTAGCGGTCCACCGTTGCCGGACCGGCTGGCCGACACCGGCGGGGGCGGTCAGCTGATCACCGCCGTCGCGCCCGGCACCGACGCCACCACGGGGGTGCTGACGTGGTGGGACCGGCGAGGCGGCAGGTGGGTCGTGGCCGGCAGCGCGCCCGCTCGATTCGGGGCGAGGGGCCTTGCCGAGGGCGGCAAGCGCAGACAGGGCACCGACACCACCCCCACCGGTCTGTACGACCTCCCCTACGGCTTCGGGATCAAGGCCGCGCCGCGCGGGACCTCGACGCCGTACCGCCGGGTGAACCGGAACTCCTGGTGGTGCGAGGACAATCGCTCGCGCGCCTACAACCGCTGGGCCGAGCCGCTGCCCGCCGACTGCCGCGCCGCCGAGTCCGAGCACCTCGCCGACTACGCCACTCAGTACGCGCACGCGCTCGTCATCGGCTTCAACTACTACAAGCCGGTACGCGACCGTGGCGCCGGCATTTTCCTGCACGTCAACGGGCGGGCGGCGACGGCCGGTTGTCTCTCCGTGCCGGCGGATGCCATGCGCCGCATCCTGGTCTGGGCCGATCCCCGGCAGCGGCCCCACATCGCGATCGGGACCACCTCCGGCCCCACCGCGATCACGCGCTACTAGCCACACCAGTTCACCGCGAGCGCAAGCCGTACCAGTTCACCGGGCTGGTGGCGGGCCAGGGCCGTGGCAACGGACCGGACCCACGCCCGCCTCGCGTTGCTGGTACCTGCTCTTCGAATGGGGCCCACAGCGCCGGTGACGGCTATCGCTCCGAGCCTTGCCAAGGGCATCGACGGCTGCTGGCTGACGGCAGTCGGCCGGCGTGCCGGCAAGAATCGCTCCTGCGCTCCGACCGGCACCCGGTGGCGCGGCGTGGCAGTGGCATGCTTCTCGTTATGCGCGAAGATCGGCAGGGCAGAACAACGGTGGTGGTGTGGGGGCGTGTTGCCTGTGCCTGGGCGGTCGCCTTCGCCGGGCTTCACTTCTCCTGGGCGCTGGGTGGCAATTGGGGATTGAGTGTCTCGGCGGGGCCCCTGGCAGTGGAACGCCCGGTGTGGTTCGTGGCGGTGGGCTTGTGGGGTGTGGGAGTGCTGTGCCTGGCCGGCGGCGTGCTGGGGTGGCTCCTGGCCCGGCCGCGGCCCCGCGGCCTGGCCGGACGGGCGGTCAAGGCTCTGGGCTGGTGTGTCTGCGCCGTGCTGCTCGCACGCGGCATCGCAGTGGAGATACTGCTGCTGGCCGACACCGCGGGCGAGTGGGTGGGCATAAGCCCGGCACAGCGGCTGTGGACGCTGCTGTTGTGGAATCCCTGGTTCCTGGTCGGTGGTCTCGCCTTCGGTCTGGCCACACGAGGGTTCGGGCGAGCGGAGCGCCCGAGCAGCGCAACCACCTGACGGCCCGAGCAGGCTGTCCGAGGCTGCCGTCGGGTACTGTCCGGCGGATCGTCGCCGGTCCGGGCGGCACTGTCATTCGCCCATTCCGCAACGACGTTGGGCGAGGACAGACAGCGTGAGTTCTTCGTCATGGTCCCGGGCCGTGGAACGGGCGAGGTGACCGCCGCGATCGCCCCTCGCGGAACGTACCGGGCGGGGGTGGGTGTGTCAGGTTCCCAGGCCCGCGTCGCGGGCGAGGAGTGCTGCTTGTACGCGGTTTTCGCAGTTGAGTTTGGTCAGGATTCGGCTGACGTAGGTTTTGACGGTGGCTTCGCTCATGTGGAGGCGTTGGCCGGCGTTGGCGTTGGAGAGGCCCTCGCCGAGGAGGGCCAGGACCTCCAACTCGCGGGCGGTCAGGGCTTCGAGTCGGCGGCGGGCTTGTGTGGTGTGGCTGGTTCGGGTGGACGTCAGGGAGTCGACGACGTGGCGGGTGGCGCCGGGTGAGAGGTATGCCTCTCCGGCGGCTGCGGCGCGTACGGCGCGGATGAGTTCTGCGGGGGCGGAGTCCTTGAGGAGGAAGCCGGCGCTGCCTTCGGTCAGGGCGTGCAGGACGTTCTGCTGGGCGCCGAAGGTGGTGAGGATCAGGACGCGGGTGTCGGGGACGGTTCGGCGTAGTTCGGCCAGGGCTGTCAGGCCGTCCATGACGGGCATCTGGATGTCGAGCAGTGCCACGTCCACCCGTTGGGCGCGTGCCAGCTCGATGGCCTCGCGGCCGTTGCCGGCCTCGGCGACGACGTCGATGTCGTCGGCCGAGGTGAGGATCATCCTGATGCCGGCCCGAATGAGCGGCTCGTCATCCGTGACGAGAACCCTGATCACGACTCTCCTGCGCTGTTCCGAATCCGTGTGGCCCGCGCGGCCACCGTGACATCTTCCCTGACATCATCCCCGGACAGGACCTTCGGCTCGATCATCGCCCTTCGAGGACGGCCTTTCGATCACGGCCGTGCCGGGGTACCCGCCAGGAAGAGCGCGGCGACGACGCCCAGGACCACCACCAGCAGGAGGAGGGCCAAAGCCGCGATCCCGCAGCCGATCGCGGTGCTGTTGCGCTTCGTGTTGGTGCTCATGGCTCTGGCCAGCTCCTTCGGAAGATTGTTCCCGTCGATGACCGGAACACCTTCGCCCGGGGAGCCGGCCGGGATCTGCTCCCGAAAGTCGCCGGTGGGATCGACGAACGTCGTCGCGTCGTCCGGTGAGCGGCTCGGGGCTCCGCCTTCCGGGGAGGCGTAGGGGAGTACGCCGGCCAGCCGGAAGCCGCCGTCCGGCGTCGGGCCCGCGTGGACCATGCCGCCGATGAGCCGGGTTCGTTCGCCGAGGCCGGTCAGGCCCTGGCCGCCGCTCACCACGTTCCGGCCGGTGGCCGTCGGCTCCGGGGCGGGGCCGTTCGCGACCTCCACGACCAGTGCGTCCGGCTCGTATCGCAGCTCGATGGTGATCGCGGCGCCCGGGGCGTGCTTGTGGGCGTTGGTCAGGCCCTCCTGGGCGAGGCGGTACGCCGCGTGGTCGGCCGTAGGGGGGAGCGGGCGGGGGTCGCCGGAGTGCCGCAGTTCCACGGTCGTCCCGGCGCTCCGGGAGGCCGCCGCCAGGCCCTCGATGCCGGCCACCCCGCGCGACGGCGATGTGGCGTCGCCTTCTCCCGTGGCCTGATCGGCGTGGGAGGCGGGGCTCCGGCCGGGGCTCTCGGTGCCGTCCCGGAGCAACCCGACCACCTCGCGCAGCTCGTGCATCGCGGCCACCGACGCCTCACGCAGTACACCGACGGCTTCCCGCTGCCGTCCGGTCAGTTCCCGGTCCACCTCCAGCGCCCCGGTGTGGACCGAGATGAGGGTGAGGTGATGGCCGAGGCTGTCGTGCATGTCCTGCGCGATGCGTTGGCGTTCCCGCATCCGGGCCTGGCCGGCGATCATCGCGCGTTCGCGCAGCAGCTGGGCGTTGTACTCCCGCAGTGTGTCCGTGAGTGTGCGGCGCTGCGACCAGTAGCGGCTGATCAGGCCGGGGACGACGATCGCGACCAGCAACAGGGGGCCGGCGAAGGCCAGGGTCAGCAAGACCGGGGGCGCGGCCTGCAGGAGGGTCAGGCCGAGACTGAGGACGTAGGCGGCGGCGAAGGTGCCGGCCGCCTTGCCGACCTCGTCGATCCGCCGGCCGGCCGACCAGGCCGCGACCAGCAGCAGCGGGCCCAGGCCGCTGAACTGGGGCAGGCCGGTGGCGGTGAGCAGAAGCACGGTCGCGGGCAGGACCCGGCGCAGGGGGGACAGCAGCGCGGCGGCCGATCCCACGGCGACGGCCGGTCCGACTCCCGCGCCGAACGCCAGCCCTGCCGGGAGCTCGGAAGCCGCCGCCAGCAGGCCGAGCACCAGGCTCAGCAGCGTTTCGCCCACGATGCGCCCGGGAGTCCACATGCCCGGGGCGAAGAGCGCCCTGACCGGATCGGCCAGTCCGGCCAGCCGTCGGGGCGCCGAGCGCAACCCCTCTGCCAATGTCCGGCGGGCCGCGGCCCAACCGTCCCTACGTTCCACACGCGTCACGCGGCCACGTTAGGCGGGCACCGTCGGAGACCGCATTCGCCATTGGTCGCGATGGCCGACGACGAAAGGTGCGCCTACGGCCGGGCCGGGCCAGGCCCGAATCTCGTTGACGGTGGGCTGGCGGGTGTCTGGAGTTCGGGGGGAGGGCTGTCAGGTCAGGGGGCGGCCGTCGTGGAAGAGCCGGCCAGTGGGTCCGCCCTCGTCGAGTACGTGCGAACGATATTCGATGGTAGAACGGTGTTCGTGTTAGCGCGAACGGTGTTCGTCTCGTGAGGAACAAGGTTCGTTCGTCCGGTACGCTCGGGGCGTGCCCCCCACTCCTCAGCAGCGGCGCGCAGCGCGGCACCATCAGGCCGTCGCAGATGCGGGCGCGTCGCCGGGGCGGGGCCGGCGAGCGAAGTCGATCACGGTCGATGCGGTCGTCGACGCGGCGCTCGGCATCGTGGCGCGCGAGGGCTACGAGGCGCTGACCATGCGCCGCGTGGCGGCCGCTCTGGAGACCGGACCGGCGTCGCTGTACGCGCACGTCGTCAACAAGGGCGATCTGGACGAGCTGCTCATCGGCCGCCTGTGCGCCGAGATCGACCTGCCCGAGCCGGATCCCGCCGCCTGGCGGGAGCAGATCACCGGTGTCTGCACCCGGATGCGCGACCAGTACCTTCGCTACCCCGGCATCTCCCGGGCCGCGCTCGCCGCCGCCCCCACCAACCAGGACACACTGCGCCTTGCCGAGGGCATGCTCGCCATCCTCCTCGCCGGAGGCATCGCCCCGCAGGCGGCCGCCTGGGGCATCGACTCGCTGACGCTCTATGTCAACGCCTACGCGCTTGAGATCTCCCTGCTCACCGGGTCCGGCAACGAGTGGGTCGTCAGCCGGGAGGAACTGCTCGGCCGGTTCTCCAGCCTGCCGGACGCCTTCCCGCAGACCAGGCGCTACGCCGCCGAACTCACCGCGGGGACCGATCACGAACGCTTCGACTTCACCGTCGAGTTGATGCTCGACGGTCTCGCGTGCCGCTGAGGCGGGACCGTGCGGGGTGAACGTGGGGCGAACGTTCACCGCGGCTGGACAGTCCGAACGGAGACGGCGCTCACCTCGCGGTGTCGGGGTGAGCGCCGTCGTACGTCGTGCCGCGTCGCGGTGGTGCGGTCTATTCGGAGACGGCGTCGCTCCATGCCTGGGAGAGCACGAACTTGGCGCTGCTCTGCTGGGCCTCGGTCGGGAAGGTCGGCGTGCCGGAGACCTTGGGCAGCTTCGCCGCCGCGGCCTTGTCGAGCGTGCCGGCCTTCTCCATGGCGGCCATGAGGGCCGGGCGGGCGTATCCCTGGAGCCTGAGGTTCTGGCCTTCGGGGCTGTAGAGGTACTCCTGCCACAGGCGTGCGGCCGCCGGGTGCGGCGCGTACTTGTTGATGGCCTGCGAGTAGTACTGGGAGAACTGGCCGTCCGAGGGGACGGAGACCGTCCAGTCGAGGCCCTTGGACTTGAACTGGTCGGTGTACCCGGCGTTGAGGTAGTCCCAGTCGATGCTGATGGGGGTTTTGCCCGCCTTGATGGTGTCCGGGGTGGATTGGACGGGCGTGTAGTTGCCGCTCTTCTTCAGCCTGGTGAAGAAGTCTATGCCGGGCTGGATGTCGTCGAAGGAGCCGCCGTTGGCGAGGGAGGCCGCGTACACGGCGCTGAAGGCCGAACCCGACTTGGTCGGGTTGCCGTTGAGCGCGATCTCTCCCTTGTACTGCGGCTTGAGCAGGTCCTTGAAGCTGGTCGGGCAGGTGTGGACGCGCTTGGCGTCGCAGCCGAAGGAGATGTAGCCGCCGTAGTCGTTCGACCAGCGGCCGATCGAGTCCTTCTGGTCGTCGGGGATGTTGTCGACACCGGCGGCCATGTACGGCGCGAGCAGCCCCTGCTGGGCGGCGCTCTGCGCGAAGGAGCTGCCGAGGTCGAGGACGTCGGGTGCGTTGTCCTTGCCCCGGCGCGAGGTGACCGCGCTGATCTCGTCCTGACTGGCGCCGCTCGGGTTCTCGACCTCGACCTTGATGCCGTACTTCTTCTCGAAACCGTCGATCAGGGCGCCGTAGTTGGCCCAGTCGCGGGGCAGCGCGATCGCATGCAGCGTGCCCTCCTGCTTGGCCTCCTTGATCAGGGCGTCCATGCCGCCGAGTGCCTGGGCCGTGGTCGCGGCGGCTGCGCTCTTGCCGCCGGAGGCGGCGGACGAGTCGGAGTCCGCGCCACAGGCGCTGAGGGTGAGGGCGACGGCGGTGGTGAGGACGCCGGTGAGGACGGCGGTTCTCGGGAGGGGGACGGTCACGGACTCTCCAGGGGTACGCACAGAGGGGTGAGGGGATTCATGCGGGGCCACACAGGGAATGCACGTGGGGGGTGAGCACCTGTCCGACTTTGAGCTGAACAAGCCGGGCCTCAGTAGGCCCAACTATGGTGTCCGTAAGGTAAACGATGGGGAAACGAAAGACTTCGTTTCTCTCGAAATCGCAGCTCAGAGGAGTTGTTGCGGGCGCTGATGGTCTGACATGGTCCCGCTTTCCCACCTTGAGTCGGCCCCCATTTCGTTGGTTCGAGGGGAGATGCTCCGGTGGGGTGCGTTGAGGTGCGTTGAGGTGCCTTGAGATGCGTTGCGGTGCGTTGGGATGGGTTGCGGTTGGTTTGGTGGGTTCGGTGTGAGGCGGTGACGCTTGGGCGCCGTGGAGTGGATCAACGCCACGCCGCCCACTGCTTTATTGCGAACCGGTCGCCCTTGCGCTGGTCTTCGGCTGATCTGCACGTGCCCCAGAGTGAGGGTGTCCGTATGTCCAGCCCGTGCGCGGGGCGGGGCGGGCGCTGACCCTGATCCGGCCGGACCGGGGGCGCGGCGGGCGGCGCGACGGGGCGGGTCGGTGACGTGCGGCATCGGGTGGGAGTCGGGCGGCACCGTTCGCTGCTGCGAGTGCGGAGATCATCACGGGGCGTCGCTGACGCCGGGTGACCTGCCCTGGGCTTTACCGCTCGGGTGCACGATGCGCTCCCCTTAAACGCCAGGTTAGGGGGGCCTTTGGGGTGGGCTAGGGGTGGCTGGTTAATTCCGATCGAACATTGAATGAACGGCATGCAGGGAGCGCGCGATCGGGGGTCCGCGACAGCGCTCGCCAGAACGTTGCGGGAGTTACCAAAAATGGCTGAGCAAACCACCGCTGTCGTGATCATGGGTGTCGCACGAGCCGACGCGTCGTCGCGCGCCCCGGAAACCGCGGCGCTGTGGGCCGCCATCGAGGACGCCGGGATCGTGCCCGCTGTCGATCGCGGGGTGACGGTGCTCAGCAGCGGCCGGCTTCCCGAGTTGGACGGCATCGCCGGTGTCCGGGTCGTATCCGGCCGGGACGCGGAGCCCTGGGCCGAGGCGCGGGCGCTGCTCGTGGCGGGCACGGCGGCCGCGGTGGCCGTCCATGTCGCCGCGGCGGGCGTCGCGGTGGTGCTGGCGCTCGCCGATGACGGCGGGCGCTACGGAGCACTCGGCGACGCACCCGCGACGCAGCTGTCCACGTTGGAGCCCGCGCCGCTTCCGCCGGCCCCGCAGACGACTTCCGAGCGGTCCCCGGAGTCGTCTTCGGCGCGGGTGCCGTTGCTGGTCTCCGGTCGGACCGAGGCGGGGCTTCGCGATCACGCCGGGCGGCTCGCCGACCACTTTGCCGCGCACCCCGGGCTCTCCCCGGCCGACGCGGCGCACACCCAGCTGGTCTCCCGCACCGTGTGGCCGCGCCGGGTCGCGCTGCCCGGTGGGACGCGGGAGGAGCAACTGAGCGGACTGCGTGCCCTGGCCGCGGGCGAGCCGGTCACCGGAGCGGTGCACGGCAGCGCCCCGGAACCGCGTCCGATGGTCTTCATGTTCCCCGGGCAGGGCGGCCAGTGGGTCGGCATGGGGCGCGAACTGGCCGCGCAGAGCGAGCACTTCGCCGCCGAGTTGGACGCCTGCGACCGGGCGCTGCGCGAGTACGGCGAGGTGCCGCTGCGGGACGTGCTGTCCGGTGAGGTGCCGCTGGACCGCATCGACGTGGTCCAGCCCGCGATGTTCGCGGTCATGGTCGCGCTGGCGGGACTGTGGCGCGCGCACGGGGTGCGCCCGGCGGCCGTCGTCGGGCAGAGCCTCGGCGAGATCGCGGCGGCCACCGTCGCGGGCGGACTGTCGCTGGACGACGGCGCCCGGCTCGTCACGTACTTCAGCAAGGCCCAGGCGCTGATCCAGGGGCGGGGCGACATGGTGGCGGTGGGCCTCCCGGCAGAGGAGACCGCGGCGCTGCTCGCCGAGTGGGGACTCGACCTGGAGATCGCCGTCGTCAACGGCCCGCGCGCGACGGTCGTTTCGGGGGACCCGGCGGCGGCCCGCGCCCTGACCGGGCGGCTCGCGGAGCGCGACGTGCGCAGCCGGCTGCTGCCGGTCGGGGTCGCCGCGCACTCCCGGCAGATCGAACACGTCCGGGACTACATGCTCAGGGAGCTCGCGCCGATCAGGCCGCGGTCCGGCGAGGTGCCGATGTACGCCTCCGCCGTCGGCGGCCTCGTGGACACCGCGACGCTGGACGCCGGCTACTGGTACCGCAGCCTGCGCGAGACCGCCCGCTTCCAGGCCGCCACCGAGGCGGCGCTGCGCGACGGATACCGGCTGTTCGCCGAGTTCGGCCCGCACCCGGTGCTCACTCCGGGCGCCGAGGACACCGTGGCCCAAGTCGGCACGGACGCGGTGGTGTTGGACACCATGCGACGCAACGACGCCGGGCTCGACGGGCAGCTGCGCGCCCTCGCCGGGGCGCAGGTGCACGGCGCGACCCCCGACTGGTCCGTGGCCCTGGAGGGGGCCGGCCGTACCGCGCTGCCCGGCTACCGGCTGGAGAGCGACGCCGACGGCACCCCGGCGGGGGACGGCGGGCTGTACGAGCGGCTGCTGCCGCTGGACCCGGCCGGTCAACTGTCCGCGCTGCTGGACCTGGTGGTGCGGCAGCTCGCCGACGCACCGGGATCCGAGGCGCCCGCGTCGCTGCGCGCCGGCCAGGACTTCCGTTCGCTCGGCGTGGACTCGGTCGGCGCACTGGCCCTGCGCAACCGCATCAACGAGGCGACGGGCCTGAGGCTTCCGGCGACCACGGTCTTCGACCACCCCACGCCGGGCGCGCTGGCCGAGGAGATCCGGCGCCGCCTGTTCGGCGCCGCCGAGCCGCTTCCCGAGGCGCGGACGGTGCCCGTCGACCAGGACGACCCGATCGCGGTCATCGGCATGGCCTGCCGCCTGCCGGGCGGCGCGGACTCGCCCGAGGGCCTGTGGGACCTGGTCGCGGACGGCCGGGACGCCATCACGGAGTTCCCGTCCGACCGCGGTTGGGACCTCGATGCCCTCTACAACCCGGACGCCGGCGTACCCGGCACGTTCTACCAGCGCGAGGCGGGCCTGTTGGCGGGCGCCGACCGGTTCGACGCCGGCTTCTTCGGCATCTCGCCGCGTGAGGCGCTGGCGATGGACCCGCAGCAGCGGCTGCTGCTGGAGGCCAGTTGGGAGGCGCTGGAGCACGCCGGCCTCACCGGGCCCGCGGTGCGCGGGTCGCGCACCGGAGTCTTCACCGGCGTGATGAACCTCCCGTACGGCCAGCCGCTGCACCAGGCCCGCCCGGACCTGGAGGGCTATGTGCTCACCGGCACCACCTCCAGTGTGACCTCCGGCCGGCTGTCGTACCTGCTCGGCCTGGAAGGCCCCGCGGTCAGCGTGGACACCGCCTGTTCCTCTTCGCTGGTGGCGCTGCACCTGGCCTGCCAGGCGCTGCGTCGGGGCGAGTGCGACCTGGCGTTCGCCTCCGGGGCCACGGTCATGGCCGAACCGGGCATGTTCATCGAGTTCAGCCGCCAGCGCGCGCTCTCCCCGGACGGCCGCTCCAAGGCGTTCTCGGCGGATGCCGACGGCTTCGGCATGTCCGAGGGCGTGGGTGTCCTCCTGGTGGAGCGGCTGTCGGACGCGCGGCGCAACGGCCACCGGGTGCTGGCCGTCGTACGCGGCAGTGCGGTGAACCAGGACGGCGCGTCGAACGGCCTGACGGCGCCCAACGGCCCGTCGCAGCAGCGGGTGATCCTGGACGCGTTGGCGAGCGCGGGGCTGGGGCCGGCGGACGTGGACGCGGTGGAGGCGCACGGCACCGGCACCCGGCTGGGTGACCCGATCGAGGCCCAGGCGCTGCTGGCGACGTACGGCCGCGACCGCGACCGGGAACGGCCGCTGTGGCTGGGCTCGTTGAAGTCCAACATCGGCCATGCCCAGGCGGCGGCCGGGGTGGCCGGGGTGATCAAGATGGTGTTGGCGCTGCGGCACGGCGTGCTGCCGCGCAGCCTGTACGCCGACCGGCCGACGGACGAGGTGGACTGGGAGTCTGGGGCGGTCGCGTTGCTGGACCGCGAGCGCGCATGGGCGCCGGACGGGGGTCCGCGGCGCGCGGGGGTGTCGTCGTTCGGCATCAGCGGCACCAACGCGCACGTGATCCTGGAGGAGGCGCCGGAACCGGAGCCGCGGCCCGAGCCGGCGCCCGAAGGGGCGTCCGCGCCGGTGGCGTTGGTGCTGTCGGGCAGGTCGGAGCAGGCGGTACGGGACCAGGCCGCGGCGTTGCGCGGCTTCCTGGCGGAACACCCCGACGTCCCGCTCGCCGATGTGGCCTGGACGTTGGCCTCGGGCCGGACGGCGTTCGAGTGCCGGGCGGTGGCCTCGGGTGCCGACCGCGCCGGCGTGCTGGCAGCGCTGTCCGAGGTCGCGCCGGTGACGGCGGGGGAGGGGCGGGCGGCCGCGGTCTTCTCCGGCCAGGGTTCGCAGCGTCCGGGGATGGGTCGTGAACTGGCGTCTCGTTTCCCGGTGTTCGCGTCCGCGCTGGACGAGGTGTGTGCGGTGGTGGACCCGTTGCTGGGTCGGTCGTTGCGCGAGGTGATGTGGGACGAGCCGGCGGAGGTGCTGGAGCGTACCGAGTACGCGCAGCCCGCGCTCTTCGCCTACCAGGTGGCCCTCTTCGGGCTCTGGCGCTCCGCCGGAGTCACCTTCGAGGCCGTGGCGGGGCACTCGGTGGGCGAGATCGCCGCGGCCGTGGTGGCGGGTGTGCTGAGCGTGGAACACGGCGCCAGGCTGGCGGTGGCGCGCGGCCGCCTGATGCAGGCGCTGCCGGCAGGCGGCGCGATGGTGGCGGTCGAGGCCACCGAGGACGAGGTCGCCCCGACGCTGCCGGTCGGCACGGCGCTCGCGGCCGTCAACGGCCCCCGCGCGCTGGTGGTCTCCGGCCCCGAGGCGGATGTCACCGCCGTCGCCGACATCTGGCGCGAGCAGGGCCGGCGCACCACGCGACTGCGGGTCAGCCACGCCTTCCACTCCCCGCTGATGGACCCGATGCTGGACGAGTTCGCCTCGGTGCTGGGGGAGTTGACGTTCGCCGAGCCGCGGATCGCGGTGAGCGCCGCGGCCGAGAGCGGGCACGCCTTCGCCTCGGCCGGCTACTGGCTGGACCACGCGCGTCACGCGGTGCGCTTCGCGGACGCCGTGGCGGGGCTGGGCCCGGTGGACGTGCTGGTGGAGATGGGGCCCGACGCCGCGCTGACGCCGATGCTGGCGCCGGACCGGATCGTCCTGCCGAGCGCGCGACGGTCCCAGGACGAGGTGCCGTTCCTCCTGCACGCGATCGGGCGGGCCCACGCCCACGGAGCACCCGTCGACTGGGCGGCCGTGCTGCCCGTCGGATCCCACACCGACCTGCCCACCTACCCCTTCCAGCACGAGTCGTTCTGGCTCCGGTCCCTCCCGGCCGCCCGCACCGGCACGGACGCCCTGGACCACCCACTGCTCACGGAGGCGTGCGAACTTCCCGGCACCGGCGGCGTGTTGCTGTCGGGGCGGCTCTCCCGCCACACCGACCCCTGGCTCGCCGACCACACCGTCGACGGCACCGTGCTGTTCCCCGGCACCGGCTTCCTGGAACTGGCGCTCCGTGCCGCACGGCACACCGGCGCCCGCGGGGTGGCGGACCTGGCGCTGCACACCCCGCTGCCGCTGAGCGCGAGCGGCGCCGAGGTGCAGGTGTGGGCCGCCCCGGACGGCGGCGAGTTGGAGATCCGGGCCCGCACCGGCGACGGCGACTGGGTGACCCACGCCACAGGCACCCTCACCGAGCACGCCGCCGCGCCCGACTGGAGCCCGGCACAGTGGCCGCCCACCGATGCCGAACCGGTCCCGGTCGAGGGCCGGTACGAAGACCTCGCGGACCGCGGCTACGGCTACGGACCGGCGTTCCGCGGACTGCGGGCGGCATGGCGCCGCGGGGACGAGATCTTCGCCGAGGTCGGCCTGGACCGTACCGGGGCCGGTGCCGGATTCGACATCCACCCCGCACTGCTGGACAGCGCGCTGCACGCCCTGCTGCTGACCGGCGACGACCGCACCGTGCTCCCGTTCTCCTTCAGCGGCGCCGTCGGGGCACCGCGGCAGGCCGACACGCTCCGCGTACGGATCACCGGAACCACCGGCTCCGCACGCCTGGACGCGGCCACCCCCGCGGGCGAACCGGCGCTGGCCATCGGGACGTTGACCCTTCGGGAGGCCGACGGTACGTCCGCCGGCTCGCTCCTGGTACCCGGTCTGGTACCGGCCGCGCTGCCCGAGGGCGAACCGGCCGCCGAAGCGGACACCGTCCTGCTGCGCCCCGACGTTCCGGCCACCGGCGATGCCGCCGCCGACGCCCGCGCCGCCGTGGGACAGGTCCTGATCCGGCTGCGCGACCACGCCGACACCGGCACCGGCCGGCTGGTGCTGGTCACCGACACCGCCGACCCCGTAGGGGCCGCGCTCGGCGGACTGCTGCGCGCCGCCCGGGCCGAGGACCCGGACCGCTTCGGGCTCGTGGCGAGCGACGGCAGCCCGGCGTCCGAAGAGGTCCTGCACCGCGCCCTGCCGCTGCTGGCCGAGGAACCCCACCTGGTCCTCCGCGCCGGCGAGGTCCTGCTGCCCCGGCTGGAACGCGCCGACACCCCGCTCATGGCCCCCGAGGGGCCCTGGCGACTGGACGTCGGCGACGCCCGAACCCGTGAACTCGCCCTCGTCCCCGACCCGAGCGCCGACCGGGCGCTGCGGCCCGGGGAGGTGCGCATCGCGGTGCGTGCCGCCGGCGTCAACTTCCGCGACGTGCTGATCCGGCTCGGCGCCTATCCCGGCGCGGCCGTGCCGGGCAGCGAGGCGGCCGGCGTGGTGACCGAGACCGCCGAGGACGTCACCGAACTGCGCCCCGGCGACCGGGTCATGGGGATGATGACCGGCGGCTTCACCCCCGTCGCCGTCGTCGACCGGCGCCGCCTCGCGCCGATACCCGAGCGCTGGACGTTCGCCGAGGCCGCGTCCGTCCCCATCGCCTTCCTCACCGCCTGGTACGGGCTGGCGGAACTCGCCGAACTGCGGCCCGGCCAGAAGGTCCTGGTGCACTCGGCGGCGGGCGGCGTGGGCATGGCCGCCGTACAGATCGCCCGTCATCTGGGTGCCGAGGTGTACGCGACGGCGTCCCCGGGCAAGTGGGACGCGCTGCGCGCGCTCGGCCTGGACGACGCCCACCTCGCGTCCTCCCGGGACCTGGCCTTCGCCGACGCCTTCGGCCCGGTGGACGTGGTGCTCAACGCCCTGGCCCGGGAGTTCACCGACGCCTCCCTCGGGCTGCTCTCCGCGGGCGGCCGCTTCGTCGAGATGGGCAAGGCCGACCTCCGCGACCCCGAGCGGGTCGCCGCCGACCACCCGGGCGTGCGCTATCTGCCGTTCGACCTCTACGAGGTGGACGCGGACCTGGTCGCCGCCATGAACAGCGAGCTGACCGGACTGTTCGGCTCCGGGGCGCTGACGCTGCCGCCGCTCACCGCCTGGGACCTGCGCCGCGCCCCCGAGGCGTTCCGGTACATGGAGCAGGCCCGGCACACCGGCAAGGTCGTGCTCACCCTGCCCGCGCCCCTCGACCCCGAGGGCACCGTCCTGATCACCGGCGGTACCGGGGGCCTCGGCGAGCTGCTCGCCCGCCATCTGGTCGTCCGGCACGGCGCGCGCCACCTGCTGCTGGTCAGCCGGCGCGGCCCGGACCACCCCGAAGCCGAGGCGGCCCGCGCCGAACTCGCCGGCCTCGGTGCCCGCGTCACCGTCGTGGCCTGCGACGCGGCCGACCGCGACCAGTTGCGCCGGACGCTCGACGGCATCCCCGCGCAGCACCCGCTCACCGCCGTCGTGCACGCCGCCGGCGTCGTCGACGACGCCCTGCTCGCGTCGCTCACCCCGGAGCGCGCCCAGGCGGTCCTGGCACCCAAGGCGGCCGCCGCCGTCCACCTGGACGAGCTGACGCGCGACCTGGACCTGAGCGCGTTCGTGCTGTTCTCCTCGGTCTCCGCGCAGCTGGGCGTCCCGGGCCAGGCGGCCTACGGCGCCGCCAACGCCCACCTGGACGCCCTCGCCACCCGGCGCCACCGCGCCGGACTGCCCGCGCTCAGCCTCGCCTGGGGACTGTGGGACCGGCGCACCGGGATGACCGCCGGCCTCGACGAGTCCGCCCGGCAGCGCTGGGCCGACCGCGGCATCGCCCCGCTGTCCGCCGATACCGGTCTCGAACTCTTCGACCGCGCACTGTCGTCGGGCCGACCCGTCACCGCCCCGCTGGCCTTCGACGCGGCCACCCTGCGCCGCCGGCCGACCGTGCCCGCCGTCCTGCGCTCCCTGGTCCGCCCGGCCACCACCGCGCGCCGCACCCGACCCGTGGCCGCGGCCCCCGCCGCGACCACCCCCGAGGCGCTGCTCGACCTGGTCCTGACGCACGCGGCGGCCGTCCAGGGCCACGCCGACGCCACCGCCGTCGACCCGCACCGCGCGTTCTCCGACGCCGGGTTCGACTCCATGACCGTGCTCGAACTGCGGCAGCGCCTCAGCGCCGCCGTGGCGCGCCCGCTGCCCAGCACCCTGCTCTTCGACCACCCCACCCCCACCGCGGTGGCCGACCACCTGGCCGGGCTGCTGCTCGACGGAAGCGCACGGGAGGAGGCCACCGCCCCCGCCACCGTCCCCGCGCCGCCGGCACCGGACGCGGGCGAGCCGCTCGCCATCGTCGGCATGGGCTGCCGCTTCCCCGGCGACGTCGCCTCGCCCGAGGACCTGTGGCGGCTGGTCGCCGAGGGCCGGGACGCCATCGGCGCCTTCCCCGAGGACCGCGGCTGGGACCTGGACGCGCTGCGCGAGGGCGGCACCGCCTCCGACAGCCAACAGGGCGGCTTCCTCACCGGGGCCGGAGCCTTCGACGCCGCGTTCTTCGGCATCTCGCCGCGCGAGGCGCTGGCGATGGACCCGCAGCAGCGGCTGCTGCTGGAGACCGGCTGGGAGGCGCTGGAGCGGGCGGGCATCGCCCCGACCACCCTGCGCGCCACCCGGACCGGCGTGTTCACCGGCGCGGTGGCACAGGAATACGGGCCGCGGCTGCACGAGTCCAGCCCCGCCGCCGACGGCCACGCGCTCACCGGCACCACCTCCAGCGTCACCTCCGGCCGCCTCGCCTACGTCCTGGGCCTGGAGGGTCCGGCCGTCACCGTCGACACCGCCTGCTCCTCGTCGCTGGTCGCGCTGCACCTGGCGGGCCAGTCCCTGCGGCAGGGCGAGACCGACCTGGCCCTGGTGGGCGGGGCCGCCGTGATGGCCTCGCCGGGCATGTTCGTCGAGTTCAGCCGGCAGGGCGGGCTCGCGACGGACGGCCGCTGCCGCTCCTTCTCGTCCGATGCGGACGGCACCGGCTGGTCCGAGGGCGTCGGCGTGCTGGTCGTGGAGCGGCTCTCCGACGCCCGCCGCAACGGGCACCCGGTGCTGGCCGTGGTGCGCGGCTCGGCGGTCAACCAGGACGGTGCCTCCAACGGGCTCACCGCGCCCAACGGCCCCTCGCAGCAGCGGGTGATCCGCCAGGCGCTCGCGGCCGCCGGCCTGTCGACGCACGACGTGGACGCGGTGGAGGCGCACGGCACCGGCACCCGGCTGGGCGACCCGATCGAGGCCCAGGCGCTGCTGGCGACCTACGGCCGCGACCGGGACCCGGAACACCCCCTGTACCTGGGCTCGTTGAAGTCCAACATCGGCCATGCCCAGGCCGCGGCCGGGGTGGGCGGTGTCATCAAGATGGTGCTGGCGCTGCGGCACGGCGTGCTGCCGCGCAGCCTGTACGCCGACCGGCCGACGGACGAGGTGGACTGGAGCACCGGCACCGTCGCCCTGCTGGACCGCGAGCGCGCCTGGACGACCGACGGCCGTCCGCGCCGTGCGGGCGTCTCCTCCTTCGGCATCAGCGGCACCAACGCACATGTGATCGTGGAGGAGGCGCCGGCCGCCGAACCCGCGCCCGACACCCCGGCGTTGGACGGTCCGGTGCCGCTGGTCCTCTCGGGCCGCTCCGAGCAGGCCGTACGGGACCAGGCCGCGGCGCTGCGCACCTTCTTGACCGAGCACCCCGAGGTGCCGCTCGCCGACGTGGCCTCGACCCTCGCCCACGGGCGCGCGCACTTCGCCGTCCGCGCCGGGGTCGCCGGAGACCGCACGGAACTGGCCGCCGCGCTGCGCGAGCCCTCGGTGACGGCCGACGGTACCGGCCGCGTGACCGCGGTCTTCTCCGGCCAGGGTTCGCAGCGTCCGGGGATGGGTCGTGAACTGGCGTCTCGTTTCCCGGTGTTCGCGTCCGCGTTGGACGAGGTGTGTGCGGTGGTGGACCCGTTGCTGGGTCGGTCGTTGCGCGAGGTGATGTGGGACGAGCCGGCGGAGGTGCTGGAGCGTACCGAGTACGCGCAGCCCGCGCTCTTCGCCCACCAGATCGCACTGTGCCGGCTCTGGCAGGCCGCCGGGATCGCCTTCGACGCGGTCGCGGGGCACTCGGTCGGGGAGATCGCCGCCGCGGTGGTGGCCGGCGTTCTCGGTCTGGAGGACGCCGCCCGCCTGGTGGTGACCCGTGGCCGGCTGATGCAGGCGCTGCCGGCGGGCGGCGCGATGGCGGCCATCGCCGCCACCGAGGCCGAGGTCGCTCCGACGCTGCCGGCGGGCACGGCGCTCGCGGCCGTCAACGGCCCCCGCGCGCTGGTGGTCTCCGGCCCGGAGGCGGATGTCACCGCCGTCGCCGACCACTGGCGCGAGCAGGGCCGGCGCACCACCCGGCTGCGGGTCAGCCACGCCTTCCACTCCCCGCTGATGGAGCCGATCCTCGACGAGTTCACCGCCCTGCTGGAAGGGCTCGAATTCCGGGCGCCCACCGTGCCGTTGGTCCCCGCCGCCGACACCTCCCACCCGGTGGACACCCCTGCCTACTGGGCCCGGCACATCTGCGCCACCGTACGGTTTGCCGACGCCGTCGAGCGGCTGCCCGCAGCGGACCTGACCGTGGAGATCGGGCCGGACGCCGCCCTGCTGCCGCACCTGGACGGCCGCACCGCACTGCCCAGCGCCCGCCGGGACCGGGCGGAGACCGTCACCTGGCTCACCGCCGTCGCCCGGGCGCACGCCCATGGTGCCCCGGTGGACTGGTCCGCGATCGTGCCCGTCCGGCCCACCGCAGACCTGCCCACCTATCCCTTCCAGCGCGCGTCCTACTGGCTCGCCGCCCCCACCGCCGCCGGCGACGCACCGGGCGCCGACGGCCGGCCGCACCCGATGCTCTCGTCGTGCAGCGAACTGCCGGGCAACGGCGGCCTGTTGCTCACCGGGCGGCTGGCCCCGGGCAACGACCCGTGGCTGCGCGACCACGCCGTCATGGGCACCGTGCTGCTGCCGGGCACCGGATTCGTCGAACTGGCCACCGAGGCCGCCCGCGCGGCCGGCGCCGGCGGCGTCACGGAACTGGTGCTCCAGGCACCCCTGGTCTTCCCCGGCGGCCGGCCCAGGGACGTACAGGTGTGGGTGGCCGCGGACGGCGGCGGCGAACGGGAACTGCACATCCGCTCCCGCGGCGCCGACGGCGAGTGGGTCCTGCACGGCTCCGGCAGCGTCGGCCCCCGCACCACCGACGACGACGCCTTCACCCCCGACTGGACCGGCGCACAGTGGCCGCCGGCCGGCGCGGTCCCGGTACCGGTGGACACCCTCTACCCCGACCTGGCCGAGCGCGGCTACGAGTACGGCCCGGTCTTCCAGGGCGTACGCGCGGTCTGGGAGCGCGGCGACGAGGTCTTCGCCGAGATCGCCCTGCCCGACGGACAGCCCACCGGCTTCGGCCTGCACCCCGCCCTGCTGGACGCCGCGCTGCACGCCCTGCCGCTGACCGGCCGCGGCTACGAGGCCGACGAGGTGCGGCTGCCGTTCTCCTTCAACGGCGTGCGGCCGCTGTCCCCCGACGCCCGAGCGCTGCGGGTGCGGCTGCGGGCCGGCGCGGAGTCCGTCGCCGTGCACGCCACCGACGCCTCCGGCACCCCCGCGATAGCGGTGGACGCGCTCGTGCTGCGCCCCGTGGACCGGGCCCAGCTCGACGCGGTCGCCGCCGACCGGACCGGCCGCTACGCCGTCACCTGGGAGCGGCTGCCCGACCCCGCCGAGGTGGTCGCGGTGCCCGGACACTGGCTGCTGCTCGGCACCGGAGACCTGTCCGGACTCTTCGAGCGGAGCACCACCGACCCGGAGGCGGCCGGCACGCCGGACGGCGTGTTGTGCACGGCGACCGGCGCCGAGGAACTGCTGGCGACCCTGACCCTGCTGCGGCAGCGCGGCATCCAGGCGCCGGTGTGGTGCCTGACCAGCGGTGCCGTGGCGGTCGGCACCGACGACCCGCAGGCGGACCCGGGGGCCGCCGCGGCCTGGGGCCTGGGCCGCGTCGCCGCACTGGAGACGCCGGGGAGCTGGGGCGGTCTGGTGGACCTGCCCGCCGCGCTCGACGCCCCCGGCCGGAACCTGCTGGCCGCCCTGCTCGCCGGGGACGGCACCGAGGACCAACTCGCCGTCCGTGACGCGGGGGTGTGGGCTCGCAGGGTCGTACCGGCGCAGTCCGTGCCGGCACCCGTACCGGCGCCGGACGCCACCGTCCCGGCGACCGGCACACCGCTGACCGGCACCGTGCTGATCACCGGCGGCACCGGCGCACTGGGCGGCCACGTGGCCCGAAGGCTCGCCTCCCGTGGCGACTGCTCGCTGCTGCTGCTCTCCCGCCGCGGCCCCGACGCGGTCGGCGCGGCCGAGCTCACCGCCGAACTCGCCGCCACCGGCACGGAGGTCCGGGTGCTGGCCGCCGACGTCGCGGACCGTGCCGCGATGGCCGCACTCCTGGCGGAGCTGCGCGCCCAGGGCACCGTCGTCGACGCGGTGGTGCACACCGCCGGAGTCGTACGGGACGTACCGCTCGCGCAGAGCGACCCTCGGCAGCTCGCCGAGGAGATGGCCGGCAAGGTCACCGGAGCCCTCGTCCTCGACGAACTCCTCCCGGACCTGAACGCGTTCGTGCTGTTCTCCTCCATCTCCGGCATCTGGGGCGCCGCGGGCCAGGCCGGCTACGCGGCGGGCAACGCCGCCCTCGACGCCCTGGCCCGCCGCCGCCGGGCCGCCGGCCGGCCGGCGGTCTCCGTCGCCTGGGGCCCCTGGTCGGGCGGCGGCATGGTCGAACAGCCCGGTGTGGAGCGCGAGTTGCGCCGTCGCGGACTGGTCCCGCTGGCCGTGGACGCCGCGCTCGACGCCCTCGACGAGGCCGTCGCCGCCGGCACCGACCTGGTGGTCGCCGACGTCGTCTGGTCGCGGTTCCTGCCCGCGTTCACCGCCTCCCGGCCCAGTCCGCTGCTGGCCAGGTTCGCCCCCAGGACACCGCAGCGGTCCGCGGCCCCCGCCGGCGGCGAAACCCTGGCCCAGCGGCTGGCCGCACTGCCCGAGGCCGACCGCGGCGCGGTCCTGCTCGACCTGGTGCGCGCCACCGTCGGCGGGGTCCTCGGCCACGGAGAGGCCGACGGCATCGCCCCGGACCGGGCGCTCAAGGACCTGGGTTTCGACTCGCTGATGTCCGTCGAACTGCGCAACCGGCTCTCCGAGGCCACCGGCGTCCGACTGTCGGCCACGCTGGTCTTCGACCACCCGACGCCGTCGGCGCTGGCCGAGCACCTGCGCGGCGAGATCACCGTGGCCGACGCACCGTCCGGCAGCGGCTCCGTACTGGACGACTTCGCCCGCGTGGAGAAGACGGCGCTGTCCGTCTTCACCACCCCGGCCGACCGCACGGCCCTGGCCTCCCGGCTCGGCGCGCTCCTGGACCGGCTGTCCGAGATGGACGCCCGCCCGGTGTCCGAGGCGTCCTCCCTGGAGACCGCGAGCGCCGACGAGTTGATGCGCTTCATCGACGAACTCGGTGACCTGTGAGCCCCGGCCGCCGCTCCGCCACCCCCGCCGTCCCCCTCCCCTCCCACTCGATAGGTGCCCCTCATGGCCGATGAAGAACAACTTGTCGGATACCTGCGCAAGGCCACGACCGACCTCCAGAAGGTCCGCACCCGGCTGCGCGAAGTCGAGGAGAAGCACACCGAGCCCATAGCCGTGGTCGGCATCGGCTGCCGCTACCCGGGCGGGGTGACCTCCCCCGAGGACCTGTGGCGGCTGGTGACCGAGGGGCGCGACGAGATCACCACGTTCCCCGAGGACCGCGGCTGGGACCTCGCCAACCTCTACGACCCCGACCCGGACGCCGTGGGCAAGTCGTACACCCGCGAAGGCGGCTTCCTGACCGAAGTGGACCGCTTCGACGCCGACTTCTTCGGGCTCAGCCCCCGCGAGGCGATGTCGATGGACCCCCAGCAGCGGCTGCTGCTGGAGACCAGCTGGGAGGCGCTGGAGCGGGCCGGCATCGACCCGGCCGACCGGCGCGGCTCGCGCACCGGCGTCTTCACCGGCGTGATGCACCACGACTACGGGACCCGCTTCCAGCAGGCCCCCGACGGCTTCGAGGGCTACCTGGCGGCGGGCAGCGCCCCGAGCATCGCCGCGGGGCGGGTCTCCTACCTGTTCGGCTTCGAGGGCCCGGCCGTCACCGTCGACACCGCCTGCTCCTCCTCGCTGGTCTCCCTGCACCTGGCCTGCCAGGCGCTGCGCAACGACGAGTGCGACATGGCGCTGGCCAGTGGCGTCGCCGTGATGTCCACCCCCCTGTACTTCCAGGAGTACAGCCGGCAGCGGGTGCTCTCCCGGGACGGCCGCTGCCGCTCCTTCGCCGCCGACGGCGACGGCACCGGCTGGTCCGAGGGCGTCGGCGTGCTCGTCGTGGAGCGGCTGTCCGACGCGCTGCGGCGGGGCCACCCGGTGCTGGCCGTCGTGCGCGGCTCCGCGGTCAACCAGGACGGCGCCTCCAACGGCATGACCGCCCCCAACGGCCCCTCCCAACAGCGCCTGATCGAGGCCGCGCTGACCAGTGCCCGCATCCCGGCGGCCGAGGTCGACCTGATCGAGGCGCACGGCACCGGCACCCGCCTGGGCGACCCCATCGAGGCACAGGCGCTGATCGCCACCTACGGCACCAGCCGCACCCCGGACAACCCCATCCACCTCGGCTCGCTCAAGTCCAACATCGGCCACACCCAGGCCGCGGCCGGCGTCGCCGGCATCATCAAGGCGATTCTGGCGATGCGGCACGGCACCATGCCCATGAGCCTGTACGCGGACAACCCGACCGACGAGGTCGACTGGTCCGCGGGCACCGTCCGGCTCCTGGACCAGGCCCGCCCCTGGGAGCGCGGCGACCACCCGCGCCGGGCCGCGGTCTCCTCCTTCGGCATGAGCGGCACCAACGCCCACGTCATCCTGGAGGAGTTCACCGACCCGCGGCCGGCCACGGACGACGAGCGGCCGGCCGCCGGGCCGGTCCCGCTGGTGCTGTCGGGCCGGACCCCGCAGGCGGTCCGCGACCAGGCCGCCGCGCTGCGCGGCCACCTGCTGGCCCACCCGGAACTGCCGCTGGACGCCGTCGCCTGGACACTGGCCGGCACCCGTGCCCGCTTCGACCACCGCGCCGCGGTCACCGGCGACCGCGACCAGGTCCTGGCCGGGCTCGCCGACGTCGACCCGGTCACCGCGGGCCCCGGCGGGGTGGCGCTGCTCTTCTCCGGCCAGGGCTCGCAGCGCCCGGGGATGGGACGTGAACTCGCCGCGCGCTTCCCGGCGTTCGCCCAGGTGCTGGACGAGGTGTGCGCGGTGGCCGACCCGCTGCTCGGCCGGTCGCTGCGCGAGGTGATGTGGGACGAGCCCGCGGAGGTGCTGGAGCGCACCGAGTACGCGCAGCCCGCGCTCTTCGCGTTCGAGCTGGCGCTGGCCCGGCTCTGGCAGTCCTGGGGCGTCGGCATCACCGCCGTCGCCGGGCACTCGGTCGGCGAGATCGCCGCCGCGGTCGTGGCGGGCGTCCTCAGCACCGAGCACGGCACCCGGATGGCCGTGGCACGCGGACGGCTGATGCAGACGCTGCCCGAGGGCGGCGCCATGGCCGCCGTCGCCGCCGACGAGGAGGAGGTCCGCCCCCCCCTGGACGGCCGGGTGGCGCTCGCCGCGGTCAACGGGCCCGGCGCCGTGGTCGTCTCCGGCGACCGGGACGCCGTCGAGGCGGTCACCGCGCACTGGCGCGACCAGGGGCGGCGCACCACGCCGCTGCGGGTCAGCCACGCCTTCCACTCGCCGCTGATGGAGCCCGTCCTCGACGAGTTCGCCGCCGTCGTACGGGAACTCGACTTCCACGAGCCCGCCCTGACGTTCGCGCCGTCCGCCGCCACCGACCAGCCGGTCGCCCGCGCCGCGTACTGGGTCGACCACATCCGCGCCACCGTCCGCTTCGCCGACGCCCTGCGGAACCTCCCCGCCGGCGGCGTGCTCGTCGAGATCGGGCCCGACGCCGTGCTGACCCCGCTGACGGGGGAGCGCACGGCCCTGCCCTCCTGCCGCCGCGACCGCTCCGAGACCCGCACCGTGCTGTCCGCGCTCGGTTCCGCGCACGCCCACGGCGCCGACGTGGACTGGGCCGCCGTGCTGCCCGACCGCACCCTGGTCGACCTGCCCACGTACGCCTTCCAGCGCCGCACCTACTGGCTCGCCGCGCCGCCGGCCTCCGGCGCCGGCATGGACGGCCTGGCGCACCCGGTGCTCTCCGGCGCCGTCGAACTGCCCGGCTCCGGCGGCGTCCTGCTCACCGGACGGCTCTCGCCCTCCGTCGACCCCTGGCTGGCCGACCACGCCGTGTACGACACCGTGCTCCTGCCGGGCACCGGCTTCCTGGAACTCGCCGCGAGCGCCGCGGCCCAGGTGGGCGCCTCGGAGGTCACCGACCTCGTCCTCGAAGCGCCGCTCGCCCTGCCCGACGGCGGTGTGGACGTCCAGGTGTGGGTGGCACCCGACGAGGGGGCGGCGAACCGCGACTTCGTCATCCGCTCCCGCGACGAGAACGGCGGCTGGACCGGCCACGCCACCGGCACCCTGGGCGCCGCAGCCGCGCCCGCCGCCGTGGACTGGGCCGCCGGGACCTGGCCGCCCGCCGGCGCCGAACCCGTGCCGCTGGACGGCCACTACGACCGACTCGCCGCCCAGGGCTACCGCTACGGCCCGGCCTTCCGCGGACTGCGCGCGGTGTGGCGGCTCGGCGAGGACGTGTACGCGGAGGTCGCCCTGCCCGAAGGACGGCAGGACGCCCGGTTCGCCCTGCACCCCGCGCTGCTCGACAGCGCACTGCACGTGCTGCCGCTGACCGACGGCTCCTACCAGGACCGGGTCCGGCTGCCGTTCACCTTCGGCCGGGCCGCCGTGCACACCACCGGCGCCGGCGCCCTGCGCGTCCGGCTGCGGATCACCGACGCCGCCGTCGACCTCCAGGCCGCCACCACCACCGGCGCCCCCGCGCTGTCGGCCGGCGTGGTGCTGCGCGAGGTCGAGCGCGCCCGCATCAGGGACGCCGCCGGCACCCGCCCCGGCTCCTGGCGCCACGAGGTGGTCTGGCAGCCCCTCGGCGACGCGCCCGAGGCCACCACCGTCCCCGGCACCTGGCTGGTGCTGGACGCCACCAGCGAACACCCCTGGCCCGAAGGGCTGTTGGAGCACGCCACCACCGTCGTGGTCGACCCCGAGCCCGACCGTGCCGCGCTGGCCGCAGCCCTTCCCGCCGGCCCGTACACCGGGGTGCTCGTCCTGGCGTCCCGGCCGGAGACCCTGCTGGTCGCACTCCAGGCGCTCGACGACGCCGGCCTCGACGCCCGCACCTGGTGCCTGACCGGCGACCCCCGGCAGGACCCGGACGCGGCCGCCGTCTGGGGCCTGGGCCGGGTGGCCGCGCTGGAACTCCCGGACCGCTGGGGCGGCCTGATCGGCCGCACCGACCCGTCCGTGGCGGACGGGGCCGCCCGCCGGATCGCCGGTCTGCTCGCCCGGGGAACCGCCGGACCGGCCTTCGAGGACCAGGTCCTCATCGGCGCGGACGAGGTGCTGGCCCGCAGGTTGATACCCGCCCCGCGGCCCGCACCGTCCGGCGACGCCTGGACGCCGTCGGGCACCGTACTGATCACCGGTGGCACCGGAGCGCTGGGCGGGCACGTCGCCCGCCGGCTCGCCGCCCACGACGACTGCACCCTGCTGCTCGTCTCCCGCCGCGGGCCCGACGCCCCCGGCGCGGACGAACTGGCCGACGAACTGGCCGCGTCGGGCGCCGATGTCCGCATCACCGCCGGTGACGTGGCCGACCCCGAGGCGGTGGCCGCCCTGCTGCGGGACGCGGCCGAGCGCGGCGCCCCGGTGCGCGCGGTCTTCCACGCCGCCGGAATCGCCGACGAGGCACCGCTGCTGGAGACCACCCCCGAGCGGCTGCGCACGGCCATGGCCGGCAAGACCGCCGGCGCCCTCGCCCTCGACCGGGCGCTCGGCGACACCGAACTGGACGCCTTCGTCCTGTTCTCCTCCATCTCCGGTACCTGGGGCGCCGCCCAGCAGGCCGGATACGCCGCCGGCAACGCCGCCCTGGACGCCCTCGCCGCCCGTCGCCGCGCCCGCGGCCTGGCCGGCACCGCACTGGCCTTCGGACCGTGGGCCGGCGACGGCATGGTCGACGCGGACCTGGACGAGCGGCTGCGCCGCCTCGGACTGACCCCGCTGCCCCCGACCGACGCCGTCGACGCACTCCTGGACGCGCTGCACACCGGGGGGGACGCGGTCCTCGCCGACGCCGACTGGCGGCGGTTCCTGCCCGCCTTCACCGCCGCCCGCCCCGCCCCCTTCTTCGCGGCCCTGGCCCCCGCGACCCCCCGGGCCGCCGAGCCCGCGGCCCCGGCCGGCACCCTCGGGCAGCGGCTCGCCGGGCTCGACGCCGCGGCCCGCACCACGGAGCTGCTGCGCACCGTGCGCGAGCACATCTCGGCCGTGGCCGGCCACGCCGACCCCGCCGGGATCGACCCCGAACGCCCGCTCCAGGAGCTCGGCTTCGACTCGCTGATGTCCGTGGAACTGCGCAACCGGCTGGCCACCGCGGTCGGCACCCGGCTGCCGGCGACCCTGGTCTTCGACCACCCCACGGCGACCTCCCTCGCCGCCCGCCTGGAACGCGAGTTCGCGGCCACCACCGAGCCCGTCGCCACCACGCACACACCCACGGCCACGTTCTCCCACGACGAGCCGATCGCCATCGTCGGCATGGGCTGCCGCTTCCCCGGCGACGTCTCCTCGCCCGAGGAGCTGTGGCGGCTGGTCCAGGAGGGCCGGGACGCGATCACGCCCTTCCCCGCCGACCGCGGCTGGGACCTGGCCAACCTCTACGACCCCGACCCGCAGCGCACCGGCCGCACCTACGCCCGCGAGGGCGGCTTCGTCACCGACCCCGCCGGCTTCGACGCCGCGTTCTTCGGCATCTCGCCGCGCGAGGCCCTGGCGATGGACCCCCAGCAGCGGCTGCTGCTGGAGACCGCCTGGGAGGCGGCGGAGCGCGCCGGGATCGACCCGCAGCAGCTGCGCGGCAGCCGCACCGGAGTCTTCGCCGGCGTGATGTACAACGACTACCTCAACCGGCTCAACGGCATCCCCGACGGCCTCGAAGGCATCATCGGCATCGCCAACAGCAACAGCGTGATGTCCGGCCGGCTGTCCTACCTGCTCGGCCTGGAAGGGCCCGCGGTCACCGTCGACACCGCCTGCTCCACCTCACTGGTGACGCTCCACCTGGCCTGCCAGTCGCTGCGCCAGGGGGAGTGCGACCTCGCGTTCGCGGGCGGCTCGACGGTGCTGGCCTCGCCCAACATCTTCGTGGAGTTCAGCCGGCAGGGTGGGCTCGCCCGGGACGGCCGCTGCAAGTCCTTCTCGGCCGACGCCGACGGCACCGGCTGGTCCGAGGGCACCGGCGTACTGCTCGTCGAGCGGCTCAGCGACGCCCGGCGGCTCGGACACGAGGTGCTGGCGGTGGTCCGCGGCTCCGCGGTGAACCAGGACGGCGCCTCCAACGGGATGACCGCCCCCAACGGCCCCTCCCAGGAGCGCGTCGTGCGCGAGGCGCTGCACCGCGCCGGGCTGTCGCCGACCGACATCGACGCCGTCGAGGCCCACGGCACCGGCACCCGCCTCGGCGACCCGATCGAGGCCCAGGCGCTGCTGAGCGTCTTCGGACCGGACCGCGACCCCGAACGGCCCCTGTACCTGGGCTCGTTGAAGTCCAACATCGGCCACGCCCAGGCCGCGGCCGGCGTCGGCGGCGTCATCAAGACGGTGCAGGCGCTGCGCCACCGGACCCTGCCCCGCACGCTGCACGCCGGCACCCCGTCCCCCGAGGTGGACTGGTCCTCCGGCGCCGTGGCCCTGCTCGACGAGGCCCGGCCGTGGCCCGCGGAGGGCCGGCCGCGCCGGGCCGGCGTCTCGTCGTTCGGCATCAGCGGCACCAACGCCCACGTCCTGCTGGAGGAGGGCGACCCGCTGACCGCGGTGGAGCCCGCCGAGCCGACCACGGTCCCGGTCGTCCTGTCCGCCCGCACCCCGGAGGCGCTGCCCGCGCAGGCGCGGGCGCTGCACGCCCACCTGCTGACCGCGCCCGACCTCGGCCCCGTCGACATCGCCGGGCCGCTGGCCACCACGCGCTCCGCCTTCGAGCACCGGGCGACGGTCGTCACCGCCGACCGGGAGGCGCTCCTCGACGGCCTCGCCGCCCTGGGCGACCCGCAGGCCGTCGCCCCGTCGGGCACCGCCACCGGCCGGGCGGCGGACGGCCGCGTCGCCCTGCTCTTCCCCGGCCAGGGGTCCCAGTGGCCCGGCATGGCCCGTGAACTGCTCGACACCGACGCGGTGTTCGCCGAGTCGATGCGCGCCTGCGCGGACGCACTGGACCCGCTGGTGGACTGGTCGCTGCTGGAGGTGGTGCGCGACACCGACCAGGACGCGCTCGCGGACGTGGACGTGGTCCAGCCCGTGCTGTTCGCCGTGATGGTGTCCCTGGCCCGGGTCTGGCAGTCCTGCGGCATCACCGTCGACGCCGTCGTCGGCCACTCCCAGGGCGAGGTGGCCGCCGCCTGCGTGGCCGGGGCGCTCTCGCTCGCCGACGGAGCGCGGGTGGCCGTCACCCGCTCCCGCCTGCTGCGCGAGCTGTCCGGCACCGGCGGCATGGTCTCGGTGGAACTGCCCACCGCCGACCTGACGCCCTGGCTCGGCGACGCCCTGTCGATCGCCGCGGTCAACGGCCCCGACTCCACGGTGGTCTCGGGACCCGACGACGACCTGCACGCCCTGATGGCCAGGGCCGAGCGCGCCGGCATACGGGCCCGCCGCATCGACGTGGACTACGCCTCGCACTCCGCCGGGATGGAGGTGCTCCGCACCCGGCTCGTCACCGAACTCGACGGCATCGCACCGCGCGCAGGCACCGTTCCGCTGTACTCCACGGTGACCGGCACCCGCCTCGCCGGCGACGAACTCGACGCCGCCTACTGGTACCGCAACCTGCGCGAGACCGTGCAGCTGCAGACCGCGGTCGAGGCGCTGGCCGCCGACGGCCACCGGTTCTTCGTCGAGGCCAGCCCCCACCCCGTGCTCACCGTCGGCCTCGGCCGGACGCTGGGCGCGCGGGGCACCGTCCTCGGCACCCTGCGCCGCGGCTCCGGCGGCCGTGACCGGCTGCTGCTGTCCCTCGCCGAGGGCTGGGTGCAGGGCCTGCCCGTGCGCTGGGACGACATCGTGGGCCCCGGCGGCCGGGCCGAACTCCCCACCTACGCCTTCCAGCACGAACGGTTCTGGCTCGACCCGCAGGACGCCCCGGCGACCCTGTCCGAGACGGACGCCCGCTTCTGGGACGCCGTCGACCGCGAGGACCTGGACGGCCTCGCCGCCCAGATCGGCCCGGCGGAGGGGCTGGCCGACGTGCTGCCGGCGCTGGCCCGCTGGCGACGCGAGGGCCATCGGCAGTCGGTGCTGGACGGCTGGCGCTACGCCACCGCCTGGCGTCCGCAGCCGGTGGACACCGCCGCCGGGCCGTCCGGCCCCTGGCTCGTGCTGGACACCGGCACCGACGCGGCCGAGCAGGTCTGCGCACTGCTGACCGCCGCCAAACTCGACGTGCGCCGCCTGACGCTGGAGCCCGACGACACCGACCCCGCCGGAGTGGCCGCGCGGATCGCGGCGCAGGAGACCGTCTTCAACGGCGTCCTCTCCCTGCTGGCGCTGGACGAGCGCCCGCACCCCGAACTGCCCGGCATGACCACCGGCCTGGCGCTGACCGTCACCGCCCTGAAGGCGCTCCAGGACACCGACGCGCCCCTGTGGGCGGTCACCACCGGGGCCGTGGACGCCGGGGACCAGGCGCCCGAACACCCCGGCCAGCACCAGATCTGGGGCCTGGGCCGAGTCGCCGCACTGGAATTCCCGCGCCGCTGGGGCGGCCTGGTGGATCTGCCCGCGGAACCGGGCGAGCAGGACACCGAGTTGCTGCTCGGCATCCTGGCCGGCGCCGTCGACGAGGACCAGTGGGCCCTCCGCGACGGGGAGGCCCGGGTACGCCGGCTGGTACACCACCGGCGCCCGGCCGGCGGGACCAACCCCGCCTGGCAGCCGGACGGCACCGTGCTGATCACCGGCGCCAACGGCTCGCTCGGCCCGCACCTGGCCCGCTCCGTGGCCGCCCGCGGCGCCCGCCATGTCGCCCTTCTCAGCCGGCGCGGCGACCAGGCACCCGGCATGGCCGAACTGGCCGCCGAACTCGAAGCCGCCGGCACCGCCGTGACCGTACTGGCCTGCGACGTGCGCGACGCGGAGGCGCTGGAGGCCGCGCTGGCCACCCTGACCGCCGACGGACACCGGGTGACCACGGCCCTGCACGCCGCCGCCCACCTGGACATCGCACCGCTGGCGACCACCACACTGGCGGAGTTCGCCGAGGTCGTACACGCCAAGGTGGCCGGCGCGGTCCACCTCGCGCGCCTGCTCGACCCCGCGGACCTGCGGGAACTGGTGCTGTTCTCGTCCATCGCCGGGGTGTGGGGCAGCGGTGACCACGGCGCCTACGCCGCGGCCAACGCCTTCCTCGACTCCTTCGCCGAACAGCAGCGCGCGGCCGGGCTGCCGGTCACCTCCGTCGCCTGGGGCATCTGGGACGAGCAGATCACCAAGGAACGCACCGACGCCGAGGCGGTGCTCCGCCGCGGCCTGCCGTTCCTCGACCGCGACACGGCCTTCGAGGGCCTCTACCAGACGCTGGCCGACCAGGAGGCGTTCGTGGCCCTCGCCGCCGTGGACTGGCCCACCTTCGTCCCGGTCTTCACCTCCGGGCGCGCCACCCGGCTGCTGGCGGAGATCCCCGAGGCCGCGGGCGAACCCGCCGCCGAGCAGGTCGCACCCGACGGCGCGGGCGGCGCACTGCGCGCACGCCTGGCCGCACTGCCCGCGGCGGACCGCGCCCGGACCCTGGTCGAACTCGTCCAGGCGCACGCCGCCAGCGTCCTCGGGCACAACGGGGACGGCGCGCTGGAGGCGGACGCCGCCTTCCGGCAGTCCGGGTTCGACTCGCTGCTCTCCGTCGAACTGCGCAACCGGCTGTCCGTCGCGACCGGTCTGAGCCTGCCGCCGACCCTGGTCTTCGACTACGCCACCCCGGCCGAACTTGCCGGGCACCTGCTGGAGTTGCTGACCGACGGCGCGGGCTCCTCCGAGGAGGCCCTGCTGACCCGCATCGACCAACTGGCGGCGGACATCCGCCGGTCGCTCGACGACGAGACCGCCCGCGCACGCCTGGCCGCGCGGATCGACGCGCTGATGACCGCCGTCCGCCCGCCGCAGGACCCGGACGGCGACGCCGACCTGGAGTCCGCCGACAGCACCGAGGAACTGCTCGACCTGCTCGACCGGCAGTTCGGCGAGGCCTGAGCCCGATCAGGGTGGGAGAGAAGAAGTGAGCAACGACCGCACCACCGAGGAACGCCTCGGACGACACCTGCGCAGGATGAGCACCGAACTGCGCGACGCCCAGCACCGGGTCCGCGAACTGGAGGACCGCGCCCGCGAACCGATCGCCGTCGTGGCGGCGGCCTGCCGCTACCCCGGCGGGGTCCGCACCCCCGAGGACCTGTGGGAGCTGGTCGCCCGGGGCGGGGACGCCGTCACCGGGCTGCCCGTCAACCGCGGCTGGGACGTCGCCGGGATGTACGACCCGGACCCGGACGCCCCCGGGCGCAGCTACAGCCGGGCCGGCGGCTTCGTGCACGACGCCGACCGGTTCGACGCCGAGTTCTTCGACATCTCGCCCCGCGAGGCCGCCGCGATGGACCCCCAGCAGCGCCTGCTGCTGGAGGTCTGCTGGGAGGCGGTGGAACGGGCCGGAATCGACCCGCGCACCCTCCGCGGCAGCCGCACCGGCGTGTTCGCCGGGTCCAACATCCAGGACTACGGCCAGGTGCTCGCGGACGCCGGAGAGGCCGCCGAAGGATACGTGGTCACCGGCTCCACCGGCGCCGTGGTCTCCGGCCGGATCTCCTACGCCCTGGGCCTGCAGGGGCCCTCGGTGACCGTGGACACCGCCTGTTCCTCCTCGCTCGTCGCCCTGCACCAGGCCGCGCAGGCGCTGCGCAACGGCGAGTGCACCGCCGCCCTGGCGGGCGGGGTGACGGTGCTGACCACACCGACCGCGTTCGCCGAGTTCAGCCGGCAGCGGGCGCTCGCCCCCGACGGCCGCTGCAAGGCGTTCGGGGCCGGCGCCGACGGCTTCGGCCTCGCCGAGGGCGCGGGCGTGCTGCTGCTGCAACGGCTCTCCGACGCCCGCCGGCTCGGCCGCCCCGTGCTCGCCGTCATCAGCGGCTCCGCCGTCAACCAGGACGGCGCCTCCAACGGCATCACCGCCCCCAACGGCCCCTCCCAGGAACGGGTCCTGCGCGCCGCGCTGGACGCCGCCGGATGGTCCGCCGGGGACGTGGACCTGATCGAGGCGCACGGCACCGGCACCGCGCTCGGCGACCCCATCGAGGCCCGCGCGCTGCTCGCCGTGCACGGGCCGCCGCGTGACCCGGCGAACCCGCTCCCGATCGGCTCGGTGAAGTCCAACATCGGCCACACCCAGGCCGCTTCGGGCGTCGCCGGGGTGATCAAGGTGGTCATGGCGCTGCGCCACGGGACGCTCCCGCCGACCCTGCACGCCGACCCGCCGAGCGACCAGGTCGACTGGTCGCCGGGCACCGTCCTGCCGCTGACCCGGACGCGCCCCTGGACGCGCGGCGCGCATCCGCGGCGCGCCGGGATCTCCTCGTTCGGCATCAGCGGCACCAACGCCCACGTCCTCGTCGAGGAGGCACCCGCCGCCCCGGACGGGCCGGAGGCGTCCGCCGCCGAGCCGCCCGCCGCCCGCCCCGGCACCATCCCCTGGCTGCTGTCCGGGCGCACCGAGCCGGCCCTGCGCGAACAGGCCCGCGCACTGCTGGAGTGGTCCACCGCCCGCCCCGACACCGACCCGTACCGCACCGCGCACGCCCTGGCCACCACCCGCAGCCGCTTCGAGCACCGGGCCGTCGTCCTCGGCGGCGACCTGCCGGCCCTCCAGGAGGGCCTGGCCGACCTGGCCCAGGGCACCGGGTCCCGCCGGGCGGTCACCGGCACCGCCCGGCCCGCCGGCCGGCTCGCCTTCGTCCTGACCGGCCAGGGCAGCCAACGCCCCGGAATGGGACGGGAGTTGTACGAGACCTTCGCCGTGTTCGCCGCCGCCTACGACGAGGTCTGCGAGGCGTTCGCACCCCACCTGGCGGAGCCGCTGCGCGAGGTGGTCCTGGGCGGCTCCCCGCTGCTGGACCGCACCGAGTACGCCCAGCCCGCGCTGTTCGCCCTCCAGATCGCCCAGGCCGCCCTGCTGGAGAGCTGGGGCATCCGCCCCGACCGGCTGCTCGGCCACTCCATCGGCGAACTCGCCGCCGCCCGGATCGCCGGGATCTGGTCCCTGCCCGACGCCTGCGCGGTGGTGGCCGCCCGCGGCCGGCTGATGCAGGCCCTGCCCGCCGGCGGCGCGATGGCCGCGCTCAAGGGCTCGGAGGCCGAGGTGCGCGCCCTGCTCGACGGCAAGGAGGACCGACTGGGCCTGGCCGCCGTCAACGGCCCCCGCGCGGTCGTGATCTCCGGCGACCAGGACGCCGTCGACGAGATCGCCGACGCCTGGCGGGAGCGGGGCCGCCCGGTCAAGCTCCTCAACGTCAGCCACGCCTTCCACTCCCCGCGCATGGACCCCATGCTCGACGACTTCCTCGCCGTCGTCTCCTCGGTCCGCGGCGCCGCGCCGTCCGTCCCGCTCGTCTCCAACGTCACCGGCGCCTTCGCCACCGCCGAGGAACTGGCCGACCCCGCCTACTGGGTGCGGCACGTACGGGAGGCCGTACGGTTCCACCAGGGGGCGCAGACCCTCGAAGCCGACGGCGTCACCGCCTTCCTCGAACTCGGGCCCGACGGCGTCCTGACCGGCATGCTCGCGGACTGCCTGACCGACCGGGACGCGCTGTCCGCGCCGCTGCTGCGCCGTGACCTGCCCGAGCCGCAGTCCGCGCTCACCGCACTGGCCCGGCTGCACTGCCAGGGCACCGAGCCCGACTGGACCGCGCTGCTGCCGAAGGACACCGGCCACCTCGACCTGCCGACCTATCCGTTCCAGCGCGAACGGCACTGGCTGGACGTGCCGGCGGGGGGCGCCCGGAGCCAGGACGCCCGGCTGCGGGAGCTGTTGGAGGGCGGCCCCGCCGCGCTCACCGGCGCACTCGGCCTGCCCGAGGACGCCGATCTGGCCACCGTGCTCCCCGCCCTGCGCGCCCGGCTGACCGCCGCCGCCACGCCCGCCGGGGACTGGCGCTACACCGCCGCATGGCGGCCCGTGCCCGCCACCGGACGCCCGCTGTCCGGCACCTGGCTCCTCGTCGGAACCGGCCGGCAGCCGCAGCTCACCGAGTGGCTCACCGCCCACGGCGCCCGCGTCGTGCCGGTCGAAGCCCGCGACGACCGGGCGGAGTTGGCCGGTGCGCTCGCCGCCGCCGGACCGGCCGAGGGCGTGCTCAGCACGCTGGCACTGGACCACCCGGCAGGCGCGGCCGCCGCCACCCTCACCCTCGTCCAGGCCCTCGGCGACGCCCGGACCACCGCACCCCTGTGGTGCCTGACCCGTGGCGCCGTCGACGCCGGGGACGGCCCGCCGGACCCGGACGCCGCACAGGTGTGGGGACTGGGCCGGGTGGTGGCCCTGGAACACCCGGACCGCTGGGGCGGCCTGGTGGACCTGCCCGCCGCCGACGACCCGGCCACCGGCGACCTGCTGGCCGCGGCCCTCACCGGACAGGAGGACCAACTCGCCCTGCGGGCGGACGGCCTGCTGGCCCGGCGCATCGCCCGACTGCCGCTGGCCCCCGCGGCGCCGCCGACCCTGCACGGGACCGTCCTGGTCACCGGCGGCACCGGCGGCATCGGCGCCCAGGTCGCCCGTGCACTGGCCGCCCGCGGCGGCGTCCACCTGCTCCTCGCCGGGCGCCGCGGCCCGCAGGCCCCCGGCGCGGAGCGGCTGCGCGCCGAACTGGAGGCCCTCGGCGCCACGGTGACCCTCGCCGCCTGTGACGTCTCCGACCGCGCCGCGCTCGCCGCACTGCTGGACTCGATCCCCGCCGAGCGGCCCCTGAGCGCCGTCTTCCACAGCGCCGGCGTGCTCGACGACGGCGTGCTGGACGGCCAGGACGCCAAACGCTTCGCCCGCGTGGCCGCGCCCAAGGCGACCGCCGCCGACCACCTGCACGAGCTGACCAAGGACCGGCCGCTGGACGCCTTCGTGCTGTTCTCCTCGCTGGCCGGGGTACTGGGCAACGCCGGACAGGGCAACTACGCCGCCGCCAACGCCCACCTGGACGCCCTCGCCGAGCGGCGCCGCGCACTCGGCCTGCCCGCCACCTCCGTGGCCTGGGGCCCCTGGGCCGAAGAAGGCATGGCCGAACGCGTGGACACCGGGCAACTGCGCCGGGCCGGTCTGCGGCCGATGCCCGCACCGCACGCCCTGGAGGCCCTGTGGCAGGCGGTCGGCGAGGGCACCCCCGCCCTGCTCGTCGCCGACCTGGACTGGGACGCATACGCGGCCAAGGTCTGCGCCGCCCGCCCCAGCCCGCAACTGGCCGAACTCACCACCGGGACCGGTCCCGACGCCGCCGAGGACACCCTCGTCCAGCGCCTGGTCGGCCGGAGCGCGGACGAGCAGCGGGCCGTGCTGCTGGAGACCCTGCGCACCGAGGTCGCCGCCACCCTCGGGCACGGCGCCGACCGGCAGCTGGCGCCCGACCGCACCTTCCAGGCCCTGGGCTTCGACTCCCTCACCGCCGTCGAGCTGCGCAACCGGCTCGACCGCGCCACCGGGGTCGAACTGCCTGCCACCCTCGTCTTCGACCACCCCACCCCCGAGGCCCTGGCCGCCTTCCTGCGCACCGCCATGCTGCGCGAGATCTCCGCCGGGCCCGAGACGGTGCTCGCCCAGCTCGACCGGCTCGACGCAACTCTCGGCACGGCCGACCTCGACCACTCCGGGCGCGGTGTCATCACGGCCCGACTGCGCGAGCTGGGACGGAGGTTGGACGGTGCCGCACGACCCGACGGCGGTGCCCCCGCTGCCTTGGACGACGACTCGACCGCCGGTGACGTCATCGACTTCATCACCGGCCAACTGGGCATCTCCGCGCCCCACGAGGTGAACTGACCATGACCAGCGAACGCGAACTGCTCGGCTACCTGCGCAAGGTCAGCACCGAACTGCACGAGACGCGGGAACGCCTGCGCACGGCCGAGGAGGCCGCGGCGGAACCGATCGCCATCACCGCCATGAGCTGCCGCTTCCCCGGCGGGGTGGACACCCCCGAGCAACTGTGGGACGTCCTGGCCCAGGGCCGTGACGTGATCGGCGACTTCCCCGCGGACCGCGGCTGGGACCTGGAGGCCGTCTACGACCCCGACCCGGAACGCCCGGACACCTGCTACGTGCGCAGCGGCGGCTTCCTGGCCGACGCCCCCGGGTTCGACGCGGAGTTCTTCGGCCTGTCCCCGCGCGAGGCACTGGCCATGGACCCCCAGCAGCGGCTGCTGCTGGAGACCTCCTGGGACCTCTTCGAGGCGCTGGGCACCGACCCGGCAACCCTGCGCGGCACCCGTACCGGGGTCTTCGTCGGCGCCGGCGCACAGGACTACCTGACCGCGGCGGCGCGGTCCGCGGGGGAGACCCGCGGCCACCTCGCCACCGGCAACGCGATGTCGGTGGCCTCCGGCCGGATCGCCTACACCTTCGGCCTGGAGGGGCCCTCCCTCACCGTCGACACCGCCTGCTCCTCGTCGCTGGTGGCCCTGCACCTGGCCTGCCGCGCGCTGCGGGCCGGCGAGTGCGACCTGGCCCTGGCCGGCGGTGCCACCGTGATCGCCAGTCCGCTGATGTTCGTGGAGTTCTCCCGGCAGCGCGGCCTGGCCCCGGACGGGCGCTGCAAGCCCTTCGCGGAGGCCGCCGACGGCACAGGATGGGGCGAGGGCGCCGGACTCCTCGCCCTGGAGCGGTTGTCGGACGCCCGCCGCAACGGCCACCGGGTGCTCGCCGTGGTACGCGGCTCCGCCGTCAACTCCGACGGCGCGTCCAACGGGCTCACCGCGCCCAACGGCCCCTCCCAGCAACGGGTGATCCGGCAGGCGCTCGCCGCCGCCGGGCTCTCCCCGGCCCAGGTCGACGCGGTCGAGGCGCACGGCACCGGCACCCGGCTCGGCGACCCCGTGGAGGCCCAGGCGCTGCTGGCCACCTACGGCCGGGAACGGGCCGGCCACGATCCGCTGTGGCTCGGCTCGCTGAAGTCCAACCTCGGCCACACCCAGGCCGCGGCCGGCGCCGCCGGCATCATCAAGATGGTGCTGGCGCTGCGCAACGGCGTACTGCCGCGCACCCTGCACGTGGACCGGCCGAGCCCGCACGTCGACTGGAGCAGCGGCGACGTACGGCTGCTGACCGAGGAGCGTGCGTGGCCCGCCGGGGAACGCACCCGCCGGGCCGGCGTCTCCTCCTTCGGCATCAGCGGCACCAACGCCCACGTCATCCTGGAGGAGGCACCGCCCGAGAAGACACCCGCGGCGCCCGCACCCGCGCCGGCCACCCCCGTCGCCTGGGTGCTGTCGGCCCGCACCCGCGAGGCGTTGGCGGACCGCTGCGCCGCGGTCGCCCGGACCGCCGGACCGGCGGCGGACATCGGCCTCGCCCTCGCCGGCCGCGCCGGCCGCTTCGCGCACCGCGCCGTCGTCATCGGCGACGAAACCGGCCCGATGGCCGAGGCGTTGCTGGACGTGCCGCCGTCCGCGGAGACCGACGGGTGCCCCGAGGTCGTCCTGCACCTGCCCGAGCCCGACGCCGACACGCCCGCACGGGTCAGTGCCTGGGCCGCCGCCCTCCCCGCCTACGCCGCCGCGCTGGAGGAAGCACGCGCCGAGGTGACGGCAGCCACCGGCCAGGACCCGCTGGACGCCCCGCAGGAGCACCATCAGGAGGAGGACGAGGACGGGCGGCTGACGGCCCTGACCGGTCTGCTCGCGGCCGCGCGCATGTGGCGGACGCACGGCGTGGAGCCGGTGTGGTGCACCGGGGAAGGCGACGCCGAACGTATCGCCGCCCACCTCAACGGCGGCCCGACACTGGCACAGGCGATGGGCCGGGAACCGCTGCCGGCCGCCGCACCGCCCGCCGCCGCGGCACCCCGGATCACCGTGCAGGCGGGCCCCGGACCGGCCGCCCCCGGCGACCGCCGCCAACTGCTGTCGGCCCTGGCGGACCTGTGGCTGCGCGGCGTACCGGTGGACTGGACGCGCACCTACGACGGCGTGGCCGCCACCCCCGTGCCGCTGCCCGGCTACCCGTTCTGGCACACCCGCTTCTGGCCCGACGCGGAGGCCGCTGCCGACGTGGCGGCGGCCGGCCTGGAGGACGCCGAACACCCGCTGCTCGGCGCGCTGATCGCCAGTGTCGACGGCGAAGCCCTGTCCGCCTCCGGGCGGCTGTCGCTCTCCGCACAGCCTTGGCTCGCCCAACACGTCGTCGACGGCCGGGTCTTCGTCCCCGGTACCGCCCTGGTCGAACTGGCCCTCCACCTGGCCCGCGCCACCGGCTGCGACCAGGTGGAACAACTCGCCCTGGAGACCCCGCTGGTACTGGAGACCGGCGAGGCACGCCTCCTGCGTGTCGAGGCCGAGGCCCCGGACGCCCGCGGCACCCGCTCCGTCACGGTCCACTCCCGTGCCACGGCGGACACCGACTGGACCCGCCACGCCTCCGGCACCCTGGCCCCCGGCCGGCCGGAACCGGCCGCCGCGCTCCCTTGGCCGCCGCCCGCCGCCGAACCCCTGGACACCGCCGGGCTCTACGCACGGCTCTCCGCGGCCGGGCTGGACTACGGACCGCTCTTCCGCGGCCTGACCCGGGCCTGGGCCACCGACGACGAGCTGTACGCCGAGGTGGCACTCCCCGAGGAGGCCCACGGGGCGGCCCGCCGGTTCGGCCTGCACCCGGCGCTGTTCGACAGCGCCCTGCACACCCTGGCGCTGCGCGGCGGTGCGGACGCCACCCCCGTGCTGCCGTTCCTGTGGGAGGGCGTCGGCCTGCACACGAGCGGCGCCACCCGGCTGCGGGTCCGGATCCGCGGCGGCGCGGGCGAGGCCGCCGCGCTCGACCTGGCCGACGGCGAGGGACTGCCGGTGGCCACCGTCGGCGCCCTGACCGTACGGCCGCTGGCGGACGCCGGGACCGTCGCCGAACGGGAGGTGCGCGAGAGCCTGTTCCGGCTGGACTGGGCCCCCTGCGGCGAACGGACCGAGCCGGCCGGGCAGCGATGGGCCGTGGTCGGCGACCCCGGACACTCCGCCGACCTGTGGAGCGGCGTCACCGTCACCGCCACCTGCGACACCCTGTCCGAGGTGCTCGCCGAGCAGGGCGGGACGCCCGACACCGTCGTGCTGTGGTGGCCCACCGACGACGGCGAGGACCCGGCGCAGGCGGCGCACCAGGCGCTCGGCCGGGCCCTGGAGGCCCTCCAACTCTGGCTGGACGCGGACCACTTGACCGGCAGTCGACTGGTCTTCCTGACTCGGGGAGCGGTCGGCACCGGCGACGGTGCCCCGGTCGACCCCGTACAGGCCGCGGTGTGGGGCCTGGTGCGCTCCGCGCAGTCCGAGCACCCGGACCGATTCGTGCTGGTCGACCTGGACGACCGGCCGCTGTCCACCCTGGCCGTCCCGGCCGCGCTGGCGGACGGCGAGGCCCAGTACGCCGTCCGCGAGGGCCGCCCGCACGTCGCACGCCTGGTGCGGGCCGAGCCGCCCGCCCCGCGCGAGGCCGCGCAGGACGACACCCGCCCCGCCCGCGGCCCGGCCGCCGCCGGCTGGGACCCGGAGGGCACCGTCCTGATCACCGGCGGCACCGGTGGACTGGGCAGGCTGATCGCCCGTCACCTGGTCACCGCCTGCGGCATCCGGCACCTGCTGCTGGTCGGCCGGAAGGGCCCGGCCGCCGAGGGCGCGGCGGAACTGTGCGCCGAACTCGGCTCCGGCGTAAGGGCGGTGGCCTGCGACCTGACCGTCCCCGACGCCGTTGCGGACCTGCTGGCCCTCGTGGACCCCGAGCACCCGCTCACCGCCGTCGTGCACGCCGCGGGCGTGCTCGACGACGCGGTGATCCAGGCCCTCCGGCCCGGCGCCCTCTCCGACGTGCTGCGTCCCAAGGTCGACGCCGCCTGGGCACTGCACCGCGCCACCGCCGACCTGGACCTGGCCGGCTTCGTGATGTTCTCCTCCGCCGCGGGCGTCCTGGGCGCACCGGGCCAGGGCAACTACGCCGCCGCCAACGCCTTCCTCGACGGCCTGGCCCAGCACCGCAGGGCCGCCGGCCTGCCCGCCGTCTCGCTGGCCTGGGGCCTGTGGCAGCAGACCAGCGGCCTGACTGCCTCGGTCACCGGCGCCGACCTGCGCCGGATGGGGCGGATCGGGCTCGGCCAGCTCCCCACCCGGCTCGGTCTGGACCTGTTCGACGCGGCCACCGGGGGCGACGGCGACGCCGTCCTGCTGCCGGCCCGCCTCGACGTACGGGTGCTGCGCTCGCGCGCCGACGCGCCGGAACTGCCGCCCCTGCTGCACCGGTTGGCGGGCCGTACCGCAGCGACACCGGGCCGGCGGGACACCGCGCTGCGCGACGAGCTGGCCGCCCTGTCCCCGGCCGACCGGGAGAGCAGGCTGCTGACCCTGGTGCGGCAGCAGGCCGCCGAGGTCCTCGGCCACTCCTCGGCCGCCGCGGTCCAGGCCGACCAGGTCTTCACCGACCTGGGCTTCGACTCGCTCACCGCGGTCGAACTGCGCAGCCGGCTCACCGCCGTCACCGGCCTCACCCTGCCCGCCGGCCTGGTCTTCGACTTCCCCTCGCCGACCGCACTCGCCCAGCACCTCACCGCACGCCTGGCGCCCGAGCGGACCGCCTCCCCGCTCGACACCGGCATCGACCGGCTCGCGCGGCTGCTGGCCGAACAGGACCCGCAGGGTGAGGAGCGACGCCGCGTCACCGAGAGGCTGCGCGCCCTGCTGTGGCGGTGGACCGACGGCCTGGACGACGCACCGGCACCGGCCGCCGGCGCGCCCGAGACCGACGACCTGAGCGACGGCTCGGCCGACGAGGACATCTTCGCGCTGGTGGACCGGGAGTTGGGCCTGGACTGATCCCCTCACCACCCCGCAACGCCCGTACCGCCAGAGGAGACCCGCCGTGCCCGAACCCGCCACCGACGCCCGTTTCGACGAACAGAAGTACCGCGACTACCTCAAGCGCGTCACCAACGATCTGCGCCGCACCCGCCAGCGGCTCCAGGAGGAGCGCGACCGCGCCACCGAGCCCGTCGCCATCGTCGGCATGGGCTGCCACTTCCCCGGGGACGTGCGCTCGCCCGAGGACCTGTGGGAGCTGGTCGCCACCGGCACCGACGCGATCGGCCCGCTGCCGGACGACCGCGGCTGGCCGCTGGCGGACCTCTACGACCCGGACCCCGACCGGCCCGGCAAGAGCTATGTCACCGAGAGCGGCTTCCTCAAGGACGCCGCCGCCTTCGACGCCGGGTTCTTCGGGATCTCGCCGCGCGAGGCGCTGGCCATGGACCCGCAGCAGCGGCTGCTGCTGGAGACCAGCTGGGAGGCGCTGGAGCGGGCCCACATCGCCCCCGCCTCGCTGCGCGGCACCGACACCGGGGTGTTCGTCGGGCTGTCGGCGCACAACTACGGTGCCGGCGGGTCCGTACCGACCGAGGTGGAGGGCCACCTGGTCACCGGCAGTGCGCCCAGCATCGCCTCGGGCCGCGTCGCCTACACGCTCGGTCTGGAGGGGCCGGCGATGACGGTGGACACCGCCTGCTCCTCGGCGCTGGTCGCCCTCCACCTGGCCTGCGAGGCGCTGCGCCGCGGCGAGTGCGGGCTCGCGGTGACCGGCGGCGTCGCGGTGATCGCCACCCCGACGGTGTTCAGCGAATACAGCCGGCAGCGCGCCCTGGCTCCCGACGGCCGCTGCAAGTCCTTCTCGGCCGACGCGGACGGCACCAGCTGGTCCGAGGGCTGCGGCATGCTGGTCCTGGAGAAGCTGTCGGACGCCCGGCGCAACGGCCGCCGGGTGCTGGCGGTGATCCGCGGCACGGCCCTCAACCAGGACGGCGCCTCCAACGGCCTCACCGCCCCCAACGGTCCCTCCCAACGCCGGGTCATCGAGGCCGCGTTGGCCGCCGCGCGGGTCACCCCCGACCAGGTCGACATGGTCGAGGCCCACGGCACCGCGACCCCGCTGGGCGACCCGATCGAGGCCCAGACCCTGCTGGAGGTCTACGGCCAGGACCGCGACCCCGCCCGCCCGCTGCGGCTCGGCTCGCTGAAGTCCAACATCGGCCACACCCAGGCCGCGGCCGGCGCCGCCGGCATCATCAAGACCGTCATGGCCCTCCAGCACGGCGTCATGCCCAAGACCCTGCACGTCAGCGCGCCGACGCCGGAGGTGGACTGGTCGTCCGGGCACGTCGAGCTGCTCACCGAGGCGCTGCCCTGGCCTGAGGTGGACCGTGCGCGCCGGGCCGCGGTCTCCGCGTTCGGCATGAGCGGCACCAACGCCCATGTCGTCCTGGAGCACGACGCCCGCGTCCGCAGGGGCGACGCCGACGGGGCCGGCGGCGCTGACGAGGCTGACGGCGCGGACGGAACGGGCGCCCCCGCGCCCGTTCTTGACGGCCCGTCACCCATCGTTCTCTCGGCCAAGTCCCCCGCCGCCCTGCGGGACCAGGCCGCCCGCCTGCGCGACCACCTGCTGGCCCACCCCGACGTCCCGGTCGGCGACCTCGCGTGGTCGCTGGCCACCACCCGCTCGCCGTTCCACCACCGCTCGGCGGTGCTGGCCGCCGACCGCCCGACCCTGCTCGCCGGTCTGGACTCGCTGACCGGCGACCGGAGCCTGCCGCTCGGCGTGGCCCGCGGCACCGCCACCGACGGCCGGGTGGCGCTGATGTTCCCCGGCCAGGGTGCCCAATGGGTCGGCATGGCCCGCGATCTGTACTCCTCCGTCCCGGTCTTCGCCGACGCGCTGCGCGAGTGCGCCGCCGCCCTGGACCCGCTCGTTGACTGGTCGCTCGTCGAGGCCGTCACCGGCGAGGACGAGGAACTCCTCGAACGGGTCGACGTCGTCCAGCCCGCACTGTTCGCGGTGATGGTCTCCCTCGCCAGGGTCTGGCAGTCCTTCGGCGTGCCGGTGCACGGGGTCGTCGGGCACTCCCAGGGCGAGGTCGCCGCCGCCTGCGTCACCGGTGCGCTGTCCCTGGAGGACGCCGCCCGGGTCGTGGTGGCCCGCTCCCGGCTGCTGGCCGGGCTCTCCGGCCGCGGCCGGGCCCTGTCCGTCGGCCTGTCCGCACCGCGCGTCGCCGAGGCCGTCGCCCCTTGGGCGGACGCCCTGTCCATCGCGGCGGTCAACGGCCCCGACTCGGTCGTCGTCTCCGGCGAGCGGGACGCGCTGCGGGCCTTCGCCAAGCAGTGCATGGCCGACGGCGTGTGGGCCTGGTGGATCGACGTCGACTACGCCTCGCACTCGCCCGAGGTCGAGTCGGTCCGCGCCGACCTCCTCGCGGCCCTGGCGGACGTCCGACCCCAGGACACCGACGTGCCGTTGTACTCCACCGTCACCGGCGCCCGGACCTCGGGCCGGGAACTCGATGCCGAGTACTGGTACCGCAACCTGCGCGAGACGGTGCGTTTCCAGCAGGCGATCGAGGCGATGGCCGCCGACGGGTTCGGCTTCTTCGTCGAGGCCAGCACCCATCCGCTGCTGGCCGTGGGCGTGCAGCAGACCCTGGAGGCCGGCGACCACGAGGGCGTCGTGATCGGCTCGCTGCGCCGCGACTCCGGCGGCGCCGACCGCCTGCTCCTCTCCCTCTTGGAGGGCCATGTGCGGGGCCTGCCCGCGGACCTCACCCGCGTACTGCCGCGCGGCGCGCAGATCACCCTGCCCACCCACGCCTTCCAGCGCGAGCACTACTGGCTGGTGCCGTCCTCCGCCAGGACGTCCGACGCCGACGCCCGGTTCTGGGAGGCCGTGGAACGCCAGGACCTGGACCGGCTCGCCGCCGACCTCGGCACCGCGGACGGCCTGCCGCAGGTGGTGCCCGCGCTCGCCCGCTGGCGGCGCGAGCGGCAGCTCCACGCCGACCTGGACGGCCTGCGCTACCGGATCACGTGGCGCACCGCCGACCTCCCCCCGGCCGCCGCCGCGCGCATACCGGGCCGCTGGCTGCTGGCCGGGGACACGTCCCTCCTGCCCGCCGCGGACCTCTTCGACCAGGCCGTCGAGACCCTCCAGCTGCCCGCCGAACCCGGCGGCCGCACCGCGCTCGGGGCACAACTGGCCTCCCTGGAGGGCCCGTTCGACGGGGTGCTGTACGCCGGGCACGACGCCGGAGCGCTGCTCACCCTGGCCCAGGCACTCGGCGACACCGGTACCGGGGCCCCGCTGTGGTGCCTGACCCGCGGCGCGGTGGCCGCGTCCGCCGCCGACCCGGCCCCCGACCCCGCCGGAGCGGCCCTGTGGGGCCTGGGGCGGGTGATCAGCCTGGAGCGGCCCGGGGCGTGGGGCGGCCTGGTGGACCTGCCAGCCGGTGCCCCCGGCACCGACACGGACGCCGCGCTCACCGCGCTCCTGGGCGCACCCGGCCCGGAGGACCAGCTGGCCGTACGGCCCGACGGCCTGTACGTCCGCCGCCTCGACACCGTCACCACACGCCCCGCCGCCGGCAGTTGGCGGCCCTCCGGCACCGTGCTGATCACCGGCGGCACCGGGGCGATCGGCGGCCACCTGGCCCGCTGGCTGGCCCGGCACGGCAACTGCTCGCTGGTGCTGCTCTCCCGGCGCGGACCCGAGGCGCCCGGCGCCGAGGAGCTGGCGGCCGAACTGCGCGCCGGGGGCACCACCGTGCGGGTACTGGCGGCCGATGTCGCCGACCGGGACGAGATGTCCCGGGTGCTGGACGCGCTCGCCGCCGAGGGTGAACCGGTCCGCTCGGTCTTCCACGCCGCCGGCATCGCCCAGAACACCGCGCTGACGGACATCACCCCGCAGGAGTTCCGGGCCGTCACCGCCGCCAAGATCGCCGGCGCCGAGGTCCTCGACGACCTGCTCCACGACACCGACCTCGACGCCTTCGTGGTGTTCTCCTCCATCTCCGCGATCTGGGGCAGCGCCCGCAGCGGCGCCTACGCCGCCGGCAACGCCTACCTCGACGCCCTGGTCGAGCGGCGCCGGGCCCGTGGCGCCGCCGGCACCTCGATCGCGTGGGGCATCTGGGCCGACGCGGGCATGGTCGACGCACAGACGGCCGAGGCCCTGCGCCGCATCGGACTGGGCGCCATCCCCCCGGAGCGCGCCGTCGCCGCCCTCCAGCGCACCCTGGACGCCGGACCGGACACGGTGACCGTCGCCGACGTCGACTGGGAGCCCTTCGCCGCCGGTTACACCGCCAGCCGCCCCCGGCCGCTGATCGAGGACCTGGAGCAGGTACGGGCGCTGCGCGCGTCGGGTGGTGCCGCCGACCCGACCGCCGCGGAGGACTTCCGCACCCGGCTCCGCGCGCTCGCCCCCGACGACCGCAAGGGCGCGCTGCTGGACCTGGTGCGCACCGAGGCCGCCGCCGAACTCGGCCTGCCCGACGCCCAACGGCTGGAGACCAACCGCTCCTTCCGCGACCTCGGCTTCGACTCCCTGGCCTCGGTCGGCCTGCGCAAGCGCCTGGACGCCAGGACGGGCCTGACCACACCCGTGACGCTGGCGTTCGACCACCCCTCACCGGCCGCGACCGCCGCGTTCCTGCTCGCGGAGCTGCGGGCCGCCGACGGCCCCGTCGAGGACGGCGCCGACACCGCGATCGACCGGCTGGAGAGCGCGCTGGCCGGGCTGGAGGCCGACTCGGTCGCCCGCTCCCGCATCACCATGCGCCTCACCAGCATCCTGACCCGCTGGAAGGAGACCGGACAGCCCGCCGCACCGGAGCCGGGGACGGCGTCCGAGGACCCCGCGGACACCGACATCGACACCGCCTCCGACGACGAACTCCTCGACGCCCTCGGCCGCGAGTTCGGCATCTCCTGACCCGGTCCGCCCCCGAAAGGCCCCTTCCCATGTGCCCAGACACCAACGCGTCCGCGGAGAACCGGATGCGGCACTTCATCAAGCAACTCACCACCGAACTCCGGCAGGCCAACAAGCGCCTCGACGACCACGAGGCCCGCCGGCACGAACCGATCGCCATCGTCGGCGCCGGCGTCCGGGCGCCCGGCGGCGTCGGCAGCCCCGAGCAGCTGTGGGAGCTGGTCTCCTCGGGCACCGACGCCATCTCAGGGTTCCCCACGGACCGCGGCTGGGACACCGAGGGCCTCTACGACCCCAGCGGCGACCGGCCCGGCACCACGTACACCCGCGAGGGCGGCTTCCTCTACGGCGCGGGCCGCTTCGACGCCGCGTTCTTCGGCATCTCGCCGCGCGAGGCCCTGGGCATGGACCCCCAGCAGCGGCTGCTGCTGGAGACCACCTGGGAGGCGCTGGAGGACGCCGGGATCGTCCCGGCCACCCTCCGCGGCAGCCGCACCTCGGTCTGGGTGGGAGCCGCCACCCAGGGCTACGGCTTCGACGTCCACAGCGGCGGCGTCGGCGTGGAGGGGTACGGCATCACCGGCGTCTCCACCTCGCTGCTGTCCGGCCGCCTCGCCTACACCCTCGGCCTGGAGGGCGCCGCGCTGACCATCGACACGGCCTGCTCCTCGTCCCTGGTCTCGCTGCACCTGGCCTGCCAGGCGCTGCGCCGCGGCGAGTGCGACCTGGCACTCGCCGGCGGGGCGACCGTCATGGCCGCCCCCAGCGTCTTCGTGGAGTTCAGCCGCCAGGGCGGCCTCGCCCGCGACGGCCGCTGCAAGTCCTTCTCCGCCGACGCCGACGGCACCGGCTGGTCCGAGGGCGTCGGCATGCTCGTGGTCGAGCGGCTCTCCGACGCCCGCCGCAAGGGGCACCGGGTGCTGGCGGTGGTGCGCGGCTCCGCCGTCAACCAGGACGGTGCCTCCAATGGCCTGACCGCGCCCAACGGCCCCTCCCAGCAGCGGGTCATCCTCGACGCGCTGACCAGCGCCGGCATCGGTCCGGCGGACGTGGACGCGGTCGAGGCGCACGGCACCGGCACCCAGCTCGGCGACCCGATCGAGGCCCAGGCGCTGCTGGCGACCTACGGCCGCGACCGGGACCCGGAACGGCCGCTGTGGCTGGGCTCGTTGAAGTCCAACATCGGTCACACCCAGTCGGCCGCCGGCGTCGTCGGCATCATCAAGATGGTGCAGGCCATGCGGCACCGCACCCTCCCGCCCACCCTGCACGCCGACACCCCGACCCACGCCGTGGACTGGGGCAGCGGCGAGGTCCGTCTGCTGTCGTCCGCCCGCCCGTGGCAGGCCGACGGCCGTCCGCGCCGTGCGGGCGTCTCCTCCTTCGGCATCAGCGGCACCAACGCGCACATCATCGTGGAGGAGGCGCCGGCCGCCGAACCCGCGCCCGACGCCCCGGCGTTGGACGGTCCGGTGCCGCTGGTCCTCTCGGGCCGCTCCGAGCAGGCCGTACGGGACCAGGCCGCCGCGCTCGCCACCCTGCTGCGGGAGCGCTCCGAGCTCCCGTTGCCGGACGTGGCATGGTCGTTGGTGTCGGCGCGCTCGTCGTTCGAGGTGCGGGCCGTGGTGTCGGCGCCGGACCGCGCGGGGGCGCTGGCCGCCCTGCCGGACGTGGCACCGGTGACGGCGGGGGAGGGGCGGGCGGCCGCGGTCTTCTCCGGCCAGGGTTCGCAGCGTCCGGGGATGGGTCGTGAACTGGCTGCTCGTTTCCCGGTGTTCGCGTCGGCGCTGGACGAGGTGTGTGCGGTGGTGGACCCGTTGCTGGGTCGGTCGTTGCGCGAGGTGATGTGGGACGAGTCGGCGGAGGTGCTGGAGCGTACCGAGTACGCGCAGCCCGCGCTCTTCGCCCACCAGGTGGCGCTGTCACGACTGTGGGAGTCCTTCGGCGTCGCCTTCGACGCGGTCGCGGGGCACTCGGTCGGGGAGATCGCCGCCGCGGTGGTGGCCGGCGTTCTCGGTCTGGAGGACGCCGCCCGTCTGGTGGTGACCCGTGGCCGGCTGATGCAGGCGCTGCCGGCGGGCGGCGCGATGGCCGCGATCGCCGCCACCGAGGACGAGGTCCGGGTGCTGACCGACGTCGAGCCGACGGTCGCCGTCGCCGCCGTCAACGGGCCCCGCGCCGTGGTCGTCTCCGGCGCGGCCGAGGCCGTCGAGCGCATCGCCGGCCACTGGCGCGACCAGGGCCGGCGCACCACCCGGCTGCGGGTCAGCCACGCCTTCCACTCCCCGCTGATGGAGCCGATGCTCGACGAGTTCCGGTCCCTGCTGGGCGAGTTGTCCTTCACCGAGCCGCGGATTCCGGTCAGCCCGGCGGCGGCGAGCGGACACCCGTTCGCGTCGCCCGAATACTGGCTGGACCACGCCCGGCACGCGGTGCGGTTCGCCGACGCCGTGGCGGGCCTGGGCAGCGCGGACGTCCTCGTGGAGGTCGGCCCCGACGCCGTGCTGACACCGCTGCTGACGGACCGTCCGGCGGTGCCCAGCGCCCGGCGCGGCCAGCACGAGGTCGCCGCCCTGGTGGCCGCGGTGGGGGCCGCCCACGCCCACGGCACCCCCGTCGACTGGTCCACGCTGCTCACCCCCCGCCCGCCCGTGCCGCTGCCCACCTACCCCTTCCAACGGCAGACCTACTGGCTCACCGGCTCCGCCCCGCGCACTGCTGCGCACCCCGCGACCGGCCGCGACGGAAGCTTCTGGGACGCCGTCGAGCAGCAGGACCACACCGCGCTCACCGAAACACTCGGCGCCCCCGCCGCCCTGCTGCCCGTCCTGCCCGAACTGGCCGACTGGCACCGGGAGAGCCGCCGCCGCGAAGCCCAGGACTCCTGGCGCTACCGTGTCGCCTGGCACCCGGCCGCCGAGCCGGTGACCGCCGCCCAAGTGCCCGGCACCTGGCTGGTGGTGCTGCCCGAGGGCGGCGTCCCGGAGCAGGCCGACACGGTGCGCGCGCTCACCCGGGTCGTCGCCGACGTGGTGACGGTCGAGGCAGGCACCGACCGGGCGCGGGCCCGCACCGCGCTCGCCGAGGCCGCCGCCGGAGCGCCGCCGCTGTCCGGCGTCATCGCCCTGGTCGAGGAGCCCGAACCGCTGCTCGTCCTCCTCCAGGCCCTGGGCGACGCCGGAATCGGCGCCCGCCTGTGGTGCCTCACCCGCGGCGCGGTCGCCACCGCCGCCGGGGAGGAGCCCCGGACGCGGCCCGCCGCCGCCTGGGGCCTGGGCCGGGTCGCCTCCCTGGAACACCCCGACCGCTGGGGCGGCCTGATCGACCTGCCCCGCACCCTCGACGACCGCACCACCGCACTGCTGGCCGGACTGCTCACCGGCGACGGCGCCGAGGACCAGGTGGCGCTGCGGGCCGGCGGGGTGCTGCGGCGCCGCGTCGTCCCCGCCCCCGCGCCGGCGGCCGGCCGGACCTGGAAGCCCACCGGGACGGTGCTGATCACCGGCGGTACGGGCTCGCTGGGCGGCCACGTCGCCCGCTGGCTCGTCACCCGCGGCGCGACCTCCCTCGTCCTGCTCTCGCGCAGCGGCGCGGACGCCCCCGGCGCCGCCGACCTCGCCGCCGAGCTGACCGAGGCCGGCGCCCGGGTGCGGATCGTGGCCGCCGACGTCGCCGCGCGCGAGGAGATGACCGCGCTGGTCCGCGGGCTGGCGGCGGACGGCGAGCCGGTCCGGGCCGTCTTCCACGCCGCGGGCGTCGGGCAGAACACCCCGCTCGCCGATATGGACCTGGCGGAGTTCCGCGCCGTCGCCGCCGCCAAGACCGCCGGTGCCGACGTCCTCGACGAGCTCTTCCCCGACGAGGCCCTGGACGCCTTCGTGCTGTTCTCCTCGGTCTCCGGCGTCTGGGGCAGCGGCCGCTACGCCGCCTACGCCGCCGGCAACGCCCACCTCGACGCGCTCGCCGAACGCCGCCGCGCCCGCGGCGTCACCGCGACCGCCGTCGCCTGGGGCGTCTGGGACGGCTCCGCCATGGTCGGACCGGAGGGCGGCCAGCAACTGCGCCGCCGCGGCCTGGTGCCGATGCCGCCCGCCGACGGCATCACCGCACTCGCACGGGCCCTGGACGGCGACGAGGCCACCCTGGTCGTCGCCGACGTGGACTGGGAGCCCTTCCTCGCCGGCTACACCGCCGCCCGGCCGCGCCCGCTGATCGGCGAACTGCCGCGGGTACGGGAGCTGTTGACGGCACAGAAGGAGACCGCGCCCGCCGACCACCAGGACGTGCGCCGCCGGCTGGCCGCCCTGCCCGCCGAGCAGCGCCACGAGGAACTGGCCGCACTGGTGCGCGGCACGGTCGCCGCCGTGCTGGGACACCCCGACGCGACGGCGGTCGGCGACCACCGGCCTTTCGTGGAGCTGGGCTTCGACTCACTGTCGGCCGTCGAGGTCCGCAGCCGGCTGAACCTGGCCACCGGCCTGGACCTGCCCGCCATGCTGGTCTTCGACCACCCCACGGTCACCGCCGTGTGCGCCTTCCTCCAACAGGCGCTCGACCAGGGCGCCTCGGCCCCGGCCACCGCCACGGCACCGAGCGTGGACGCCGCCGAGTCCTTCGCGGCCGTCTACCGCCAGGTCGCCCTGCGCGGCCGGATGACCGAGGTCGAGGCCCTGCTCAGCGGCGCCTCGGGGCTCCGCAGGCGGTTCACCGACCCCTCCCAGGCGCCCGCCGGCACCGGCTACGTACGGCTCGCCAAGGGCGACCGCGGTCCCGCGGTGGTCTGCCTGCCGCCGTTCGCGCCCGTCGAGCAGTCCCTCCAGTTCGCCCGGCTGTCCACCTTCTTCCGCGACCGCCGCGACCTGTCGATGGTGACCGTGCCCGGCTTCCTGCCCGACGAGCCGCTGGCCGCCGACATCGACGTCCTCGTCGACGTGCTCGCCGAGGCCACCCTGCGCTGCGCCGACGGCAAACCCTTCGCGATGCTGGGCTACTCCTCCAGCGGCTGGCTCGCCCACGGCGTCGCCGCCCGCCTGGAGTCCGCCGGCACCCCGGCGCAGGGCGTCGTCCTGTTGGACACCTACCTGCCCGACAGCATGCCGCTGTCCGTCCGGCAAGCCATGACGTACGAGGTCAACGAGCGCCGCGCACGGTTCACCACCATGAACTTCACCTCGCTCACCGCCCTCGGCAGCTACCGCAAGCTGTTCCGCGGCTGGACACCGGAGCCGATCGGGGCGCCGACGCTCTTCCTCCGCCCCGAGGAGTGCATCCCCGGCGACCCCGAGGCCCCGCCCATCACCGAGGACTGGCGCGCCCACTGGCCGCTGCCGCACACCGAGGCCGTCGTCCCCGGCGACCACTGCACCATCGTCGCGGAGAACGCCGGCGAGGCCGCCGCCGTGGTGCACGACTGGCTCGACACCCTGTGACCCCCCACCCCCATCCCTTCCACACCACTCTGGAGAACACCATGGCACCACCCCTGCGCACCATCGGCGTGGTGGGAACCGGCTGCATCGGCGCGAGCGTCTGCGTCGACTACGTCATCCACGGCTTCCGCGTCATCGCGGTCGACACCGACCAGGCGGCACTGGACGACACCCGCCGGCTGCTGCGCGAGACCAACCGCTTCCTGCCCGCGGTACGCCCCGGACTGGAGCGGCTGCCCGCCGCCACCGCCGACGAACGCCTGGTCACCACGACCGAGTTGACGGCCCTGGCCGACTGCGAGTTCGTGGTGGAGAACATCAGCGAACGCTGGGAGGCCAAGCGCGACCTCTACCGCGCCCTGGACAAGATCCTGCCCGCCGGGACCGGCATCGGCGTCAACACCTCCAGCATCCCGGTGGGGCTGCTGGCCGCCGAGACCACCCGGCCCGAGCATGTCGTCGGCATCCACTTCATGAACCCCTCCTACCTCAAGGACGCCGTCGAGGTGATGCGCGGCGCCGACACCTCCGACGCCTGTCTCGCCCACGTCCAGGAGATGCTGGGCCGGCTGGGCAAGCAGTCCGTGGTGGTGGGCGACTTCCCCGGCTTCGTCAGCAACCGCATCTCGCACCTCTTCTTCAACGAGGCGATCCGCACCGTCCAGGACCAGGGCGAGCGCCCCGAAGTGGTCGACGACATCTTCAAGAAGTGCTTCGGGCACACCATGGGCCCGCTGGAGACCGCCGACCTCATCGGCCTGGACACGGTGCTGCTCACCCTGGAGTACCTGCACGACAGCTACCGGGACGACCGTTACCAAGCCTGCAGCCTGCTGCGGGAGATGGTCGCCTCCGGGCGCCTGGGCCGCAAGAGCGGCCGGGGCTTCTACGAACACCGCGGCACCGCCGCGGCCGACACCACGAGGAACGCACGATGACCCAGCACAACACCGCCGAGATCGACCGCATCGTCCTGGACTACCTGGCCTCCCACAGCACCGCCCACGAACCGGCCCGCGAGGAGGACCTGTTCGAGACCGGTCGGGTCAACTCGCTGTTCGCCATCCAGCTCATGAGCTTCCTGGAGAGCCGGTTCGGCGTCGAGGTCGACGTGGACGACCTGAACCTCCGCAACTTCGCCAGCATCGCCAAGATCACCGACTTCGTGCAGCGCAAGCAGCTCGAAGCCGACCCCGCCTGATCCGAGGGAGAGCAAGACTGTGGACCGGCTGTTGACACCGGACGAGCGGGAGCACCACCGCCGGATGCTCACCCTGGTACTGGACCGTTGGGAGGACCAGGCACACACCTGGGAGAACGGCGCGCTGCTGCCCGAGGAGGTGGTGACGTGGACCGCCGAACAGGGCCTGCTCGGCGCCCCGTTGCCCGCCTCCGTCGGGGGCGGCGGATGGCGCGCCATCGAGGCGGGCCTGCTGTACGAGGCCCTGGGGCGGGTCAGCATCTCGCTGGCCTCGTTGGTCAATGTGCACGGGATGATGGCGCAGACCGTCGCCCGCTGGGGCACGCCCTGGCAGCGCGAGAACGTCATGCCCGCCCTCGGCGCGGGGAAGCGGGTCGCCGCGATCTGCATGACCGAACCGCACGCGGGCAGCGACCTGAGCGAGATCACCACCACCCTGGCCGAACGCGGCGACGACCTGGTGCTCAACGGCACCAAGGTGTACATCACCTTCGGTCAACGCGCCGACGACCTGCTGGTGTTCGCCCAGCGTGCCGGGCGCTCCGAGGCGTGCCTGGTCAGCCGGGACGCCCCCGGCGTCACCGTGACGCCCATGGGCGACATGCTGGGCCTGCGCGCGGCGGGCCTGGCACGCATCGACTTCGAGGACTGCGTGATCGCCCCGGAGGCGGTGGTCGGCAAACCGGACTTCGCGGTACCGGTGCTGGTCCCCACCGCCCTGGAACACGGCCGGCACGCGGTGGCCTGGATGGCGCTGGGCATGTTGGAGGCGTGCTTCGAGGAGTGCGCCCGGTTCGTGCGCACCCGTAGGACGTTCGGCAGCCCGCTGCTGGACCACGGCCAGATCCAGACCCTCGTGACCCGCATGGGTGCCGACCTGGAGGCCGCCCGCCACCTGTGCGTCGCCGCCTCGCGGGCGATGCAGGACAAGGCACCGGAGACGATGCGGTCGGTGCTGCTGGCCAAGTACTTCGTGTGCCGGGTGGCCCAGGAGCACACCGCCTCCGCGGTACAGCTGCTGGCCTCCTCCGGCGTCTCGGAGCGCTCGGTCACCGCCCGCGCCTACCGGGACAGCAAGGTGCTGAACATCATCGAGGGCACCGAGCAGATCCTGGAGCGGACCCTGGCGCCGCTGCTCGTCGGCGCGGCGGGGGCGGTGCGGTGACCGCGGCACCACGGACGGGCGCGCCGGACGCGCCCGGCGACCGGGACCGGCTGGCCGCGGCCCTCCTGGCGCTGCACCACGTCATCCACGACGCCGAGCCCCGGGTGCGGGTGGTGCCGGCCGCCGGCGCGCCCCGCACGGTCGCGCTCCCGGTGGACCCGGCGGTGTCCTTCAAGGACTTCGCGGCTCAGGTCGACGCCGCGCTGACCACCGGGGAACCCGACGTCGAGGCGGCGGGCGACGTGCCGGACCTGTTGGTCACCTGCGTCCCCGGCACCGCCCGGGACGGCTTCCGGCGCGTGCTCGACCTCAGCGGCGCCGAGCCGTCGGCCGGCCACGACGGCGGCCCGGACGGCCCGTTGGAGGCAGCCGCCCTGGCGGAGGTCTACCGCACGGTGCTCGCCCGGGCCGTCGCTGACCCCGCCCTCCCGGTGGGCGGCCACGAACTGCTGCGCCCGGAGGACCGGCACCGGGTGCTGCGGGAGTTCAACGCCACCGCGCGGGACTTCCCCGAGGACGCCACGCTGCACGGCGTCTTCCGCGCGCAGGCCGCCCGGACGCCCGACGCGGTGGCGGTCAGCACCGACACGGCCTCGCTGACCTACCGCGAGCTGGACGAGCGCACCGAACGGCTCGCCGGCTTCCTGGTCGCGCAGGGCATCGGCCCCGGCGACGTGGTCGGCGTGCTCGGCGACCGGTGCCTGGAACTGCCGGTCGCGGTGCTGGGCGTGCTCAAGGCCGGTGCCGCCTATCTGCCCCTGGACCCGACGGTTCCCGCGCTGCGCCTGCTCGACCTCGTCGAACGGGCGGGCGCGGCCCGGGTGTTGGCCCAGCCCGGTGTGCCGGTACCGGACGGCCTGGCCGCCCCGGTGACGTACCTGGACGCCCCCGAGCCGTACGCCGAGCGCCCGCAGGCACCGCTCGCGCGCGGCGGCTCGCGGGATCTGGCCTATGTCATCTACACCTCGGGCTCGACCGGCCGCCCCAAGGGCGTGATGGTCGAACACCGCTCGGTGGTCAACCGGTTGACGTGGATGCAGCGGCAGTACCCGCTGACGGCGGACGACACCCTGTTGCAGAAGACGCCGTTCGTGTTCGACGTGTCGGTGTGGGAACTGTTCTGGTGGTTCTTCGCCGGTGCCCGGATGCACCTGCTCGCCCCCGGGATGGAGCGCTTCCCGCTCGCCACCGCCGCCACGGTGCGGGCCCAGGGGGTCAGTGTGCTGCACTTCGTCCCGTCGATGCTGGGCATGTTCGTCGACCACGTGCGCGGCAAGGGCGTCGGCGCGGTGGGTGACCGGTTGCGCTGGGTCTTCTCCAGTGGCGAGAGCCTCTCGCCGGCCGCGGTCACCTCCTTCAACGAGGTCTTCGCGGACCGGGGCACCCGGCTGGTGAACCTCTACGGACCGACCGAGGCCACCGTCGACGTGACCGCGTACGACTGCCCGCCGGGCCCGTGCGAGGGCACCGTGCCGATCGGACGCCCGGTGGACAACACGCGGGCGTACGTCATCCGTTACGGCCGCCCGGCGCCGGTGGGGGTGTGGGGCACGCTGTTCCTGGCGGGCGCCCAGGTCGCCCGCGGGTACCTGGGGGACCCGGAACTGACCGCCCGGCGCTTCGTGCGGGAACTCGGCTGCGGGCCGGGGCTCATGTACGACACCGGGGACATCTGCCGCTGGCTGCCCTCCGGCGAGCTGGAGTTCCTGGGGCGCGCGGACGACCAGGTGAAGATCCGGGGCATCCGCATCGACCTCGGTGAGATCGAGGGCGTGCTGCTGGAGTTCCCGGGCATCACCGAGTGCGCCGTCGTGGTGGACCGCCCCGCTCCGACCGTCGCGGTGCTCCGGGCGGCGGTGGCCGGGCCGGAGGGACTCTCCCCCCGGGAAGTGCGCGACCACGCGGCCGCGCGGCTGCCGGAGTACATGCTGCCCACGGTCCATCACCGCTTCGACCGGCTGCCCCGCACCGGCAGCGGAAAGCTGGACCGCCGGACGCTGCAGGACCCGGCCTGGGCGGACCGGCACGGCAGGCGGTGGTAGTACGACAGATGGTGGGGGATGCCCTCGGCAGGTACGCGGAGGGCATCCCCCACTTCCGTTTCGCCCCGGGCGCGGAGTTGCTTGCGGAAGGCGCTATTGCAAACAACTCCCGTCTCCTGTTGACCTTCGTTCCCTTGTGGCGCACCGGTCCTGACGGTCGGGCGCGCCGCGCCGGGCGGGTATCCGGAATCCGACGGCTGCCTTTGCGGGACGGGTGGTGAGCACGTGATCCATGAGGGAGCAGCAGTCAAGCGGTCGGCTGGAAAGCGTTGCCGCGTGGCTTGATGAGGGCTGTGAAGTGGGGGAACGCGATCGTGACGGGTTACGGATGCCTTACGCGCGGCCGGCGACCGTAGCGATGACTGTAGCGATGACTGTAGGAATGACTGGTGTAGGTCAGGATCGCCTGACCAATCTTGAGCGAATCGGGCGGACTGTGGTCGGATGCCGTAACGAGTTGCTCGGCGCCGAGTGGAAGTCGTCCGAGCATGGCTGTTGCACATGCACACACCGCGACCCCCACCGGTCGCAGAGTCGGGTTCTGACGACAACGTGGTCCTCCGAATGCGACTTCCCCACGGAGTGCGCCCGAGCCGTACGGGAACTGGGCGATGCCCATCGCAGGAGGCGGAATGTACTTAGTCGAGCGGGAAGCACAGTTGAGCGAGCTCGCTGAACGCATAGGGCCGAACACGGCGGGGCGAGGCGAGTTCCTCGCCGTCAGCGCGCCGGTCGGCTGCGGCAAGTCCGCCCTGCTCCAAGCGGCTTCGGCGCGCGCCCGGACACAGGGCTGGAAGGTCCTGGCCGTCGGCGGCCCGGAGCTCGAAGTTCCGGCCGCGGTCGACGTGGTGGGAGCGGTGCGGGACGCGCTGCGCGACGCCACGGCCACCGAGCCGCCGACCGCCCCCACCGAACTCGCCCAGCACCTCGTCGCCCTGGCCTCGGCCGAGCCGCTGCTGCTGGTCGTGGACGACGCCCATCTCGCGGACCCGGACTCCACGAACTTCCTGCGGGAACTGGGCCGGCACCTCGACTCCGCGCCGGTACACATACTGGTCTCCGACTTCCGACGGTCCGCCGGCTCCCACGACTCCCGGCACAGCGTCCCCCTCTACCCCCGTTCCCGCCGGCGCTCGTTCACCTTCGGGCCGCTGACCCGCGCGGGCGTGGTGGCACTGGTCCGCAACCGGCTCGACCGGGACCCCGCGGTCGGCCTGGTCGACGAACTGCTCGCCGTCACGGGCGGCAACCCGCTGCTCCTCCAGGCCCTGCTGGACGACGCCGTGGCCACGGGAGCAGAGGACCGGGACGAACCGGTCTACGGCTGCTCCTTCGCGCAGACCGTCCTGACCCGCCTGCGCCCCTCGAACTGCCCGGCCCTCACCGACGTCGCGGAAGCGGCGGCCGTCCTGGGCCCGTCCTGCACCCAGGACCGGCTGGCCCGCGTCGTCGAACTGGCGCCCCGCGACCTGCACCACGTACTGGACGGACTGACCGCCGGCGGCGTGCTCTCCCCGGGGCGGGTGCTGCACCCCCGCGTCCGCGACGTGCTGACCGGCGCCATGGACCACCAGGCGACCCGCCGGTTGCGGCTGCGCGCCGCGGAGGTGCTCTACGAGGACGGCGCACCGGCCGAGCACATCGCGCAGCACCTGCTCGCCGCGGAGGCCGCACCGCAGCCCTGGGCGGTGGGCATCCTGTGCGAGGCCGCGGACCAGGCGGCCCGGCGCTACGACTACCAGCACGCCATCGCCCTGCTCAAACTCGCCTCCGACGGCTGCACCGACGACCTCACCCGGGTCGAGGTGCACGCCAAGCTGCTGGACATCACCTGGTGGGTGGACCCCACCCTGGTCTCCCGGCGGCTGAACTCCCTTGTGTCCAGCGCCCGCGAGGGCTGCCTGTCCGGGCGCTGGCTGTCCCGGCTGGCCCGGCGCCTGGCCTGGCAGGGCCGTGCCGACGAGGCCGACGAGGTGTTCGCGATGGCCAGGGCCGGCCGCCCCGGCGATCCCGAGACCCGGATCGAACTCGCCATCACCGACTTCTGGATCCGCCACGTCTTCCCCGGCATGCCGCACGCCACGGCCTGCGACGGATGCGAACTCAACCCGGAGATGGTCATCGGCGGATTCCCGTGGCTGCCCAGCGCGAGCGAACTGCCCGGGCTGCTCACCGGCGGCGGACAGGAACCCGTGACGCGCCGCGCCGAAGAGATCCTGCAACGTGCCCGGCCCGACCACGCCGACCTCGAAGCGGCGCAGGTCGCCCTGTTCTCGCTGTTGGCCGCGGAACGGCTGGACGCCGACGGACTCTGGTCCATCGAGGCCGCGGTGGAGGCCGGGGGCACACCGGTGCCCGCGCTGTGGACCGGGATGCTGTCGGTCGCCAAGGGCGTCGTCGACCTGACGCGAGGGGACCCGGCCGGCACGGTGCGTTCGGTGGAAGCCGCGCTGGAACTGCTGGACGCCCCGAAGTGGGGCATCATGCTCGGGCTTCCGCGCGGCCTGCACCTCCTGGCCATGACCGAACAGGGCAGGCACCAGGAGGTCGAGAAGGAACTGTCCCGGCCCATGCCGGCGTTCTACGCGCGCAGTCCCTACGGACTGGTCTACCTGCGTGCCAGGGGCCGGCACCACCTGGCCACCGGTGGCCTGCGGGCCGCCCTCGACGACTTCCGCAGCTGCGGCGACATCCTGCGGTCCTGGAAAATGGAACTGCCCGGCCTGGTGCCCTGGCGCCTGGACCTCGCCGAGACCCTGCTGCTCCTCGGCGAACGGGAGGAGGCCCGGGTCCGGATCGACGAACACCTCGACCTCTTCCCGGCCCCCCACGCGCGCAGCCGCGGTATCGCGCTCCGACTGCGGGCCATGGCCTCCCCGATGGGGCGGCGCGCGGCGGGGCTGCGGGAGTCGGCGATGGTGCTCGAACGCTGCGGCGACCCGCTCGAACTCGCCCGCACGCTCGGCGTGCTGACCCAGACCTACCAGCTCACCGGCGAGCTCAACTACGGCCGCAGAACGCTGCGCCGGGCGGAGCGGCTCGCCCGGGAATGCGGTGGCGTCCGGGCCCTGGCGGAGATCCGGGCCCTCGCCGCACGGCAGACCCAGACCCCCTCGCCCGGCCCCGCCGTCCGCCGCCCGGACCCCGCACAGCCGGCCGTCCGAACCCCCGTGGCGCAGGACAAGAGCGCCGCCGCCGAGGCCCCCTGGGCGGCCGGGGGACCGGCGCTGACCCTCGCCGAGGGAAAGGTCGCCAGGCTGGCGGCCGAGGGCTACACCAACCGGGAGATCGCCGGCGCACTGTACGTGACGGCGAGCACCGTCGAACAACACCTGACGCGCATCTACCGCAAGCTCAAGATCCGCCGCCGTTCCGAACTGGGAGCACGGGTGAACGTCCTGTGACCGGCACCGCGGCAGGCAAGGAAGGGAAACCGGTGACGCCACCCAGCGCGCCCCGAATCGACAAGTGGCTCGTGCGCTACGGGACGTGCCCCGAGCCGGAGTTCCGCATGGTGTGCTTCCCGCACGCCGGCGGCTCCGCCGCATACTACCCCTGGCTGCGCGCTGCGGTGCCTGAGCAGGGCGAGCTGCTGTGCGTGCAGTACCCGGGCCGGCAGGAACGCCATCGGGAGGCGCCCGTCGAGGAGTTCACCGCGATGATCGGCGCGGTCACGGACGTGCTGCGCGCCGGCCCGCCCCTCCCGCTGGTGCTCTTCGGGCACAGCCTCGGCTCCCTGATCGCGTACGAGACCGCCCTGGCGCTGCGGGACACCGCCGGGCCGCTGCGCGGACTGATCGTCTCGGGCCGTCGCGCCCCCTCGGTCCGCCCGCCGCGCGGCGGGCGCGCGCCGAGCACCGCCGAGATCATCGAGGAGATGCGCCTCCTGGGCGGCACCGCCCCCGCCCTGCTGCGCGACCCGGACCTGCTGGAACTCGTCCTGCCCGCGCTGCGCGCCGACTCCCGGCTGGCCGAGTCCTATGTGCCCCGACCGGGCACGGCGGTCCCCTGTCCGCTGACCGTGCTGACCGGGACCACCGACCCCCGCGTCTCGTCCGCCGACGCCGCGGCCTGGCGTGCGCACACCACCGGTGCCTGCACGGTGCACGAGGTAACCGGCGGTCACTTCTTCTTCGAGCAGCAGCGCCCGCGCGTTCTGGCCCTGATCAGGGGCGCACTGGACGACATGGTGCAGCAGGCGGCCCGCGCCTGACGGCTGAACGCACCACACAAGGAGAGTCAGAGATGTCCAGTTCGCTACGCGCGCTGTCCGAAATCCCACGGCTGAAGACGCTGCTCCCGCTGTCGCTGATCGGCCGCATCCACCTCAGCGGCCTGCCGGTCGCGCTGTCCTTCCTCATCGCCGGCTGGACGGACGGCTACACCACCGTCGGCCTGGTCACCGGCGCGATGGCCGTCGGCCAGGCGGTGGCCGGCCCGATCCGGGGGCGGGTCGCCGACCGCAACTCGGCCAGCACACTGCTGTTCGTCACCGGCGGCGGGTACGCCGTGGGGCTCGTCGCCTTGGTCCTGGCGGCGCTGCTGCTCCCCGCCGGCGCCTGGCCCGCGGCGGTGGTGATCTCGTTCTTCACCGGACTCACCCTGCCCCCGATCTCCCAGATATCCCGGGCCCTCTGGCCCCGACTGGCCAAGGGCGACGTCCGCGAGTCGCTGTTCACGCTGGAGGCCACCGGCTACGAGATCGTGTCGATGGCCGGCCCCTTGCTGGCGGCCGGCGTGGTCACCCTCTCCGGCGGCGCGGCGGCCGTCGTGGTCTGCGCGGTGCTCGCCGCCGGCGGCTCGCTGCTCTTCGGGCTGGTACTGCGCGCGGCCGCACTGGACCGTGCCCAACCCCCCGCCACCACCGGAGCCGAACCCGGCACGAACGGCAAGCAGCGCTCGCTCCTGCGCGACCAGGTCTTCGTACGCGCCATCCTCGTCCCGTTCTTCCTGATGGCCGCACTGTTCTCGGTGGACCTCTCGGTGGTGGCCTGGGGCCGCGACCGCGGGACACCGGGCATCGCCGGTGTGCTGATCGCGCTCTTCGCCCTGGGCTCCGCACTCGGCGGACTGCTGGCCGTCGGCCGTGGCGGGAAGCGCAACAGCTCCCTGGGCATCGGCGGCCTGGCGGTCGGCATCGGCGTACTGGCCCTGCTGCTCCCGCCGGCGGCCGACGCAACTCCCCTATGGCTGCTGGCCGTCGCGATGATGGTCACGGGGTCGGTGGTCTCGCCGAGCCTGGGCGCGAGCAACTCCCGGATCGGCGACCTGACACCGGAACACCGGCGCGCCGAGGCGTTCGGATGGCTGGCCACCGCGACGACCGCCGGCGCCGCCGCCATGCTGCCACTGAGCGGTCGCCTGCTGGACCTGGCCGGCCCCGCCGCCTCCCTCGGCTCCGGCGCCGTGGCCGCCGTGCTCTCCGCCTCGTTGGCGCTCACCCTGCCCAAGCGGACCGAGGAGCCCGAAGAGGTCGAGGAGGCCGAGGGGACCCGGGCGTCCGGCGAACCCGGAACGGGCCTCTCCGGGACCGCCGGAGAGGCGGGCTGACGATGCGCGTGGTCGTCCTGGGCATCACCACGGGCCTGGGTGCCCGGCTGGCAGAGGCGTTGCCGGCGTACGGGTGCACACCGGTCGGACTGATCCACAGGGCCGCGCAGCGGGAGCCGCTGCGGGCGGCGGGCGTGGAGCCGGTCCTGCTGGACACCGGCGGAGACGGGCTGCGCGACGGACTGTCGCAGGCCCTCGCCGGTGCCGGTGCCGTCGTCCTGGCCGCCGGCACCGGCACCGGCCCGGGCTCGCTGGGCGCGGCCACCGCCACGGCCTCCCCGGCCGAGCTGCTGTCCGGGGCCGCCGAACGGGCCGGTGTACGCCGGTACGTGCTGGTGAGCGCGCTGCTGCCCGACGCGGCGGCCCGGGCCGAACTCGGCGACCGGCTCCCGGCCTACCTGCGGGAGAAGGAGAAGGCCGAACGCGCCCTGCACGCACGCGATCTGGACTGGTGTGTGCTCCGTCCCGGAAACCTCGACGACGCCCCCGCGACCGGCCGCATCCGGGTGGGAACCGGCACCGACCCCCGCCCGGACGGACGGATCGCCCGCGCCGACCTGGCCACGACCGTCTGCGAAATACTGACCGGCCCGGTAGCGGTGCGCGGGACACTTGCCGTCTCCGCCGGGGACGTACCGGTTCGTGACGCCGTTGCAGCGCTGCGAACCGGCTGAGGAGCCGCGAACGGCGAAAGCCGCCGGGCGCGGTGTGGACGGCGCTCCGGCGGCTTTCGCGGTGACTCAGATCAGGTAATGGTCCGCCGGCAATGCGTCGGCGGCCGCGATGTTGTCCCGGGCCCGGTCTATCAGCGTGCTGTTCGTGTGCTCGCCGATCTGCCCGAGATCGACGTCGAAGTGCCGCCGGCGGGCGTAGATCCACCCTTCAATGGCGGCCCGCAACTTCAGCATGGTCGGCAGCTGCGCGAAATCTTCGACGCCGGCCGGTGACGTTTCCAGGTAGCCCTTCAGAAACGGCGTCGGATCGATTTCCGGGTCCATGAAACTCAAGGTGGTCGCGACATCCAACATATGCGGCCCGTGCATCACCTCGCCCCAGTCGAGCAGCCCGACCTTGGCGCCGTCGAACCGGAACTCGGTGAGCCGGGGATCACAGTGGATGATGCCGTCCGAAAGGATTTCGGGCAGCGCGGCGAAGCCTTCGCGAATCGCCTGCTGGATCCATTCCAGGTCCGCCAGGAACGGCTGCGGTTCGAGCAGCCACTCCATCCGCGACCAGACCATCGTCTCCGGCAGCGGGGGCACCGCGCGCAGGCTCTCGTGGATGCGGCCCAACGTGCCGCCCACCATGGCCAGCTCGGCCGGATCGTCGGTGTTGGTCGGCCGACCCTCCAGGTACTCCAACAGGCCCCAGCACCAGTCGCCGTGTTCCGCGACGACCTCGCCGGCACGGGTGCGGCGCGGCGCCGCGGAGGGTATGCCCGCCCGCTCCGCCATCTCCGCCGCCCGGAGACCGGAGGCGAACTTGACGCCGTATCCCTTCGGTACGGCTTTCAACACCGCACGGTCGCCGTCGCGTTCCAACAGCCAGGTGTGCGAGTTGTAGCCGATTTTCCAGGTTTCCGCCGGCCACGGCACCACCCTGAAATCGGCGTCTTCCCACAGATGCAGTGGCAGGTCCTCCGCCGCAGGTGCCGCGGGCAGCGGATCAAAAACAGGCATGTCCATCCGTTCTCATCGGCCGTGCCGAAGTGTTCGCCGGGTGACCCGGTGCATACTCATGGGGTTTCGCGGACTGTATATCCGGGTCGCCGCATGGCGCGCCGGGCGGCCCACCGTTCTGGAATTGATTGAGGAACATTTGGGCAACACCGCCGTCTTGCGCACCTAGGGGGTGCCCCGTTGAGGGGGGTGTTAGGGGGGAGGGTGGGGTGTTGCTGCCCGTCCACTTTCTGTTCAACTCCTGGTGCATTTCCCGTAACGGGATGCTTCGTCGCCTTCGGTCGGCCGTTCGTGCACCGGACCCGGACCGGGCACTGCTGGAACTCACCTCGGTCTACCTGGCGTTCACCCTGCCGGCCCCGGTACGGCCCGGCGCACCTGACGAGCCGCTCACCGGCCGACGAGCCCGACGCGCGAGACGCTCCCGCGACCACCCGGCTCGAAGCGGACGACCGGCCGGCGGCCGAATGCCGACGGCGCCGGCTGACAGCACTCATGACGGCACGTCAGCATGGAACCATGCCCGAGAAGCCGAGCACCCCGCGCCGGATCGCCGACGACCACGTCGCACAGGTCGCCGCCCTGGATCCCGCGACATCGACGCGACTCGGTCTGCACCCCGAGGACGACCGGCAACCGGATCTGTCGCCGGAGGGTTTCGAGGCGCTCGCCGAAGTGGCCCGGCACACCCTTTCCCTGCTCGACGCCACCGAGCGGGGCGGCGGGAAGAACGGCGTGCCGTCACAGACCACCGCCGAACAGAACTGCGCGCGGCTGTTGCGGGAACGGCTGACCGCCGAACTCGCCCTGCACGAGGCGGGGGACCACTTCCGCCGGCTGCGCAACGTCAGCTCACCCCTGCACCAGCTGCGCGCCGTCTTCACCTTGATGCCCACCGACACCGACGAGAACTGGGCGGCCGTCGCCGGACGGCTGCGCCACCTGCCCGGCGCGCTCGACGGCTACCGGGCGACCCTGACCGAGGGCATCTCCCGCGGGCTGCTGTCCGCGCCCCGCCAGGCCCGGGCCACCGTCGGGCAACTCGCCGCCTGGACCGGCCAGGGCACCGGCGGCGCGAGCTGGTTCACCACGTTCGTGGGCGCCGCTCCGGATCGACTCAAACCCGAGCTGGAGTCCGCCGCGGAGCGGGCGACGACCGCGGTGGCCGACTTCAGCGACTGGCTGCGCGCCACCTACCTGCCCGCTGCGGACGGGACCCCGGACGCCGTCGGGCGCGAGCGCTACCTGTGCTCGGCGCGCTGGGCCAACGGTACGGATCTGGACCCGGCCGAGACCTACGCCTGGGCCTGGGAGGAATTCCACCGTGCGGTCGCCGAGATGCGGGCCGAGGCGGGCCGGGTCCTCCCGGACGCCACCGTCCGGGAGACCATGGACCACCTGAACCGGCACGGCCACGCAGTCACGGGAGCGGAGAACATCCGTGTCTGGCTCCAGCAGATCACGGACGAGGCGATCGACGCCCTCGACGGTACCCACTTCGACATCTCCGGTCCATTGCGCCAGGTCGAGACCAAAATCGCGCCCCCGGGCAGTTCGGGTGCCCCCTACTACACCGGCCCCAGCCTCGACTTCCGCCGGCCCGGCCGTACCTACCTGCCCACACTGGGCCAAGAGACCTTCCCCACCTGGGGACTTGTCAGCAACTGGTACCACGAAGGCGTACCCGGGCATCACCTCCAGACCGCCCAGTGGACTGCCGCGGCCGACCGTCTCAGCCGCTACCAGATCACCCTCGGCGCGGTCAGCGCCAACAAGGAGGGCTGGGCGCTGTACGCCGAGCGTCTGATGGATGAACTCGGCTTCCTCACCGACCCCGCCCGCCGCCTCGGCTACCTGGACCAACGGATGCTCCGGACGATCCGCGTGATCGTCGACATCGGCATGCATCTGGAACTCGCCATCCCCGCCGGCTCCGGCTTCCATCCCGGCGAACGCTGGACCCCGGACCTCGCCACCGCCTTCATGGCCACCCACTGCGGCACCGACGCCACCCGCCACAGCAGCGAGATCGACCGCTACCTCGGCTGGCCCGGCCAGGCCATCGGCTACCGACTGGGAGAGCGCATCTGGCTGCACGGCCGTGAGGCCGCCCGCCGCCGTCTCGGCACCGGCTTCGACCTGCGGACCTGGCACATGACCGCGCTTGCCCAGGGCTCACTCGGTCTCGCCGACCTGGCCCACGATCTCGCGTCGCTGTAACGGGCCGGGGCGGGCCCGCCTACGGTGTCCGCCCGCTGAGTCGGCACCGGGACCGGGTCCGGGCAGTCCGGCAGGAAGGGTATCCACGCCATTCCTGCGGGCTTTTCGTCGCTACGGGAGAGAACGGTGTGGCGCGCCGTGTTCAGGCGTCGGCCGCACCCCCTTGGACGCGCCCGTGGGCAGCCGGACCGGGCGGAACCGGCGCATGGCCGGATCATGCGTGCCCCCTTTCCGGGTACGGGGGGCGGTGGAAGGGTCGCCCGCATGACCGAGCAGAAGAACACCCCCGCCGGCCCTCCGTTCTACATCTCGAAGGACGAGGAGAGGCAACTCCGGCTCGCCGCCGAGAAGATCGCCCCCTCGCTGGTCATCACCCAGGCGTCGTCGTTCGACGAGTACGTGCGTCAGCTCATGGTGCCGCCCGCGGTCATGGACCTGGCGCGCAAGGCGGCGGACATCCGGTTCTCGGCCTGGGAGATCGAAGGCATCCGCCAGCTCCTGACCCCGGCCGCGCCCGGGGCCGCCGAACCGCTGCTCCGGCAGATCCTGATCAACAAGTCGGACCCGAAGCAAGGCGGCGACCCCAGCCACCCGCCGTACATCCGCGTGGCCTGCACCGGCAAGGGCGACTACGACGACCTCGCCGCCGAGCACGGGTACGACGTGACACACGAGGGCGACTACGGATCACCGGTGGTACTGGAGATCTGGCCGGCGCAGCACTACTCGCCGATGCATTCGCACGGCGAGACCACCGGCATCGTCTACTGCCTTGCCGGGCAGATCGACGTGATGTCCTACGCCGCCCTGGACTGGGACGCGGAAAAGCGCGGCCTGGTCACGCTCACACCGGGGCAGTGTGCCTGGCTGACCAAGGAGAACTACGCCGTGCACAAGGTGTTCTGTCCCCTGGACGGCGGCCCCAACCCCACCGAACTCCTCAACGACACCGGCGACTTCGGAGCCAGCTTCCACGTCTACCTCAACCAGGACGAGCTGACGGTGGCTTTCGACGACTCGCATTCGCGGGACGCCTTCGACTACATCGACGAAGCCACACACGAGAAGAAGCAGTTCCAGACGTACTCGGACCTCTCCTGGCGCGTCCTGAGGAGTGTACTGGCGAAGAACGCGCGGGACTGGTAGACCGCGAGTCCGCCCAGTACGGCACCCAGCTCCTTCGACGCCGTGCAAAGAATCGCAAAAACACAAACCCCCAGCACAGGACGTCATCCAACGGTCAAAATCGCGACCTAGCGTAGGCCCCCGTCGTCAACACACGGAGGCCGTAGCGCTCATGAACCCGTCTCGTCATCGCATGCCGATTCCCAACCGCAAGGCCACGTGGTCAGTGTCCGCCGCAGCCGGCGGTGTCGCTCTGGCGCTTCTCTCCGGCGTGCTCGCGGGGCCCGCCGCTGCCGCACCGGGCACCTCCCATGAGGGCCCGAGGACGGCAGCGGTGGCAGGTGGGCGTTTCGTCGTCTACGACAACACCGCCTACCGCGGCGTCGATCTGGCCCACTACGGCGCGATCCGGTCGAACGTCGTCTACGAGGGGTACGTTGCGGCCCTGAGCGGGAGCAAGGGGTCCGGGAAGGAGTTGGCGCTGCCGCCCGAGGCCGCGTACAAGAACCTGATCCGGAAGCATGCGAGCGAGCCGGGCCCCGTCGTGCTGGACTTCGAGTCCCTCTACCTCACCGGCGCTCCCGACACGGCCCAACGGCGCCTGAAGAAGCTTGAGACGTTCGCCCAGTGGGCGCACGAAGCCGTCCCCGGCAAGGCGATCGGCTTCTACGGAGTCCTGGGCAACACCGCATCGCGCTACTACCCGCTCGCCCGGCAACTCGCCAGGCATGTGGACGCGTTCTTCCCCACCCTCTACACGTTCGACGACAACCGTGCTGCCTGGCGGACGAAGCTGGCCGACGACCTTGCGGAGGCCAGGGCCGTCGCCCCCGGCAAGCCTGTCTACCCCTACCTGTGGCCGCAGTACCACGACGGGACGCCCAGGAGCGGGCAGTTCCTGTCGGCCGACCACTGGAGCTATGAGCTCGACACGGCACGTCGGCTCGTCCCCGGGGTGGTGATCTGGAGTGGCGCGGGGCCCGTCACCGACAAGGGCTGGATCACCGCGACCGAGCGGTTCATGGCGAACCTCCCCAAGTCGGGGACGACAGCGATCCCGTCGGCATCCGGTGCCGGGGTGACCGCCGCCACGTCACACCGCACCTCCGCGCCGGCGGCCGAGGTCAGCCTGGTCGCCGATCCCACGGCGTCGCCCGACACGGATGACGGCAGCCCCAAGGTGACCCGCCTCGCCTCCACGGGCGGTGCCGACCTCCCGATCGTGCTGACCGCCGCCGGACTTCTGCTGGCCGGTGCCGTGGTGTTCGCCCTCACACAGCGTCGCCGACGCCACTGAGCTGAAGCGGAACGGCCGGTGAGCGCCCCCGCAGGGGTGTGCACCGGCCGTCCGCCCGGCGAGCGCGATCGTGCTCAGTGCCTGCGTGCCCCCAGGCTCCGGATGCCGAACGACCGGATACCGCGGCCGTGTGTGGCCGCGTACAGCTCATCGTCCGGACCGAGCCGCAGTTCCATCACCGCGGTCGTGGGCAGCCCGCGCCCGAGCACCTGCCACTGCCCGGCGCCGGGTGCCCGGTAGAAGACGGCCAGGTCGGTGCCGAGGGTCAGTCCGCCGTTCGGCAGCAGCTTCACCGTGTTCGCCGGGACGTCGGGCAGGTTGGCGGAGATGTCCGTCCAGTGGTCACCACCGTCCTTCGACTCGAAGACGTGGCCGACGCCCGCACCGGGGCCCTCGGTCCACTTCCGGGAGAATCCGTTGACGGCCAGGTAGACATGGTCGGCATCCGCGGGGTCGACCTCGAAGCCGGAGAGGTACCGGTTGGGGATCGCCCCGGAGACCGGCAGGTCGAGCTGGTGCCAGCCGGTGCCGTCCGCATTGCCGACCGCGATGCCGCGGGTGAAGCCCTGGCTGTCGCACGGCCCGCACCAGCCGACGTAGACCCTGCCCCCCGAAGCGGCGACCGCGGTGGCCAGGTGACCGTCGCCGAGGTCGTAGGCGCTCTTCCACTCCGAGCCGCTGCGGATCGCGTAGCCCTTGGTCTGTACCCACACGTGGCGGCCGCCGGCGATCCAGGTGTCGGGGTCCTTGGCGTCCGCGGCGAGCGGTGCGATGAAGCGGGCTCCCTTGCCGGCGAGGTCCTTGTCCGGCGGGGCGATCTCGTACTCGGTGGCCTTCGTCGGGTCGGTGGACCAGGCGCCGTTGTTGACGCCGCAGTCCTGGGTGACCCACATGTCCAGGTAGACGTACTCCTGGGCGGTGTTGCAGCCGTTGGCCGGATCGGTGATCGTGTCGGCGCCGTCCCCGCCGAAGTCGGAGCCCATGACCCTGTCGCGGCCGCGCAGGATCGACTGGCCGTTGTCCTGGAGGCCGCCGGTGACCGTGACCCCTCCGTAGGTGCGGTCCCTGCCCACACCGACGGAGTAGTACTGAAGGGTGTCGATGGTGCCGTCGGCGAGTGACTGCCAGTCCTTGGCATGCCCGCCGGAGTCGACCGCGCCCTTCAGCGGACGCCGGTAGATGCCGCCGTCGTTGCCCACGTAGATCCAGGACCTGCCGTGGTAGCTGCCGACCGCTACCGCGTGCTGGTCGGAGTGCGTGGTCGGGGAGCAGTCACCGGTCCGCTTGCTCGGGTCGATGCTCCAGCACGGGAACGGGAAGTTCCAGTACGGCCCCGGTACGGTCCAGCTGGTGCCGCCGTTCTTGGTCTCGAAGACCTCCTCCAGCCCCAGGTAGACATGGTCCGGATCGGCCGGGTCGACCTGGAGGAACTGGTTGTACCAGGACTGGACGCCCGGCATGTAGCCCGCGGTCTGCAACGCCGAGCCGGATCCCCGCAGCTTCTGGTAGTCCGCGATCTGCGTCCAGGGGCCGAACGGCGAGCCGGACTTGGCGACGTAGACGCCCTTGAGACCGCTGTCCGGGTTGGCGGTCGTCTGGGTCGGTGACTGGTCGATCGCGTACAGCCGGGAGCCGTCGGCGGCGGCCGCGAAGGTCATGTTGCCGACGTCGGTGCTGTCCGACGGCAGGTCACCGAGCCCCGCGACCCGCTGCCAGCCGTCGTTGCGCTTGGCATACAGGCCGTTGTAGGAGTCGCCGCCGCGCCACCCGACGGCGAGCAGCACCTTGCTCGGGTCCTTGGGGTCGACCGCGATGTCGTTGGCGATGTTCTTGTACGGAGCCGCGGGATCCGACGCTTTCGAACCACCGGGGAGGTACGCCGGGTTCGGTGCGAACTCCAGCTTCCACGGCCCCGACAGCTCGGTGGCCGAGTGCGACCACACGCCGCGGCTGGTCGCCGCCCACACCGTGTCCCCGGCGAACCGCAGGGCGTGGATGACGGTGCTCTCCAACTCCGCACCGCCCACTCGGCCGCCCGGCTGGAACGTTCCGTGCCGGGGGTCCTTCAGGACGTAGACGCCGGTTCCGACGAAGGCGGTCGCGCCGGTGTTGGACTCGCCGGTGGCGTACCAGAGTTGGTGGGCGTGGTCGAGGGCGAGCGTGCCGGTGGACAGCGAGGGCAGCTTGTCGGCTATGGGCTGCCAGTGGCCGTTGCCGGTACGCGACCGGAAGACGCCGCCGTTGGCGCCGCCGGCGTAGACGTAGCCCTGGTCGTCGGCGGCGATTCCGGTGATGCGGCCGGTGACGTGGCCGGCACCGCCGCTGGAGTTGGAGTTGACGTCCCGGTAGCGCGGGTCGTCGGAGTCGTACACCTTCTTGGTGACGTGGCCCCAGTCGCCCGCGGTGTGGCCCATGGACCGGAGTTGCTGCCACGCGGCCCCGTACGCGCCGGGTGCGACGACACCGGGGGCGGTGCGGGCCTCGGTGAACTGGGCGGTGGCCTCGGCCGAGTTCTCCGTCTCGTCCGATCCGTCGTCGTCACCTCCGGGCCTGGCGCCCGGTTTCAGAGCGGTCATCGGGTGCCCGGAGCGCACCAGCCGGCTGTGCTGCCGACCGATGTCGGCCTGGTGGTGGGCACCCCAGGGCCTGGGCGCTGTGGTTCCTGCGGCTGCGTACGCCTGGCTGCCGACCAGGCCCAACGCAGCGACGGCGACGACTCCGGTCATGAGCCGCCGTCGATGCCGGTGGGGCATCATGCGTTCTCCTCCCTACGGCGAGCGCGGGGTCCGGCTCGGCCGTTGACGCAGATCCTGGCGTGCTCGCGTCAGCTAGGGGAAGGGGGCGGGGGATGCGTTTCCCGGGTGCCACCACATATCGGGGTGGTGGAGGTTCGCGGGGGCCTCCGGCGCGGGAACGCGTTCCGTCGTTCGCCGGCCCGCGGGGCGGGCTCTCGTGCGGTGGCGGTGCGTTCCCGCGGCCGGGCGCGGGTTGGTTCCTCAGACGCCGAACAGGCGGCTGTCGTCCCGGGTGTGGAGGACGGTGCACAGATCGCGCAGGGCGGTGGCGACCTGGTCGATCTCGGCGTCGGTGAGGTGGATGGACGGTTCGAAGCGGAGGGTGTTCACGGCGCTCGCCGTCGGGAAGACCCGCAGGGAATGTGTGCGCAGGAGATAGCCGGCGGCGACATAGCCGAAGAGGCTCGCCTGCTCCCGGATCGCCGCCGAGGGGGCGTCGGACTGGTCGTGGAACTCCATGCCGATCATCAAGCCCTTGCCCCGGACCTCCTTGACGACGTCGGGGAAGTCGGCGTGGATCGCCCGTAGTTCCGACAGCAGCCGGTTTCCTCTTTCCTCGGCCAGTCGGTACGCCTCGCCGTCGTTCTGCTCCAGGAGGTCGATGACCTTTCCTGCGATGAGGGTGGAGAATCCGTCCTTGGCGAAGGTCGAGCTGTGCATCAGCTCGAAGTCCGTGCGGTAGCGCGATCCACGGATCAGCGCGATCGACGCCTTGGCTATTCCGCCGCCCAGGCTTTTGGAGAGCGTGTAGTAGTCGCCCCGTATGCCGATGCTGGAGCTGGCGAAGAAGGCACCCGAGCGCCCCATGCCGCTCTGGACCTCGTCGATGATGACGGGGCAGTCGATGGCCGCGCAGGTGCGTTGGATGCGTCGGGCGGCCTCCTCGTCGAGCACATTGATGCCGGCCTCGCCCTGGATGGGTTCCAGCAAGAAGGCACAGAAGTTCGGCAGATCGCGTTCGGCGACGTGCACGACGCCGTTGGCGACGGCCAGGCCGAGGAGTGTTCTGCGTTCGTTCTTCACGATCTGGGCCAGCGCGTCGGGCTGGTCGACCGGCACGAACCGGCACTGCCCGGCCAGGGCTTGGAAGGGGAGCCGGACCGACGGGTTGTGCGTGAGCTGGACGCTGCCGATCAGTTTTCCGTGGAAGGAGCCCTGGAGGGCGAGGAGGACCGGCGGGGTCTGCACGCGCTCCTCGTTGAGGCGCTTGACGGTGTCCAACAGGTGGTCGATTCCGGTGCCGTGCGCCGCCGGTACGCCCAGGGCGTCGAGTTCCTCGAATGTGGTGTCGGTCAGTGCGGCGGCGCCGTCGGCCACCGCCGAGCCTGCCTGTTCGAGGCCCTCTTCCAGTTCCTTGCGGAGTGCGGCCACCTTCTTCACGCGGTCGAGTTCGGCGTGTTTGACGGCTACTTCGACGGCCTCCGCCCCGGTGTTGGCGAAGACGGCGAAGTAGGGTTCGGCGCCGCCCAGTTCACGCTGGAGTATGGCGTTGAGCTTTCGTGCCACGTCGTTCGCGTGCGGGTGCGAGGCGAACTGCGCATGTACCGGTACGTGTGCTTCCAGGAGGGACTTCGCGTACCCGAGCACGTCCGGGTTGTTGTGCCCGAGAATCGTCGAGCCGTAGCCGCCGACCATGTCGAGTACGGCTTTTTCCTCGCCGGCCTCGTCGCGGCGGTAGAGCGTGTTCCCGGTGGCGCGGACGTACTCGACCGCAAGCCCCAAGGAGGACAGCAATCCGGTCATGTACGGTTCCGAGAGTTCGGCCGTGTTCGTTCCCGACGGGTCGGTTGCGGGGGTGTTCGAGGACATATTCGTGCCGGCTCCTTCTCGATGGGGTTCAGAATTTCTTCTCTATGAAGTCGAAAAGTTCGTCGTCCGTGGTGAAGTCGAGTTGCTCGGAAGCGCCCGTCGACTCCGTGGTGCCGAGATCCCGGTTCACCCGGTCGAGCATCCGGTGCAGGCGCTCCGCGATCCGGCGGCGGACCTCCTCGTCCGCCGGGAGCTCGGTGAGCGCCTCCTCCAGCGAGTCGAGTTCGGCGAGTCCGGGCCGTTGGTCGTCGTGGGTCAGCTGCGTCCGCAGGTAGTCGGCGACGGCGGCGGGGGTGGGGTGGTCGAACACCAACGTCGCGGGGAGTTCGACACCGGTCACCGCGGTCAGCCGCTCCTGTAGTTCGACCGCGGACAGCGAGTCGATGCCGGCGTCCTGGAACGACTGCTCGCCGCCGATCCGCTCGGACTCGGCGTAGCCGAGGATCGCCGTGGCCTCGTCGCGCACCAGGCCGACCAGAGCGGCCAGGTCGGTCAGGTCGGCCGGACCCACCAGGCTGCCGGGGCTCCTGACGGGTTCGGGGTCGCTCGGCCGGAGCGGCTCCCCGGCGGTCGGTGTGTCGTGCTGCTCCACCTGGCCGATCAACTCCTGCCAGATCGGCGGCAGTCGATCGGACTGGGCCTGGCGGCGCAGGGCCGAGAGGTCCAGCGCCACCGGCGCGAGGGCGGCCCGGGGGGACGCCAGGCCGGTGTCCATCAGCCGCAGACCCTGGTCGCGGTCGAGGGCCAGTACTCCCAGGCGGGCCGCCCGGGCCAGATCGGCCTGGTCCAGGTGTCCCGCCATGCCGGCCTCGCCGTCCCACAGCCCCCATGCCAGTGACGTCGCCGGCAGACCCGCTGCCCGGCGGCGGTGCGCCAGCGCGTCGAGGAACGTGTTGGCCGCGGCGTAGTTGGCCTGGCCGGCGTTGCCCAGCACACCGGCGAGGGAGGAGAAGAGCACGAACGCGTCCAACCGGAGGTCACGGGTCAGTTCGTCCAGCCACACCGCCGCGTCGACCTTCGCCCGGAACACCCGGTCGATCCGCTCGGCGCTCAGCGCGGTGACCAGGCCGTCGTCCAGCACGCCCGCGGCGTGGACCACGGCGGTCAACGGCGCGTCGTCGGGGACGTGTGCCAACAGCGTGCGCACCTGCTCGCGGTCGGCGAGGTCACCTGAGACGACCTCGACGCGCACGCCCCGGCCGCGCAGTTCCCGGCAGAGGGCCTCCGCGCCGACGGCCCCCATGCCCCGGCGGGACGCCAGCACCAGGCTCCGCACCCCGTGGACGGCCACGGCGTGCCGGGCCACCAGGCCACCCAGCATGCCGGTCCCGCCGGTGATCAACACCGTGCCGTGGGGGTCGAGCCGTCCCGGGACGACCGACTCGTCCCCCACGGCCCGCTGGACCGTCGGCCCGTCCTCCACCGCTCGCACCAGCCGAGGCACCCGGACCGCCCCGTCGCGGATGGCGAACTGCGACTCGCCTTCGGCGACCATCGCCTCCAGCACGGCCGCCAGGGCGGCAGGCTCCTGTCCGGGCGCGGTGTCGAGGTCGGCGAGCAGGATCCGGCCCGGGTTCTCCCGTTGAGCGCTGCGGACCAGACCCCAGACCGCGGACTGGGCCGGGTCGACCGGATCACCTTCCCCGACGGCCACAGCACGCCGGGTGCCGATCACCAGGCTTCCGGCCCGCAGACCGGGTGCGGCCAGGAACGCCTGGACCACGTCCAGCACGCGGTTGACCGCGGCGCGGGCGCGCTCGGGATCCGGGGCCGCCGACGGCTCCGCGGCATCGTCGGGGGACAGGAGCAGCCACCTCGCCGTCCCGTCCAGTGCCGGGAGGTCCGGTGCGCCGGTTACCGTCGTCACCGGTACGGGGCGGCCCCCGGGCGTCTGCGGCCTGGTCCACTCGATCCGCAACAGAGCATCCTCGCGATCGGCATGGCCCGCCGCGGCACTCTCCGTGCGGGCGGGCGCCCCGACGTCGTTGCCGGTCGGCTTCCACCAGAAGTGACGGCGCTGGAACGGGTAGGTCGGCAGCGGCACCCGCCGGCCGCTCCCGCGCAGCAGCGGCGCCCAGTCCACCGCGACTCCCCGCACGAACAGCTCGGCCGACGAGTGCACGAACCGCGTCCGGTCGCGCCGCCCGCGATGCACGGTCCCGAACGCGACACCGGCCGTCCCGCTGTCCTCAAGGGTGTTCGCGATGCTGGGGGTCACCGCCGGTTCCGCGCCGAGCTCGATGAACGTGCCGAAGCCCTGCTCCACCAGCGCACGGGTCGCCGCCTCGAACTCTGCCGGCTGCCGCAGGTTGCGGGCCCAGTGCTCGCGGTCGACGGGGTCGGTCACCCAGTCACCCGCCACCGCGGAGTACCACGGCACGTCAGGTGCGCATGGCCGGAGGCCGTCGAGGAGTGCGGTCGGGCGTGGCCCGTCGGGTCCTGCCGGGTCGGCCGCGAGTGCCCGGCCGTGCCATGCCACCAGGTGCGCGGCGTCGTCGAGCGACAGGGCGCCGGCGACGCATGCCGCGGCGATCTCGCCCACGGCGTGGCCCAGTACGGCATCGGGGTGGACGCCGCACGACTGCCACAGGGCCGCCAGTGACACCATCACGGCGAAGGAGGCCGGGGCGGTGGCATCCGCAGGCTCTGTTGCGGATCCGGTCCATCCGCTCCCGGCGTCGTCGAGGAGGTCGGACAACGCGCGGTGCAGATGCGGAGCCAGCGCCTTTTCGCACTCGGCCATCCGCGCGGCGAACTCCGGCTCGGTGTCGCGTAGTTCACGGCCGGCGGCGGCCCAGTGTGCGCCCTGGCCGGGGAAGACGAACACCGTGCGGCCGGGGTCGCCGCCCGTTCCGGCCGGGCCGGTCACCGTGTCCGGGGCGGGCTGCCCGGCGGCCAGTGCCCGCAGGGCGGTCAGCGCCCGGTTCCGGTCGTCGGTGACGACCACGGCACGGTGCTCCCACACGGCCCGGGTCGCCAGGGAGCAGGCCAGGTCGCCCAGGCGCACCCCCTTGTCCAGCGCGGCGGCCAGTCGCCCGGCGTGCTCCGCCAGAGCCTGCGCCGAGCGGGCCGACACCACGATCGGCAGCGTCGCAGGCGCGTCCGCGGCCGGGCCGTCGCCGGCGGATTCCGGTGTGCTCTCGGGTGCCTGTTCAAGGATCACATGGGCGTTGGTGCCGCTGATCCCGAACGCCGACACGGCCGCTCGGCGGGGGCGGTCCCGGTCGGGCCAGGCGCGCTGCCGGGCCAGCAGTTCCACCGCCCCAGACGACCAGTCGATCTTCGAGGAGGGCCGGTCGGCGTGCAGGGTCCTGGGCAGGACGCCGCGTTCCAGGGCCAGTGCCATCTTGATCACTCCGGCCACGCCGGCCGCGGCCTGGGTGTGGCCGACGTTCGACTTCAACGAGCCGAGCAGCAGGGGGTGTTCACGGCCCGGGCCGTAGGCGGCGACGAGGGCCTCGGCCTCGATCGGGTCGCCCAGCACCGTGCCGGTGCCATGCGCCTCGACGGCGTCGACGCCATCGGCCGACACCCCGGCGTCGGCCAGCGCGCGCCGGATCACCCGCTGCTGGGACGGGCCGTTCGGGGCGGTCAGACCGTTGGACGCGCCGTCCTGGTTGACCGCCGACCCCCGTACGACCGCCAGCACGTCGTGGCCGTGGCGGCGGGCGTCGGAGAGGCGTTCCAGCACCAGAACGCCCGCGCCCTCGCTCCACGCCGTGCCGTCCGCGGCCTCCGAGAAGGACTTGCACCGCCCGTCCGCCGCCAGCCCGCGCTGGCGGGAGAATTCGATGAACCCGTCCGGCCCGGCCATCACCGTCACACCGCCGGCCAGCGCCATCGAGCACTCGCCCGACCGCAGCGCCCGGACGGCCAGATGCAGGGCCACCAACGACGACGAGCAGGCCGTGTCCACCGCCAGCGTCGGGCCCTCCACGCCCAGCACGTACGCCAGACGCCCGGCGGCGACGCTCGTCAGGCCGCCGGTCGTGCGGTAGCCGTCCAGGTCGTCGCCCACGGGGAGGCGGTCGGCGTACCCGTTGGCGTACAGGCCCATGAACACGCCGACGTCCTGGCCCCACAACCCGGTCGGGTCGATGCCCGCGTGCTCCAACGCCTCCCACGAGGTCTCCAGCAGCAGCCGTTGCTGCGGGTCCATCGCCAGGGCCTCGCGCGGGGAGATCCGGAAGAACTCCGCGTCGAACAGGGCGGCCCCGTGCAGGAATCCGCCGTGGCGGGTGGACGACCTGCCCACGGCGGCCGGGTCCGGGTCGTGGAGGGCCGCCAGGTCCCAACCGCGGTCGGTCGGGAACTCCGAGATCGCGTCCCCGCCCCGCTCCAGCAGCTCCCACAACTCCTCGGGGTCCCCCACGCCGCCCGGAAGCCGCACCCCCATCCCGACGATCGCCACCGGATCCGCCGAGTCGGCCACGACGGGTGCCGGGTCGTGGTGGGGTGCCTCGTCGTGCAGTAGCCGACGCAACTGGTCGGCCAGGGCGGCGGGCGTGGGGTGGTCGAAGACGAGCGCGGCGGGGAGCGTGATCCCGGTCGTCGTGGCCAGGCGGTCGCGGATCTCCACCGCGGCGAGCGAGTCCACCCCCATCTCGGCGAACGTGGCGCGGTCGCGGAGGCCGGGGGGTACGTATCCCAGGGCGGCGGTGGTCGCCGACTCCACCAGCTGCCGCAGGCGCAGGTCCTCCCGGGGGCGGCCGGGCGCCGGGGACGGCCGGTGCTCGGCGGCCGGCAGGCTCGCCCGCAGCGACCGGGTGTCGACCTTTCCGGCGGCGTTGCGCGGGAGCGCCTCGACCAGGTGCAGTCGCACCGGCAGTTTGTAGGAAGCCAGGCGGGGGGCCGCGTATGCCCGGACCGCGTCCAGGGTGAGTTCGGCGCCCTCGGCCCGGACCGCCACGGCGACCACCGCCTCGCCCCGGGTGGCGTGCGGCGCGCCGACGACGGCGACCTCCACCATGCCCGGGCAGCCGGCCAGGGCGCGTTCGACCTCGGCGGGATAGACGTTCTCGCCGCTGGTGATGAGCATGTTCTTGAGCCGGTCGACGATGAACAGGCAGCCGTCGGCGTCGAAGTAGCCGACGTCGCCGCTGTGGAACCAGCCGTCGGCGAACGCCGCCTCGGTGGCCTCGCGGTCGCGCCAGTAGCCCGGTGTGACGTTGGGACCGCGGACGCACACCTCGCCCCAGACGTCCGGCTCGGTGAGCACGTCGCCGCTTGCCTGATCGACGAGGCGTACCTCGGTGAACGGCATGGCGCGTCCCGCGGAACCGGCCTTGGCGAGGGTCAGGTCCGCCGGCAGGTGGGTCGCGAAGGGCGCGGTCTCGGTCAGGCCCCACGCCTGCTGGAGCGTCAGCCCCCGGTCCGCGTAGTCCTGGATCAGCCGTCGCGGCACCGGTGCGCCGGCCACGACGGCGGTCCGCAGCCGCGACAGGTCGGCGTCCGCGAAGCCGGGCACCCTGGCCAGTGCCGCGTACACGGAAGGGACTCCGAAGAACGCCTCGACCCCGAGCTCGACCAGGTCCCGCAGCGTCCGGTCCGGATCGAACGTCCGGCGGATCACATTGGTGCCGCCCTGGGCGAGGGTGCGCAGGGTGAAGCAGTTCAGCCCGCCGATGTGGAACAGCGGGGTGACGATCAGGTTGACCTCGCGCCCGGAAGTGCCGGTGGCCCAGCCGACGTTGGCCCCGTTCCACCAGATGTTCCCGTGGGTGAGCCGCACGCCCTTGGCGCGGCCGGTCGTGCCGGAGGTGTAGAGGAGGACCGCGAGGTCGTCGGCCCGGCACGGCACCGGCTCCCGCGGCGGGTGGGCGGCCCGGGAGAGGGCCGTGCTGAGCGGTGTCCACGGGGAACCGGGCGATCCGGCCGGCGAGTCGACCGGCAGGCCGGTCGGCGCGGCCGCGGGATCGTCGTCGACGAGCAGCCGGCGCAGGTGCCCGGTCGCCGCTCCGGTGGCGTCGACGACGGCCCGGTGCCCGGGTTCCACGACGAGCGTGTGCGCGTCGCAGTCCCGCAGGACCTCCGACACCTCGTCGGGCTTCAGCAGGTGGTTCACCGGGACGAAGACGGCCCCGAGCCAGGCACTCGCCAGATAGGTCGTCAGGAGGGTCGGGCTGTTCAGCCCGAGGTAGGCGATCCGGCAGCCCTTCGTCACACCGCCGGCGGCCAGGGCCTCGGCCAGTCGCCCGGCGCGTTCGACGAGGGCGGGGTAACTCGTCTCGACGCCCTCGTACCGGAGGGCGGGGCCCGCGCAGGGCCGGTTCGCCACCTCCCGCACGGCGGCCACCGGACTGATATCCACCTGCATTTTCTCTCCCGGGATCACAGCGGGTCGGTCATCGCAACGCAGCACGTCTGTCATGGCCGGGCACCGCCGTTCCGCGGCGCCGGCAGATATCCGGACCCGACGAAGAAGTCCACGAACCGCTCGAAGAGGTTCTTGTCGATGGGCGGGCACTGGATTCCGGTACCGGCCAGCGCCCGCTCCGTCTCCGTCACATCCATCGCGGGGGCGGCGTTCCGGCCCTCGGCGATCAGCAGCAGCGTGTCGAGCAGGGGGCGGACGGCGTTGTCGGGGTCCGCCAGCACCCGCTCCCGCCAGGCGTCCGGACTCATCTCGCGCAGCGGATACCCGAACGCCCGCAGGTGCTCCAGGAACTCGGCGTACCCGGCGTCTCCCTTGTTGTACAGATGGAACGTCCGGCTCGCGCCGTCGGGCTGCTGGGAGAGCGCCACGACGGCCGCGCTGACGTAGTCCACCGGCACCATGTGGACGGACCCGGACAGCCCGGCGGGCGCCCCGCCCGCCTGGATCATTCCCTTGAGGCTCAGCCAGACGAAGTCACGGGTCTGGCAGGCACCGTTGACCTGGTCGCCGCAGACGACGTCCGCGCGGTACACCGAGACCGGAAGCCCGCGCTCCCGCGCGATGTGGATGATCTGTTCGGCCACCCACTTGCTCTGCCGGTAGCCGGTGGACAGCGCCTCCGGGGGGCCGGTCGGGTCGGTCTCCTTGAGCGGTGTGCCCCCGCCGGCGGCGGCGTCGGGGAACACCCCGGTGCTCGACACATGGTGCACCGGGACGGTCCGGTGCCGGGCCGCCAGCCGCAGCACGTCACGGAGTCCGGCGACGTTGGCCGCCGCGAGGTCGTGGTAGGACCACAGCCAGTTGACCGCCGCCCCGGCGTGGTAGACGACGTCGACGCGGCGCGCCAGGTCGTCGAAGTCGGCCTCGGCCAGGCCCAGCCCCGGCGCCGCGAGGTCACCGACGACCACGGAGAGGCGATCCGGGTCGATCTCGTCCCAGACCTGATACCACGTCAGTTCCGTGCGCAGTCGCTGCACCGCGTGCGGCCGGTCGGTGCCGCGCACCAGGCAGTGCACCCGGGCCGTGGTCGACCGCATCAGGTCGCGCAGGAGGAACGCGCCGAGGAACCCGGTGGCGCCGGTCAGCAGGATCTCCCGCGGGTCGACGGCCACTTGGGAGACTTCCTCGGCCGGTTGCACGTCGTCGGGGAGGTGCACCTCGGCGTGGAAGTCCGTCGTGGGACGTGCGGGCGCCGGGTCGTCGGCCGCGGCGCCGAGCAGCTCGGCGCAGAGGTGCTCGGCCAGTGCGGCCGGTGTGGGGTGCTCGAAGACCACGGAGGCCGGCAGCCGGACACCGGTCGCGGCGGCGAGCCGGTTGCGGAGTTCGACCGAGGTGAGCGAGTCGAATCCCAGGTCGGCGAGGAGCCGGTCCGTTCCGACGGCGCTCGTGTCGGGATGGCCGAGCACCAGCGCGACCTGGTCGCGGACGAAGTCCAGGGCGGCCTCCTGCCGCCGTTCCTCCGGCAGGCCCGACAGGCGTTCGGTGAGCGACTCCGTCGCGGCGAGTGACTCCTGCACGGTGGGCCGGGCCGCGGTACGCGCCAAGTCGCCGAAAACCAGGGGTACTTGGTCGTTTCGGGCGCGCAGTGCGGGTACGTGCAGGGGCGTGGCCACCAGTGCCGCCCGCTCCAGGCGCAGCGCGGCGTCCATCAGCCCGGGGCCGTCGTCCTCGGTGACCGCGAGCAGTCCGGAGCGGGCGATCCGCTTCAGATCGGCCTCGCCCAGGTGCCCGCCCATGCCGCCGGTGTTCGCCCACAGGCCCCAGGCCAGCGAGGTCGCGGGCAGCCCCAGTCCGGCGCGGTGTTCGGCCAGGGCGTCGAGGAACGTGTTGGCCGCGGCGTAGTTGGCCTGTCCGGAACCGCCCAGGACACCGGCGATGGAGGAGAACAGGACGAAGGCGGACAGATCGTGGCCGAGGGTGAGTTGGTGCAGGTTCCAGGCCGCGTCCACCTTGGGGCGCAGCACGCCCGCCAGCCGGTCGGGCCCCAGGGCCGCGATCATCCCGTCGTCGAGCACGCCGGCGGTGTGCACGATCCCGGTGAGCGGGTGGTCGACGGGGACGGTCGCCAGCAACCGGGCGAGCGCGTCCCGGTCGGCGACGTCGCAGGCGGCGACCGTCACCTGGGCGCCGAGCCCGGCCAGTTCGTCGACCAGGTCGGCCGCGCCGGGAGCGTCCGGACCGCGGCGGCTGACGAGCATCAGGTGGGACACACCGTGCGCGCGGACGAGGTGCCGGGCGAAGAGCGCGCCGAGCGCGCCGGTGCCGCCGGTGATCAGGACGGTGCCGCCGGGGCGCCACGGTCCGGACGCCGGCCGGTCCGACGCCGGTCCGGCGGACGCCGGCGCGAGCCGGGTCAGGCGGGGCACGAACACCGTGCCGCCCCGGACCGCGGCCTGCGGTTCGCCGGACGCCAGGACCGCGGGCAGGGCCGCCATCGACGCCGGGTCGTCGTCCAGGTCGACCAGGACGATCCGGCCGGGCATCTCCGACTGCGCCGAGCGCAGCAGACCCCAGACCGGTGCGGCGACGAGGTCACGGACCCCCTCGCGGCGGTCGGCGCCCCGGCCGGTGGACACCGCGCCCCTGGTCACCACGACCAGCGGGGTGTCGCCCGCACGGTCGTCGGCCGGCCAGGACTGCGCGAGCGTCAACGCCCGCTGCGCGGCGTCCCGTGCCCGCGCCGCCACGTCGCCGCCCGGCGGGAACACGAAGGGGGCGAGCACCGCGTCGAGGGCGGCCGCGGAGTCCAGCGCCGCCGCCGCGTCGTCGAACCGCGGGCAGCCCGCGAGGTCGAGGCGGCCGCCGTCGGTGTCCAGCAGCGCCCACGCGGTGCGGTCGGTGCGGTGCCGCAGGGCGACCGGGTTCCAGGCGACCTGGAACAGCGAGTCGTGGGGACGTGCGCGTGCCGCGCCGATCTCGTCCCGCTCGACCGGGCGGACGACGACGGCGTCGACGGACGCGACCGGCCGACCGGAGGGGGCGACGAGCTGCACCGTCAGCGAGCCGTCGGGGCCGGGAGCGATCCGGACGCGGACCGCGGAGGCGCCGACCGCGTGCAGACGGACTCCACGCCACCGCACGGCGGCGCCGGGCCGCCCGACGAGGACCGCGCAGTGCAGCGCGGCGTCCAGCAGCGCGGGATGCAGTCCGAAGCCGTCGACCGCGGTGTCCGGGGCCAGCGCGACCTCGGCGAACACCTCGCCGCCACGGCGCCAGACCGCCGACGGGCCCGGACCCGCCGGACCGGCGGCGAAGCCGGCCGCCGCCCGGAGTTCGCGCACCCGGTCGACGCTCACCTCCTCGGCGGCCGCGGGCGGCCAGGCACCCAGGTCGAACGGAGCCTCCCGGCCGCCACGGCTCAACGTGCCCTCGGCACAGGCGGTCCATGCCGGGTGGTCCTCATGACCACCGGTGTGCACGGTGAACGGCCGTCGGCCGGCCGGGTCCGGGGGGCCGACGGCGATCTGGACCCGGACGCGCGTCCCCTCGGGCAGCGCGGTCTGCCGCCGCACCACCAGCTCGTCCACGACGGTGCAGCCCAGCTCGTCGCCCGCCCGGATCACCATGTCGAGCAGCGCGGAGGCCGGGAGCACCGGGGCGCCGAACAGGACGTGCCCGGCGAGCCACGGGGCCGAACGTGAGGACAGCAGGCCGGTGAAGACCACCTCGTCGCGGCCGGCGAGGTCGACCGCCGCGCCCAGCAGCGGGTGGTCGGCCGCCCGCAGGCCGGCTCCGGCCGCTCCTGCCGCTCCCGCCGCGGCGGTGGCGGGCTCCAGCCAGTACCGCCTGCTCTGGAAGGCGTAGGTCGGCAGTGCCACCCGCCGGGGCTTCGACGCGGCGAAGAACGCCTGCCAGTCGACGCGGACGCCGGCGGTCCACAACCGGCCCAGGGCCGTGACGACGTCACGGTGCTCGGACTGCGCGGCCCGTACGGCCGGCACCGACACGACCGGTCCGCCGTCGGCGACGCAGTCGTCGACCAGCGCCGACAGCACCGGTGCCGGACCCACCTCCACCATGGTGGTCACGTTCCGCTCGGCCAGGCCGCGGACCGCGTCGAGGAAGCGGACCGGCTGCCGTACCTGGTCGATCCAGTACTCCGGGGAGCACAGCTCCGCTTCGTTGGCGATCCGGCCGGTGACCGTCGACATGAGGGGGATGCTCGGTGCGTTCAGGGTCACCTGCCGCACCACCTGGCCGAACTCCGCCAGCATCGGGGCCATATGGGGGGAGTGGAAGGCGTGGCTGACCGCCAGCCGGGCGGCCTTGCGGCCCCAGGACCGCACGGTGGCCGCGATCTCGCCGACCACGTCCTGGTCGCCGGAGACCACCGTCGACGACGGGCCGTTGATCGCGGCGATGCCCACCTGCCCGCCGCCGGCGATCAGGGGCAGCACCTCGTCGGCGGTGGCCTGCAGCGCCACCATCGCCCCGCCCGCGGGCAGTTGCTGCATCAGCCTGCCCCGGGCGGCGACCACCGTCGCGGCGTCCGCCAACGACAGCACGCCCGCCACATGGGCGGCGGCCAGCTCGCCGATCGAATGGCCGGCGAGGAAGTCGGGCCGCACACCCCACGATTCCAGCAGCCGGAACAGTGCGACCTCGAACGCGAACAGCGCGGGCTGGGCGTACCCGGTCTCCCGCAGCCGGTCGCCGGCGGCGACGACCTCGCGCAACGGGCGGTCCAGGAGCGGGTCGATCCGGGCGCACACCGCGTCGAACGCCTCGGCGAACACCGGGAACTCCCGGTGCAGTTCCCGGCCCATCGCCATGCGTTGGGCCCCCTGGCCGGTGAACAGGAAGCCCACCTTGCCCGCGCCCGCCCCGACGCGCGACGCCGCGGTGCCGGAGTCGTCCCGGGCGAACGAGCGCAGACCGGCCAGCAGCGACTCCCGGTCCGTACCCACCACCACCGCCCGGTGGTCCAACGCCGCACGCGTGGTCGCCAACGAGTAGGCGACATCCACCGGGGACAGCCCGGGGTCCTGCTCGACGGCGGAAAGGAGGCGGTCCGCCTGGGCGCGCACGGCCCGCGCGGACTTGGCCGACAGCAGCCACGGCACGGCCGGCAGCGGCGCCCCGGCACCGGACTCCTCGGCCTCCTCCGCCGCGGGCGCCTGCTCCAGGATCACATGCGCGTTGGTGCCGCTCACCCCGAACGCCGACACCGCGGCCCGCCGTGGCCGGTCCGTACGCGGCCAGGGCCGCTGCTCGGTGAGCAGTTCGACCGCGCCCGCCGACCAGTCGACCAGCGGCGTCGGCCGGTCGACGTGCAGTGTCCTGGGCAGCACGCCGTGCCGGATCGCCTGGATCATCTTGATCACCCCGCCCACCCCGGCCGCGGCGACCGCGTGCCCGATGTTGGACTTCAACGAGCCCACCCACAACGGGCGTTCCGGCGGGTGCGCCGCGCCGTAGGTGGCCAGCAGTGCCTGGGCCTCGATGGGGTCGCCGAGCCGGGTGCCGGTACCGTGCGCCTCGACCGCGTCCACGTCGGACGCGTCCAGCCTGGCATCGGCCAGTGCCCGGCGGATCAGGCGCTCCTGGGACGGGCCGCTGGGCGCGGTGAGCCCGTTGGAGGCGCCGTCCTGGTTGACCGCCGACGCGCGCAGGACGGCGAGCACCCGGTGCCCGTTGCGCCGGGCGTCGGAGAGCCGCTCCACCAGTACCAGGCCCACGCCCTCCGACCAGCCGGTGCCGTCGGCGGCGGCCGCGAAGGACTTGCACCGGCCGTCGGCGGCCAGGCCGCGTTGCCTGGAGAAGTCGACGTACCCGCCCGGGGTCCCACTGATCGTCACGCCGCCGGCCAGCGCCAGCGCCGACTCGCCGCGGCGCAGCGACTCCGCCGCGAGATGCAGGGCGACCAGCGACGACGAACACGCGGTGTCCACCGTGACCGCGGGGCCCTCGAAGCCGAACGAGTAGGAGACCCGACCGGACGCGACGCTGCCGAGCTTGCCGGTCAGCAGGTACCCCTCCAACTCCTCGGGCCCCTCCAGCCCCAGATAACTCTGGTCCACGGCCCCGACGAAGACGCCGACGCCGGCGCCCTTCAGCGCGGTCGGATCGATGCCCGCCTGCTCGAACGTCTCCCAGGCGGTCTCCAGCAGCACCCGCTGCTGGGGGTCCATCGAGAGCGCCTCACGCGGGGAGACGCCGAAGAACTCGGCGTCGAACTCGGCCGCCCCGTCCAGGAATCCGCCCTCGCGGGTGTAGGACGTGCCCGGCGTGTCCGGGTCGGCGTCGTACAGGCCGTCCAGGTCCCACCCGCGGTCGGCCGGGAACTCCGAGACGGCGTCGCGGCCGTCGGCGACCAACCGCCACAGGTCGTCGGCCGACGACACCCCGCCGGGAAAACGGCAGGCCATGCCCACGATGGCGATCGGCTCCCGCCTACCGGACTCCAGTTCCGCAATGCGGTGGCGGGCTTTCTGCAGATCGGCCGTGACCCACTTCAGATAGTCGGCCAGTTTCTTCTCGTCTGCCATGTGGCAACTCACATCTTCCGGGACGGCAGGTCAGGACGTTCGGGTGTCGGCGCGGCCGAGCTCGTTGTCGATGAAGTCGAGGAGTTCCGCGGTCGAGGCGGGCTCGAAGGTGTCCACCGGACCGGTGTCGCCGGGCGCCGCCCGGGTCTCCATCCAGCGCGACAGGAGGGTCTGTAGCCGTACGGTGATCGCGTCGTGGGCGCCGTCGTGGTCGGCCGCCGTCGCGAGGACCTCCTCCAGCCTGTCCAGTTCGGCCAGGACCGGGGAGCGCGACGACCCGTCGTCGGGGACGACCGTGGCGAGCAGGAACTCGGTGAGGGCCGCCGGAGTCGGATGGTCGAACACGGCGGTGGCCGGCAGGCGGACCCCGGCGGCGGCGCCCAGCCGGTTGCGCAGCTCGACGGCGGTGAGCGAGTCGAACCCCAGCTCCTGGAACGGCCGCTGCGGATCGACGGTGGCCGGATCGCGCAGACCGAGCACGACGGCGACCTCGGCGCGGACCAGGTCGAGGACGAACTCCTGCCGCTCGGCGCCGGCCATCCCGGACAGCCTTCGGCACAGCGGCACTTCAGCGGCGGCGACGGTCCGCGCCGTGCGGCGTCCCGCCGTCGGGACCAGCGCACGGAGCAACGGCGGAACCCGGTTTCCGGCCCGCACGGCCGCCAGATCGAACGGTGTGGCGGTCAGGGCGGGCCGCTCGCCGCTGAGCGCGGCGTCGAACAGCCGCAGACCGTCCGCCACGCCTACGGGCAGGAACCCGTCGCGGGCGAAGCGGGCCCGGTCGACGTCGTGCAGCCCCGCGTTGATCCCGCCCTCGACCTCCCACAGCCCCCATGCCAGCGACGTCGCCGGCAGACCGTGCGCCCGGCGGTGGTGGGCCAGCCCGTCCAGGAACGCGCCGGCGGCGGCGTAGTTCGCCTGACCGGGACCGCCGAACACGCCGACGACCGAGGAGAACAGCACGAACGCCGACAGGTCGCCCCCATGGGTCAGGTCGTGCAGATGCCAGGCGGCATCGACCTTGGGCCGCAGCACCGCCGCCACCTGGTCGGGGGTCATCGCCGGCAGCAGGGCGTTGTCCAGCACGCCCGCGGCGTGCACGATCCCGGTCAGCGGGTGCTCCGCGGGCACCTCGGCGAGCAGCGCGGCCAGGGCGGCCCGGTCGGCGACGTCGCAGGCGACGATCCGTACGTGCGCGCCGAGTTCGGTGAGTTCGGCGCGCAGCCGGTCGGCCCCCGCGGCCTGGTCGCCGCGGCGGCCGGCCAGGAACAGGTGACGGACGCCGTGCTCGACGACCAGGTGACGGGCGACGGCGGCCCCGAGCGCACCGGTGCCTCCGGTGATCAGCACCGTGCCGCCCGGCCGCCACGCCCGGGCCGGCCCGCCGTCCGCGGGGGAGGGGGCGACCCGGTGCAGCCGCGGGACCAGGATCCGGCCTTCCCGGATGGCGGCCTGCGGCTCGTCCGTGGCGAGGACCGAGGACAGCGATGCCGGGTCGATGTGCGGGGCGTCGGTGTCCACAAGCACGATCCGGCCGGGATTCTCCGCCTGGGCCGAGCGGACCAGCCCCAGGGCTGCGGCCGTGTCGAGGGCGGGGACCTCGTCGTCGCCCGCCGCCACCGCGCCCCTGGTGACGATCACCAGCCGGGTGTCCGTCATCCGGTCGTCGGCCAGCCATTCCTGTAGCACGGCCAGGGACCGGAGCACCGTCCCGTGCACCGCGTCGACGACGACGTCGCGGTCCGCCCCGGAGTCCGGGTGGACCACCAGGACCTGCGGGGACGCACCGGACTCGATCGCCCGGCCGAGGGCGGCGAGGTCCTCGTAGTGCGGGATGCCGGGGTCCTCGCCGGGGACCCGGCCCACCGCCGCCAGGTCCATGGGCGCGGGCGTCTGCCGTGCCGCGAGGGCGGTCCAGGTGAGGTGGTGGAGCGCGCGGAGGGGCCCGGGTGCGCCGACCAGGTCCGCGGGCGTCAGGTCACGTGAGAGGGCCGACTCGACGGTCGCCAGCGGCACCCCGTCGAGGTCCGTCAGCAGCACGGACACCGCGTTCCCACCGGTCGGGGTGAGCAGGGCGCGCACGGCGGTGGCTCCGGGGGTGCCGGGGGTGTGCAAGCGCACCCCGCGCCACTCGACGGCATCGCGCGGCCGGGCCGCGGCCCCGGCGCCCTCGGCCACCGCCAGGGCGGTGTGCAGGAGCAGTGGATGCAGGCCGAAGTCCGCGATGCCCGCGGAGAACTGCTCCGGCAGCCGGATCTCGACGGCATCGGCGAGATCCTCCGCCGTCGGAATCCCCGGCCCGGTAGGTGCGTCCTCCGCACGGAGGCCGCCGATCGCCAACCTCGTCCACTCGGCCGCTTCCCCCTCCGGCCGGGCGTGCACGGTGACCGGACGCCGTCCCGAGTCGTCCGGCGCGCCGACCCGGACCTGGAGCGGCACCTCACCGGCCTCGGGCACGGCGAGCAGGGCGGACACGGTCAGTTGGTCCACGACCGGACTGCCCACTTCGCCACCCGCCCTGATCACCATGTCGACCAGCGCGGACGTCGGCAGTACGACGGTGTCGGAGTGCATGTGCTCGGCCAGCCAGGGCTGGGCCCGAAGCGAGACCCGACCGGTGAACAGCACCTCGTCGGCGCCGGCCACCGCGACCGCCGCCCCGAGCAGCGGATGGTCCGCGCCGCCGGACGCGGAGGGCGCGGACGCCGACGGCTCCAGCCAGTACCGCTCACGCTGGAACGGATAGGTCGGCAGATCCACCTGCCGTGCACCGGTGCCGGCGAAGAAGCCCGGCCAGTCGACGGCGACCCCGCGCGCATGCAGCAGGCCGAGCGCGTTGACCAGGGTGCGCGGCTCGGGGTGGTCCCGGCGCATGGCGGGGATCGCCACGGCCTGTTCGACGCCGGTCGCCGCCATCGCCGAGAGCACACCGTCGGGGCCCAGTTCCAGCAGCGTGGCCACGCCCTCGGATTCCAGGGCGCGCACCGCGTCGAGGAAGCGCACCGGGAGCCGGACCTGCTCCACCCAGTAGTCCGGCGTGGCCCACCGGTCCCCGGACTCGACCCGACCGGTCACCGTGGACACGATCCCGACCTTCGGCCGGTGGAAGGTCAGGCCCCGGACGATCGTCCGGAACTCCGCCAACATCGGGTCCATGCGCGGTGAGTGCGACGCATGGCTGATCGGCAGCCGCTTGGTCTGGCGGCCCCGCTCCCGCCAGACGGCCGCCACGGCCAGGACCGCGTCCTCGTCGCCCGAGACGACCACCGAGCGCGGGCCGTTGATCGTCGCGACCACCGCCCGGCCGGAACCGTCCAGCGTCGCGCGCACCTCTTCCTCCGTCGCCTCGACGGCGACCATCGCGCCGCCCTCGGGCAGCGCCCGCATCAACCGGCCGCGGGCGGTCACCATCGTGGCCGCGTCGGGCAGCGACAGCACGCCCGCGAGGTGCGCGGCGATCAGCTCACCGGTCGAGTGGCCGACGAGGAAGTCCGGGTGCACACCCCACGACTCGAACAGGCGGAACAGCGCGACCCCGACCGCGAACAGGGCCGCGAGGGTGTAGTCGATCTGGTCCAGCTCGTCGCCCGACTCGATCACCGAGCGCAGCGGACGCGGCAGATGCTCGTCCAGCGCCGCGCACACCTCGTCGAACGCCGCGGCGAAGACGGGGAACGACGCATGCAACTCCCGTGCCATGCCGATGCGTTGGGAGCCACCGCCGGTGAACATGAACGCGGTCAGACCCTCCTGCGGCATCCCGCGCAGGACGCCCGGCGCGTCGTCGGCCACCTCGGTCAGACCGCGCACCAGCTCGTCCCGGTCGGCCGCCACCACCACGGCGCGGTGCGCCAGCGCCGCACGGGTGGTCGCCAACGAGTACGCCACGTCCAGCGGGTCGGCGTCGCCGCGCTCGACGTCGCCGTGCCCGGCAGGCCGTTCGACGAGCAGTGACGCCACATTGCGGGCCTGGTCGCGTAGCGCCCCGGCGGACCTTGCCGACAGCACGTACGGCAGCAGCGGCGGCCGGGCGCCGGCGGCCGGCGCCGGGGCGGCCTCCTCGGCGGGCACCGGCGGTGCCTGCTCGACGATGATGTGCCCGTTGGTGCCGCTGAATCCGAACGAGGAGACGGCGGCGCGGCGGGGCCGGTCGGTGGACGGCCAGGCCCGGGCCCGGGTGAGCAGGGACAGCGCGCCGGTGTCCCAGTCGACGTGCGGAGTGGGGTCGTCGGCGTGCAGGGTGCGCGGCAGGACGCCGTGCCGCAGGGCCTGGACCATCTTGATCACGCCGCCGACGCCCGCCGCCGCCTGGGAGTGCCCGATGTTGGACTTCAGCGAGCCCAGCCAGATCTGCTGGCCGGCAGGACGGTTCCGGCCGTAGGTGGCCAGCAGGGCACGAGCCTCGATGGGATCGCCGAGCGGGGTGCCGGTGCCGTGTGCCTCGACCACGTCGATGTCGGTGGGGGACAGGCGGCCGTCGGCCAGTGCCTGGCGGATCACCCGTTCCTGAGCGGGGCCGTTGGGCGCACTGAGGCCGTTGCTGGCACCGTCCTGGTTGATCGCCGTCCCACTGAGCACGGCCAGCACCTGATGGCCGTTGCGGCGGGCGTCGGAGAGCCGCTCCAGCAGCAGCAGTCCGACGCCCTCGGCCCAGCCGGTGCCGTCGGCGGACGCGCCGAAGGACTTGCACCGGCCGTCGGGCGACAGCCCGCGCAGCCGGGAGAACTCGACGAAGGCCCTGGGGGTGGACATCACCGTCACACCACCGGCCAGCGCCAGTCCGCACTCGTCCCGACGCAACGCGGTCGCCGCCAGGTGCAGGGCGACCAACGACGAGGAGCACGCGGTGTCCACGGTGATGGCCGGGCCTTCCAGGCCGAAGACGTAGGCCAGCCGGCCCGAGGCGACACTGCCCGCGCTGCCGCTGGACAGATAGCCCTCGAACCCCTGGGGCGGCAGATACGGGCGCGAACCGTAGTCGTTGTACATCGCGCCGACGAACACGCCGGTCCGGCTGCCCCGCACCGCGTCGGGGACGATCCTCGCCCGTTCGAACGTCTCCCAGGCGGTCTCCAACAGCAGTCGCTGCTGGGGGTCGGAGGCCAGCGCCTCCCGCGGCGACATCCCGAAGAACTCCGGATCGAACAGGTCCGCGTCGTGCAGGAACCCGCCCTGCCTGGAATAGGACGTGCCCACGTGGTCGGGGTCCGGATCGAAGAGGTCGTCGAGGGACCATCCACGGTTGTCAGGGAAGGGCGACACCGCGTCGACACCGTCGGAGACCACCTGCCACAGCTGCTCCGGTGAGCTCACCCCACCGGGGTAGCGGCACGCCATCCCGACGATGGCGATCGGCTCACGGGCCCTCTCCTCGATTTCGTCGAGGCGCCGGCGGCTGTCCACGGCATCGGCGACCACCCGCTTGAGATACTGGCGGAGCTTGTCATCGTCGGCCATGTGAATACCACTCCCAGTCGCACGGTCCAATTCGCCGACTCGATATCAGGGCGAATGCTTGTGATGCTGTCTCTGGTTCCGAAGTGCCCGCGGAACCCGCGCGGTCGCAGCGCCGCGCGGTTCCCGGGACGAAGTCAGGCCGGCGGTCGCCTGAAGCACTCGATGATGCGTGCGTAACCGTCGCCCGCGTGCCCCTGGGCGATCGCCTTTTCCATGACCGCCCTGGCCTGTTCGGGCAGTTGACCGTCGATCCCTCTGGCCGCGCTCTCCGAGACGAGATACGCCGTCGCCGCCAGGTGCGTGGCGATGGTCGAGTCCTCGGCCGTGTAATCGCCCTGGTCGACCTGCTGTGCATATCCCGAGGCGAGCGATTGCAGGGTGCCGAACAGCATGTTCGCGTACGGGGCGAAATCCGTCGCCTTGATGTTCTCGGTGCCGACGAGCGCCAGCGCGTGCAGAAATCCGTTCAGGCTCGTCCACATGATGTCGAGCAGCGCGATGTCGTACAACGCGGGAATTCCGACGTCGGTGCCGAGGTGGGTGAGGCCCCCGCCCAGCCCGCTCAATGACCGACGGTGCTCGTCAAAGGTCTTCCGCGGTCCCGCACACAGAATGGCGGTGTCGGGCTCGCCGATGGTGTCCGGGACCGCCAGGAGCACCCCGTCCAGGTATTCCGCGCCGTGCTCGGCCGCCCACCGGGCCATGGCCCGGGCCTCGTCGGACGTCCCGGAGGTGAGGTTCACCAGCACCCGACCGGAGAGCGCATGGCTTACGGGGTCGAGAAGGTGCCGTACCGCCTCGTAGTCCCGGACGCAGACGACCGTGAGATCGCCGGCCGCAATGGCCTCGGCCACCGTGGCGGCCCGCTGCGCCCCCTTCGTGACGAGGGCTTCCGCCTTTTCGGGCGAACGGTTCCAGACCGTCGTCCGATGTCCGTGACGCAGGAACGCATCGGCCAGTGCGGAACCCATCAGCCCCAGACCGACGACCGTGACCGACGCCCGCTCATCCGGTGACGCCATGTCCGGCACGTCCTGGCCCGCCGACGGTGAGGATGCGCTCATCAGCGATTCCCCTTCCATGTCTTGTGAACTCACGCCTCTGATTGCATTTCGGTTTTGGACGGTGTCTCACGCCCGGGCAGCAGCGCTTCGACAAGCGGCTCCGGGACAACCGCTGTTTCTCGTCCGGTACGGGCTCCGGCTCGCCGCCGGCCGCTCAGCAGCCGCATCATCGGCAGTTCCACGCACCGGTACATCAGCACGGCGACGGTGAGCGCCGCGGCCAACAGCACTGCCGTGTAAAGGAGTTTCTGGAGTGCGCCCGCCGTATGTGACGGATCAAGGAGCTCATATCCGTTCTGAATCACCAGGAAGTGCGTCATATACAGCCCGAAGGTGACCCCGCCCAGCCATACGAGTACGCGGTTGCGAAGAAGAGTCGGCCCGCTCCGGACATCACTGTTGACGGCACCCAGCATGATCGCCGTGAAGGGGATGACGGTCAGAGCGGCAATGCTGAACAGCAGGGGCGCCCGCAGCTGGAAGGGCAACACGACCGCCAACGCCACGGCACCGTGCCACAGCCGGACGCCATGGGCACGCCCTTCCCTGACCAGCCTCGCCAGCAGCACACCGAGGAGGAACTCCGGCAGCCGGGCCAGCGGAAAGGCGTACACCAGCCACATCTGGTGCAGGGTGACCGGGAAATAGCCGAACGTCGGCTCCCCCTCCACGGCCGGCCGGAGAACGGTGACCAGCACCGGCACGAGCATGGTGGTCGCCATGGCTGCCGCCGCCCAGCGCCACAGGCGCGCCGCGGGGATCGCGTTGGCCAGGCGCACCAGGAGCGGGAAGACCACATAGAACGCGGCCTCGCAGCACAAGGACCAACTGACCGGATTGACCCCGGCATCCAGCAGGTTGAAGTGCGGCGACCAGGTCTGGACGAGAAGGGCGTTGGGGAGCCACTGCCGCACCGGCACGTCCTGGCCGAACGTCCAGAGCAGCAGGATCCCGCCCGCCAGGGCCACCAGGTGCGTGGGGTAGATCCTGGCCGCTCGGCCGCGCCAGAACGTGCGGGCGGAGGTGCCGGGCCGCCCCGACCAGGTGAGAACGAAACCGCTCAGCATGAAGAAGAGCGAGACGGCCGCAAAGCCCGGCCGGAGCAGAGCGGCGCTCTCCTGACCGTCGGCCCAGATGAGACTGGCGTGCTGGGCCACCACCAAACATGCGGCGACGAAGCGCAGACTGCTCAAGGAGGGGAGGTATGAAGCGGCTGCGGTGACCAATGTTCCTCCTTTCACCGCGGACGTATGTGTGCTGCCTGTTGGACTCCCCTGGCCGCCACACAGGCCAGGGGAGGGGAGGGATCGCGTACGTCGCCGACCCGGGGAGTCCCTACAGCGACCCGATCCCTGCCAGGCCGTTCCGCGGGGACCACGCGGCGGACAGGTCCTCCAGCAGCTCCGTCGCCCGTTGGACATCGATGTCGAGCGGACGGTCCGGGTCGATCGGCGGGACGATCTCGCTCAGTCGCTCCAGGGCGGAGCCGCACGTCGGAGCCGTTGCACCGCGGTCGGCGACGTAGGCGACCTGTCGCAGGGCGACGGCCAGGGCGCCGTGCAACCAGCGCAGCTTTCCGGCCTGCTCCAGCGCGGTGAGCGCGGCCTGTGTCCCCATCGGGACCACGTCCTGGTTGTGGCCGTTGGTGGGCAGGCTCTGATCGGAGACGGGCACGGCGGCCCGGCGCATCGCCACCACCGTCGCGGTCGCCGCCAACTGTAGGCCCACCACGCCGTGTTGACGCCCGGGGGCGCTGGCGAGCATCGGCGGCAGACCACCGGTGCGGTGGGTGTCCGTGAGCAGATCGAGCTGGCGCTCGGCGAGGTTGCCCAACTGGGCCGCGACGGTCGACATCGAATCGGCCGCGAAGGCCACCGGCTGGCTGAAGAAGTTGCCGCCGTGCGTGATGAGGTCGTCCTCGGCGAAGAACAGCGGGTTGTCGCTGATCCCGTTGAGGTCGTCACCGATCACCGACGAGGCGTAGTCGAGCGTGCCCGCGGCCGCGCCGATCAGCTGCGGGGTGCAGCGGATGCTGTACGGCTCCTGCAACGGCCGGGAGCCGGACTTGGTCGCCCCCTTCAGCAGGTCGCGCAGTCTGGCCCCGACCTCCACGGTGTGCCGGTGACCGAATGCCTCCATCAGCGGTGCGGCGGCGAATCCCGCGTCGCTGCCGAGCAGATCGGCCAGCAGAGCGGTGAGCACGATCGAGGTGTTCAGCGAGCGAGTGAGGCTGGCGAGGGCCAGTCCGCCGGCCGCGGCGGTCACCGACGTACCGTTGACCAGCGCCAACGCGTCACGCCCGGCCAGCTGAAGGGGTTCGAGGCCGGCTCTCTTCAGCGCCTCGGCGGCGGGTATGCGCGTCCCGTCCAGGTAGGCGTGTCCCTGCCCCTGCAAGGCACGCACGACATAGGTGAGCGGAATCAGGTCTCCGCTGGCGCCGACGGATCCCCACTGCGGCACGGCCGGGGTGAAGGGCGTCCGGAGCACGGCGGCCAACGCCTCCAGCGCGTCCGGCGAGATCGCCGAGCGCCCGTGCGTAAGGGACCACAGGCGGGCCAGCAGGGTGGCCCGCACCACCTCCGGCGGCAGGTCGGGGCCGTGACCGGCCTTCAGGAAATCCAACAGCCCGTTGCACTGCTCGGCCGCGGAAGAACGCCCCGCGAAATCGACCAACGACCCGAAGCCGGTGGTCATTCCGTAGATTTCTCGCCCCTCGGCGACACACGACTCCATGAACGTGTGGCACTCCGCGACGCGCTTCATCGCGGTCTCGGCGATGTCCACCTGTACCGGGCCCTGGGCGGCCACTTCGAGGTCGGCGGGCGTCAACCTGCCGGGGATCGTCACCACGGGCAGGTGCCCGTCGATTTCGGAACGCAGTCCTGCCGTCGCCTCATCGACCAACGAATAGTTCGTCATTGTGCTCCTTCGGATTCAGACAAGCCAGTCGACCGGCACGGGTACCGGCAAAGTGGAAGTGGAAGTCACGAATGCGGTCGCCGGCGCGCGGCCTGGGAACGATCGGCAGCGCGCTCGGGTATACCGCCGCCCGAAGACGGCAGCACAAACTCCGAATCAGGCTGCTGCGCAACCAGTACGCGCAACAATCCGGCGGCCGTGAAACGACCGTCGGCACTGCGCCGAGAAGTCCAGTGATCAGACCGCGGACCGGCAGCGTCCCGCCCTACCGGGCACAGTTTGCAGACACCGCCGTTGACGGCCTTTGGCTAATTACCCCGCAGCGAAGCCACACGCCCGGCCTTGGCGGAGGCACTCGGCGGATCGTGGGAAAGGCGACAGCCCCCGCTCACCACGGCGTGAGCGCCGTCAGCCATCACGCCCGTTCCCCGCTGCGCCGGGCACCGCACACGGGTCGAGGCCACTCCCAGGTGGAACAGGCCCGTGCGAACGCGATCCGGTTCGACGGCGAGAACGCGGTGCCCCCGCAGAGACAGCGGCGAGTGGAAGAGGCGAGCCCACATAGCCCTGTCCAATGACAGCCACACGTATGGTTCAGCCTCTCTGCGCAGGCGGGCGCTTGGCCGGCCGGGGTAACCGGCAACGATGCGCTCGCCAATTGGGTGCTGGCACGGGGTCGTGCGACGCCAGCTCATCGACGGAAGGAACCTAACCACAGCAAGGCAGGCCGACAGCGCCTTCTGGACATGGCCGACTCGCCCACCACCGACCTGAGCTGAATGGCAGAAACCAAACTCCCGACGGAGCACGACACGCCCCCTGTGACCACGGGTACGAGGGCACGGAGGACACCAGCATTCACCTCCACCTCCCCGCTCCGCCGGAGTCGATCCGCTCCTCACCGGACGCCACGCGTGAAAACCGCACCGAAACGTGTCCGGCATCACTTCCCGGCCGGCCTGGCCGGAAAGCGCCAACAGCATCGTGTTTCACTGAGTAACGAGAGGGATACCGCGGGTCGAGCACAAGCCATGGCAATGACCGAAAGGCATATGACGCCAGACGAGGCGCACGACCATTTCCGCACCGCGCCGCAATAGAACGCCCCGGAGAGCGCCCCGGAAACGAAAAAGTACAACGCGATACGACCGGGAACCCCGCGCTGCCTGGCGCGAAGGAACGCGCGGCATGCCGGTTCCGCCAAGCGCTCCGACGATGCCGTGGCCGCGGTCGACTCGCATGTCGTGGATGACGCCGGCCGGCCACGGAGTGAGGCACGTCACAGCGGAAGGCGTCACAGTTGCGGCCCCTGCGGGGTCTCTCCGGAGAACAGTTCACCCGGGCACTTGCCAAGCCGGTCGTCGCCCACGTCTTCGGCAGGATCCTCGATGCCGCAGACACAGCACTCACGGCCGCCCCGGCCAACCACCGCTGAGCGAACCGCTCGTCCGCTCCCCAACGAGCCCGCATCACGATCTGCGCTCAACTGGCAAGCAGAAAACGCCCGGCGTTCGTGGCGCCGGACCCCGTCGCGTTGCCTGGCACGATGGCACATCAGCCATGCCTGGCATGCCAGGAAAGCTCGGTGCCTCGAACTACCCACCCCGCAAGTCGTGTTGGTAACTGCCGGGAGTTTGCCCGATGGCCGAGGTGAAGGCGTGGATGAAGGTGCTGGGGTTGGACCACCCGCAGGCATGAGCCGTGGTGGTGACGGTGTGCCCCTCCGAGAGCAGAACCAGGGCGTGATGAAGGCGCAGTTGGGTGCGCCATTGATGAAAGCTCATGCCCAGTTCGTCGTGGAACAGCCGGCTGAGGGTGCGTTCGCTGGCGCCCACGGCCTGGCCGAGCGTCGCCAGTGGAGCGGTGTTGGCGGGGTCGCCATGGAGCAGGCGGGCCAGGGCCCGTAGGCGGTCGTCCTGGGGCTCGGGCAGGTGCAGAGGTTGCTCCGAGGACGTGCTGACTTCCTCGACGAGGACAGCGCGTAACCGCGTGCGGGTGGCCGGGCGATAGGAGCGGCTGCCGGTGAGCGCCAGCAGGACTTCCCGGGCCAGTCCGGAAACGGCAAGTACGGCGGGCCGGTTGGGAAGGGCGTGGGCCAGGGAGGGCGCGATGAACACGATGCGCATGTCGGTACGCCCATGGGCCTGGTGCTGGTGCACGGTCCGGGCCGGGGTCCAGGCGGCTCGGTTGGCGGGGCAGATCCACCTGCCCCGCTGGGTTGTGACCGACAGGATGCCGCTGGCGGCATAGACGAGGTGTCCGCGCTCGTGCTGGTGAGGGGGACTGATGTCGCCGTGGGTCAGGTCGTGGGAGATCCACCCTGCTCTGGGCATATGGCGGGCTACGAGCATGACGTGGCAGCCTATCGGTAGCCCGCAAGGCACCGCATCGGTGAGATTGTGCTCCATGTCTGCACACCTCCGCCTACCACCGACCACCGCGATCCGGGACACCTTGACGGGCCCTTCGGGGCGGCGCCGCCGACTGGCGGTGCTGGGGATCTGCGGTCTGACCCTGTTCATGACCTACCTGGACAACACCATCCTCAACGTCGCGTTGCCCGCGATCCAGACCAGCCTGGCCTGCGATCTGACCGCACTGCAGTGGGTGATGGATGCCTACCTGTCGGTACTCGGCAGCCTGCTCCTGCTGGCCGGTTCCATCGGCGACCGGTTGGGCCGACGTCGACTGTTCCTGTTCGGAGTGCTGGTCTTCACCATCGGGTCGGCGCTGTGCAGCATGGCCGTGAACCTGGAAACGCTGATCGCGGCACGGGTGGTTCAGGCCATCGGAGGGGCCGCGCTGACACCGACTTCGCTGTCGATCGTGCGCGACGTCTTCCGTGACCCCGGCGAGCGGGACCGGGCGCTGGGAGTGTGGAGTGGGATCTTCGGCATAGCCACCGCGTGTGGGCCACTGGCCGGTGGACTGCTCGTGAGTGCCGCGGGCTGGCGCTCGGTGTTCTGGGTCAACATCCCGCTCGGCCTGGCCACGTTGATGCTCGCGCATCGGTTCGTACCCGAATCCCGCGCATCCCGACCCCGCCGGGCGGACCCGTTCGGACAGGGCTTGATGATCGTGTTCCTGGCCACGGTGACCTACACCCTTGTCCAGGGGCCCCGGGACGGATGGGCCAGACCGTCGATCGTGACTGGTTTCGTGCTCGCTGCCGCCGCACTCATCGCTTTCGTCGTGGTCGAGCTGCGGCAGCGCGAACCGTTGCTGGACCTGCGGTACTTCCGCAACCTTCCGTTCACCGGCGCGAACGTGATCGCTCTGCTGGCGTTCGTGGCGCTGGCCGGGTTCCTGCTCGTCAACACCCTGTACCTGCAGCAGGAGCGGGGATTGTCCGCCCTGACCGCCGGAGTGGCCCTGCTGCCGGCCACGGTGGCGATCGCCGCCGGAGGACCACTGGGCGGCTGGTTGGTGGCCCGGTACGGGCCCTGCCCGCCAATGACTGCCGCCGGACTCCTCATCACGGCGGGCAGCGCCATGCTGCTCCGGGTGGGCTCCACCACCTCCTACGCCGGGATCGCGGCCGCCTACGTGCTGCTGGGCACCGGACTCGGCCTGGTGAACCCACCGATCACCAGCACTGCCGTGAGCGCCATGCCGGCAAACCAGGCAGGAGTCGCCTCGGCAGTCGCCGCCACCGCGCGTCAGTTCGGCAACGCCCTGGGCGTTGCCGTCCTGGGAGGGTTTCTGGCCGTCGGGCCCGGGCCATCCGCAGCTCCTCATCACCTCGGCAACGCCACGCACCTCCCGTGGGCGTTCCTCTGCCTCGACGGTCTGGCAGTGACAGCCGTCGCGTTGTTCACCACCAGGCGGCGTCACTGAACTTGCGGGCAGTCTCCTCCCGGTGTGCAGCAGGTGGGCGGCCCACTGCTGGAACTTGTGAGTGGGGCGGGCCGGACTCTGGAGGAGGAGCACCACAACGCCGCTCGCCTGCACCGGGAAGCACCACTACTGACAACCGGATGCGCCGTGTGCGGATTCCCGGTTTCGCCGTGACATTCCCCCAACGTCAGGAGCCTTCTCGGCATAGCTCTCATCTGCGCATGCTCCACCCTTCGCTTCCTGCGCACCCCGATTTCGGCACGGCACGATCGACAGGTATCGGAGTACAGGTGAGTCACGCCCCCACCGCGTCAACCGCCACCATCTCCGGGGAAAACGGCGACGCCAACTGGTCCTGGTCGGTGAGGAGAGGGCTGCTGCTGGAGTCCGGGCCCCAGCGGAAGCTGGCGCTGGCCGGTTTCGTCAATCAGCTTGGCACCGCGGCCTTCCTGGCGACCGTGCCGCTGTACGCCCTTCGGGAGATCCACCTGTCCATCGGGCAGGTCGGCCTCGGTCTCAGCATTGCGGCGGTGGTCGGACTGATCGCCGGTATCCCGGTAGGGCGCCTCGCCGACCGCCGCGGTCCGCGGGACATCTTTCTGGTCACGCTGCTGATCCAGGCTCTTTCCATGACATCGCTGCTGTTCGCCCACTCGTTCTGGGCGTTCGTCCTGGCAGTGACCGCGACCGACCTCGCAACGCGCTGACGTTCCTCGGCAGCGCCGCCGTACTGGTCACGCTGCCCAAGCTCGAACCCCTCGCGTCCCCCGCGAGGAGGGGCGTTGGATCGCGCTGACGGACAAGCCGTACGTGGCGTTCGTCGTGCTCGACGGCATCCTGTGGATCCAGGGTGAGGTGTTGTCGTTCGCGCTGCCGCTGGCCTGGGCGGGGGCGGGGCCCGGGAAAGCGGAAAGGCGCCAGTCCGGCCGGACTGGCGCCGCCTCGGCGGAGACACCCGCCGATGCCCCTACCTCAGCTCATGAACAGCGAAGGTTGTCCCGAAGCCGCAGGTCACGTAGGAGCCGACCCGCGGACGCAGGGAGCGAGCGAGGGTCTCAGCCGCCGATCGGGCCCAAGGGGATGTCCGAGACAGTCACGCTGAGGGACTTGATGGAGCCGCCGGTGAGGACGGGCACGCCATTGGGACCGGGCGCGAACTTGGCGGTCAGACCGTCCAGGGTGCCGCTGACGGACAGACCACCGGCGACGTTGTCGAGGTCGTCATCGGCTATCTCGCGGGTCTCAATGCCGGAGGTGTTGCTCATGGTGACGGGCGTCCTTCTTCTCAGTTGAGTCGCAATGCATGGCGCACCGCGAGCGGGGACCCTTGAACGAGCCCCGCCATGCGCCAGACTGCACGCTCGGGTGTGACGTGAAGCACGAAACGCCACTCCCTTCACTCACCGCACACGCCACGGCCTGAAGCGGAATGCCGACTTCACGTAGAACCTCGGATTGGTCGACGTCCGTGGGGCGTTGCCGGCGGAGGCGGAGCGGGATTTCTTCGCCGTGAACGAGCGTGGCCCGGAGGAGGGCGCCTCTCCTCCGGGCCGTTGCGCTGTGGGTGTGCGATCAGGTCAGCGCACGGTGACGACCACGTCGGAGGAGACGGCGTGGTCGGCGGCGACGCGGTAGACGGTGCGGCCCTTGTGCGTCGGCTTGAAGCGCAGCAGGTACTCGCCGTGCTTCTGGGTGGTGGCGGTGACCGGCAGGTTGACCCACCGGCGGTGGTCCTGCTGCTGGAGGCGGACCTTCGAGCCCGGACGGACGCCGGTCACCTTGCCGGTGATGCGGAGCTCCTGACCCACCCGGATGGTGTGCTTGTTCGCCGCCGCGGTCGCCGAGACGTGGGCACGCTTGGCGACCTTGTGGAGCGGGTGGTGAGCGACTGCCGCGAGGGCACCGGGCGCCGGGGCGGCGACGGCGGCCGCCGTGCTTCCGGTGATGGCCGCGGTGCTGAGGGCGGCTGCGACGGCGAGGCGATAGACACGCTTCATGATGTTGTCCTTAGGGCCTTACGGGTGCCTGGAGCGGCACCTCTCAGCCTGCTCAAACTCCCTGGGAGCAGGGGAAGTTGCGGGGTGGTTTCACCTTCACAGGAAACTCTTATGTCTTCGAGCTGCGACCGGAGCGGCCACTTGGTGCCGACTGCGCCCGTGAGGACATGCGACAAGCGCCTGACAATCCGCGCGCCCGCGGTGGCCCGCCCCAGGGGCGCCAAGAGGGGCGGCCTGGGCGTGTCTCAAGCGAATGTCTCAAGGCTGCGGTGTGTTCGAGGGGTGGCCGGCTGCCTGGCTCTCCTCGTTGACGGCCTTGTCGTAGAGGGACTTGATGGCGTCGTTGAAGTACGGGCTGTAGGAGGTGTCGTCGGTGTCGCCGCCGGTCTGGTAGCCGCCGATGACACCGATGACCTCGCCGGTACGGGTGGTGCGGTTGAAGTGGGTAAGCCAGGGGCTGCCGCTGGTCCCGCCGCTGTAGCCGGTGCAGTCCACCTTCATCTGGCCCGTTCGGAACTTCGTGGCCTTGTTCTCGCATGAGATGGGGTCCTGGCCGCTGGCCGGATAGCCGGTGATCCGCACGTTGTTGTCGTAACCGACGTCGTAGCCGAAGGTGTTGGCGCCCAGTACGTCGGCGATCCGCTTGCCGTCGAGTTTGCCGACGATGACGAACCCCACGTCGTATCCGGGGTCGGAGGACTGCGCCCAGTGGTCGTCCACGACCATCTTCGTGATCGGCCAGGTGCCGTTGGGTGTCTGGCCGTCACGGTAGCCGGGGACGAAGGCCAGATCCGTCTGGTAGCCGCCGCCCTTGCCGGTGTGAATGCAGTGCGCGGCGGTGATCACCACTGACTTGCCGGGGCTGTCCACGACGCTCCCGGTGCAGAAGTGGTCGCCGCTGCCGCCATGGCTGAACAGCGCGCCCACCCGGGCGTTGGACGTGGTCGGCGGCGGGGTGTGCGAGACCCCCGGCTCATGACGGAACGGCCGGGCGCTCCGCATCCGTTGCGCGGACCAGATGTTCGGGGACCCGGCGGCACCTGCCGGCGGTGAGGATGAGGGTCGCGTGGAGACCAGAGTGCCCATGGCCGGTACGTCGTCGGTGGCACATCCCGACAGGGCGGCCAGTCCGGCGAGCACGGTGACTGTTACAGCAGACCTGTGGCGCATGGTGGGATGGTAGGTGGATACCGCCCGGTTCAGGGGCGCTCGGCCACTGCGACTGGTGTTCCCGGAGGGCGCACGGGTGCGTTCGCGATGCGAGCCGCGGCGACGTTCGCCACCGGCCCTCTCTCCAGGCGGACTTGAGCGGGCTGGACCTGCCAGGGTCGCCCGGACGGGCGCGGGAAGGCAGGACGGACCATGATCGAGTCATGTCAATCATGCGTTCCTTGGGCGACGAGGCGCGTCCCGATCCCGACTCGGCGCTCCGCCTCCACCTGAGCAGATGGCCTGGATACGCCGCTGCGGTATGGGGGTTCCTGTTCGCGGTGCCCAGCTTCGTCTGGGCGACGGGCAACACCTTCGGCGCCCGGTCGACGGTGTCGCCGTCATTGGTGCGGCTCGCTCGCGACGGAGTGCCGTGGTTCTTGACGGTCCTGGTGGTGACCGGCCTTCTGAAGCTCGTCGGGGCCCTGGTCGGCATCGGTCTGACGCGACCGCGGGGCATGCGGATCAGCCGGCTCCTGGTGTTCTGCGGCGGTGGCGCGGCGATCCTGCTCACCTGGCATGGTGGCCTCTTCGTCCTCCACGGCATGCTGGTCGAGACCGGCGTCGCCGCTGTCGAGCCGGATCTGGCTGCGCTGACTGGCTGGTACCTCTACCTGTGGGGGCCGTGGTTCATCGCCGGCGGTCTGACCTTCGCCGGGGCCACCGCGCTGTATCTGCGCCACCTTCGTCAGCTGCGTCACCGTGGTGATCGGCGCCGGTTGCGGCTCTACTGTGCTGCGGGAGCGCTCGTTGCCTTGGCCCTGTCCGTGGCCTCGACGGTCACGGGGATCGGTTGAGATCGGGGGTGGGATCGGGGGTGGGTACCAAGGGCGGTTCGGGCGCGGTCACCGCACGCCCTCGCCGTGGGCGCGGCGCCAGGCGGTGTCGGCCAGCAGGCGAAGGCCGTTGAGGCCCACGATGACGGTGGAGCCCTCGTGGCCTGCGACACCCAACGGGAGCGGCAGGGCGCCGACCAGGTCCCAGACGACCAGGCCGGTGATGAACACCGCGGCGATGACCAGGTTCTGCACGACCAGACGGCGGGCGCGGCGGGAGAGGCGGACGACGGCGGGGATGGTGGCCAGCTCGTCGCGCACCACGACGGCGTCGGCGGTCTCCAGGGCGAGGTCGGAGCCGGCGCGGCCCATCGCGACGGCGGTGTGGGCGGCAGCCAGGGCAGGGGCGTCGTTGACGCCGTCGCCGACCACCAGCACCTTCCGCCCCGCCTGCTCCAACTCGCGCACCGCGCGCACCTTGTCCTGCGGCAGCATCCCGGCCCGGACGTCCGTGATGCCGACCTCCTCGGCGAGCCGGGTGGCCGCGCGCGGGTTGTCACCGGTGACCAGCACCGGGGTGGTGCCCGTCAGCTCGCCCAGGGCGGCGACGGTGACCGCGGCCTCCTCGCGCAGCCGGTCGGCGATGCCCAGCATCCCCACCGGCGTCCCGTCGAGGGTGACCAGTACGGCGGTGCGGCCCGCTTCCTCCAGGCCCGCGGCCACGGCGAGGGCCCGGTGGGCGGGGTGGTCGTCCAACAGACGGGCGGGGCTGCCGATCGCAACGGCCCTGCCCTCCACCGTGGCCGTCACGCCGGCGCCGGGGGTGGAACCGAAGTTCTCCACCAGCGGGATGTCCAGGGTGCGGGCACGAGCGGCGTCCACGATCGCGCGGGCCAGCGGATGCTCACTGGGATGCTCGGCCGCGGCCGCAATCCGCAGCAACTCGTCCTCGGTCAGCCCGGAGCCGGCCAGCGGGCGGACTTCGGTGACGCGCGGGGTCCCCTCGGTCAGCGTGCCGGTCTTGTCCAGGGCGACCGCGTCCACCTGTCCCAGACGTTCCATGACCACGGCGGACTTGACCAGCACGCCGTGGCGGCCGGCGTTGGCGATGGCCGACAGCAGCGGTGGCATGGTCGCCAGCACGACCGCACACGGCGAGGCGACGATCATGAAGGTCATGGCGCGCAGCAGCGTGGTCCGCAGATCGGCGCCGAAGGCCAGCGGAAGGACGAACAGGGCGAGGGTGGCGGCGACCATGCCGAGGCTGTAACGCTGTTCGACCTTCTCGATGAACAGCTGGGTGGGGGCCTTGGTCTCGGAGGCTTCCTCGACCATGGCCACGATCCGGGCGATCACCGAATCGGACGGGTCGCGCTCGACCGTCACTCGCAGCGCTCCGGTGCCGTTCAGGGTGCCGGCGAAGACCTCGTCGCCCTCCTGCTTGGCCACCGGCAGGGGCTCGCCGGTGATCGTGGCCTGATCCACCTCGCTGGCTCCGTCCAGCACCCGGCCGTCGGCGCCGATCCGCTCACCGGGACGTACGAGGACGGTGTCGCCCACGCCGAGTCGCGCGGTCGGCACCGTCTCCTCGTTGCCGTCCTCGGCGAGCCGGGTGGCGGTGGTGGGGGCGAGGTCGAGCAGACCGCGCACCGAGTCGGCGGTGCGGGCGGTGGCGATCGCCTCCAGGGCGCCGGAGGTGGCGAAGATGACGATCAGCAGCGCACCGTCCAGCACCTGCCCGATCGCCGCTGCCCCGAGCGCGGCGACCACCATCAGCAGGTCCACGTCGAGGGTCTTCTCCCGTAGGGCCTGCAAACCTGCCCAGCCCGGCTCCCAGCCGCCGGCGACGTAGGTGAGGGTGAACAGCGACCCCCACGTCCAGCTCGGCGCACCGGCCAGGTACAGCGGCAGCGCGATCAGGAACAGGACCAGCGCCGCGGCCGCCCAGCGGGCCTCGGGCAGCGCGAAGATCCTGGTCCGGCGCCGTGGCGCGGCCGCGTCGCGGACAGCGTCCCCAGGCGGGGCAGGGCGGGTGAGAGTGGAAGACATCGGAGCGATCCCCTGAGTGAGAACGGCAGTGGACGGCGTTCAATCCCACCCAGCGTAACAGGAACGAATGAACATCGATTCATGTATTCATGGCGCGTCGTACCATGGGTGCATGGGTCACGGAGCCGCACCGCCTTCCAGCAACGTCCCGCGTGCACGCCTGGACGCGGCCAGCGCCGCCAAGGTCGCCACGACCCTGCAGGCCCTGGCCACCCCCTCCCGCCTGCTCATCCTCGCGCGCCTGCGGGAAGGAGCCCTGCCGGCGACCGAACTGGCCACCGAGGTGGGCATGGAGCAGTCCGCCTGCTCCCACCAGCTGCGGCTGCTGCGCAACCTCGGCCTCGTCACCGGCACCCGCAAGGGCCGCTCGGTCGTCTACGCCCTCTACGACAACCACGTCGCCGAACTCCTCGACCAGGCCCTCTACCACGTCGAGCACCTTCGCCTCGGCCTGACCGACGAGGCGCTGCCAGCCCAGGAACCGCAGCGCGAATCCGCCGCCCGGCGCAGCTGAGACCTGTGCCCTGAAGGCCGGTTGCCGGAAGCGAAGGTCGGGCATCGCAGCGCCAGATCCGAGCACGCCCCGGACGTCAACTCCCGTTCACAGGCACCGGCCCGGGCGGCCAGGCCGGGAACGGCCGGGCGTCGGTGTCACCTGCTGGGCCCCTGGCGACCAAACGCCGTACCGGCGAAGGGGAATCGCGCAAGGGCACCCGTACCAGCTTCGGCTCCCGCGGAACCGGTGCGAGGCGCGGCACCAGCGCGGTCCCGAAGCCGTGGGCGACCAGCGCGGCCACCGCGTACCAGCCCACCGCAGCATGCGCCGTCCAGGTGTGAACCCGGCCGCGAGCCCGGCCGCCGTCAGTAGTTGCTCTTGATCGTGCGGGTCTCCGGCCCTGACCCATGTCTCCTCGGCGGCCTCCGCCAGATCGATGCCGTCCGTGCGGGCCGCGAAGCGGTGCCTGGCCGGCACGATCACATCGAGCGGTTCCTCCCGTAGCGACAGTTGAGTCAAGCGCGCATCGCCCTGTGCCGGACCGTACGCCGCGACAACCAGAAGCCGACGCCGATGCCGCCGACCAGCAGAACCGCTCCGACGCCTTCACAGATCAGGCGGCGGGGTGCGACCTGCTGGGACCACCGCAGCCGGTGTTCCGGAGCGGTTTTTCTTGTCCAGTCATACCTCAACGGCCTTGGTGGTGGCGTTCGTTACGTCCAGCTGAGCCGCAGAGCGGCGGCATGCGTTGCTGCCGCCGCCCTCTGACTGCCATCTCCGGTGTCGGCGATCAGGTTCGGGTGCCCGTCCGTACCTTGACGGCGTGGCAGGTTCCGCCGCTGACCGCCTGGAGGTGCTTTGCCACTGTGGGCCGGGCGGCTCGGGCGGTCGCGCGGATCTTGGAGTCCTTGCCGGAGGACACTTCCTTGTCGATCAGCGCGAGGGCCTGCCGGTGGCTCGTGTCCTGGACCTGCAACCACACCTGCTTGTAGTTCCGCTTACCGTGCAGGGACTTCAGAGTGGTGAGTTGATTCAGCTGGGTGGCTGCCGCCGTGGAGGGCAGGGTGATTCCCTTGCTGCGGGCCAGCGCCACGACCTGCGCATCGAACGTGGTGTGGTCGCGCACGAACATGTCCGCTGCCTGTTTCACACAGGTGCTGGTGGTGTGCTTCTGGGCATCCTTGGCGGTGGCGATCTCGGCGAGATTGCCCTGGTGAATCATCTTGAGGAAGGTGGCGTCGGCTCCGGCGACCGGGGCTGCCGCCGTGGCCGGAACAGTGAGTCCGGCCATGGCGAGCGCCATGGTTGCGACGGCTGTGCCGCGCGGGCGGTTCATTCGCATGGTGTCCTCCACGTGTCCGTGGAACCGGATGATGAGCCGGCCGATGGGCCGAGCGCCCCGCGCAACGGACGCGCCGGACCACCGTCTCCCGGGCCATGCTGACTGCCTTCGCCACCCGCTCGCTTTCCGAGCAGTCCGACGGAAGTGACACATCTCCCGGGGAACCCGGGCCTGGCCTGAGCAACCTGACCATGCACGGTCGCACGATCAGGTGCGCCCGAACGGGTGAAGGATGGGCACCGCCACAATCAGGACCTGCTCCGCACCCGTCCGGGCGAAGGGGCCGCGTGTGCGGTCTGTCAGCCGGACCGAGCGTTGCGGAGGTGAGCCCTCCGCCACAGTGCACCCGTACCCCACCGTGTTCCCCCGACGCGGTGGGGCTCCCTATCGGTCGCCGCCCCACTCGTGGGGCTTCGCTCCGCGCCATTCAACCCAGGCGGGATCGTCGAGGACCTCCTCGGACGCGTCGACGCCGGCTCGGCGCAGGAACTCGATCACGTCAGCATCCCGGTACGCCAGCCCGAGAATCTGCCCACGCGCGACGACTCGCCTACCGCCGGTCGCTGACAGCCGGTGGATCACGATGGGCGCGTCGTACCGCATCCCTCCAGCGTGTGCCGAGCGGCCCCGCTGAGCAGGTCAGCGGTTGGACAGGAAGACCGCAGATGCCAGTAGCCGCACGCCGCGTAAGAGCCGCCGCTGGGTCGCTGGGGGGCATTTCCCGTAGAACTCGGGAGCGGATTCGCCCGGTCACCTCCCGTACACGCGCTCCGCGGTGCCCGTCCACACGGCGGCCTTGTCGTCCGGGCCGAGACCCGCGAGGAGCGCACCGGTGGCGTCCACCACCTCGGCGTAGCTCGCGGCGAGCGTGCACACCGGCCAGTCGGATCCGAACATCAACCGCCGCGGGCCGAAGGCGTCGAGCACGGTTTCCGCGTAGGGGCGAAGAGCGTCGACCGTCCATGTGTGCCAGTCGGCCTCGGTGACCATGCCGGACAGCTTGCAGACGGTGTTCGGGAGCGAGGCAAGTTCCCGGACGGCCTGCGACCAGGGCTCCAACTGGCCTGAGGCGATGGGTGGTTTGCCCAGGTGGTCCAGTACGAAGGTGAGTTCGGGCAGGTGCCGGGCGGCGGACGCCGCTGCGGGCAACTGGTGCGGCAGGACGACCACGTCGTACACGAGTCCCGCCGCCGCCACCGTTCGCAGACCGCGCAGTACTTCGGGGCGGGTGAGCCACCAGGGGTCGGGCTCCCCCTGCACCTGGTGGCGGATGCCCCGCAGCCACTCGCCGCCGGGCAGGGCACGCAACCGGTCCAGCTCTCCGGCCACGTCGGAGGCGGTGAGGTCGGTCCAGCCGACCACTCCGGCCACCATGTCGCTCTCGGCCGCCAGCGCCAGGAGCTCCGGGGTCTCCTCCGCCACCGTGATCGTCTGGACGAGGACGGTGCGGTCGACGCCTGTGACGAGGGTCTGCGGTCCCAGGTCGGAGAGGGCGAAGTCGCGGCGCAACGAGGCGAGTTCGGGCCCCGAGATCCAGTCCTGGTCGCGCACGGAGAGGTCCCATACGTGGTGGTGCGCGTCGATGATGCCCATGGGCCTCACAGCTCCCACACGACGGGCAGACCGGCGGTGGCCCCGGCAGCGCGGACGGCGGCCGTCAGCTCCTGCGGCACTTCGCGATGAGTCGCCGCGTACGCCGCGATCCGGTCCGCACGGACCTTGGTGTGCAGGGTGATGCGCATCGCTATCGGGCCTCCGGCACGGGGACGTGGCGCGGTAGCAGGGCCGCTGCGCGCAACCCGTCCCACACGTCGGCCGGGACGGGTACGTTCAGGAGCGTTGCCGCGTCCCGAACCTCCGCCGGCGACCGCGCGCCGGTCAGCACACTCGCCACGGCCGGGTGACCGAAGGGGAAGTGGAGGGCGGCGGCGCGCAGCGGTATGCCGTACGCCTCGGTGATCTCCCGCATCCGCAGCGCCCGGTCCAGCAACTCGCCGGGGGCCACCGCGTAGTTGTACGTGGCCCCTGGACCGGTGTTCGCCAGGAGCCCGGAGTTGAGGACACCGCCGATGATGACGCCCTTGCCGCGGTGGGTGGCGGCGGGCAGCAGTTCGGCGAGCGCGGGTTGTTCGAGAAGGGTGTAGCGGCCGGCGCACAGTACCGTGTCGACGTCCGTGTCGACGAGGAAGCGGGTGAGCATCGCGGTCTGGTTCATGCCTGCGCCGATGGCTCCCACCATGCCTTGCGAGCGGAGCCGTTCCAGTGCGGGGTAGGTCTCGCGGAACGCCTGCTCGCCGTGGTCGTCGGGGTCGTGGATCAGGGCCAGGTCGATGCGGTCGAGGCCGAGGCGGGTCAGGCTCTCCTCCAGGGAGCGCCGCACCCCGTCGGCGCTGAAGTCCCACACCCGGCGATGGGTGGCGGGGACGGCGAAGCCGTTCGCGATGTCGGAGCCTCCCCCCTCGTACGGCTCCAGGAGGCGGCCCACCTTGGTGGAAATGGCGTACTCCGTCCGGGACTTGGTGCGCAGCACTGCGCCCAGGCGCCGCTCGGAAATACCCAGGCCGTAGTGCGGCGCGGTGTCGAAGTAGCGGATGCCCGCGTCCCAGGCCGCCTCGATGGTGGCGGCGGCGCTCTCCTCGTCGACCGGGCTGTAGAGCCCGGCAAACGCGGCGCCGCCGAGGCCGAGCGTGGTGACCTCGACGCCGCTGCGGCCCAGGGAGCGTCGCGGCACGGCATCGGTGGGCGGGTCGGCCGCGCCTCCGGTGGTGTCCGCCGCGTCGGCTGCCATCAACGATCCACCGGACGCAGTCGCAGGCCCTGCATGCCGCCGTCCACGGCCAGGGCGGTGCCGGTCACCGAGGCCGCGCCGGGCCCGGCCAGATAGGCGATGGCGGCTGCCACCTCGTCGGCGGTGACCAGACGGCCCATCGGCTGGCGCGCGGCCAGCGCGGCGCGCTCGGCGGCGGGATCGGTGGCCTGCTCCAACAGCCGCCCCACCCAAGGGGTGTCCACCGTCCCGGGGTTGACGCAGTTGACGCGGATCCCTTCGCGGAGATGGTCGGCTGCCATCGCCAGCGTCAGCGACCGGACCGCGCCCTTGCTCGCGCTGTACAGCGCGCGCTGCGGCAGCCCGGCCGTTGCGGCGATGGAGCAGGTGTTGACGATCGAGGCGTGCGCCGATTCCCGAAGGTGGGGCAGCGCGGCGCGGGTGGTGCGCACCATGCCGAGGACGTTGACGCCCAGCACCCGCTCCCACTCCGCGTCGTCGTTGTCCTCGACCGTGCCGGTGGCGCCGATCCCGGCGTTGTTCACCAGGATGTCGATGCCGCCCAGGTCGTCGGCGGCTTCCGCCACCGCCGTGATGACGGCGGCGTCGTCCGCCACATCCGCGGTGTAGCCGCGCAGCGGAGCGGTCGCGGCAGCCGGATCGAGGTCGAGGACCGCCACTGCGGCGCCGCGAGCGGCCAGGAGCCGGGCCGTGGTCAGACCGATGCCGGAGCCGCCGCCGGTGACGATGGCCGTCCGGCCGTGCAGTTCTCCGTCGTGGCCGGTCACGGTGCGTGTACTCATGCTTCTGCCTCCTTGTCGGCGGCGCCGTCGGCCGCCCAGAACGTGCCGTCGGGGTGGCGGTAGGCGTCGATGGACTCCTGCCTCATCTGTGCCGAGAACCCGGGCGCGGTCGGGACGGCGTAGCACCCGTGCTCGATGCGGACCGGGTCGACGAAGTGCTGGTGCAGATGGTCGACGTACTCGATGACGCGGTCCTCGGTCGTCCCCGACAGCGCGACGTAGTCGAACATCGAGAGATGCTGGACGAGTTCGCACAGTCCGACTCCGCCGGCGTGCGGGCAGACCGGCACCCCGTACTTGGCGGCGAGCAGCAGGATGGCGAGGTTCTCGTTCACGCCGCCGACGCGGGCGGCGTCGAGCTGGAGCACATCGATCGCGCCGGCCTGGAGTAGTTGTTTGAAGACGATGCGGTTCTGCACATGCTCGCCGGTGGCGACCTTCACCGGGGTCACGGCCTTGCGTATCGCCGCATGGCCGAGGATGTCGTCCGGGCTGGTGGGCTCCTCGATCCAGTACGGGGCGAACTCGGCCAGGGCCCGGGTCCATTCGACGGCCTCGTCGACGTTCCAGCGTTGATTGGCGTCGACTGCGATGCGGATGTCGGGGCCGACGGCTGCGCGGGCGACCCGGCAGCGGCGTATGTCCTCGTTGAGGTCGGCGCCCACCTTCAGCTTGATCTGCCGGAAGCCGTCCGCGACTGCCTGGCGGGCGAGGCGGGTGAGCTTCTCGTCCGAGTAGCCGAGCCAGCCTGGGGATGTGGTGTAGCCGGGATAGCCGGTCGCGTGCAGGCGCGCCGCGCGATGCGGGGCACCCTCGCGGCCGCGTTCGAGAAGTTCGAGGGCTTCGGCGGGGGGCAGCACGTCGGCGATGTAGCGGTAGTCGATCTGACCGGCGAGCCACTCGGGCTCGGCGTCGGCGAGCAGTTGCCACAGTGGCTTGCGGGCCCGCTTGGCGGCGAGGTCCCATACGGCGTTCACCACCGCGCCTGTCGCCATGTGTATGACGCCCTTTTCCGGCCCCAGCCAGCGCAGTTGGCTGTCACCGGTGAGGTCACGGCTCACCGAGCCGGGGTCCGCGCACAGTGCGTCGACCGGCCGGCCGACCAGGTAGGGTCTCAGCGCCTCGATGGCGGCGACCTGGACGTCGTTGCCCCGCCCGATGGTGAAGGTGAAGCCGTGCCCTTCGGTGCCGTCTTCGGCGTCGGTGCGCAGCACCAGATAGGCGGCGGAGTAGTCGGGGTCGGGGTTCATCGCGTCGGAGCCGTGGAGCTCGCGCGAGGTGGGAAAGCGGATGTCGTAGGTGTCCACGGCGGTGATCCGCGGAAAGTCCGGGGGCACCGCTGCGGGGGAGCCGGCAGTCACGGGCACGGGGCCTGGTCCACTGATAGGGCCGCTTTCATGGGTCCTCCTTGTTTGGGCGCGCGGGTGGTGCGCGGGCAGGGGGCCTCGCCGACGCGGACCCGGCAAGCCGGTGAGTGCGGTCGGGTTCAGTCCTGTGCGCGGCCGGTGGTGACGCGGGCGATCATCAGGGCGACGAGGATGATGCCGCCGTAGATCGCCTGGATCCAGAAGGACGGCACCTGCGCGAGGGTCAGCAGATTCTGTACGACGCCGAGCAGCAGGACTCCGGTGAAGGCACCGGACATGGTTCCTTTGCCGCCGTCCAGGCCGATACCGCCGATGACCGCGGCCGCGAACACCGTGAAGATCATGTTCTGGCCCTGGTTGGCGTTGATGGCGCCGACGTAGCCGGTCTGCATCAGACCGCCGATCGCCGCGAGAACACCGGCGACGGCGAAGACTCCCAGCATCACCCGCTCGACGCGGATGCCGGCGGCGCGGGCCGCCTCCGGGTTGCCGCCGATCGCGTACAACGCCCGTCCCCAGCGGTGGTACCTGAGCACCAGACCGGCGCCCCCGAAAGCGGCCACCGCCACCCATACCGACATCGGGACGGAGAGGAAAGTAGCGGTCGCCAGAGCGAAGAAGGCGTCCGGCATCCCGAAGAGGGTCTTGCCCTCGGTCGCGCCGACCAGCACGCCGCGCAGGATGATCAGCATGGCGAGCGTGACGATGAACGCGTTGAGCTTGAACTTCACCACCAGGACCCCGTTGAGCGCCCCGACCACCGCACCGGCCACCACGCTCGCCAACAGTCCCGTGGCGACGGGCCATTCGGTGCCGAAACCGGCGTCGGCCGCGGGAAGCACGAGCAGCGCCCCGAGCGCGGGCGCGATGCCGACGACCGATTCGAGGGACAGATCGAACTTCCCGGTGATCAGCACGAGGGACTCGGCGAGCACCACCATGGCGAGCGCGGCCGAGGCGCCGAGGACGGAGACGAGATTGCGTTCGGTGAGGAAGGAGTCGTTGACCACCGAGCCGATGACCAGCAGGGCGAGGAGCGCGGGCACGAGGGCCAACTCGCGCGCTCGGCGCAACAGCACATGGGTGGGTGCGCCCGGTGCGGTGGCCGTGGGCGTGGCGGCGGGGGCGTCCCGTACGGTCGGGGCCTTGGCGTCAGCCACGGTCGACTCCTTCGATCGAGGCGATCAGCTCGTGGTCGGTCCAGCCGGCCGGGTGCTCGGCGACGACGCGGCCGTGGAACAGCACCAGGACGCGGTCGCAGCGCCGCAGGTCGTCGAGCTCGTCCGAGACGACGAGCACCGCGGTCCCGTCCTCGCGGGCACTGTCGACCCGGGCGAGCAGTGACTCCTTGGACTTCACGTCCACCCCGGCGGTCGGGTTGATCAGGACCAGGAGGCGGGGATCGCGGGCCAGGGCGCGGGCCATGACGACCTTCTGCGCGTTGCCGCCGGACAGGTCGGAAACCGGCTGCTCGGGACCTTCGGCGTGGATGTTCAGACGCTGGATGAGGCCCCTGGCCAAGGAACGCTTGGCAACGGGGCTCACCAGGCCGTATCGGCCGAGCCGGTCGAGGACGCTCATGGTGGTGTTGTCGGCGATGGTCATCCCGGACACCAGCCCTTGTTCGTGCCGGTCCCGGGGGACACAGCCCACACCTGCTCGCAACGCGGCGGAGACGTCGCCGAACGGCAGCCGTGCGCCGTCCAGTTCCGCCTGCCCCGCGGTCGGGGTGTGCAGCCCGGCGAGGCTCTCGGCCAGCTCGGTCTTGCCGCTGCCGCTGGATCCCGCCAGGCCGACCGCCTCACCGCGGCGGACGGACAGGTCCACGTCCTCGAACACGCCGCCGGCGCCGGTGAGTCCGCGTACGTCGAGACGTGTGGGCGTGTCGGCGGGCGTCGTGGGGAGGGCGACGGCACCACCGCTCGCCGCCGCCGTACCACCTGCCACCACCTCGCCCGCCATGGCCTCGACGAGGGCGCTGCGCGGCAGCTCCGCCACCGGCGCGGTGGTGATCCAGCCCGCGTCGCGCAGCACGGTCACCGTCTGGCAGACCTCGTACACCTCCTGCAGATGGTGCGAGATGAACAGGAAGGTCACACCGGACTCCTGCAGGCTGCGCATCCGGTCGAAGAGCCGTCCGATCTCCCTGTTGTCGAGCTGCGCGGTGGGTTCGTCGAGGATGATGAAGCGGGCACCGAAGCTCAACGCCCTGGCAATCTCCACGAGTTGGCGGTCCTCGACCTTCAGCTCCGCGGTGATGGCATCGGGCGCAACGCCTACGCCCCAGGCGTCGAGGAGTTCGGCGGCCTGCGCCCGCATGCGGCGCCAGCTGATGAAGCCTCCCCGGCCGGTGGGCTGCCGGTTGACGAAGAGGTTCTCGGCGACCGTGAGGCCGGGGACGACGGTGGGCTTCTGGTAGACACAGGCGACCCTGCGGCGCCAGGCATCGCGGTCGGCGAGCGGCGGCGCAGCTTCCCCGTCGAAGGTCACCGTTCCCGCGTCGGGAGCCTGAAGCCCGGTGAGGATCGAGACCAGAGTGGATTTTCCCGCACCGTTGCGGCCGGCCAGGGCGTGGGACTCGCCGGGCACGACGGTCAGCCGGCCGTCGCGCAGCGCCACGGTGGGCCCGTAGCGCTTGACGATGCCCTCGGCGACGACCAGCGGGCGGGTCATGGCGTCGACGGCACTCACTTGACCGTGTTTCCCCACAGCTTGGGGTCGTCGACGTTCGCCTTGGTGACCAGGGGCGCCGGCAGTTGGTCTTCGAGCAGGCCGTTGGGCAGCCTGACGATGGTCGAGTCGTGGTCCGTCGGGCCGGGCTCGAACGTCCTCCCCTTCATGGCGGCCTTGATGTAGTACATGGCGTACTTGGCGTACGAGTCCGCCGGCTGGGAGACGGTGGCGTCGATCCGGCCCTTGCGGATGGCGTCGAACTCCTGCGGGATGCCGTCGTTGGAGACGATCGTGATGTGCCCCTCCTCACCCGTCTTCTTCAGCATCCCCTTGGACTTGAGGGTCCGTAGGGTGGGCGCCAGGTAGACGCCGCCGGCCTGGAGGTAGATGCCCTTGATGTCGGGGTTGGCGTTCAGGAGCGTGTCGAGCTTGGCGGCCGCCGCGTCGGACTCCCACTTCGCGGGAATCTCCAGGACCTTCAGGCCGGGGTGGTTCCTCCGGACACAGGTCCGGAACGCCTCGGAGCGCTCACGCCCGTTGACCGCGGCGAGGTCGCCCATGACCTGCACCACCTTGCCCGACGTGACCGCCTTTCCCAGGTACTCGCAGGCCCTCTGGCCGTACGCCTTGTTGTCCGCCCGTACGACCATGGCGACCCTGCCCTTTTCCGGAGCGACGTCCACGGCGACCACCGGGACACCCCTGCGCTCGGCCTGGTCCAGGCCCGCGGCGATCGCGGCACTGTCCAGTGGGGCCACCACGAGACCCTTGACGTCCTGGTTGAGCTGGTTGTCGATGTCGGTGATCTGCTGGGACGGGTCGCTGTTGGAGTTCACCGCCTTCAGGGCGTCCACGCCCTCCGACGTCGCCATCTTCGGCACATAGTCGTTGTACGACTGCCAGAACGGCGATGTGAGCAGGGGCAGCACGACGCCGACCTTGCCCTCGCCGCCTCCTTTGCCGCCGGCGGCGTCTCTGGTGCTTCCGCACCCTGCCAGAGCGAGAGCGGCACAGGCTGCCGCAGCCGCCGCGCGGGCTGTCCGCGAGGAGAATCTCGGGGTCTTGCCGGCCATAGCTGCAGCTCCTCACCGATGGCGGTGCACTGAGTCATGGGGGTTGCGGGACGCCAAGGAGGTGGACGGCCGGGTTGCTTCACCGGTCGGCACGACTATTCATCGGACCATTCAGCCGTGTCAATGGGCCCTCATCGGTTTTCTCGCCAGAAAAAGCCGTAGTGGTCCGACCAATTGCGGAACTAGACTCCGCGCAGCGAACCTGGGAGGCGGAAGTGACGACGCGCGCGGAGCAGGCGGAGGAGCCGAAGGGAACGGTGACGCAGCGCGCCATCGACCAGATCAAGTCGATGATCGGGGAGGGACGGCTGGCGCCGGGGCAGCGCCTGCCCACGGAACGCGAGTTCGCGACCCGCCTCGGGATCTCCCGCAACTCGATGCGTGAGGCGGTCCGTGCGCTGACCACCATGGGCGTACTGGAGGCCCGACACGGTTCGGGGATCTACGTGACCCAGCTCGAGGCGGGCAACCTCCTGGGGACCTTCGGCGCCGTCGCGGACCTCTCGCCGGGCCCGCGAATGCTCGAACTCCTGCAAGTGCGCCGGGTGTTGGAGTCCACCGCGACGGCCCTCGCCGCCGCGCGCATCGGTGCGGAGCGCCTGGCCGAGGTGGCGCAGCACCTTGCGGCGATGCGGGCGAGCGCCGATCCGGAGGAGATCCTCGCGCACGACGTCGCCTTCCACCGCGCGATCGGGAGGGCCTCGGGCAACGAGTCCATGGCGGCGATCCTCGAAGGGCTCTCGTCACAGACGTTTCGCACGCGGGTGTGGCGCGGCTACGAAGAGGAGGGCGCTTTTGAACGGACCCACATCGAACACACGCGGATCTACGAAGCCCTGGTCGACCGCGATCCCGACTCGGCGGCCGCCGCGGCGTCCGTACACGTGGCGGGTGTCGAACGCTGGCTGAGAAACCAACTGGACGGCGCATAGCCGCACCTGCCGACAAGGCGGTCCGACAGGGCCGCCGACGCCCTCCGCGCAGACGAACCACCAAGGCCGCAGACTGCGACGCCCATTGCGGTCGACGTCCGGCTGACCACCGCTCGGGCGGAGTTCACACAGCGTTGGTTTCCACTCGCTTCGATACCGGCTGCGGTATCCGCCCCCGAGTGTCCACGCCCTTGCGAGGAGCTTTCATGGCCCCCGATCTGATCACCCCGACGCCCGAGCCCGAGTTCGGCGACAGCCCCGAGACGGCGACCGGAGCCACCCGCCGTCGCTTCCTTCAGGGCGCGGGGGTCGCCGCCGGAACGCTGGTGATCGGCGGGACCGCCGGGACGGGCGATGCGTACGCCGCCCCGGAGCCCGGTCAGGTCCCGCCGAGGGGCTACCGGCGCAACATGTCCGACCTGAAGCACGTCGTGATCCTGATGCAGGAGAACAGGTCCTTCGACCACTACTTCGGCACCTTCCCCGGCGTGCGCGGCTTCAACGACAAGCAGGCGCTGCGGTTCCAGGACGGCACCACTGTCTTCCAACAGAAGGACGGCAGCGGCAACATCGTCACCCCGCAGATCGACGACGGAGCCTGGGGCAACGACCACGGAGCCTGGGGCGACGTCGACCATCGCAAGTGGGACCGGTGGGTGCAGCACAACGGCGCGAGCTGCATGAACCACCACAGCGACGCCTACATGGGCTTCTACCGTTCGCTCGCCGCCCAGTACACCATCGCCGACCAGAACTTCTGCTCCGAGTTCGGGCCGACCGACCCCAACCGCAAGTACCTGTGGAGCGGTACGGCCAACACCGAGACGGGCAACACCGACGAGTCCAACTACTCCCGCCCCTGGATCACGGTGGCCGAGCAGCTCCAGCAGGTCGGCATCGACTGGCGGCTCTACTCCGACAACAGCGGCAACGGGCGACAGGGTTACCTCAGCAGCTGGGTCGGCGACTACGGCGACAACGAGCTGAAGTACTTCAAAGGGTTCGACCCGGAGGGGCTGAGCGCCGACGACCCGAAGCTGCGCCCCGGCACCGGGCTGATCTGGCGCGGCAACGCCACGTACTACTCCGGCATGACCTCGCCGAACGACGACTCCGACGACAACCTCGACGCCGTTCTCAAGAGCTTTCATGACGCCTGCCGGCCGGACGCGGAACACCCGCTGCCGGCAGTCTCCTGGATCGTGGCGCCGTACGGCTGGTCCGAGCACCCGGACGCGGACAGCCTGCACGGCGAGCGCTACGTCAAGAAGGTGCTCGACATCCTCCAGAGCAACCCCGACATCTGGAACCACACCCTCTTCATCCTCAACTACGACGAGAACGACGGGAAGTTCGACCACGTGCTGCCGCCGTGGCCTGAGCCGGGCACGTCGCGCGAGTACGCCGGCGACTACCCACTCGGCTTTGGCCCCCGGGTGCCGATGCTGCTGGTGTCTCCGTGGACCCGCGGCGGGTACGTGGTCTCGGAAGTCTTCGACCACACTTCGACGATCAAGTTCCTCGAGACCTGGGCGACCCACCTCGGCAAGCCGTTCCGTTGCCCCAACATCAGCGACTGGCGGCGCTCGATCGCGGGCGACCTGACCAGTGCCCTCGACTTCGCCCACCCGCAACCGGGGCCCGCCGCCTTGCCGGACCCACTCGCCGAGCGGTCGGTGCCGATCGCGGCCGACCACATGAAAGCGCGCCCGCTGAGCTTCCATCCGCACGCGACGATCTCGGAGGACAGCGCGTCGGGCACGGTCACCGCCAGGATGACCCTGACCGGCGGCCCGACGGGCAAGGCCATGAGCTTCCAGGTCTTCCCCGACAAGTACCGGGCGTTCTCCAACACGCCGTTCACCGTCACCGTGCGCAAGCCGCGTGAGTACACCTGGGACACCAAGGCCACCGAGGGCAAGTACGCGTTCTCGATCTACTCCAACGACGGCTTTGTGCGGTCTTTCGCCGGCCAGGTCGCGCCCGCCGGAAAGAGGGACGCCGGCCTTGCACGCGTCGAGGTCGACCTGCTGATGGGCGAGGGCACCAAGCGCGAGGCTCAGGTGAAGCTCACGCTGCACAACGACGGCACCAAGCCGATGGACTACAGCCTTACCGCCAAGGACTACCTCGGCGGTACGCAGAAGGTCACGGTGGCCCACGGCGAGAGGAAGGTCGTCATGTGGCCGACCCAGGAGGGCTACTACGACGTGATCGTCACCGTCGGCACCGACATCACTTGGACGCAGCGCTACGCCGGCCGGATCGCCACTGCCGAGAAGGACTGACCGGTCAGGAAGTCCGAGGCGAGCGCAGCCACCCTGGTCGCCAACGCCCCGGTCTCATCGAGCGTTGAGTTGTTGAGTCAAGGTGCCCTCTGGGCGGCCGGAGCCAGCTGCAATGGCTCCGGCCGCCTTCAGACGGGGGGTGGTCAGCCCTCGTACCGTTTGAGGTACAGCTGCTTTCCGCCTTGTTGACTCAGCCAGATGCGGCGCTCTTCACCCGGGCCGACCAGCCGCGGGTTGTCGAACCGATGCGGGACGGCGGAGTCGGGATTGACCGTCACCGTGACGCGCTCCAGGCACCACTCCGGCGTCGTGCCCTCCGGTTCGAGGCGGATGTAGGCCGGGTACCGGTCGAGGTCGTCGGTGTCCAACTCCGGCCTGCGCGGGTCGTTGACCTCGGCCTCCGCGACATTGGAGTCATCCCCCAGGATGTAGGTGAACTCCGAGCCGGTCTCGAAGTCGTCGCCACCGGAGCTCAGCACGAACTCCCGGCCGGCGATCCCGAGATACACCCAGCCGTCGGTGCCGGCCGCACGAACGTCGGCGGTGGTGATCTGCGCAGAGATCTTGGTGATGTCTGCCATTGTGGGTTTCCTTTCTGTGTTCGTGGCACGCCTTTGTGGTGCCACGACGTTCTTGCGCCAAGCCCGTTTCGGCGGTTGCGGACAGCCGTGGGCAGTGACGGTTGCGTGTGCAGCACTGGACCGTTGTAGGAGGGATCCCAGTGAGGCGTGTGAGCCCGATCCCAGGCGCGAACAACTCCCGGGTGATGCCGCGGCCTGGCATTCCTTCGCCATCCGCAGCCGGGCCGCGCGTCGGACGAGCGTGCGGGTAACTGCCCTGATGATCAGGCTCGTTGAGATCCCTACGACATGGACATGCCCGAACAGCGAAGGCCAAAGCCTTCTGCGAACAAAGGGCACCCCAGAGAGCGAATCGCGCTCTTTTCGTACCATCGGAACCGCGAATCGACATCAGTTTCCAAACGATGACCAGCGGCCCTCTACGGGCATCGCCTCCCCGCTGCGAACTGACGTTGCGTCACTGGTCGGGAACGGGAGCACCCTGACTCGCCCGAACCGTGGCCGCGGGGATGGGGAAGACTCGCGGTCGTTACGGGGCGGCCGTGTTCATCGGGGCCATCAACGAGCAGTTGTGGCCTTGGTGAGGTGGGTGGCACCTCGATCGGCGTCGGTGAATCGCAGCTCGGGACGCTCTCAGGCAACTTTCGGTGGCGAGGGAGCAATCGTCCCTACCCGCTCGGCGCCAGCTGGGGTGCTGGCAGCAGTCAGGTGTGCCGGCCCCGCGGAAGCCCAGTCGTCCCGCCCTATCTATTTCCTGAGTTGCGCAACCTCTAAAATGAGGTCATGGATTTTGAGGGGAAGAGGCGCGTGGAGGCGGCGGTGCTCGGCGGAGGGCCGGCGGACGGGCTGCGTATGCGGGTCGCCGATCGGCCTTCGGTGATTCAGGTCACCTATCCGTGCGCGCTGGAGGGGACATCCACGACCGATGTGCGGGCCGAAGCGCTCTACATCTACCGACGTGACTTTCGTGTGAAAGAGGAGCCCCTGCGATACGGGTTCGATGGGGCCAGTCCTTGATGTCGGCGTGACCGGCGCGACGTCTTGTTGTGCGAGCCCAGCGGTCCGGGAGGGGCGCTTCCGCTCCCCGCCCGGACCGCCGGGGCCCAGACATCATTGGGGCTCAGGCTCAGGCTCAGGCGCGGAAACGGTGGGGCTTCGTCCGTGACGCCACTGCGGAGCGGGCGGAGAGTTGAGCGACCAGGAGTCGTACCACCGCGACAACGTCGGGGTCGTCCACGAAGTACACGATCCGTCTGCCCTCCCGCCGGGAGCGCACCAGACCGCCACGCTTCAGCCTCGACAGATGTTGGCTCACCGTGGGCAGTGCAAGGGTGCCGCCGGCCCGCTCCGCGAGGCCCGTCACATCGCTTTCTCCGTGGAGCAGTGTCCAGACGATGCGCAGGCGCGGCGGTGAGCCGAGCAATCCGAACACGGCGGCGGTTTCGTCCAGTACCTCGGCGGACCGGTCCACCACATCATCCTCGCCTTCGCCGCCCTGAGGCACTGTTCGACTTCGCCACTTGGGGCGGCGCTGCCTGCCCGATTGCTCAGTTTAGTTGTTGCGCAAGTCATGTGGGGTCGTTCGCTCAGGAAAGGGCTGGGCGGTAGGTCGCGGACCGCGGCGGACCAGCAGCGCGGACAGGCAGCGATCGAGATGTTCGTCCGGCTCTACGGCGCGAAGTCCCGCAGGCCGTCCGGAAGGTGGCCTTCTCCGGCCTCGGGCGGGGCCGGGCAGGCAGGTGCGGTCTGGCCAATCGAGAAGGTCGTACCGGGCGCGGCATAGTCGATGGGACCGTTGAAGCGGGCCGAGGCGCGTGCCACCGCCTGGTGCGGGATGAGGAAGCGGCCCACATGGGTGACGATCAAGCGGCCCGCCCGAGACGCGCTGGCCGTGTCGCCGGTGTCTTCGGGCGTGTGGTGTACCCACTCGCCCTCGGCCGGTGCCTGGGCGCTCTCCGCCTCACACAGCAACGCATCGCATCCGTCGGCCAGTTGTGTGAGGTTGGCGCACGGCGCCGTGTCCCCGGAGTACACCAGCGATCGGCCCTCGGCCTCGATGCGCACGGCGAACGCCGGGATACCGTGATCGACCGCCCGGCTGGTCAACGTGAGTGCGCCGACGCCCGCCTGATGCCCGTCCCACAACTCGTGGACGGCGAAGGCGGACTCGACCGGGCTGCGCGTCGAGGTGTTGGTCAGGAAGTGGGCCAGCCGGTCTGCGATGCCCGGTGGCCCGTACAGCGGGATGGGCGCGGCAAGCTCGATGTCCGCGAAGAGCGCCGCGTAGTAGGCGGTGAGCAGGTCCGCGCTGTGATCGGCGTGCAGGTGCGAGATCCAGATCGCGTCCAGCTCTCGGTCATGCCGGTGTGCGGCCGCGGTCGACGTGGACATCGGCCGCCGTGGCGCGCTCCGCGGCCTCGACAGACACCTCCGGCATCCCCGCCACCGGTCGCTAGGACTGCCGACCACCTTCGGCCCTCCCGGGCCGCCCGACGACTTACGGAAGATCAGATGCTGCACCACAAGACCAAGCCCCTGCACCCCGCCGGGCGTACCGTCGTCATCACCGGAGCCTCCACCGGGCTCGGCAAACACTGCGCGCTCCAGCTGGAACAGCGCGGCTTCCGCGTCTTCGCCGGTGCCCGTAAAGCCGAGGATGCCGAGAAGCTGCGGGCCGAAGCGTCCTCCGCGCGCCGGAGCCGCGGCCGTATCGTCGATGTCTCCTCGAGGCTGGGAAGCATCGCCACCCCGATATGGGACAAGGCGCGGGAGACCGGCCAGAGGATACTGGACGAGACTCCCCAGGCCATCGCCGAACTCTGCCGAGCACTCTTCGAGGAATTCCTGCGGATGAACGAAGAACGGGCACAGAAACGGGCACAGAGCAGCAACACGCAGCCGGAGGACTTCGCGCGCACCGTCTTCCGCGCACTGACCGCCGCCCGGCCCCGCACCCGCTACTGCGTCGGCAACGATGCCCGGACCGCCGCACTGCTGTCACGCCTGCTGCCCGACACCGCCCTGGACCGCGGCCTCGGCCGGCTCACCAAGGCGCCCAGCGAAGCCAGGTGAAATATCAACCACTTCTCCACGCGGCCGTTTACTTGAATTCCTAACCGTTGCTCGGTGCTTCTCCGTCTTTCGGCCGAGGGAATTCAAAGGCGACTCGGGACTCCCCGGGACCAAAGTCCCGGGACTTGTCGCAGTTTTGTCACCGCGCACTCGCCTTCGGCTCACTGTTACAAATCCGACGGATCGCCGTGATGTGGGATGAATAACTTTCCTGACGTCGCCGCCGAACGGAGCGGACGACAACAGAGACTCGGACCTGCAAAGGAACTCCCGATGACTTCTTCCCACCGCACGGCAACGCGCCGCCGCAACCTCGTACGCACCTCCGCGATATCCGCACTCGCGGGCTCGGCGCTGCTGCTTCCGGCTGCCGCCGCGTTCGCCGACAGCCCGGCTCCTGCGGGCTCCGAGAGCCCGACCGCCGAACAGGGCAAGAAGCAGGACGGCGATCGGAACCAGGAAAACGGCGGCCAGGAAAACGGCGGCCAGAAGAAGCCCGGCCAGGACGAGAGCAGCCAGGACAAGGGCAGCAAGGGCAGTGAGGCCGGTCAGGAGACGGACAAGGGCAAGAAGAGCGAGCGGAAATTCGTCCGCGCCCAGAACCTGGCCGGTGGCTTCACGGCGAAGGTCTACAAGCTCGGCCAGAACCACTTCCAGGCCGACATGTACGCCAAGGCTCCCGACACCGGCAAGCTCATCACGTACGACACGCTGGAGACCAGCGGCGGCAAGCCCGCCTATGGTCAGCACAACGGCGCCCACTTCGTCCTGCAGCCCGACGGCACCATGACCTCCTGGGTCGAGGGCGGCAACAAGAAGCCGGACAACAAGGACGGCAAGAGCAAGGACGCCAAGGCCAAGGACGCCAAGGGCAAGAGGCAGGACCAGGGCACGGCCACCCCGAAGAACCAGGGCAAGGTCATCCCCAAGGGCGGCGTCAAGGCCGGTGCCGAAGGCGTCGAGTCCGGTGACCACACCATGCTGCTCGCCGGCGGCGGTGCGGCCACGGCCGCCGCGGGCCTCGGCTTCGCCGCGCTGCACCGCCGCAGGGCACGCCAGTCCGGCGACAACGCCTGAGCCACCCGCATCCCTCACAGGAGTTGAGGCGGCCCGCCCCTCCCTCACCGGCGCGGGCCGCCCACTTCCCTCCTCCCTCCTCCGTCCTGCTCCAACGACGTTCCGCCCTGCCTCTGGAGTCGCCGTGACCACTCCTCCTGATTTCCGCCTCCGCCGCACCGCGATCGGTGCCGCGCTCGCTCTCGCCCTCGCCGGCGGATTGACGGCGTGTGGCAGCGGTGACACCCCCGGCCCCGACGTCAACATCAACAACGCCGCGACGACCCCGGCCAAGAACACCGCCCCGCCCATGGCGCCGTCCAAGCCCAAGCGCCTGCAGATCCCCGCCGCGGGCGTGAACGCGGGCCCGTTCGTCCCGCTGGAGGTGGGCGGTGACGGAGAGTTGGGCGTCCCGCCGGTGGACAAGGCCGAACAGCCCGGCTGGTGGACCAAGAGCCCGACCCCGGGCGAGAAGGGCGCCTCGATCATCGTTGCCCACTACGACACCAAGAACGGCCCGGCCCTGATGCGCAACGTCAAGAACATCAAGGTCGGCGACGAGATCAAGGTGCTGCGCGAGGACGGCTCCACCGCAACCTTCAAGATCCGCGAACGTCAGCAGGTCAAGAAGGACGCCTTCCCCACCCAGAAGGTCTACGGCGACACCGACCGCCCGGAGCTGCGCCTGCTCACCTGCGGCGGCGAGATCGTCGACGGCCACCGCTCAGCCAACATCATCTTCTACGCCGACCTCGTGAAGTGACCCGCAGCCACCCACGTCCCCCGAGCCCCCGGTAGCCAAGCCCCCGCGCTGCGTCGGGACCGGACCGCCGCACCTCACCCCCGCGGCGCGCAGGTGCCGAGCAGAAACGTGCAACGCGGCGTGCGCTTTCGCCGTCTTGTCCCGGTGAAGACGCATGCGCCGTTGGTGACAGTTCTGCGGGGAAGAGAGAGATGGCATCGCCTACGAGAGGACGCCGGCCCGGTCGTGGCATGGGGGTGCGCGGCCGGATCGCGCTGGCAATCTCCGCGATGGTGATGTCCGCCGGGGCCGTCTTCGGGCTCTTCGCGCACCTCGCGCCCACCCTGGTGCGCGACAGAACGGACCACGTCCGCGAGCACCAACTCATGCGCGTCGCCTCGGCGCTGCACAGTTACCGCCACGACGGTGCACTGGCCGCCGGCTCACGGTGGAACGACGCCTCCCTGCCCGGTCCGCTCGCCGACGTGGCCCGGCGGGGCCGGACCGCCACCTACCTGGGCGGCGGAAGCACCCGGCGCCTGTACGCGGCCGCCGGTATCAGCGGCAAGGTGCTGTCCATCCCCGCGGCCCCCGTGGAGCAGGACCCGTTGCAGACAGCGGTCGACCGGGCCCTGGTGCCGTTGTCCGTCTCGGTGGCCGCGCTGCTTGCGGTGGTGGGCTGGTTCCTGGCGAACGGCCTGTCACGCCGGGTTCGGCTGGAGGCCGCGGCCGCGCCCGATATCGCGATCGGCGGCCGGGCGCCGGAGCCCGGCCACGGCGCCACGGGCCGGGAGGAGGCCGCCGCGCTGGGCCGGTCGTTGCGCGGGCTGACCGCGGCCCTCGTACGGCGGGAGCAGACCGACCGCGAACTGACCGCCGGGATCGCCCACGAGCTGCGCACCCCGGTGACCGGCGTGGTCGCCGCCTCCGATCTGCTGCCCCATCCACGGGCGGTGGAGATGGTCCGCACCGGGGCGCAGCGGTTGAGTGCGCTGGTCGGGGAGCTGGAGGAACTCTCTCGACTGGACTCGGGCACGGAGCGCCCGCGCCGGGAACCGCTGCACCTGGCCCCACTGGTGCGGAACGCCATGACGGGTCGGTCCCGGGACGACGGCGACGACGGCTCGGCCACCGTCTCCGTCACGGTGGTCGACGAAGGCCGGGTGGTGGAGACGGACCCGGACCGTGTGGACCGGATCCTTGCGATCCTGTTCGACAATGCCGTCCGGCACGGCCGCTCGCCCGTCGAGATCACGGTGGACGGGACGCGCGTCGTCATCCGTGACCACGGCCCCGGCCTACCGGAGGAGTTGATCGTCGACGGGCCGCGCCGGTTTCGCACCGGCGCCCCGGACCGAGGCACCGGCCGTGGTCTGGGACTGGCCATCGCCACCGGGCATACGGCGCTGCTCGGTGCAAGGCTGCGGCTGGACAACGCCGCAAGCGGTGGCGCCCAGGTGACCCTTGAGTTCCCCGAGCCCGGTGACGACTGAGCGTTCCGGGCGGGCTGCCCGCCGGTCTCAGTCGACGACGGCACCGGCCTTGATCACGTGGCGCAGATGCCGCTCGGGACGGGTGAGGACGGTCAGATCCGCCAGCGGATCGCCGTCCACGACGAGCAGGTCGGCGTGTGCGCCCGGCGCGAGGGTGCCGATGTCGCCCTCCATCCGCAGCAGCCGGGCCGCCGTGCTGGTGGCCGAGCGGATCACATCCGCCGCGGGCTGGACCTCGGCGCGCAGCGTGAACTCCGCCAACTGGGCCGGGTGCAGCGGCCCGAGCAGGTCGCTGCCGTAGACCAGGTTGACGCCCGCGCGGTGGGCCTTCTCCAGCGCGGCCAGTCCCTGGTCGCGGACCTCGGTGAGCTTGCGGTAGGACGACTCCGGCAGGCCGGACTGCCGGCTGAGCTTCGCCGTCTCCTCGTAGGCGATCAGGGTGGGAACCAGGAAGGCGTCCCGCTCCACCAGAAGGGCGACGGTCGCATCGTCGATCAGGTTGCCGTGTTCGACGCAGCGGACGCCGGCCCGCAGGGCCCGGTCGATGGCGCGCGGATGGTAGGCGTGCGCGGTGACGTACCGGTTGTGGTTCTCCGCCTCCTGCACGGCGGCGCGTATCTCCTCCTCGCTGTACTGGACTGCCGCGATCTCGTCGTGCGGTGAGGCCACCCCGCCGGAGAGCAGCACCTTCAGGTGTGCGGCGCCCTTGCGGAACTCGTCCCGGGCTGCCGCGCGGACGGCGTCGACACCGTCCGCGATCCGGGCGAAGTTCGGCCGGCCCTCGCAGCAGGGCACCGAGTCGTCCCCGAGCGGGCGCAGGTCACCGTGGCCGCCGGTCTGGGAGAGCGCCTTCCCACCGTGGACGAGCCGCGGTCCGAGCGCCAGCCCCTCGGCCAGGGCCTGGGCCATGCCGTGGTCGGCGCCGCCGACGTCGCGGACGGTGGTGAAGCCCCGGCGCAGCATCCGTTCGGCTTCCGCAAGAGCCCGAACGGTCAGATATCCGGGGGTCCAGGAGGCGATGGCGGACAGGTTGAGGGAGGTGATCAACAGATGGACGTGGGCGTCGATCAGACCGGGCAGCACGGTGGCGCCGGCCGCGTCGAGCACCTGCACGTCCGGGCCGGCGCCGGGCGGGCGGCCGGTGCCGGTGGCGGCTATCCGGCCGTCGGCGACCTCCATCCAGGACGGGTCGGTACGGATGCCGGTCTCGGGATGGAGCAGGTGGGCGTCGGTGATCAGCAGTCGGCTCATGGCGAAGGTCCTTCCCGACCTCGTTTCAATACGACCCGTATTGAATACACCATGTATCGTGATGTTGTGAATCCCACTCCGGTCGAACCCTCCGCGCCCCGGCCCCCGCGGCGCCGCGTCCACACCAGAGCCCGCATCCTGTCCGCGGCGGGCGAACTGTTCCTGTCCGCGGGATACGCGCGGACGAGCATCGAGGACATCTGCGCCGCGGCCGGCTACACCCGCGGGGCCTTCTACTCCAACTTCGCCACCAAGGAGGACCTGCTGCTGGCCCTCTTCGACGACCAGGCGGCCGAGCGGATCACCGAGCTGGAGCAACTGGCCGCCGCAGCAGAACAGTTGGGGGCCGAGGAGCGGGCGCAACGCCTGGTCGAGGCGCTGCTGCGGGTCGAGGCCGCCGAAACCGGATGGATCCTGCTCTTCCTGGAGTTCCGCCTGCTGGCCGCCCGCACCTCCGAGCTCGCCGAGCGGGTCGCCGCACACGACCGTACGGTGACGGCGGCACTGGCGGCCCTGCTGGAGCGGGTCCTGCCCGAGTTGGTACCGCCGGGTGCCGCCGCCGAGCAGGCAGCCGAAGTGATCCTGGCCGCACGCGAGGGCCTGCTCGCCCGTACCGCCGCGGGCGGCCCGGCAGCCGAGGGCCTGCTGAACGCGACGACGGCGGTGCTGACCGGGCTGCTGGGATGACGCCCGGTCCCGCCCGCTCCGCGTCGCGGAAATGGGCACGGCCACCGGCTTCAACGCGGCCCTGCTGTGCGCCCTTCTCGGCGACCAGGCAGTCACCACCATCGAACTGGACACCGCACCGGGTCGGGAGCCCGACGCACCCTGCGACCTGATCCTGGCAACGTTCTCCGTGGACCGGCTTCCGCCCGCCTGGCGAGCACAGTCCGCACCCGGCGGACGCATCATCACCCGCTGGAACTCCGCCTGGTGCTGCTACGGCACCCTCGCGCTGACCACCCACCACGACGGCAGCACGACGTCGGACTCACAACGGCCTACGACCGCCGGCAGACTCTCGGCCGCCCGAGCGTCGACCAGCACGGCATGACCGTGGAGCCCCAGGCACGCACACCCCGTGCGCCCCCACCCCGGGGCCGGCACCGCGAGCCCTCCGTAACGCTTGTGCGGACCTGCCCGACAGGGCGAGCGGCGTTGTGTGCGCTCGGCGCCCGGCGCTCGGCGTTGCGGTGCGGTCAGCGCTGAAGGGGTGTCAGGAAGTCCGCGAGGGCTCTCGCGACAGCGTCGGGCGCCTCCACCGGCAGTAGGTGACCGACGCCGGGCACGGTCGTCAGAGTCGCGTGCGGGATGTGGGGCAGGAGATGGTCGCGCAGGACCTGCGGCGGTTCCACCACGTCGTTCTCGGCGGCCAGTACGGTCACCGGAACGTCGATGTTGCGGACGGCGCGGGTGATGTCCCGCGCGATCCCGCGCAGGGGCCACTCGTGCCGGGCCTCGGGCCCGGCGGCCAGGCTGTCCCGCACCGCAGTGGCGCGCACTGCCGCAGGCAGCGGCGTGGCGGTCAGGACATGGTCGAGCGCGTGCTGCACCGTCTCGGGGGAGTCGTAGGCGTGGGACAGCCGTTGCCGGAACTCCTCGGTCACCGTGGCGGGCGGCTGTGGCGGTGCGGGCGCGACGAGCACCAGCCCGGCCAGTCCGGTCGGCCTGCGGGCCGCGACGAGTTGGCTCGCCTTGCCGCCCATCGAGTGGCCGACGAGGACGTACGGCCCCGTCACGCAGGCGGCGACCACCATGCCGAGATCGTCGGCGAGTTGGTCGAGGTGATGAGGCCCGGGCAACACCCGTGAGGTGCCCCAGCCGCGCTGGTCGAAGCGCACCGTCGCCTGCCCGGTCGGCAGCCGGCCAAGCACCCCGTTCCAGGTGTCCGCGGAGCCGCCCCAGTAATGCACGAACACCAGCGCCGGCCCGGTACGCCCCCCTGTCCGCACATCGAGCTGCCCACCCGCCACAGGAACCGCTGTTGTCGTTTCCACCATCGTCCCGCCTTCCCCGTCGGCTGCGGCAAGCCGCTCCCGCAGCCCTGCCCCAGCTTCCAACCAGTAGTCTGACCTGCCTGTCAGGCCCAGTCCTGACGGTAGGCGGGGGAGTGGAAGCTCCCTGGCGGAAAGGAACACGATCCTTGTGGAAAGCGGACACTCTGCGGTGCGGCAAGTGCACTACCTCCCTGCCGTCGGATCCGCGTACGGGATCGAGGTCCTCTCGTTCGCCGCGCTGCATTCGATGGACGTCCAGCGCCACCGCACCCGGCCGCAGCGCCCCGACTTCCACGTGCTCGCCATCGTCGAATCCGGAACCGGCACCCACGAAGCGGACTTCCACAACCACCGGCTCGGACAAGGCAGCGCCGTGTGGATCCGGCCCGGCATGGTGCACCGCTGGAGCGATATCGACGCCTGCGACGGTCCCCTGGTCCTGTTCCGCCCCGGCTTTCTCCCCGGCTTCACGGTCGCAGCGGCCACCACGCCGGTGTGCTGGCACCTTGAGGATCAGTGCCTGGCCCTCGCCCTGCTCGCAGCCGATCACCTCGACCGAGAGCACCACACGGCCGCGCACACACCACGTCTGGCTTCCCCCGAACTGCTCTCCCACCTGCTGGCGGCACTGATCCTGCGCACACTCCCCAACACGCCGGCTCCCACCGGCGCGACAGGATCCGCCGGCCGGCGCACCGAGGTGTTCCGCGCCTATCGGGCCGCTGTCGAAGAGCACTTCACCGACTGGCACCACGTGACCGACTACGCACAGGCACTGGGCTACGACGTGCGCACCCTCACCCGGGCCGCCCGTGCCGCCACCGGCACGGGCGCCAAGGCCCTCCTCGACCAGCGCATCCTGCTGGAAGCCAAAAGACTGCTCGCGCACACCGACCTGCCGGTCAGCAGCTGCGCCCGGCGCCTGGGCTTCCGCGACGTCGGCAACTTCACCACGTTCTTCCGACGCCAGGCCGACATGCCCCCCACCACCTGGCGTTCCGCACACCGCACAGCCGGCCGACACAGCGCCTGACTGCCTGGACCGCCGCGACTCGTCGCGGTCCGGCCGGACCCTGCCTATCTGGAGGCAGCCTCCCATGTCCGGGTCGCCGTAGATCGCATCGAGGTCGGTGGTCGTCTCGAAGCCGAACTGCTCGGCGAGCGGCGTGAGTCTGGCCGGCTTACGGCCGAAGACGACGACGTTTTCGACGTCGGGGTGGGCGGCGTGGACGGCGGCATGCGCGCGGCCGAAGCCCGTGCCCAGCAGACCGATCTTCATCGGGGGTCCTCCTCGTGGTTGCCGTGGGTGTTGCTGTCCCCGTTGCTGTTGCCGTTGCCGTCGTTGAACAGACCGAATCGGTTGCCGTGCGGATCCCGCAGTCGCCTGAGGCGGGGCCCGCCGGGTCGGGCCTCGGGCCCCTGCTCGACGTGGGCTCCCGCCGTCCCGGCCTGCTCCACCAGGGATGCGACGTCGTCGGCCAGGAAGCACGGCATGGCGTAGTCGGCGCCGTCCATGCGCCCCGTGTGGTCGTACAGCCCGCCGGCCGGACGCGGTCCCTTCGGCCCGACGGTGAGGACGGACTGGCAGGGCCCCTCGCCCTCGAACTGCCAGCCGAAGGCCCGCGCGTAGAAGTCACGAGTGGTCCTGGGGTCCGTGGTGCCCATTTCGAACCAGCCGAACGTGCCGGGCTGCGGTTGGCAGGTGACCTGCTCCATCTGCCGATGGGTGGCGTCCATGCGCTGCTCGAAGCGGGGCGCGTTGCTCTGGGAGAACAGTGCGAAGGCATTTCCCTTGGGGGCGCGCAGCCGAGCGAGGACAGTGACATCACCGACGGAGGTGGGGGAGACCTCCACGCCGGCGCCCGATGCCCGCAGTCGCTCGACGTCGGCGATCACGTCTGCGGACAGCACCGTGAGGGGTCCTTCCCGAAAGACCAGCCCAGCAGTGGTCCGTAGAAGTCCTGGATCGACTGGGGATCGCCGGTGGCGAACTCGAACCAGACGACGTTGCCAGGGAACATGAAGCTCATGACGCCCTCTCTGTGCGTGAGGTGGCCGTTGGACAACGTCCAGACCTCGGTCGGGAGTGGCCGCGCCCAAAGCCAAACCAGAAGGGCTTGAGGACCGGTGACGTCGTAAAGCGCGGGCGGTTGGTCTGGGGCCTGTGATGTGTTCAGATCGGCGCGCGGTGCCTGGGCGGTGTGGCAGATGGGGCGCTCCAGGAGTTGGGCCGGGGATACGGGGCCGAGGTCGGCATGTGAGCCAGCTCACGTCTGGCGACTGCATAGCGGGACGTGGGCCAGTGCCTTTGTAGGGATGTAGGCAAGTGTCGAGACGAGGGGCGGCGTTGATGGGTCAGTTGCGGGCCGATGCGTTCGACCGGTTCGTGGCGGATCGTTGGTCGTCGCTGCTTCACCTGGCGCATCTGCTCACCGGTGGAGATCGGCATCGAGCCGAGGACCTGCTGCAGGAGGCGCTGGTCAAACTGTGGTTTGCGTGGCCGAGGGTGGCCGAACAAGCGCCGGAGGCGTATGTGCGCCGGGTGCTGGCCCGCGCGGCGGCTCGCTCGGCGCGACGTCGCTGGTGGGGCGAGCGTCCGGTGGAACGGCTGCCGGAGCTTCCCGAGGTTGGCGATGTGGCCACTGCTGTGGAGGAACGGACTCGGTTGGAGGCCGCGCTGGCATTGCTGCCGGTGCGGCAGCGCGCCGCGGTGGTGCTGCGCTACTACCAGGACTTGTCCGAGGCGCAGGTTGCCGAAGCGCTGGGGTGTCCGGTGGGCACCGTCCGGTCGCTCACGTCACGGGGGGTGACGCGATTGCGGCAGCTCCTGGGTGACGCCATCGAGCCGGTGAAGTGAAGGAGACATCATGGAAGACTTTGAACACGAACTCGCGCGGATGATGCGCGCTAGCCAGGCAGACACACCCTTTGACGATCAGCACAGGCAGCGGCTGCAAGCCGGGGTCCGTGCCCGGCGGCGTGCTCGGAGGGTCTGGATGGCTACCGGCTCGGCGCTGACGATCGCCGGGCTCGGTGTCGGGCTGGAAGTGCTGCCGAGCGCTTCCGCTCAGGGCGGGTCCACCGTTCCCCGGCAGCAACCCAGCTCCACGACCGTGCCGGCCCCCGTCCCGAACCGCACCTGCACTGCCGTGCCGGTCCCGATTCCGACCTACTCCTCAACGACCGTGCCGGTCCCGATGCCCACCCGCACCTGCACTACTGCGCCGGTCCCGATCCCGGCCCACACCTCCACGACCAAGTAGCTTCGGCCAAGGTTCAGGCTGTGGCAGTTGAGAGGCGGACGGAAACGGCAGGGATGCCGAGCCATGGTGCAGGGCTCTTGGAGCGGTGGGCATCGTCCCGCTGGCAGAGCAGCTTGACGCCCAACTGGCAGCGCGCGGCCGGGATGGGGGAGATGGAGCGGTAGTGCCGTAAGTACCCTCCGAAACTCGCCTGCTTCGAGTCGACCACCACCACCGACCGCCCGCCGACGGGCGGATGCGCGAGTCGACACCGGTGATACCGGCCTACCTGCCCAGTCGGTTGCCCACGCCGAGACCCGGTCATCGGGTCGCGGCAGGTCAGGCGACCACCTGAACCAACTACCCGCCCAAATCCACACGCTGGGCACCTACGGCAGCAACTATCTGCCGGAGATCGTCGCGCTACCGAAGGCGCCAATCACGATATCGCCATGCGGTTCCGCCATCAAAGGTGTGCCCAGCGCCACGAGTTCCAGTACTTCGCGTCGGTCCTTGCTGCGCTCGGAAAACCACTCCTGGACAACGGTGACCGCTGCCTGCCAACGGGAATATTGACGTGCGTCCAGATGGGCGGAAGTCGTTGCCGCACCGCCCGCGAAGGCAACCGCGCCCGCTTCACCTTCGGGTGATCCGGCCGCCGGGGTGGAAGCAACTCGGCGGGCAAGGACAGTCGGGAATCAGTGCAGATGCTCTATCAACTTGCGAGATTAAGGACGATTTGAAAAAGTGCCCACCGTACTCGTCAGGATCTTCAAAACGCCCGGTCTTCGCAAAAAGATACTCTGCACGCTGGGAATATTGCTCCTCTATCGGTTGGGGCAGAACGTTCCGGTCCCCGGAGTGGACTACCGGAACGTTACGCAGTGCATCAGGGAAGGGGTCGGCAACGGCGGCCTCTTCGGCTTGATCAACACGTTCAGCGGTGGTGCGCTACTACAGCTCACCGTCTTCGCCCTGGGGATCACGCCGTACATCACGGCGAGCATCATCCTTCAACTGCTGACGGTGGTGATCCCGCGCCTGGAGGCACTGAAGAAGGAGGGCCAGGCGGGCACCGCGAAGATCACCCAGTACACCCGGTATCTGACGCTGGGACTGGCGGTGCTCCAGGGGGCCGCGCTGGTGGCCAAAGCCCAAAGCGGCGGGCTCTTCCCCACCTGCCGACTCCGCGCCCAGATCGTCCCGGACGCCTCGATCTTCCAGACCTGCGTCATGGTCGTCACCATGGTCGCCGGCACCGCCGTCGTAATGTGGTTCGGAGAGCTCATCACCGACCGCGGCATCGGCAACGGCATGTCGCTCCTGATGTTCACCTCCCTCGCCGCCAGCTTTCCGGCCAACCTGTGGGGGATCAAGAAGTCGGGCAAAATCCTGAGCGGTTGGGGCGAGTTCGCCATCGTGATCGCGGTCGGCCTCTGCATGGTTTGCCTCGTGGTCTTCGTCGAGCAGGCGCAGCGCCGGATCCCGGTCCAGTACGCAAAACGAATGATCGGCCGCCGCTCCTACGGCGGCACTTCGACCTACATTCCGCTGAAGGTGAACCAGGCGGGCGTGGTTCCCGTCATCTTCGCCTCATCAATTCTCACCATCCCCAGTTTGATCGATTTCGGCGGCAACTCGGCGTCGGGGTGGTCCCGGTGGATCGCCACCAATCTCACCAGGGGTGACCAACCGATCCATCTCGCACTTTACTTCCTGCTGATCGTCTTCTTCGCGTTCTTCTACGTCACCATCTCCTTCACCCCCAAAGAAGTTGCCGACAACATGAAGAAGCACGGCGGGTTCATCCCCGGTATCCGAGCCGGGCGACCGACGGCTGAATACCTGGGCTACGTGCTCAACCGGATCACCTGGCCGGGAGCGATCTACCTGGGACTGATCGCCCTTGTGCCCACAGCGGCACTCGTGTTCTTCAACGGCAGCAATTTCCCGTTCGGCGGCACGAGCATCCTCATCATCGTGAGCGTCGGATTGGAGACCGTGAAGCAGATCGAGAGTCAGCTCCAGCAGCGCAATTACGAAGGGTTTCTGCGCTGACGCGCATTGCCTGGCCATGGCCACCGTGGCCAGAACGAACTGGTCGACGTCGGCGTGCTGCGGGCCGAGCCGGCCCTGTTCGGCCCGGTTGCCGACGGTCAGTGGACCGTGGACCGGTGAGGAGGGAATCAGCGCCGGTGGGTCGCGGGCCGGGCCGTCATCGTGGTGGACGGTCGCCACCCCGTGGCCCGTGCCCAGGGCTCGGCGACGGCGACCACAAGATCGACCACGGGATCCTTGACATCGGCGTAGGTGGCGAGATCCGGAACGGCCTGCGCCAGCACCTGCTTGAAGCGGGCGTAGGCCGGTACCGCCTCGGGGTGTGCCCGCAGCCAGTCACGGAAGAGGAGCGCCAGCCGCTCGTTGGGCGAACCGGCCCTCCGGACATGGAGGTTGACGTCCAGCCCCTGATGACCTTGGCGGATCCACAGCCGCTTCGTCCAGCGTGCCGGATCGTCGTCACTGCCTGCGGGAACGTGGTCATGTCGATACGGAGCGAGGACGAAGCCCCGTTCGGCCAACGGCCTGGTGAACGCGCCCTCCACCTCCTCCAGTGCGCGCACGCTGACCTGGAGGTCGAGAACCGGCTTGGCCGCCATACCGGGGACGGCCGTGCTGCCGATGTGCTCGACATGGAGCGCGAGCGGCCGGAGCAGGTCGTACAACTCTTCTGCCACGGCCTCGGCCTGGACCGTCCAGCCGGGATCGGGAGCGACCACTACGACGTCGGGGGAGGAGTCCTTGTGCATCGGGCGATTGTAGGCACCCCGGAATCCGACGATGCAGGCCGGTCGGAGCTTCGAGCGCCGATGATGGGGCGGTGTCGCGGAGGTGGCGACACCGCCCGCGCCACCGTCCCCGCCGACGCGGACACCGTCCGCACCCGCACCGGCGCACTCCCCGACCGCATCACCCCACTCGACGACGGCACCTGCACCGCCGACATCTCCGCCGACAACCCCCTCCACATCGCCCAACGCCTGCTGAACCTCGGCCCCCAAGTCACCCTCGAAGCAGACCCCGAACTCGCCGGGCACCTGAGGGCTCTGGGACAGCAACTCCTCGACGCCGCCCACAGCATCAACGCACCGGCCGAGCCCGAACAACCGGCCCCATGACTACCGCCGACCGGTAACCGTCACCCAGCCCCGACGCACCGGCTCACTCCGTCACGGGAAGGCACTCGGCGAGCAGGTCGACGATGTCGCGCCAGGCTCGCTGCGCGTGCTGCGGGTGGTGGCCGACGCCGGGGCGCACGGTGTGGTCGACCGGTGGGTGGTGGAAGGCGTGCAGGGCTCCGCCGTAGACCGTGAGGCGCCAGTCGACGCCCGCGGCCTGCATCTCGGCGGTGAACGCCTCCCGTTGCGCGGGCGGCATGATCGGGTCTTCCGAACCGACTCCGGCCCACACGGGGCATCGGATGTGTGCGGCCTCGCCCGGTCGGCCCGTGGTCACCGCGTTGATTGTCCCGATCGCGCGCAGATCGACGCCGTCGCGTCCGAGTTCCAGCGCGATGGCGCCCCCGGTGCCGTAGCCGATGGCGGCGATCCGGTCGGGGTCGGTCCGCGGTTCGGCCCGCAGTACGTCGAGGGCCGCATGGCCGATGTCCCGCATCCGCTCGGGGTCGGCGAGCAGCGGCATGCAACGGGCCAGCATCTTCTCGGGGTCGCTCACATAGCGCCCGCCGTGGAGGTCGAAGGCCAGCGCCACGTAGCCCAGTTCGGCGAGCGCATCGGCCCGGCGGCGCTCGACATCGCTGAGCCCCATGCCCTCTGGTCCGAGCAGCACCGCGGGCCGGCGGTCGACGCCGGTTGGGAGCGCGAGGTGCCCGATCATCGTGAGACCGTCGGCCTGGTATCGGACCGTGCGCGTGGTAACCGTCGTCATGGGACTGGACTGTAGTGATCGTCGAGCCTGGTGAGGTCGGTGTTCACCGCCGGCGGAACTGCGCCGGGAGCGACGATCGAGGGCGCGATGACACCGCCGATCAGCTCTGTCGCCGGCAACCCGCCCCCTTCCGCCCCGGCCGCGCCGATCGCGTGAAGCCGAAGCCCCAGACACATGCGATGCCGAAGGCCGGGAGTCGGCTCCCGGCTTCGGGCCTTCCGGCAGACTGCTGTGATGGACGTCTACGAATCCCTTGTCGACGTGGTCGGCAACACCCCGTTGGTGCGGCTCAACCGGATCACCGTGGGCCTTTCCACGCCCGTCTACGCGAAGTTGGAGTACGTCAACCCGGGCGGGAGCGTCAAGGACCGCATCGCACTGTCCATGGTGCGGGCCGCCGAGGACGCCGGGCTGCTGCGGCCGGGCGGCACCATCGTGGAGACCACCTCGGGCAACACCGGTGTGGGGCTGGCCATGGTGGCGGCGCAGCGCGGCTATCGCTGTGTGTTCACCCTGCCGTCGAAAAGCAGCACCGAGAAGGTGTCGGTGTTGCGCGCCTACGGTGCCGAGGTCGTGGTCTGCCCCGGCGACGTGCCGCGCGAACACCCCGACCACCCCAGGTCGGTGGGCGAGCGGATCGCCCGGACCACCCCCGGTGCGTGGCTGGCCGACCAGTACAGCAATCCCGCCAACCCCCGTGCGCACCACGGCGGTACGGGCCCGGAGCTGTGGCGGCAGACCGAGGGCCGGATCACGCATCTGGTGGCCGGCATCGGCACCGGCGGCACGATCAGCGGCACCGGCGGCTACCTCAAGGAGGTCAGCGGCGGCCGGGTCCAGGTGATCGGCGCCGACCCGGAGGCATCCGTCTACTCGGGCGGACCAGGCACCGCGTACGCGGTGGAGAGCATCGGCCTGTTCCGCCATCCCGATACCGTGGACGACTCCTGGCCCGAGTCGTTCCACACCGACGTGGTGGACGGGTTCGAGCGGGTCAGCGACCGCGACTCGCTGCTGACCGCCCGTCGGCTGGCCCGAGAAGAGGGGCTGCTGGTGGGCGCATCGGCCGGGACCGCGGTCGCCGCGGCGCTCCGAGTCGCCGCCGGGCTCGGTCCGGACGACCTGGTGGTCGTGGTGCTCCCGGACTCCGGCCGCAACTACCTGAGCAAGGTGTTCGACGACGAGTGGCTCCGCGAGCAGATCGGCGACGACTTCCCGGCCGGACGGCCCGATGGGGCCGGAGCTGCGAGGCCCGCGCCGGGCAGCGCCACCTGAGGGGCGCCGGTGACACCTGGCCGGTGACATCTGGTCGACGCGCTCATACAACATACGGGTGTCCTGCGGGAGTTGGAGTGGCGGCAGAATGCCTGGCCTGGCAGCGCCAGGCACGCGCAGCCACCCAGGCAATGGGCAGTGGTGAGGCCGCCGCCCGGGTCGCCGAGACCCAGGCCAGCTCGCTCCTGGTGGTCGAATCCCGCTCGCCGGGAATCGACGCCGCCCCGCCGGCTTCCATCCCGCTGACGTCGGCGGTCTGTGGGCATCGGAGTCGTGGATGCTGTTGGACGACTATGAGCGTCTACACGCTTGTAGTAGATTTTCGGCCGCCAGCTACTTCGGAAGCAGGGGGAGGCCATGGGCCCCACGGTGATCAATGGGATACCCGCGCATGTGCTCTTCGTCCATGTCGTGGTCGTGCTCGTACCGCTCACCGCGCTTGCGCTGGTGGTCTGCGCCGTGTGGCCCGACCTGGCCCGGCGGTTCGGAATCGCCCTTCCGGTGCTGGCCGTGGTGACGCTCGTCAGCGTGCCGCTCACCACCCACGCAGGAGAGTGGCTGGAGCACCATGTGGACCGCGATCCCCTGGTGCGCCGGCACACCGAGCTGGGGGATGGTCTGTTGCCGTGGACGCTGGGCCTGTTCGCACTGGCGGTGGCGCTGTGGTGGATGCAGCGACGTACCAGGACCGCTTCCCCGGCCGACGCCATCGCGGCGGCCGACGGGGAGCGGTCGGGAACGGGCGGACGAGGTGCGCTGAAGGCTGTGGCCGTAGTGCTGTCGCTGGTGTTGGGAGCCGGTGCGGTCGTACAGACCTACCGCATCGGGGATTCGGGAGCCCAGGCTGCCTGGCACGACAACTTCTCCACCACGCGCACACCCGAAACGGGCGGTCGGTAAGCGGTCGTTCAGTCGGCGGTCGGCCGCGAGCGAAGGTGCAGGCACCTCGTCGTTCGGTACTCCGATCAGCGCCGAATCTCCTTTGCGCAGGCAGGAGTTGAGGTCATTGGCCCACGTTGTGCCCAGGTGTGTGACGCCGCGATCTGGTGCCGGGTGAGGCCGTAGGCGGCGAATGGCTGGGCTCGGGCATACGAGGTGGCCGACGGGCGCCGGGGGCTGCCGCGCCGGGGGCGTGGCACGGTGCCGGATCAGCGTTGCAGCCACTCGTCGAGAAGCTCGGCCTCGGCTTTGCTGAGGCTGGGCAGTTCGGGCAGGTGGGTGCGGAATGCCGCAACGACGGCTGCCTGATCCTGAGCGGAGACCGCGGGCTCATCTGTGAGGATGGCGCCGGCGACCGTATCGAAGGCGGCGTCGGCGAGGCCCGGGTCGTCATGCCCCGGTGGCAGTGTCAGGAGGGTGTGGACGGTTCCGACCCCCGCCGCGCGGATGAGGTTGACGGCGCGTTCCTCGCTCACCCGAAGCCGCCCGGCGGCGGCGATTCTGTGCACCCGCTCGGCAAGGACCCGCACTCCCATGGCCTGGGCGGGGGCGTCGCGTGCGCGGGCCGGGTCGAGCAACAGGCCGTAGACATGCGGGTTGGCCAGGCCGAAGCTGATCTGCATGTCCCATCCGGCGCGGAGGTCTTCCACGGGGTCGTCCGAGGGCGCGCTGGTCTGCTTGTTCGCCACATGTTCGGCGAAGACATGCTCCGCGGCGGCATCCAACAGGTCGTCCTTGCCCGGGAAGAAGCGGTACAGAGCAGGAGGCTGCAGCCCCGCCTCGTGGGCCACACGGCGCGTGGTCACCGCGGCCGGGCCCTGCTCGCGCAGCAGGCCGGCCGCGGCCTTCACGATGCGGTCCCTGGTGACGTCCCGCCGCTGCGTGTTCGATGCCATGGCAACGATGGTATCGCCCAAGTGTGACGGGTGATGTTATCGCTGATATCGACCCGGATCGAGCCCGGCCGGTCGACTACGACAGGCCGGGCTCCACTCAGTACCGCAACAGCCGCAACCCCGGACGTCTGGCTCCGTACATGATCGCTCAGGCAGGTCCCGGCACCGGTGGCACGGTCGTGGCGCGGTGCGCGGGACTGTGTGTGCGGTCATGTCGCTCCGGCTGAGCCGCGGGGCGAACGTGTTCAGGCAGACGTCTCGCGGCAGTCGCAGATGGGTGTCCGCGCGGGATGGACCGGTGGGTTGACCGGCGTCAGGTGGTGGACCCGGGCCGGCGGAAGGTTCCCCAGCACCGTCTCCGTGCGGAACGTGTGTCGACGCAGGATGCGGCGCAGTACGCCGAGCCCGGCGAGGGTGCGCTCGCGGTCGACTGCGTCGGTGAGTGTCCGGCGTACGGTTTCACCGCCCACGTACCCGAAGAGGGACAGCGTGCCGCCGGGCCGCAGGGATCCGAGGAGTCGGTCGAAGATCTCTTCGGTCGTGTGGGCGTCGAAGTTGGCGAACGGTAGGCCACACACGATGGTGTCGTAGGAGGCGAGTTCTTGTTCTTGGATCAGGCCCGTGTGGATGCGCAGTCTCGGGTCGCCGGCGTAGGTGTGTCGCAGGAGGGCGGCGAAGCGCGGGTTGGCCTCGATCAGGTCCAGGGTGTCCAGTTTGCCCAGTGAGTCGGTGATGTGGCGGGTCACCGCACCTGTGCCGGGCCCCACTTCGAGTACCGCACGGCGGCGGCCGGGATTGGGGATCATGTACCGGGTGAGGGCCCTGCAGAGCCGGGTGCCGCTCGGGGCGATGGCCCCCACGTCTCGACGGGTCTTCGCATATTCCCGGAGGAAAACGGTTACTTCGGCCACGCGCCATCCATCTGTCTAGTGCTTGCGAAATTAACGAGGTGCGAGTGATGACACCTTCTTAGACGGCCATCGTGGCGACTTCGTGCCGAGCAGTGTGCCCTTGAACTGGTAAAACAACTGATGAGCGGTCGGGGAGATGTCGTGAAGGAGATGTGCCGGGGGCTCCTCGCTCCCGTCACGCGATCCCGTGCCGCCCGGAACATCACTTCACGAGTGCAAGGCCGGAATTTGCCCGATCTTCCTGGCTTTGATCGGAGTTGTGCGGGCTTTCCCCCGTTGTGGCGCAGTGGCGGCGGCCGCTGTCGAGCGTCGATCGCTTTGAGGCTGAGCGGCACCGGCGTGCGCGGATACGCATCCCACAGTTCCCTGCGCGGATCAGCGCATGGCGGTGCATGCGTGTGATTCCAATGGAATTATCAGCGTTAACGTATTTTCCGTTCCATTGGAAGCAACGTCAGATGGGAGCCACCGATGTTGATCGTCACGGGAGCCACCGGACGTCTCGGGGAACTGATCGTCAACCGCCTGTTGGAGCGGGTGCCGGCCGAAAGGATCGGCGTCAGTATGCGCGACGTGAGCAAGGCCGCCGACCTCGCCGCGTCGTCATGGACGACGACGAGTGGATCTCCGCAGCAGTCGCCGGCGGGATACCGCGGCAACCTGCGGAGCTCTCCTTGACGATGTTCACTGCATCGCGCAATGGCGAGTTCGACGTCAACGACTCCACATCGGAAGCCGTCATCGGCCACCCCGCGAAGACCGTCCAGGAAGTGTTGGAGGCTGCCGTACGCCCCCGGTGAACCCGACCGGCCCTTGGCCCTGGCGGGTCGAGGTCTCTGCGGCGCGACCCGCCAGGGAAAGAGGGTATGTCTCTCAGGGCACAGTCACCCTCGGCGCGATCCGGCTCCGGCTCCGGTGAGGAGGTGGCGGACGATCCCTAGAAGAGGGTGTCGGCAAGGCGGTCGATCTGGTCGACGTCAGGGGACCAGCAGTAGAGCATGACCTCATCGGCGCCGATGCCGATGAAGTCGTCGACCGCCTTGCGGATCGTCTCCGGCGTGGTGAGAAGCCCATTGGCCACGTGGTCGGCGCGGCCACTGAATCCGTAGTAGTCGCGGACGTTGCGTCGGGCTTGCTCGACGGTGCTCTCGGGACCGAGGGCGACGTTGGCCTGGGCGACCAGGCGCGGTCGGCCCGGGCGATCGTGCTTCTCCCAGACCGCCTCGACGTCGCGGAACAGGCCGGCCATGAACTGCGGAGGCAGCGCGGCACCGAGGAAGCCGTCGCCGAACCGGGCGACGCGCTCGATCGCGGCTGGGGCGAAGCCTCCGAACAGTACTTCCGGGCCACCGGGCGTCGCCGGCACGGGGCCGATGGGCCCGACGTCTTCGCCGAACGATTCGCCGCGCCAGATCCGGCGCAGTACGGGCATCTGCTCGTCGAGGCGGCGACCCCGGCGTCGGATGTCGATGCCCGCGGCCAGGCAGTCGTCTTCGCGACCGCCGACGCCGATGCCGAGCGTGAACCTGCCGCCCGACATGCGGTCGAGGGTCGCGGTCTGCTTGGCGAGCATCGCCGTGTTGTGGACGGGCGCGATCAGAACCTCGGTCTGGAGGCGGATGCGGGAGGTGGCGCCGGCGAGCGCAGCAAGGGTGACGAGGGGCTCAGGATTGTCGAAGACGAGCCGGTCGAGCAGGCCGAGGGTACTGAACGGGCCGGTATCGGCGCGCTGGGCCCAGGTCAGCAGCAGGGCGGGATCATCGATGGGGAGACCGAGGCCGATCTTCATGAGGACTCCTTGGGAGGGTATGCCGAATCGGGTGCCGCCCCTCCGTGGTTCCGCGTCGCTGTGCGCGGGCCTGCTCCCGTTCTGCGGCTACGTTTCCAGGGAGCGTGAATCTTCAGAGTGCGGTGACCATATCGCGGTCGGCCGCGCCTGAGCAACGTGTTTCCAGCGCCGGTGTCTTGGGGGCGGCCAGGCCCTCCAGAAGCCCCGGCCACGTCGCGCCCGTGCGTGGGGTGGGGCGCGACGTGGCGGGTGGGGGAGGAGATGTGGTCAGAGCTTCAGGAAGGGCTTGTCTCCCGCGATGTTGATGCGGTGCATCAGGCGCTCGTGCGGGAAGTAGTCCGCGACCGCGAGGTGCTGGGTGCAGCGGTTGTCCCAGATCACCAGGTCGCCCTGGGCCCAACGGTGCCGGTAGATCAGCTCGTTGGTCTCGATGTGGCGGCAGAGGAAGCCCAGCAGCGCCCGGCTCTCGGACTCGGTCACGCCGTTGATCCGCGTCACGTACGGGTTGGAGATGTACAGCGCGCGGCGCCCCGTCTGGGGGTGCGTACGGATCAGCGGGTGCTCCACAGGGTCCTGGTCCGCGAACTGCTGGTCCGGGTCTATGCCCTTCTTGCGCAGCGACTTCTGAAGGTTGCCGTAGTCCGGGCCGAACGCCTTGCGCACGTCGTGCGTCGCGGTCAGCTGGAGCAGCAGCTCCTGCATGGGCACGGACAGCGACTCGTACGCCAGGTACATGTTGCCGTAGAGGGTGTCCCCGCCGACCTTGGGCGTGATCTTGGCGTAGAGCGCGGTGCCGAGCGGGGGCTCGGCCCAGCCGCTGTTGTCGGTGTGCCAGTCGTTCAGCCCCGGCGGCTTCTGCTCGTTGTTGTGGAGCACCATCACTTCGGGATGGCCCTCAACGGTCATCGGCAGCAGGTGGCTGTGCGTCAGCAGCGGCCCGAAGCGCGCGGTGAACGCCTTCTGTTGCTCGACCGAGATGTCCTGCTCCGGAAAGACCAGCACGTTGTACTGGTGGAAGGCGTCCTGGACCGTCTTCCACGCCTCGTCCGAAAGCTCCTGCGACAAATCGAGACCCGTGACCCGGGCTCCGATGGCGGGGCTTACCGGCTCGACGACGGGCAGGTTTTTGCTCATGTTGATATTGCTCCTCAATGCGAAATAGGCGTGGTGAGCGGCTGACCGGTGGTGGTCAGGGTGTGCAGCAGGACGTCGGGATCGATGACGCCCCCGCTGACGACGGCTACGGGGCTGTGCCAGCCGTGAGCGGAGGAGTGCTTCAGCGCGGCTGCGTAGGCCGCGGCTCCTGCGCCTTCGCAGACGATCTTGTCGGCGAACGCCAGTGACGACAGCGCCTCCGCGATCTCCTGCGGAGTCACCGTGAACACCCCGGCCAATTTGTCCTTCAGCCGCTCGAACTGAGCTGGAATGACGAAGCTCGCGCCGATTCCGTCCACGAACGAACGCTCGTACGTCACTTCCGTGGGACGCCCCGCGCGCAGTGATGCGGAGAGTGGGGCTCCGGTGCTGATCTCCACGGCGTAGACGGGGACCTTCAAGTAGGTCGCCAGGCTGTAGGCGAGGTTCCCGCCGCCGTACGGCACCAGCACCGCGTCCACATCCGGCAGATCGTCCTGGATTTCCATCCCGATCGTGGCGATGCCCATCGAGACGTACGGATCACTCTCCGAGGAGAGGAAGAAACCCGGCAGGTCGGGAAAGGAGGAGGAGACCATGGTGCGACGCCAGATCGGGTACGGGACCGCAACGATCCGCGTCCTTGGGTTGTACGCCAGTATCTGCGACCGCTTCGCCTCCGGGATCGAGTCCGGCACCACCACCGTGTACGCCAGATCCAGCTCCGACGTCACATGCGCCAGGCCCTGCGCGAAATTGCCCGAGCTGCCTGTCACAACGCCTTCGCGGACGATCCGGGACCATACCTCCGGACGGAACCGCCGGTACGCGTGGAGCGCACTGAGTGCGCCTCGGGCCTTGAAGGAATTGGTGATCTGAAGGTTCTCGCACTTCAGGTGAATGTCCACCGGGCTCGGCGACTTCGCCTGAAGCAGCGGTGTGCGGCGGATATGCGGATCGATGAGTTCGCGCATGCGCCGTACCGAGGCCGGGGAAATGGCCTCGGATAAGAGAGGTTTCAGCATATGGCTTTCGCTATCGGGTAGGATAATTCCTCGGTCAGACCGAGCTTCCGGGCCATCGAAATACTCGGCGTCTTGTCCGCGTGACACGTAATGACGGAGCGCAGGCCCTGCTCGGTGCCCCATCGGCTGACCAAGGCGAGGGCCATGAGTGCCAGGCCCTTGCGGCGGTGGTCGGGGTGGGTGTGGACACCGAGCTCGATCAGCCCCCCGCCGATGACGCCGTGTGCGTCTGCCGCCACCTGGCCGTCCTTGACCAAGGCGAAGCCGGCCGTGTGTTGGGCGTATTGGGCGCTGGTACCGAAAATGCTCCGAGCCATCGGGGAATCGAGCCCGGAGAAGGTCTCCGCGTCGATCCGGACCACGGCGTAGTCGTCGGGGACGGCCGGCATGGGGGCGATGAAGCCGAAGTGGGTGCGGGTGAAGTGGAGCCGCCGCCCCGCGGTGAAGCCGGCCTGTTTCGCCCAGGCACCGGTGCCTGGGCCCGGCGGATAGACGAGCTGTACCTCGCCGTGCCCGGCGAGCAGCGTCTTGGCCTCAGTGAAGAAGGCGGGGGTCATGGCCCCGCCGGCAATGCAGAACGGTGCAGTGGTGGCGACCAGACAGGAAACGGGCGCGTCGTTGTGGAAATGCGCCCAGGCCCTGCCTGGGATGGCTCCGTCGATGACCGCGTGGACGAAGGCCAGGTTGGGATGGTCGGGGTCGAACAGGGAGACAAGACGCGGTAGGTCGGCTGCGGCCACCTCGACCAGCTGCGTCTGGTCCAAGCCGGGGGCTGGCGGGGCGGCGCTCATTGATTCTCCATCGGGGCTCTCCACGGGTTCGGAAACGAGGCGGGCCGTACGCACAGAGATTCGATCCTAGGATCCGCAAGGTCCAATGGCGTTCCCCGTGGCTCAAGTTAGGGGGGTACGGGGGGACTTAGGGGGGTCGAGGACGCTTAGGGGATGATCGGAGGGGCAACTTCGGTGGGTGATGCGGCCTGGGCGACTGTGCGGTTGGTGGTTGGCATGGTGGACGCCGTCCGCACGCGTACCGCCGGTCAGGCGGTGGTGGACGTGCGGCACGCAGACATCCACGACCTGCCGTTGCCCGACCACACCGCGCGAACCAGCGCGGCCGACAGGAGATGCCGGGCGGACTTGCGGTGGGCGCATGCCGGGTCAGCGGGAGACGCTGTCCAGTCGTGATGCCAGTTCGGCGGGTCGGGAGAGCATCGGCCAGTGCCCCGTCGGCGGATGGCGCAGGTCCATTCCGGCCGTCGGCTCGAAGACCGGGTTTCCGCCGGCCGCCAGCGCCCGCACCTGTTCGGGGGTGAATGCCGAGGCGATCACCGTGCAGGGCGAATCCGGCAGCACCGAGGGACGGTCCAGGGGGCGAGTGGCGGTCGCGAACGGTTTGAGAAGTGGCCAACTCGGCCATACGCTCCAAGCGTTCACGGGTGAGTCCCGCCAGGTTGTCCGGCCCGCCGTCGTTCGGCCGCTGCCCGGCCGACTGCCCGGCCGGGCAGGGGATGCCCACCGGTAATCTGCCTGGATGACGCCTTCCATACCCACGCACACGCAGACCTCGGTGAGCGGCAAGCATGTGCGCGAGGCCGTTGCGCACTGTGTCGCCACCCTTTCCGGTGCTTCGTCCGGCCCATGGCATGCAGCCGCCGGCCAACTGGAGTGGACATGCTGGGAGACCCTGGAACACCTCGCCGACGACCTGCTCACCTATGCGCTCCGCTTCGGGCTCGCGAACCCCAGCGGTGTCCCACATGTACCCCTGCGTATCTCCACCGATCGTCCCCAAGGGCCGGCCAACGTCGTCTTCGGCGACAAGGCCGCAGGACCGGAGGGCCTGTTGACCGTCGTGGAGGCATGCGGCGGACTGCTCGCGACCGTCGTGGACAGCACCACTTCGAGTGTGCTCGCCCCGCATGTCTTCGGTGCCTCCGACCCGGAAGGGTTCGCGGCCATGGGTGTGGTCGAAACCCTCGTTCACACCTACGACATCGCCCAGGGGCTCCAGCGCGACGGGGCCCCGCCGGAGGACTTGAGCAAGCGCGTTCTCACCCGGCTCTTTCCAGACGTGACCGTCGAGGAGAGTGCCGCTTCCACGCTCTTGTGGGCTACCGGACGCCTCGACACACCCGCTCGTCCTCGCCGGAAGGACTGGCGCTGGTACGGAGCGCCGCGAGGGCTTCACTGATCGGCTCCTCGCCCGGGCAACTCCTCCGCGCCCCGCGGAAGTCCACGACACCGCTGCGCTCCTCGGCGCAGCGCAGCGGCTTGCCGATGCCGTTTCATCCACGCGTGGCCGCGTTCCACCGCTGGTCGCTGGCCCGCCCCACCTGGACCGACGCGGGGATTCTCGCGTTCGGGGCAACCTTCGTGCGGGTGCTTCGCGTCCACCTCAGGAGTCCCAACTGACGTGGAGGAACCTCCAGATGAAGAACGCGAATGTCCTTGTCTCCGGTGCCAGTGTGGCCGGTCCGGCCCTGGCGTACTGGCTGAACCGCTACGGGTTCAACGTGACCGTGGTGGAGCGGGCCCCCGACCTGCGCCCCGGTGGCCAAGCGATCGATGTGCGGGGGCCAGCGCTGGAAGTGGCCGAGCGTATGGGGCTCCTGCCCGAGATCCGCCAACTCGCCACCGACATACGCGGCATGACGGTCGTCGGCGAGTCCGGCCAGGAGCTGTACAGCAGCACCGAGCAGACTTTCACCGGCGGTCGGATCGACAACCCTGACGTCGAGATCATGCGCGACGATCTGTGCAGCGTCATCCACCGGGCCACCGAAGACAACGTGCGTTACCTGTTCAACGACTCCATCACCTCCATCACGCAGGATGAGGACCGGGGAGTCCACGTCACCTTCGAACGCAGTGACCCCCGTGATTTCGATCTCGTCGTAGGCGCCGACGGATTGCACTCCAACGTGCGCAAGCTCGCATTCGGCCCGGAGTCCGATTACCTCCACCACCTCGGCAGCTACCTCGGACTGTTCACCGCGCCCAACTTCCTCGATCTCGACTACTGGCAGATCTACCACCAGAGCAGGGAACTGGGCGGCATCATCATGAGCGCCCGAAACAACACGGAGTCCCGGGTGTACCTGGGCTTCCAGCAGGCAGATCCGCTGGAGTACGACTACCGCGACATCCAGTCGCAGAAGCGCCTGCTGGCCGATCGTTTCGCCAATGCGGGATGGGAGTTCCCCCGCGCACTGAAGTACATGTGGGACGCGCCCGACTTCCACTTCGACTCATTGAGTCAGATCCGTATGAACAGGTGGTCGCAGGGCCGAGTGGTGCTGCTCGGTGACGCGGGATACTGCGGTTCGCCCATGACGGGACAGGGCACGAGCCTGGCTCTGATCGGCGCCTACGTACTGGCGGGCGAACTCAAGGCCGCGCGCGGCGACCACCTGGCGGCGTTCGCAGCCTATGAGCAGGAGCTGCGGGAACACGTCGCAGGAACGCAACAGCTCGCGTTGGACAACAAGGAACGCATGGAGGAGGCGACGGCCGCCACCTCCCAGGACGAGTCGGAGCTGGCGCAGGCTATCGGTGACCGCGATATGCGGGAGTTCTACGAGTTCATCAACTCCCTTACGCTGAAGAAGTACTGAGCGAGCCGGTCTCACCTGCGCGGCTACCCGGCCGGCCATTCACCAGTGCGCGCGAACCGCTCGATCTCGGCCTCGTACGGCGTGGGGTCGAGCCCCCGCGCAGCCACCCATGCCGGATTGAGGTGGGTGTTCCTGTACGGATCGGCGGTGTCGCCGATGAGGGTGACGATGCTGCCGCTTGCGCCCGCTTCGCGCATCCGTGCCACGAGGTGACACGTCCCCCAAAAGTTGGTGCCGGTCGCCGGGCCGGCTTCGATCCCGGCAGCAGTACGAAGCCAGCGCAGGGCCGCGATGGACGCAGCGTCCGTTACCGGGATCATCAGGTCGATCACCGCCGGCAGGAAGCCGGGCTCGGTGCGCGGACGGCCGATGCCGGGTATCCGCGAGGGCATCCCGGTGGTGTAGTCGCCACAACCGCTCGCCCACGCGGGGAAATAGGCGGAGTTCTCCGGGTCCACCACGGCCAGCCGCGTCGGGTGACCGTGGCGCCGGAGGTGGCGTCCGATCGCCGCAGAGGTCGCCCCCGTTCCGGCACCGGTGACAATCCACTCGGGGACCGGGTGCGGCTCCTTGCTCAGCTGCAGGAAGATCTCGTCGGCGATCGTGGGCATGCCACACGTGGCGAGCGCTCGCTCCGCGTTGGCGAAGTGGTCCAGGAAGTGGCCTCCGAGCCGCTCGGCCAACACCCTCGCCTCCACCTGCACCGCGGCCGGTGGCCGCTCACCCACCTGCCAACGGCCGCCCGCCTCTTCGATCCTGGTCAGGATGTCCGCAGAGGTGCTCGCCGGTGCGACGGCCGTGAACACCAGGCCCAGCAGTTCTGAGAAGTGGGCTGCGGCGATGGCGACCGCCCCGCTCGTCGCCGCGATCACCGGTGTGTCAGCCCTGATGGCGCCACGGGCGATCGCCTCGCAGAACATGGCCCGCACCAGGCGGTACTTCATGCTGCCGGTGGGATGCGCCGACTCGTCCTTGACGTAGATCTCGACGTCCGGGATTGCGGAGAGCGACAGCGGGCGTAGGGGCGTCGGTGTCAGATGCCGGCCATCTCCCTCTACTCGCCGGATCGCTTCGGCAGCCCATGAGTTGGGATTCTCCATGGCCATGACCGGACCCTACTGGAGCCACGACACCGGCAAGGTCTTCCTGCCCAGCGGTCATCACATGACAACGAACATGCCGCCATGCCGGCTACTCCGGCCCGGCCAGGCACATCCTCTCGGAGGATGACCGTGCGAGATGGCCAGGCCCGCCAAGTTGCCGAAAAGGAAGGCACGTTGGCGGAACAGATTCAAGTCGATCATCGGAGCCGCCACCCGCCGCTCGACGGCGACGAACGCCACCAGCAGCGTCAGGCCGCCGATGGCCAGTACGTCGACCAGTGGGTTGGTCCAGCCATGGTGTGCCCGCCGTAGGGTTGCAGCCCGAAGGTGACCGCGATCAGGACCGCACTCAGGCCCACCGCGAAGGTGACGTTGCCCCACCAGTCGATCCGGCCGCCGCCGAGCCGGCCGGTCTCGCGCAGGGTGCGGTAGGCCCACACCGTGAAGAACACGCCGACGGGTACGTTCACCCAGAACACCGCCCGCCAGTCCCAGGCGACCAGCAGTCCGCCGGCGACCAGGCCGATGAACATGCCCGCCAGGCCGGCGACCTGGTTGATATCCAGGGCGAAGCCGCGCTGCTCCTCGGGGAAGGCATCGGTGAGGATCGCGGCCGAGTTGGCCGTCAGCATCGACCCGCCGACGGCCTGCACCACCCGCCAGGCGATCAACCACGTCGCCGCGTGCCCGCCGTCGAAGGGGTCGAAGGACAGCAGGACCGAGGCGAAGGTGAAGACGGCGAATCCGCTGTTGTAGATCCGGACCCGGCCGTACATGTCGCCCAGTCGGCCCACCGTGACCACCAGGACGGCCTGGACCAGCCGGTACCCCATGATCATCCACAGCAGGTAGGCGATGTTGCCCGGAGCCAGCGGGTCCAGGTGGATGCCACGGAAGATCGCCGGCAGTGAGATCAGCACGATCGAGCCGTCCAGCGCGGACATGAAGACCGCGGCGGTCGTGTTCGTCAGCGCCGTCCACTTGTAGCGGCCATCGGGCGGGCGGAGGTGGGTGCGTATCAGGGGAGGAGTCGTCATCGGCCTGCTTCCTCGTCGATGAGTCGGCGTCAGATGCGCTGTGCCAGCCGCTCCAACAGCGGGGCGGCCGTGGCGAGCTGCTTCAGCTCTGCCTGGGTGGCGCTCGGCCAGGCCGCGGGCCCGCAGGGCGCTGAGCGTGGCGCCCACGGCCTGCGCTGTGATCTGCGCCTCCCGGGCCGCACCGAGGAAGTGGTGGGCCCCGAGTGGTTTATCAATCTGTGTTGTTGAATTGGGGTGCCGGGTGGTCATGCCTGAGATGCCGACGGCCCCGGTCACGCCTGGTCACCCCCGATGACGGACGGACCCGCCGGCGAGATCGCCAGCCGGGCCGCTGCCACGACACCGGAGGCGCATGAGGGCCACGATGGGAGAGGAAGGTGAGATGCCCATGAGGATCGTGCCCCGTCGTTGGAATGCCGAGGTCATGGCCATGGTGGCGGTTCTGGTCGTGGTCGGTGCCGAGCTGCTGGTGCTCGTCCTCGCCACCCCCGGGCAGCGCCCCGTGATCAGCGGAGTGCTGCTGGGCTCCGCCGCTGCCGTGTTGGTGGTGTTCGGCGAGGTGTGGCACGTGCTGCGCAGACGCCATCGGCGGGGTGGGCATCCGCGAGGGCCGGGACGGGAGGGTGAGACGTGGTTCAGTGCCGAGGCGCTGGAAGGCTTCCCGGCCGACGACATCCGGCAGTGGCTGGTGGGCCCTGATGCCATTGATCCGAATCGGTTCCACGCCGCCTGGGTGCTGGCCACTCACGGCCGCGACGTGCGGTGGATCGTCCAGCATCTCGATCTGCCGGAGGAGGCCGTGCGGCTGCTCGTCGGGGCCGCACGCCAGCGCGAAGGCGTCGGCTGACATCGGTGCGGGAGGGGCGGTCAGGCACTGCCGAGCTGGATCGCCTTGATGAGCAGGAGCAGGGCACTGAGGATCAGGTATCCGCGCAGGGCGGTCATACCGAGTCGGGTGCCGGTGGACCATCGCACGGGCTTGAGCAGTGCCAGCGGCGGCATGCGCCAGGCGACCTTGTCGGCGCGGGTCATCGGGGGCGGCGGGGGAGTGGGGGCTCGGCGGCGGGTGACGCGTAGTGCGACAGCGATCGCGATCAGGGCCGTGACCAGGGTGACTGCGAGCCAGACGGTGAGCTGGGTGACGTTGACGGAGGGGAAGAGCGTGGTGGCCATCAGCGTGCCGGAGAGCATCAGCAGGACGGCGATGATGGTGGTGGCGAGCATGTTCAACCAGCGGTGGTTGACCCAGGGGCCGAGTACTTCGGGGTCGTTGCAGAGCAGGAGCAGGAAGACGCTGGCGGAGGGCAGCAGCAGCCCGGCCAGGGCCTGGACGGCTTCGGTGATCAGGCCAAGTGGCGCGCCGGGGATGAGGACGACGGCGGCGGCTACGAGGACCAGCAGGCTGTAGGAGGTGTAGAAGGGTTTGGCCTGGCGGAAGCCGCGGTGCAGGGAGTGCCGGAGGTTGAAGACGTCGCCGAAGGCATAGCTGGTGGCCAGGGTCACGGCTGCGGCGCCGATGATGCTGGCGTCCAGGAGCACGATGGCGAACAGCGTGCCGAGGATGCGGTCGTGGCCGCCGAGGGCTTCGGCGACGCCGGCGGCGTCGGTGAAGTGCCGGTACGCGCTGGTTCCCCGGGCGGCGAAGTCGGCGACCATGATCAGGGCCGCGGCGCCCAGCGTGACGACGACGGAGCCGATGACGGTGTCGGCGCGTTCGTAGCCGATGAAGCGGGGGGTGATGCGCTTGTCGATCACGTTGGACTGCTGGAAGAACAGCTGCCAGGGGGCGACGGTGGTGCCCACGATCGCGATGATCAGCAGGACCGCTTCGCTGCTGATACCGCCTTGGATGCTCGGAACGACGAAGCTGTGCGCGGCATGGGCCCACCGGGGATGTGACATCAAGGTCAGCGGGATCAGCAGCAGACTGGCGGCGATGAAGGCGAACATGGCGCGCTCCCAGCGGCGGAAGGAGCCGCTGGCGGTCACGCCGATCAGCACGACCGCGGCGATCGGCACGACGACGTAGTCCGAGACGCCCAGGTAGCCGGCGGCCAGCGAGATGCCGATGAACTCCGTCACGAGGGTCAGGAAGTTCAGCAGGAACAGGTCGCCGACGCTGAACCAGCCCCAGAAGCGGCCGAATCGTTCGATGATCAGGCGGGCGTGGCCGACGCCGGTCACCGCGCCCAGCCGTACCACCATCTCCTGATTGACGATCAGGACCGGGATGAGGAGCAGCAGGACCCACAGCAGCGAGTAGCCGTAGTTCTGGCCGGCCTGGGCGTAGGTGGCGATGCCGCCCGCGTCGTTGTCGCCCACCATCACGATGATGCCGGGGCCGACGATCGCCAGGAGGGTCAGCAACCGGGCCTTGAAACCGGGGCGTTCCTCGACGTGTTCGCGCGGGACGCGACCGAAGGCGCCTTGGATGTCGCCGAGATGGGCCTCGTCGAGTACGGCACTGGCCCTCGGCGGGCGGACCGGGGGCGCAGGGCGGGCGACGGTCTTCTTCTCGGGGCGCTCGGCGCGGCGCTCCGGCGGTGGCTGCGGGGGCTCCGGCTCCGCCGGGCGTGGCTGCTTCTCCGGTACGCGGGGGCGGTCGGATGGGCCGGGAGGAGCGGGCTGTTGTGCTCCTGGGCGGGCCGAGGGTGCCGGGCGGCCGGGCCGGTCCGGTCTGCCCGACGGCTCTGAACGGGGCGGAGGTTTCGAGCGGTCGGGCCGTTCCGGATGTTCCGGGGCCCCGTGCGGCCGGTCGTGGTCACTCATGAGTGGGGCGGTGCGTCGTGCGGCGGTGCGCCGGGGGCCGGCTCGTCCGCGTGGCGGGGCGGGCGCGGGGCGGGCTCGCGGCGGCGCCAGTCCTCGGGGATGACGGCGTCCAGCACGTCGTCGACCGTGATGACGCCGAGGATGCGGTCCTCGTCGTCGACCACCGGCACCGTGAGCAGGTTGTAGTCGGTCATGAGCAGGGCGACGTCCTCGACGTCGGTGTCGGGACCGGCGCGTACCGGATCACGGTCCACGACGTTTTCCAGCGGGCCTTTCGGATCGGCCTGGAGCAGTTCCACGAGGGTGACGACGCCGATCAGCCGCTTCTCCTCCCCGACGAGGTAGACGCTGGTCAGGGCCTCGGGCTGCAGGGTCCGGGCCTCACCCGCTGCTCGTAGCGCCCGGGCGACCGTGGTGTTGCCCGTCGCGGTGAGGACGTCGAGCGCCATCAGCCCGCCCGCGCTGGAGGGATTGAAACCCATCAGAGTGAGCACCTTGGTGCGCTGCCCTGCCGGGAGCGCGTCGAGGACCGGCTGCCTGCGGTGCTGTGGCAGCTCGTTGATCGCATCCGCGGCGTCGTCGGCGCGCATCCGGGCGACGACCTCGGCGATCTCGGTATCGGTCCGCTCGCGCAGCAGCCGGAGCTGCGAGTCCGGTTCCAGCTCCTCGAACACGTCGGCTTCCAGCTCGGGGTCGGCGTGCACGGTCTGGAGGATCTCGTGCGACTCGGTGCGGTTGGCGTCCTCCAGCAGATCGGCGAGGTCCGCGGGCTTGAGTCGCCCGAGGCGCGCGAACGGCCCGCGCACCCGGGCGGACCGTGCGTGCCCGATCAGCGGCTCGAAGGACTTCCAGTCCCGCCAGTCGGGTTGCCCGCCCCGTGCGCCCAGCACGCCCCGGAGGCGCGGCGGCCGGTGCGTGTCGAGGCAGGTGACCACCCACCCTTCGGGCCGTTGTGCCAGTTCGATGTCATAGGCCCTGACCAGCTCGACGTCGACCACATCGATCACTCGGTGACCGAGCACATCGGCGCGCAGCAGGACCTCCCCCTCACGCCGCTCGAAGTGCCGGAGGTCGACCCGCGGGCTGGCCAGAGTGATCGGCTTCCCCTCCAGGTCGGCGAGCTGCTTGGCGGGCAGGAAGACCTCGCGCCCGCCCACACGCGCCACCACCCCGGTGACCTGCGGGTAGTCCCGGCCGCGCAGCCGGACGATGACGTCGGAGAGGCGGCCGACCACCTCGCCGTTGCCGCCTACCAGCGGGCGGTGAAGAAGACCGGTCAGATGCACGACACGCTCCACGCCACCCAACCTAGGCACCACGCGCCCGATCGGAACGACCGGTGCTGCGGCGCGCCAGGGCAAGCCCTCCAGCGGCCCAGCAGGGCGTCTGCCCCGCGGGAGCCCGGATGTCGGGAGGGATCGCCGAGGCCCCGGCGATCACAGGGCTCTCCGGGGGCCGTCCGGGCCGGAACCCTCGCATCGGCGGCGCCGGCGGCCGTGTCACGGCGGCCGGCCGCGTCCGGTTCCCTCGTGTGGCAATCCCCATAATCGCCGGCTCGGTTGCGCGATCTTGCAACTATCACGGAGTCCTACGCGTCCCACCGGTCAACGACACATCAACCGGATGCACCGACCGGACGGACTGGGCACATGCAAGAACGACAAGCCGGAGCGACGGACAGCGGCTGGGACCGGCGACAAGGCCACCAGCCCGCAGGTCCCTCTTGGGAGGCGTCGTCGCACCACGCCGCGCCGCACCGCGGTTCTCCGGCGGAGAGCGGAGGCAGGCGCCACGGCCGCCGAGGGCGTCGGACGGGCCTGGTCCTCGGAGCCGTACTCGTCGTCGTCGCCCTCGGTGCCGTCTGGTGGCTGACCCGGCCGCCCACACCGCCGACCATTCCCGCGCAGTATCTGGCGACCATTCAGTCGGCCACCAAGACCTGCCCGGAGCTGAGCGTTCCGATGCTGGCCGCGCAACTCGACGCGGAGAGCCACTGGAATCCGCAGGCGGATTCCGGCCGGGCCCAGGGCATCGCGCAGTTCCACCCGTCGACCTGGGCGGAGTGGGGCAAGGACTACACCGGCGACGGCAAGGCCGACGTGTGGAACCCGGCCGACGCGATCCCGGCCCAGGGCGCCTACATGTGCCACCTGTTCAAGCAGGTCAAGGGCGTTCCCGGCGACCCCACTCAGCTCGCGCTCGCCGCGTACAACGCGGGCCCCGGCGCGGTGCTCAAGGCCCACGGCATCCCGCAGATCTCCGAGACGAAGAACTACGTCAGCCGGATCGAGGCACTGATCCCGCAGTACGCCCAGACCTACGCCAAGCAGATCGGCGCGTCGCCCAGCGCTCCGGCCAACTGACGGCCCGCTTTTCAGCGCGGCGGTTGTGCTTCCGGCGGACCGTTTGCGCGGCGGTGGTGGGGTTAGGGTATTTGCATGGGAGCGCAAGTTGAGGCGTGGGATGCGGCTGGGGCCGAGCGTGCGATCGCAGTGCTGAAGGCGGTGGCCGATCCGACGCGGTACCGGCTGCTGTGGGCGCTGAGCCGGCAGGAGTTTCCGGTCGGCAGCTTGGCGGAGATGGTGGGCGCGCACGTGGCCGCGGTCTCGCAGCACCTGGCGAAGCTCCGCACGGCGGGCCTGGTGGTCACCCGGCGGGAGGGTACGCGGATCTACTACCGGGTGGCCGACCCGCATGTGCGGGGACTGCTGGAGGAGGCGTCGCTGGTGGCCTCGGCGGTGGCGTCGGAGGCGGCCGGGTCGGTGAGCGGGCCGGGGGAGACGGCCGCGGTGGCGCAGGAACGGCCGGCGGGGGCGGCCGGTCGGCGGGTGCGGGCCCGGCGGCCCGCGACGGCGGAGTAGCGGCCGCGGCTCACAGCAGGGTGCCGGCTTCGTCGAGGCGGTACTCCTGGGGGTCGGCGTCGTAGGAGTAGAGCTCGGCGTAGCGCCCCCAGTCGGTGGCGGTGTCCAGCTGCTGTTCGATCTGCTCGCTGGTGTAGTGGTGGGCGAGCAGGTCGCGGAAGAAGCCGGCGCGCAGGGTGCGGTGCGGGTTCTGCCGAAGGCTGGTGGTGATCAGTTTGACCAGGGGGATCTCCAGCGCGGCGGGGGCGAAGATCGCCTTGGACTGTTGGACGTCGGCGTCGGCGAAGGCGGTGCCGCGTTCGGTGAGGACGAGGTCGTCCTCGCTGATCTTGGCCAGCCCCAGGAGGTCGAGGGCGTCGACGAGCGGCAGGATGTCGTCGATCTCCAGGCCGAGTTCTTCGGCCAGATCGGCGAGGTCGCAGCGGCCTCCTCGGTGGTCGACCATTTCGGCGAGGCCGGAAAGGGCGTCGACGCTGGTGGTGGGCAGCGGGGTGTTGGCGTAGGTGCGCTTCTCCCGTTCCATGGCCTCGGTACGGCCGGGGAGGCGGGTTTCCTTGGGGCGGCCGGTCATGGTGCGGTAGACGCGGTCGATGAGGTCCTCGAAGGCGGCCGCGTCGCGGTCGCGGGGGCGGTCGAGGGCGACGTCGAAGGTCTCGCGGATGGTGCCGGGGCGGGAGCCGAGGACGACGATGCGGTCGGCCATCAGGACGGCCTCCTCGATGTTGTGGGTGACCAGGACGATGGCGCGGGTGGGGAACTGGCCCGATTCCCACAGTTCCAGCAGCTCGCCGCGGAGGTTCTCGGCGGTGAGGACGTCGAGGGCGGAGAAGGGTTCGTCCATCATCAGCACGTCGGGTTCGACGACGAGGGCGCGGGCGAAGCCGACGCGCTGGCGCATGCCGCCGGAGAGTTCCTTGGGGTAGGCGGATTCGAAGCCGTCGAGGCCGATGAGGTCGATGGCTTGGAGGGCGGCCTTGGCGCGCCGGTCGGTGGGGACGCCGCGGGCTTCCAGCCCGATTTCGACGTTCTGCTGGACGGTGAGCCAGGGCAGCAGGGCGAAGGTCTGGAAGACCATGGCGGTGCCGGGGTTGGCGCCGGTCAGCGGGGTGCCGCGGTAGGCCACGGTGCCGCTGCTGGGCGGGATGAGGCCGGCCAGGCAGCGCAGCAGGGTGGACTTGCCGGAGCCGGACTTGCCGAGCAGGGCGACGATCTCCCCGGCGCGGACGGTGAGGTCGATGCCGGTGAGGACCGGGAGTTCGCCGTCGGCGCCGGCGTAGGACTTGGTCAGGGCCTCGGCGGACAGCAGGACGTCGTCGTCGGCCGGGCGGGCCCGGTGCGGCTGCGGGGCGGCGCTCCGGCGGGTGCGGAGGTTGCGGAGGGTGCTGAGGACCATGGGGGCTCCAAGGCTGTCGGGCAGCGGGTCAGGCGGCGTAGCGGGTTTCGGCCAGGCGGTACAGGCGGCGCCAGAAGAGGCGGTTGAGGCCGACGACGTACAGGCTCATCACGGCGACGCCGGCGATCAGGTGCGGGAAGTCGCCGTGGGCGGTGGCGTGGGAGATGTAGGCGCCCAGGCCGGTGGCGGTGAGGGTGGTGGCGCCGAACGGGACGATCTCGGAGACGATCGAGGCGTTCCAGGCGCCGCCGGAGGCGGTGATGCCGCCGGTGACGTACGAGGGGAAGATGCCGGGGAGGATCAGTCGCCGCCAGCGTTGCCAGCCGTGGATGCCCAGGTCGTCCATGGCCTCGCGGAGGTCGGTGGGGATGGACATGGCGCCGGCGATGGTGTTGAAGAGGATGTACCACTGGGCGCCCAGCGCCATCAGCAGGACGCCGCCGACGTCCAGGGACAGTCCGGTCCTGAGGAAGAACCAGACGGCGAGCGGGAAGAGGAAGTTGGCCGGGAAGCTCGCCAGGATCTGGACCAACGGCTGGGCGATGCGTGTCAGTTTCGGGGAGAAGCCGATCCGGACCCCGATGGGGACCCAGACCAGGGTGGCGCCGACGACCACCACGACCACCCGGGCGAGGGTCGCCAGGCCCAGCAGCAGGGGCTCGCCGAAGACGCCGAGCCCGGTGCGGTCGCGCAGGTAGCCGACGAGGTCGGTCAGGCCCCACAGGATCATGCCGCCGGCCACGACGGCGAAGGTGATGTCGCCGGTTCGCTGTCGGCGCCGGTCGGTGAGGAGCCGTCGGTCGTCGGTGCCGAAGATCCGGCCCGCCCGGGCCAGCCCCCGCCCCACGGGCCCCAGCAGGCGTCCGGCCAGCGCGGGCCAGTGGGAGCGGCGCAGCAGGTCCAGGACATAGGAGCGCTGGACCTCGCTCGCCTCGGACTGCTCGTTCTTGAACTTCTCCACCCAGGCCGTCAGCGGGCGCCAGAAGAGGAAGTTCACGCCGATGACCATGACGGCCATGGTGACGATCGCCCAGCCGACCTTGCCCAGGTCGCCGTCGGCGATGGCCGCGCCGGCGTAGGAGCCGACGCCGGGCAGGGCGTAGTCGCGGTTGTTGACGCTGATGGCCTCGGAGGCGACGAGGAAGAACCAGCCGCCGCCGAAGCTCATCATGCCGTTCCACACCAGCCCGATCGCCCCCGCTGGCAGCTCCACCTTCCAGAAGCGCATCCAGCGGGTGAAGCGGAACGAGCGGGAGAGCTCGTCCAGTTCGCGGGGGAGGGAGGTGAGGGAGTGGTAGAAGCCGAAGGTCATGTTCCACGCCTGCGAGGTGAAGATCGCGAAGATCGACGCGCACTCCAGGCCCAGCATCGAGCCGGGGAACAGTGCGACGAACCCGGTCACCGCGACGGTGAGGAAGCCCAGCACCGGCACGGACTGGAGGATGTCCAGGGCCGGGATGAGGATCCGCTCCAGGCGGCGGCTGCGGGCGGCGGCCACGGCGTAGACGAAGGTGAAGACCGTCGAGATCGCGAGCGCGACGAACATCCGCAGCAGGCTGCGCGCGGCGTCGTAGGGCAGTCGGCCGGGGTCGGTGTCGACGTGGACGTTCTGGCCGGTGGCGAAGCGGATCGTGGTGCCCTGGCCCACCCGCAGGGTGGCGTACAGCAGGACCAGCACGGCGGCGGCGACCACCACGTCCACCCAGCCCATCCGGGACATCCGGCCGGCGACCCGGGAGGGCAGCGAGGCCCGCACGACCTCCGGGCGCGTGGGGAACGACGACATCACATCAACCTCCGACCACACTGTGGCCCCGGCACCGCCGGCGCCGCGACCGTGGCGGACGGCCATGGTGCGGGTGCGGGGCGGATTTCCGGCCCGGTGTGGGAGAAATCAGACTGGGGAAGGGCGCCTGTCGCGGGGACGTGCCACGGCCCGTGCGGGGGATCGGGGCGAACGGGCGAGGCGCGAGGGACCTGGCCTCGGCTGCCGCGCGGACGGCGGGGGAGAGCGGCGGACGCGTCAGTGGCTGCCGGTGAGGCAGCGGGGACTGAGGGGGTCATGACCCATGGCTGCCTCCGTTCCGTGATGCCGTTCCATGGCGCCCGCCGGATGCCGCATCCGAAGTGCGACGGGACGGGTGCCGCGAGCAGTCTGCCCCTTATTGCATCCATACGCAAATAAATGCGGTGTCGGCGCGGTCGCCCCTCTGGGCTACTTGCGCATGCGTGCAAACATGGAGAGAGGTGCAGGCTGCGGATCAGGGCTCGGCGGGTGCGGGGCGGGTGTCGAGGCGTGCGCCGGCGGCCGGCTTCCGACTCTACTTGCGTCGATGCGCAAATAGGTGCAGACTCTGAGAGGTTTGAAGAAGGCACCTCGTTCGGTGAGGCGTCTGCAGCGGACACAGGCCACTGACCCCACGACGTCGAGAGACGCCCAGGGTCAGGACAGGTCTCCCCGGCCCAAGGGGTGACCCCAAGTGGCTTCCCCCGTAGGGGATTACGCCGTGCAGTGCCAAAGCTCTGACGAGATGGGGTGAACCGGCCCGGCAGGCCGGTCCGCTCCTTGCCGAGTCGTACGGCGCCCCCGCGCGCCCCGGCCGGGAGGAGGCGAGAGACATGGACCGCGGTCCTCATAGTCCGGGCCACAGTAGGCCCCACCTCCGCCTGCCCCTGCTCCGTTCCCGCATGCGGTAACCACCCTCCGCGCGCTTCTCGCGCCCCTGTCCCGGCACCCGTGCGGCCTGCCGCCGCCGCGGGCCGCCGGCCTGCGCGCCGAGGGCAACGGGTCGCCCCCCGCATGCCCAAAACCTCCCCCCTCGGGGGAACGGGAGGTCCCTCCATGACCGAAACCATGCTCACCAACCCGACCACGGCGGCACCCCGCACCGCCGTCCTCGACGACGCCCACGTCGGCGACATCCGCGGCGCCCTGGGCACCATCAAGCAGGACGACACCGCCCCGCGCCACGGCCTCACCGCGAAGCTCAAGACCCTGCTCGCGATCATCGGCCCCGGCCTGATCGTGATGGTCGGCGACAACGACGCCGGCGCCTTCGGCACCTACACCCAGGCCGGCCAGAACTACGGCACCCGCCTGCTGTGGACCCTGCTGCTGCTCGTCCCGGTCCTGTACGTCAACCAGGAGATGGTGCTCCGGCTCGGTGCCGTCACCGGGGTGGGGCACGCCCGGCTCATCCTGGAGCGGTTCGGGAAGTTCTGGGGCGCGTTCTCGGTCATCGACCTGTTCCTGCTCAACGCGCTGACCATCGTCACCGAGTTCATCGGCGTCACCCTCGCCGTCGGCTACCTCGGACTGCCGAAGACCGCCAGCGTGCTGGTCGCCGCCGCGGTGGTCATCGTCGCCGCCTCCACCGGTTCCTTCCGCCGCTTCGAACGCACCGCGGTCCTGCTCTGCCTGGGCTCCCTGCTGCTGATCCCGATCTACTTCATCGCCCACCCCGCCACCTCGCAGATGGCGCACGACTTCGTCGTCCCCGGCCTGCCGGCCCACTCCCGACTCTCCGACGTCATGCTGCTGATCATCGCGATCGTCGGCACCACCGTGGCGCCCTGGCAGCTCTTCTTCCAACAGTCCTACGTCATCGACAAGCGCATCACCCCGCGCTTCATGCGCTACGAGAAGGCCGACCTGTGGCTCGGCATCGTCATCGTGGTCATCGGCGCCGCGGCCATGATGGGCTTCACCGCGGTCGCGTTCGCCGGAACCGGCGGCTTCGGGAAGTTCGACGACGCGGCGGGCGTCGCACACGGCCTGGAGGCGTACGCGGGCAGGACCGCGGGCGTGCTCTTCGCCATCGCGCTGCTTGACGCCTCGATCATCGGCGCCTCGGCGGTGTCGCTGTCCACCGCCTACGCGCTCGGCGACGTCCTGGGCCTCAAGCACTCCCTGCACCGCGGCATCAAGGGCGCCAAGGGCTTCTACGCCGTCTTCGCCGGCCTCATCCTCACCGCCGCGATCATCGTGATCATCCCCGGCTCCCCGCTGGGCCTGCTCACCGAAGGCGTCCAGACCCTCGCCGGTGTCCTGTTGCCCTCCGCCTCGGTCTTCCTGCTCCTGCTGTGCAACGACCGTGCCGTACTGGGCCCGTGGGTCAACGGCAAGGCCATGAACGTCTTCACCTCCTTCGTGGTCGCCGTCCTCGTCACCCTCTCCATCATCCTGACCGCCGCCGTCCTCTTCCCCGACATCACCTCCGCCGCGATCCTCGACATCATGGCGATCTGCGGCGTCGCCGGCCTGCTCGCCCTCGGCTACGCCGAACTGCGCCGCCGACGAAAGGGCTGGAGCAGCGGCGGCCGGCCCATCGACCGCACCGGCAAGGAAACCTGGCGGATGCCCCCGCTGGACCAACTGCCGGCCCCCATCCTCTCCACCGGCCGCAAGATCGGCCTGACCGCCCTGCGCACCTACCTGCTGGTCGCGATGGTCCTGGTCATCGTCCGCATCGTCCAACTCGCCATGGGCGGCTGACCGCCCACCCGATCCGGTGGCGGCGGGACCTCCCCACCCGCCGCCACCAACACCCCCGTACGAAGAAGGGAGGGACCGTGCGCCTGCTCCCGCACCCCACCGACACCCGGCCCACCACGCCGCCCCGACACCCCCGCCACACCACCGACCACCGCCCCGGCCCGTCCCCCACCGGCCACGTCTGCCCGCGGATCCGATTGACCCTGCACGACGGCACCGAGCGGGACTACCTCCTCGACGGCCCGAGCAGCTGCCCACGGCCCCAGGGCCCGCACGCCACGTACGAACCGCGCGTACACCTCGCCTACGTCCTCGCCCGCCAGGGCCACGACACCCGCTGGCTCGCCCGATTCGCCGACCTGCCGCTGCCGGCCGCCGAGCGCGTCACCGAAGCCGCCGCCCGGGCCGGCCGCACCTGATACGGCCCTTGCGCCGCACGTTCGCATCGGGGGCGCACGATCGCCCAAGTGCCGCACACCGCCGAACCGTTCGCCCACTCGCCGCCCAGTCCGCCTCGACTGCCGCGCCACCCCACGGAGGTGACTCCCACATGTCCGTCTTCACCGCTGTCCACATCCGCCGCACTGGCACCGCCATCCACGGCCGTAACCCCGGCCGCAGCATCCTCGACGCGCTGGCCACCGCGGCCCGGCGCATCGCCGACAGCCCCCTCGACAACGCCGTCCTGCACACGCTCCCCGGCCCGACGACCGTGCCCGAGTCCACCACCGAGGAGCGCCCCGCCCGCCCGCACGCCCACTGGCACACCGTCCCGGGTCCCCAAGGCCGCCGACGCCTCGAAGCCCACTGGCACGTAACGCCCTGACTCCCTCCACCTGCGTACCACCTGCGCACGGGAAACAGCGGTCCGGCAAGCCCTTCTCGCCGGACCGCTTCGACGCATCGCCGTGCGGCTCGTTCATCCCCGTGCGGCTCGCTCCCGTGCCTGACTGGGCGTCAGCTGCCGGAGATCGGACCCGACACACGCCTGCGGCGTTCGGTGATCCGGGAGATCCCCGCATCACCGAACGCCGCACTGACGCCATATGTTCTGTTGTTGTCTGCCCTGTTCCCTGCCGTCTTGTTCCCTGCCGTCCGCGGTGCTTCACCCGACTCCGGCTGGGGCTCCGGCTGCGGGCCGGACGGGGCGCGCGGGGTGCACGGGATGCGCGGCCAACTGCCGAGCGGCCATGAGAACGGCTGGGAGGTGGGGGTTGCTGGTGCCGTACAGGACGCGGCTTCCGCTGCCGGCCACCGTGACCAGGCCCGCCGCACGCAGCTGGGCGAGGTGCTGGGAAACGGTCGCGTAAGGGGCCCCGATGTACTCCGCCAACTGGCCGATCGAGAGGTCGCGGTCGGCCAGCGCCTGTAACAACCGGAGCCGGACCGGACCGGCAATCGCCTTCAACGCCGCTGTCACGGCGGCGATTTCGGAGACTGCGAACGGCACGTTCGTGGCACACACCGGGAGCAGGTCGCCGTCGTGGTCAGTGCGCGGTTGCACCGGCCGACCCCCTTCCCGGGACGGATGCGCGACCGTCGGCGCCGTCGTCACGCTGCCAGTGCAGGTCGCGCACGGACGGAACGCGGGAGAGCATGTCGACGAGCCGGTCGAGCAGTCCGGTTTCCGTGACGTCCAGGGTGGCCGTCAGGTGCAGGTGCGCGGTGACCGAGTCGTACCGGGCGGAGCGCAGAGCCTCCAGTCGGGCGCCGGGCTGGCTCAGGGCCAGTACGCACAGCGCGCGTACCTTGTTCTCGGCGTGCCGGTCGCAGCGCACGTGGAGGGTGACCAGTGCGCGGCTCCGGGACGTCGTCGTACCGGACCCGGGGTGCCTGGTCTGCTTGCGAAGGGAACGAGGCAGGAATCGCATATCGGTTTTCCTTGGGATCTCGGCGACTTGGCGGGGAGGACCGACAGGCGCGGGCGGACCGTCGGTCCTCCCCGCTCAGCGGCGGGACGTGGGCGTGGCCGACGGGTCGAAGGCGTAGCCGACCATGCGTACGGTGCGGATCAACCCCTGGTGTCCAGGACCGAGCTTCCGGCGCAGGCGGGCGATGTGAACGTCGACCGTGCGCAGGTCTCCGGCGGGTGTCTGCTGCCATACCAGTGACATCAACTGCTCGCGGCTGTAGACCCGGTGCTGGTGAGCCACCAGATGGGTGAGCAGCTCGAACTCCATGCAGGTGAGGTCCAGTTGGCGTCCGTCGAGTGACACGTGACGACTCCCGCAGTCGACGACCAGTCCACGAACGCGGTGGACCGGCGCCCTGGGCAGGTCCAGCACTTCGTGACGGGACGACGGCGACTGGGGACCGGGCCGGCGGCACCAGCGGACCCGGGAAGGCCGCTCCAGCAGTGCGTGCCGGTTCGAGCGGTGGTGGAGCTTCATGACTGTTTCCTTGGGATGGGTCGGGACAACGACGCCGCACTCGCTGACCGGGGGCGCACAGCCAGGCAGCGCCGAGACCCCTTCAGGCCGGCTTCGAGGCAGCGTTGAGTCGGCTTCGAGGCAGCGTCGAGTCGGCGTCGACCGTCGGGGCCGGTGATGGCGTGCCGGTGGGCGTGCAGTCCGACGTGCGGAACGCGCGGTGAATGAGGACGCGCGTGAACGGGGCGCGCACCAGAGCGGGCCGGTTGGCCGCTCGAAAGCCGGTGAGAGCACCGGTGGGTGCGTGGGGGAGAGGTGGCTACCGCGGCGTGGAGGCCGAGGCAGGCATAAGGATCCCGTTCACGGGGCGCCCGTGGTCGTGGTACGGACTACTGCAACTATGGTCCATGCCTCTCGCCTCCTCCCGGCCGGGGCGCGCGGGGGCGCCGTACGACTCGGCAAGGAGCGGACCGGCCTGCCGGGCCGGTTCACCCCATCTCGTCAGAGCTTTGGCACTGCACGGCGTAATCCCCTACGGGGGAAGCCACTTGGGGTCACCCCTTGGGCCGGGGAGACCTGTCCTGACCCTGGGCGTCTCTCGACGTCGTGGGGTCAGTGGCCTGTGTCCGTTGCAGACGCCTCACCGAACGAGGTGCCTTCTTCAAACCTCTCAGAGTCTGCACCTATTTGCGCATCGACGCAACTACGGGTCGTGTGCTTGGCGCACGTGCTGTGAATCACGACGTTCCGGGCTGATGCAGCACGCCCGTTAGTGGTGAACCATCCCTTCGACCTACCACCGACAACCCGGACTTCACGACCGAAACGGTAACCGTGAACCGGTCCGGCGGGGTCCTGGAGCTACCCCGGCCATCAGCGGCATCGGGCTCCGGGCGATCCATGGCGCATTTCGCTCGTTGCTCAGGACGGGCCCTGACTCGTCGCCGACGCAACCGAGCTCCGGCCCGAAACAGGGACCGAGACGGTCACGGTCCCGTAGGTGCGAGGTCAAGCGCAGGTCATGGATTGGGAGGGGGCGAGGGCGGGGGCGTATCGTTGAGCCGGTTTTGATGAGACACCTCGTTCGGTGAGGCGTCTTCACGGACACAGGCCACTGATCCCACCCGTCGAGAGACGCTCCGGATCAGGACAGGTCTCCCCGGCCCAAGGGGTGACCCCAAGTGGCTTCCCCGTGCTTGAGGGGACACGCCGTGGAGTGCCAAAGCTCTGACGAGTTGGGGTGTGCCGGGGCCTCTGCCCGGCTGCCCTGCCATATGGCCGTGACGTCGTGAGCGCGGCCGGGACCGGGAGGAGGCGAGAGTGGACAGTAGTCCGGGCCATAGTCGGCCCCATCCCGCGTTGTCCTCACTGTCCCTTCGCGGCCCGAGGCGGCCCGCCCTCCTCCACTGACCTGACCCCGCCCGGCCCCCTTGCGGACCTGCCCGGTGAATCAGGCCCGGTGGCCCCTGGACCGAGTCCGGCGGCGTGGGGAGAGCATGCTGCCGTGGCCGCCCGGTGCCCCGATATACCGGGGCAAGGGGGTGTCCACCTTGTCCGTCAACACGCTGCTCATGTCCACCTCGGCCCGTCTGCGCGACCGCCGGGTCACCCAGGAGCGCCGCGCCACCGCCTCCAGAGCCGTCCGCACCTCGCTGGTCTCGCTGGCCGGGCTGGTGGGCGGTCCGGTCACCAACCAGGCCGGCGAGGAGGTCGGCCGGGTGGTCGACGTGGTCGCCCGGCTGTACGGCGAGGAGTCGTATCCGCCGGTCACCGGCCTGATCCTGCGAATAGGGCGGCGGCACACCTTCCTGGCGTCGGACGCCATCGGCAACGTACACGCCGGGCACGTACGGCTGCGCACCGCGCGGATCGACATGCGGGACTTCGCCCGGCGCCCCGGTGAGGTGCTGCTCGCCAGGGACGTCCTCGACCACCAGCTCGTGGACGTGGACGGCGTGCAGGTGACCCGGGCGGCCGACCTGTACCTGGCACCGCTGGTCGACAAGGTGGTGCTCGTCGGGGTGGACGTCTCCCTGCCGACGCTGCTGCGTCGGCTCGGGCCGCGCCGCTGGCAGGCCCGGCCGACTCCGGAGCGGGTGCTGGACTGGCACGCGGTCGCCCCGTTCGGCGAGCAGGCGACCGAAGGGCCCGCGGAGGTCCGGCTGCGTGCCTCCCGCGCCGCGCTGCACCAGCTGCGCCCGGCCGATCTCGCCGACATCCTCGAAGACCTCGGCCGCAGCGAGCGCCAGCAGCTGCTGGGCTGGCTGGAGCCGGAGCAGGCCGCCGACGCGCTGGAGGAGATGGAGCCGGCGGAGCTGGAGAACCTGCTGCGCGAGGCCGCTCCCGAGCACGCCGCCCGGCTGGTCGACGAGATGGAACCGGACGAGGCCACCGACGCCCTGCGCGACCTCACCGCCGAGGAGCGCGAGAACCTGCTGCGCCGCATGCCCAGCGGCGAGGCGGCGGAGCTGCGCCGGCTGCTGACCCACCGGGAGGGCACCGCGGGCGGCGCCATGACCACCCTGCTGGTCACCACCCACCCGGACGAGACCGTCGCCCAGGTCCGTGCCCGGCTGGCCGAGCAGGCCGAGCACCGCACCGAGATCGATGCCGTCGCCGTCGTGGACGAGCACGGCCGACTGCTGTGCGACATCGGGCTGTTCGACCTGGCGGTGGCCGAGGACGCCTCGCCGGTGGCGGACCTGGTGGCCTGGCTGGCCCAGTTCGGCCCGCCGGTTGTCGTCCACGCCGACACGCCGTTGGCCGAGGCCGCCGACGAGTTGGTCACCGCCCGCGCCTCCTCGCTCCTGGTGGTCGACGACACCGACCGGCCCCTCGGCCGCATTCTGGCCGACGACCTGCTCGACGCGATGCTGCCCGATCGCGGGCGCCTGCACTTCCGGAGGTTTCTTCAGTGACCCGTGACCTTGACGTCGCTACTGGGCCGCCAGCCGCGGAGCGACCGGCCCGCCGTACCGGCTGGCGGCGTATCACCATGGTCGCGGCGATCGCCGGCCCCGGCCTGGTCGCCGCCAACGCGGGCAACGACGCCGCCGGAATCGCCACCTACGCCTCGGCCGGTTCCCAATTCACTTACGGCACGCTGTTCTTCATGGTGCTGGTCACGGTCGCCCTGGTGATGGTGCAGGAGATGGCCGTCCGGCTCGGTGCGTACACCGGCAAGGGCCTCGGTGCCCTGATCCGCGAACAGTTCAGCCTCCGCCTGACCGCACTGGCCGTCCTCTGCCTGCTGCTGGCCAACACCGGCCTGGTGGTGAGCGAGTTCGCGGGCATCGGCGCCGCGTTCGAGCTGCTGGGCGTCCCCAAGTGGGCGGTCATCCCACCGGCCGCGGTCCTGCTGTGGGCGCTGGTGCTGTTCGGCTCCTACCACTGGGCCGAACGCATCTTCCTCATCATGTCGCTGGCGTTCTTCGCCTACCCGGTCGCCATGGTCCTCGGACACCCCGACTGGGGCGCCGTCGGCCACCACCTGGTGGTCCCGCACATGGAGCCCGACAAGAGCTTCATCCTCCTCGCGGTCGCCCTGATCGGTACGACGGTCAGCCCGTACATGCAGTTCTATGCCGCAGCAGGCGTCGTCGACCGCGGCGCCAAGCCCGCCGACTACCCGCTCATCCGGGCCGACGCCATCCTCGGCGCGGTCTTCGCCTGCCTCATCAGCCTCACGATCATCATCGCCACAGCCTCCGCCATCGGCGGCACCGGCCCGCTCGACTCCGCCGCCCAGGCCGCCGAGGCCCTCAAACCGGTCGCCGGCCACAACGCCGAACTCCTCTTCGCCTTCGGCCTGATCGGCGCCTCCGCCCTCGCCGGAGCCGTCGTCCCGCTCTCCGCCAGCTACGCCATAGGAGAGGCAGCCGGCGTCGAACGCTCCGTCTCACGCAGCTTCCGCGACGCCCCGCTGTTCCTGGGCCTGTTCACCGCCCAGATCATCCTGGGTGCGGTGGTGGCGATGACTCCGGTCGACGTCATCCAGCTGCTGATCGGCACCCAGGTCCTCCAGGGCCTGATCAGCCCGATCGTCCTGATCTACCTGCTGGTGCTGACCAACCGCCGCTCGGTCCTCGGTAGCGCCGCCAACGGCCCGCGCTACCGCATCGCCGCCACCGCCGTGGTCATCGGTGTCGCCGCGATGTCCACCATCCTTCTGGTGCAGACGGTGCTCGGCTGGTTCGGCCTGGGCTGACCTCGGCGTTACGGCGCCCCCCCCCGCACAGGGGGAGTGCCGTCCGCATGCACATGGGGAAAGCAGCTCGCCGCGCGACGCATCGTCCGCTCCGAACAGCGACGCCCGGCCGCTGCTGCCGTGGACGAGCCGCCTAGGGTGCGGACATGAACTCGTCTAGCTACCTCTCCGAACTGTTCTCCCTGGACGGCCGGGTCGCCGTGGTGACGGGCGGCAGTTCCGGCATCGGCCGCGCCATCGCCGGGGCTCTCGCGCGAGCGGGAGCGAGCGTGGTGCTCGTGGCGCGCAGGGAGCCGGAACTGACCGCCGCGGTCGACGAACTGGCGGCGGACGGCTGCCGGGCGGCCCGGGTGAGCGCCGACCTGAGCACCCGCGACGGGGTGCGCGCGGCGGCGGAGCAGGCCGCCGACGTGTTCGGCGAGCCCGACATTCTCGTCAACAGTGCCGGGATCAACCTGCGGCCGCCGATGGGCGAGCTGGGCGAAGACGTCTGGGACGCCACGATGGCGGTGAACCTGGAGGCGCCCTACTTGTTGGGCCAGCGGTTCGGGCCCGGCATGGCCGAGCGCGGCTTCGGACGGATCATCCACGTCACCTCCCAGCAGGCGCACCGGGCGTTCGTCCAGAGCGGTGCCTACGGGGTCTCCAAAGGGGCACTGGAGTCGCTGGCCCGCTCGCAGGCCGAGGCGTGGTCACCACGCGGTGTGACCTGCAACACCCTGGTGCCCGGCTTCGTCCTGACCCCCCTGAACGCGCGGTTGTCGTCCGACCCGGAGCAGGTGGCGGCGCTGGCCACGCGCACGATGGTCGGGCGCAACGGCCTGGCCGAGGACTTCGCCGGAGCGGCGGTGTTCCTGGCCGGCCGCGGTTCCGGCTACGTCACCGGACAGGCGATCTTCGTCGACGGCGGGTTGTCCGTTCACTGAGCCCAACTCGGAGAACCGAGCCCAACTCGGAGAACCGAGCCCGAGTCGGAGATCGGCACCAGATCGAGAAGACCACCGAGAGCGAACGGCCATGTGAGGTCTCGGCCTTCAGCGCATCCGTTGACGGCTCACCCGGACCGACGACTGGCTAGTCACCCGGCATGGAACCCACCTGGTCGGCCGGTGGCGGCTGGATGTCTGCCGGCACGTCCCAGTCGGTGAACTTCACTTTGGTGGCCATCGGGCCGTACTGCGGCAGTGTCACCGTGCCGGCGATCTGCACGGGCAGGTTGGCCTCGTCCACCCATAGCTGTCTGGTCACCGTGCTGACGCCGGATTGCGCCAGGGCCAGGAGGGACTGCTTGTCCACGTCGCTGGTGGCGGCGTCCGCCGCGGCCCGCACGTCGTAGGCGATGTCGAAGCGGGTGGTCGGCTTCCCGTCGACCTGTTCTCTCGCTGCGCCGACGATCTGTGCGCCCGGCGGCACCGTCGCGTTCACGTCCATGGAGTTCTGCAGCCGTTTCGTCGACTCAGCCAGCATCGCGGATATCGGGTTCTTGCCGTCCGCTCCGAGCTTGGCCCACTGCTTGCCGCCGGGCAGCCGCAGCATGTCCGGCATGGAGAGGTAGGCGGTGTCGGGCAGCACGATCATGTGGGCCGTCCACTGCGTGCCCAGTGCGCTGGTGGCCACAACGCAGTCCATGGCGACCGCTGCAGACCGCAGGCGCATCAGGCAGTGCTCGTCGGTCGTACTCACGCTGCCCATGCTCACCTGCGCGGTGAGTTTGACGCTGCCCTTGCCCGCCATGGCCTTCTTGACCGCGGCGCTGAGCGCGGCGGCCCCGCCGTCGGGCCCAGCCGTACCGGGCGGCTTCGCCGAGCCGTCACCGGAGACCACCTTGGAGATCCAGGTCGCGACCTGCGCGCCGACGGCGCCCGCGTGGAGGATCTCCTGTTGGGTGGCCGAGTTCAACAGCCTGCGGTCGTGCTGGTCCAGCGCCGCCAGGCAGTCCGCGCTGCCTTTGTCGGCCTGCGTGAGGAACGTCGCCCACAGTCGTTGCGCCTGCGGGTCGGGGACGCGGAAATATCCGTGGGCGTCCCGGGTGAGTTGTCCGAGGTCCGCGCACAGCGGGCGCAGACTGGAAAGAACGCCGTCGGGGTCGTTCGGGTCAGGGGATGTCGCGGCGTCCCGCAGCACCTTGCCCATGCCGCCCATGATCCGGCCGAGACGGTGGCCGGCGAAATCCTGGCCGCCGTACGTCCACCACGCGGCCACTTGCAGTTTCTTGACCTGAGGTGGGGCCGGCGCCTGGTCGACCGGGGCAGGCAGCTGCGCGTGCGCGTCGGCGGGCGCCGACGAGGGTTGCCCCGCGTGGAGTGCCTCCTGGGTCACGGCGATGCCCACGGCGGTGGCGCAGAGCAAGCCGACTCCGGCACGGCGGACGGCCAGCCGCGTGCCCGTCACACCTGTGGGTACGGAGGCCCGCTGGGGTGTGGTGCCGCGCCGCCACCAGACCCGGACCGCCGCCCCGATGGCGGCCGCCAGGACCGCGGCGGCCACGCCGAGCACGAGGGCCGGGCCCAGAATGGGCTGCGCGTCCCGCCATGCCTCAACGGGCCGCCACTGGCAGGACGGTTGCAGGACGGTCAGCGACGGAACGCACCCGTCCAGCGAGGTGAGCGCGAACATCCCGCAGTACCCGGTGACCACGGCCGTCCCCGCCGCGACGAGCGCCACGGACAGCCGGTGGCCGCGGGCCGCGATGTCCGCGGCCACCGCGGCGACGGCCGCAGCCATCGTTAGGGCCACCAGCCCCCATCCCTCGAAGATCAGGTACTCGACGCCGCGCAGCCCGAGCGGTGGTTGCCAGGTGTGCGTCCACGCCATCACACCGACGACCACGGCCCAGCCCACCGCCCCGCCCGCCAGACCGGGCCGCACGGCGCGTAGCAGGGGCGGCGACGCCTCCCAGGGCACGGACCCGTCCGCGTCGTCCCGCACGGCGTCGCGAGCCCACCGAGGCGCGCCGACGGCCGGCCGGGCAAGCTGGGCGAGCAGGGGCACGACCCACATCGCCGCTGCCGCAGTCGGGACCAGGGGCAGCTCCGCCGACGTGCCCAGCACCGACGACACCCCGGCGATCACCGACAGTGCGGCGGCGTGCTCGGCGACCTGTCCAGGAGGCTGCCCCTGCGTCAGCGCGTCGCGCATCGCCGAGACGTTGAAGGGCCATTGGAAGGCCAGCTGCACGCCGGTCTGCTGCCACCAGGAGAACCACCCGGACAACACCAGTAAGGCGCCGGCCAAGGCAATCAGCATCGCGGTCCGGCTACTGACTCCCCGCCACGCCCGCAGCCACAGCCGGGCGCACCGCGTGGTCCACAATGCGAACACCGCACCGGCGAGCACCGGCAGCAGCAGCGCCTCGGGCTGGTCGGGCAGCCACTCCAACACCGCGACGCGGTCGTCGCCGAACTCCGCCACCGCCATCCCGGCCCCCAACCACAGCCCGGCCCGCACCCCGGAGGGCACCCGGCTCCCGGTGACCATGGCGTGGGCGACGGCCCGGCACAACACGGTCCCGGCCACTGCGGTGACCAACGCCGCCGCGACCAACGCGATCGTCCCGGAGGCCCAGGCACCCACCAGGTTGAACCGTCCGACGTAGTCCCACATCTGGGAGTTGACCACGATGGCGGCGGCCCCGGTGAGGAACATCGACAGCGGGCTCGCGCCGAACAACTGAGCCGGGTCGTCCAGGCTCGCCCGGCGCAGATCCCATCGCGGGTGGGTTCGCCACAACTCGACGAACGAGCCGACCGCCCGCCGCAACGCGCCACCGGCACGGCCGGCGACCGGGATCGCCCAGCCCCGGGGGTCCGCGCCCCAGCGCACCGCGGCCAGGTCCGCATAGACTTCCCGGCTGCGCAGCACATCCGCCCGCGCGAGGTACACCAGCGGCACCAGCAACACCGGCAGCAGCAGGCTCCTGGTCGCGACCGGCCCCACGCCGGGCCAGAACGGCGACCCCAGGCCGTCGATGAGGCCGTAGACGGCCCAGAGCAGATACGGCATGAGCGCCAGGACGAGGAACGCCCGCCACAGGGCGACCGTGGTGTAGGCGATGGTGACATCGCGGTTGCGGACATGGGCCAGTTCATGCAGCAGCACGGCCCGGAAGCCCTCGGGGTCGGCAGCCCTGCGGGCGAGCAGGCCGGCGTGCAGGCACACCGTGGCACGCCGGTCGCGCCCGAACACCACCGCCCCGGCCGAGATCGCCGTGGGATCGACGACGAACCGCGGCGCGCGGGTCAGGCCGGCCACGTCGACCAGGTCCGCCAGCAGCCGCCGGAACGCGCCGTCGCGGTCGACCAGTTCCAGCGGGACGACCCGGCCACGCCGCGTCTTCCACGCCGGCAGGCCGACGAACAGTACGCCGGCCACCACCAGCAGCAGGACCGGCCACGCCAGGCCCAGCCACCACGGCAGCGACGAGTTGAAGCGTGCTTCGCAGGCGTCGTACGCGTCGGACTGGGTGATGACGCTGGTCGACGTGGCCGCCACCGTGCCCTGGTTGGGATCCGCCCCGGCGGCCAGCAGGCAGCCCAACCCACTCGACCTGTTCAGGCCGGAAAGCACCCCGAAGATCATCGTGCCGCTGGCCACCACCATGAGCACCAGCAGCAGCACGAACCGCATCGTGGTGCCCGCGCTCATCGCCCGCTCGTCCACCCTGGGCCGGGCGGGGGCCGCGCGCGTCACGCCTCGCCTTCGGGTGGCGGGCGTTCGCCGGGATCCTGCGGGTCATCGTCCGGCACCGCCAGCCGGGCCACCACCGCGTCGGCGACCGCCACCGCCTGCTCCTGCGCGAGGCCCCGCTGCACGGCCATCTCCAGCATGGCCCGCCGCACCTCGCCCAACTGCGCGGGGGTCAGCGGCGGTACCACGACGGGCGAGGTAGGGCGTCGCGAGACCTTGCGCAGCACGGCTTTCGCTCCCTTCGACGCGCCGTCCACCGCGCTGTCCGCGATCCGCCTGGCCGCCTGGTCCACTCCCAGCCACACCACCGGGGTCACCAACACCGCGACCTCGTCCAGACCGAAGCCCAGTGGCTCCCGCCGACGGCGCCGCCGTCGTAACCGCTGCAAGACAGTCGCGTCGTCGAACCCGGCCAGCGCGTCCACGACGGGCAACTCCTCAGCAGCCACCGCCGCCACGACATCGCGGACCACATCACGCACCCTGGCCGCGTCCCCGCCGACCCCACCCTCGTCCGGCGATGCTGTTCCCGACCCCAAAGCAACCCCCCTGCCGCCGCACACCGCTGTCGACAACACGCAGTGAGCCTCACACCTTGGCCCCACGGACCCCGGTGGCGCAACACCCAGACGGATGGCCTACGTTCGGCGCAGTTCGGCGGCGCTGTCCTTCCGCCCTTCCCGCCGAAAGGGCGGAAAGGGCGGAAGGACGAGGTGAACCTACGGCGTGCGCAGGGCGCCGCTCGTCCACGCGGCGCGCAGCGCCTTCTTGTCGACCTTGCCCACCTTGGTTGTCGGCAGCTGATCCATCAGCACTGTCTCCCGTGGCGTGTACAGCTCGCCCAACTCGGCGGTAACCGCCGCGGCGACCGCCTCCGGGTCGACGTCAGCACCCTCGGCCGTGGCCAGGAAGATCTGCACGGCCTCCCCGTACTCCTCGTCCGGCATCCCCACCGCCGCCGCGTTGCGCACACCGGGCAGCGTGAGGAGGAAGTCCTCCAGCACCCTCGAGTACACGTTGTCGCTGGTGCTGCCGGTGACGATGATGTCCTTGGCCCGGTCGACGAGGTAGAGGTACCCCTCGGCGTCGAGGTACCCCATGTCCCCGGTGCGCAGCCAGCCGTCCTGCAGCGCCGCAGCGGTGCGCTCCGGGTCCTCGAAGTAGCCCAGCATCACCGTCTCGCCATGGACGCACACCTCGCCGACCTGCCTGGCAGGCAGTGCCTCCGTGCTGTCTTCGGCACGGATCTCGATCTCGGCATCAGCTATCGCACGACCGCAGCTGCGCCAGAGCTCGGGGCGCCGGGCTGCCTCCGAGGCGAGGTCCTCCGCACCGAAGGCGGTGATTCCGAGCGCCTCCGACTGCCCGTAGCCCTGGCTGAGCACGGGTCCGAACACCTCGACCGTCTGCTGTAGCCGACTGGGCGACGTGGCCGCGCCGCCGACGACGATCCGCCGCAGCGCGGGCAGGACGCCCGGCTTGCACTCCGGGTGGTCGAGCAACGCGTAGAGCATGGGCGGTACGAACATCGTCGCGGTGATGCGCTCCTCGCGCAGCACCGCCAACGCCGCGCCCGCTTCGAACTCGGGCAGCACGACGAGGGCGGACCCCGTCACCAGAGCCTGGAGCGAGGTGAGGTGGCCGCTGCCGTGCGTGAGCAGTGTGGCGGCGAGCACCCTGTCCGTGCCCTGGTCCATGTTCGGGAAGAACGCGGAGCCGGATTCCTGCTGGGCGTCATCGACCAGGTCCACCAGCATGTTGTAGAGCCGGTGGCTGTGCGCGGCCAGCTTGGGACGGCCCAGGGTGCCGCCGGTGTAGAGGACGGTGACGGCCTCATCCGCTCCCGGGGCGGGCACGCCCTCCGGGCGCACGGCCGGGCACTCGGCGGCCAGGGCCAGCAGGTCCGCGCACTGCTGCTCACAGGGCCCGAGGCTGAGCAGCACGGGGGCGTGGATGCTGCGGCCGGCCGCGTCGGCGGCCCGTTGTGCGAAGGTCGGGTCGGTGACCACGGCGCGCGCCCGGGACTGCTCGACCAGCGCGGCGAGCTCGCCGGGCCCTGGCTCGGGCGGCAGGAACACGACGCGACAGCCGATGAGATGGACGGCGAGCTGCACGAGGACGGAGTCCACGCGGTTGGCCAAAAACAGCCCCACACCGTCGCCGGGCGCGAGCCCCTGCCCGCGCAGCGCATGCCCCAGCCTGAACAGCTGCCGCCGAGCTTCCCCCCTGGTCAGTCGTTGCGCCCCCTGGACGAGCGCCTCGGCGTCCTCGTCCTTGTTCCAATGCTCCAGAATGCGGTCAATGTATATTCGCGACTCGGATGTTTCCTGTGCGTTAACAATCACCAACACATCCAAACATGCCGATTAGAGGCCGTGGCAGCACGGGGTCATTTGCGAGGCGGCCTTTGAGACATGGACGGCGATCTGGCCGCCGACCGCAAGTGCCGACCGCTCGCGTTCGTGCCGACCGCGGGTCGGCAATGGATCACGACTCGACACGCGCCCTAGCTGTCGACCTGGGCGGTGGACGGGGTGCGGTGGGAGTCGAGCCACGCGCGTCGTGCGCGGAGGCGGTCCAGCGAGTCGGTGGCGAGGTCGGCGAGGACGGCTGGGCACAGGAGGGCCTCCAGCGGAGCCCCGTCCTCGTAGCGGTTGCGCTCGTATCGGGCGCGGCCCCCGGCCGTGGCGAGCTTGATGCCGAGTTCGGCGAGGCCCGGGGCCGGTTGGGGCAGTTCAGGGTGCTGGACGTGGTCGCACGTCGCGTCCGCGTAGTGGGGCAGGGCCTGCTCCAGAGCGTCGATCAGTTCGTCGAGTACGGAGATGTCCTCCCACATGTCGGATCCGGCGTAGAAACCGACGGCTCGGACGGTCAGCAGGTGCCCTGGGCGATCCTCTGTGGTGGCGCCCCGCAGATCGAGGGCGGGGGAAGTGAGTGCCCATGCGAGGTCGGTTCCCGGATCCGGATAGCCGTGGAGCACCGCGGAGAGCGTTTTGATGGTGTTTTCGGTGTCGACCGGCAGGCGGGGCGGAACGTCCTGGGCGGAGCCGGGTTCGATGATGTCGGTGGCGATGCGGGCGAAGCCGGCGACGTTCCGCGGACAGCGCCAGGTCTCTCGGGAGTGGTCCTCGTCCCAGTCCGCCGTCGGGTCCGCCAAGCCGCGGAGCTGCTCGGCGAGGTCGAGGTCGAATTCCTCCTCGTGCTCCGCGTAGGGGTGTTCATCGTGCGGGCAGGTACGGTCGCGCAGCGCGCCGTCGGTGGCCCGCAGTGCGGCCAGGGCCTCCGGCTTGCCGGTGTCGTCGATCGCATAGGCCAGGTAGGGGGCCATCAGCACCAGGCCGATTGTCCAGGCATACGCCAACTCGCCACTCGGGTCCGCGGCAAGGCGTGTGGAGCATTCAAGGACCCCTGCGTCGTACTCGTCGTTGGAGAGGGTGTCGTAGTTTTCGCGGACCTCTTCCCAGGCATGGGAGAACTCGTTCAGCTTGCTGATGTTCATGGCGGTGGAACTTCCAGTTGCGTGCTTGGGCAGTGGTGACGGGCTACGGGTAGGTGTCGCCAGGCAGCATATGGAAACGTGTGGCCGGTGGTGTCGGCCGGGCGGCTCCTGCGGCTGGATTCGCCGACGGGGACAGCGGAGGCGCCGGGGCGGTGAATCGGCGGAGAGGCAGGGCGTCCGCTCCCTCAACTCCTGCCGTTCGGGGGAGGGGCAGGGGCAGGGGCAGGGGCAGGGGCAGGGGCATGGGCGAGGGCGCGGGCGATCATCTCGGCCCGCACGTTGATCATGTACATGCTGCCCGCGTAGAAGAGGTCGCCGGAGGCTATGTCGCCCAGTGCGAAGAAGCGCGGGACGTCTTCGGGAACGACGGCACGCAGTGCGTTGCCGGCGACGTCGATGCGCAGGCCGCCCAGCGGGTTGCGGACGGCCAGACCGGACCCGGTGAGGGAGTCGACGAAGGGCTCCGCCCGGCTACCGGTGACGGCGAGCCCGGAACGGGTGGCGTCGACCACCGTGTCCACCCCCGTCAGCCGTCCGCCGCCGTCCTCCAGGGTGAACCCGCCGCCCGCGCGGGCGGTGACGCCGGCCGTTCGGGGCCGTACGGCCAACTGGCCGCTGTCCATGGCGTCCAGCAGCGCCTTGGCGGTGGGCGGCGGCATCGGGTTGTACAGCGGTTTGCTCAGCGCATGGAACCGGCTCAGGAACAGCCGCCGGCCGACGTCCGACATGGCGCACCAGACGGGTTCCCGCGCCTGGTGCATCATCGCCCCCACTGCTGCCTGGCAGGCGTTGTGGTCGAGCCGGGAGAGGTCCTCGCGCAGCCGCTCCGCCGCCGGCCGGTCCGCGGTGAGCGCGCGGAGGTCCACGCCGGCTGCTGTCAGCTCGTCGCGCAGCAGCCGCAAGGTGTCCTGCACCCGCAGCGCACCGTCGCGCGCCACCCGGCGCCGCACCGCATCCGGCGTCAAGTGGCTGAGTTCATAAGTGCGTTGGGTGGCCCGCACCCCGGGCAGCAGGCCGTGTCGAGAGGTCATGGTGATCGGCCCGTGGTGTCCGGAACGCAGCAGGGCGAGGGCGACGTCCACTCCTGACAGGCCGGTGCCCAGCACCAGGACGTGGGCGTCGGCGGCTATCGCGGGCAGTACCGAGCGCAGCGGGTAGGGGTCCGGGTGGAAGCCGGGGGCGCCGGTCAGCAGGTAGGGGTCGGCGGGCTCGCCGGTTCCCAGACACAGCACCACGCGGTCGAAGTGGCTGACGCCGCGTGCGCTGCGGACCATCACATCGTCGGCGGTCGCCTTCGCCTCGACGGCGAACTCCGGTACGACCCGCACCGTCCAGCCACGCCGCTCGGCATCGGCGCGGCAGGTCTTCAGGTGGGCCGTCAGGTACTCGCCGTAGATCCGGCGTGGAACGTAGGAGTCCACCGGCAGTGACGCGTACGAGGTGTCCTGGTACCGCGGTTCACGGTGCAGCCAGCGCAGGAAGTGGCCCCGATCCGCGCACCGTACCGACATGTAGCCGGCCTCCCGGTTGACCAGGGCGCAGTCCAGGTCCGGGCGGTAGGCGCGGCCGGTGGCCAGATTGGCCGACCCCTCGTACACGGTGATGTCACAGCGCCTCTCCTCGCCCTCGAAGAGGCGCAGCATGCTGTCCAGCAGACTGACCGCCGCCGCCCCGCCGCCGATCACGGCCAGCCGCATCGCGTGTTCCCCTCCCGCCGCCATGGTCTAGCGATCCGCGTCCAGATCGATGACGGGCAGCCCGCGCGCCTCGTCCAGGCGCCTGGTCAACGGGCTCGGGAACTCGGTGACCACGACCTCCAACGTCGGCCGCACCGTGGCCCGTTGCACATGGCCGCCGACGGTCGAGCCGTCCCGGCGGCCGAGCACCGCGTGCATGTGGACGGAGGGCTGCCCGTCCTTGAGCGCGATGTTGCCGGTCAGGCTGAGCACCTCGGTGTGCTCGGTGACCGGGATCGGGACGTGCGTCCTGCTCTCCGGGTCGAAGAGCGAGAGCGCGGCGTCGCGGAAGGCACCGATCCCGGTGAACGAGGCCCCGGCCACCGAGTGGGCGGTGGCGAACTCCTCCAGTACGGGGAGCACGTCCTCGTCCTGGTCGAAGACGACGGCGAACGTCCGGGGGGCGTCATCGGTCAGCAGGCGGCTGTGCATCTGGGTCAACTCGCTCTCGTGGTGCTGGCGGCCGAGTCGCCGCCGGTGACTTCGCCTTCCGCGGGCACGGCCGGGGCGGCCTGCCAACGTGCCTTCAACCGGCCGACCAGGTCGAACTGGTTGATGACCAGTCCAAGGATGACCAGCGCGATCGCGACGGCCTTCAGCGTGCCCAGCGGCTCGCCGAGGATCAGTATCGAGGAGGCCATCCCGAAGACCGGCACGAGCAGCGACAACGGGGCCACGTGGGAGGTCTTGTAGTTGCGCAGCAGATGACCCCACAGAGTGAAGCCGAAGAGGATCGTCGGGTACACCATGTAGGCGAGCGATCCGATGCCCGCCCAGCCCATGTGGTCGAAGGAGTGGGTGATCGAACCCCAGCCGTTGACGCCCAGCGAGAGCAGGAACATCGGGATCGGCGGGATGAGGCTCGCCCACACCGTGAAGGACAGCGCGTCGCTCGGGTGTGCCTTCTTGATGACGATGTTGGCCATGGCCCACGACAACGACGCGCCGATCACCAGCACTGCGCCGACGGCGGTGACCGACCCGTCGGTGATCCCTATGATCAACGCGATACCGATGGCCGCCACCACCACGCCGGTGAGCTGACGCGGAACGACCCGCTCGCGCAGCACGGCCGCCGCCAGCCCGATGGTCCAGAACGCCTGGAGCTGCATCACCACCGAGGCGAGCCCGGCGGAGAACCCGAAGTGCATCCCGGCGAAGAGCAGCCCGAACTGTCCTATGCCGAAGAAGAGCCCGTACAACGCGATGTAACGCCACGGCACTTGGGGGCGTTTGAAGAAGAACACCGCGGGCACGGCCGCGAGCAGGAACCGCAGTGAGGCCAGCAGATAGGGGTCGAACGACCGTAACCCGATGTCGATGACGGCGAAGTTGACCCCCCAGATCACCATCACCAGGATGCCGCCCAGAAGCTTCGAAATCGGCAAGGAACCCTCCTCAACGGGTGCTGTCGGCAGGCTGGGCAGCCTGTTCGGTACGTATCACCTGGAACGCCTCGGCCAGCCGGCCGTCCGCCAGACCACCCGCCGTGGCCTGCCCACGCAACCGGGAACGTATGCCGTCCGCCAGGTCCGCACGGTGGGCGGTCTGCGACGTGTGGGCGCGCAGTGCGGCCAGCTTGCGGTCGAACACGTCGGTGACGTCGACCCAGGTGTCGGGGCGCGGCGAGGTCATCACCCAGATCTCCGGGACGACGCACGGCCGCAGTCCCTCGGACAGCAGCTCCGGGTAGGCGCGCGGGTTGCGGGCGTCCGGGTAGAGCGCCGCCAGCGCTGCCTCGCCCGCGGCACGGTGGTCGGGATGGATGTCCGGCAGGAAGTCCCAGTTGATCTCCGGACTCTGGATCAGCGCCCGTTGCGGGCGGACCCGTCGGATCACCCGGGTGATCTCCCGCCGCAGTTCCAGGCCGACCGTCAACTCCCCGTCGGGCAGGCCCAGGAAGACGACCTCCTTGACACCGAGGGCGTCCGCGGCGGCACGCTGTTCCGCCTCCCGGACGGCGGCCAGTTCGGCGCGGGGCACGGCCGGGTCCTCACCCCCGGCCGCTCCGTCGGTCAGCACCAGATAGGACACCTCGGTGCCGGCCGCGGTCCAGTGTGCGACGGTGCCGCCCGCCTTGAAGTCCGTGTCGTCCGGGTGCGCCGCGATCGCCAGCACCCGGTCCACCCGGCCGACCGGGGGCTGCGCGGGTCCGGCGTACGTCATGCGGGCTTCACCCCGGCGGTGAACACGAAGGACCGCGGCACGTTGGGCACCGAGCGCGCCGGCACCGGATACGGCCAGCGGTCGAAGGCCGCGCCCTCCTCACCGGGCTGGAGGAGTTCCTTGGTCGCCCAGCCGCAGGACTCCAGGAACTCCTCCGGCTCGTCGGTGCCGAACAGCCAGGGGTTGCCGTCCTCCATCAGTACCTGCATGAAGCGCTTGGCGAGCGGGTTCTTGAGGGTGGCCCGGCTGGTCATGTCGCCGATCAGGACGGACTCCGGCGCGGACAGCTCACGCAGCGAACCCAACAGGCCGCGTACCACGTCCTCGGGCAGGAAGAAGAACAGCCCCTCGGCCACCCACAGGGTCGGCTGCCCGGCGTCGAATCCCGCGGCGCGCAGCTCGTCCTGCCATTCGGCGGCCAGGTCGACCGGTACCGCCTGGCAGCGGCTGACGGCTCCCTGCGAAGTCTGCGGCGGGTTCTCGGCCAGCAGCGCCGCCTTGGTCTCCAGCAGCGCCGGCCGGTCCAGTTCGTAGAGCGTGACGCCCTCGGGCCAGGTCAGCCGGACGGCCCGCATGTCCATCCCGGCGGCCACCAGCACCACCTGGCGGATGCCGCGCTCGCGGACGGTGCGCACGATGGCGTCGTCCATGTACCGGCTGCGCACCAGCACGAACGGGACGACTGCGGAGCCGGCGTAGCGTTCGAGCAGTGCGAAGCCGGTCTCACCGGCGACCAGCCGCGCGTAGGGGTCGTGGAAGATGCGGTCCGGGCGTTCGGACTCCATCGCCCGCGCGGCGGCGGTCCACTGCGCGGTCTTGGAAACTGGTTCCATGGTCTGGTTCACCGATTCCATGCGTCACTGCTCTCCGTCTGTCGAGGTGGTGTGCCGGTGTTCTCAGACATCACGGCGTCGGAAGATGCTGTGCAGGACCATGCTGAAGGCCGCGGATCCCTGCGGGTCCAGCAGTTCGCAACGGGGGCGGACGATGCCGGAACCGCGGCGACCGAGCACCGGGGAGATGCCCAGCACCGTCAAGCGGGCCTGCAACACGTCGCCGGGCCGTACCGGATGGTGGAAGCGCATCTCGTCCACCCCTGGAGAGCCCTCCCCGGCGGACCGGTTCAGGATCTCCTCGACGTACCGTCGCATGAACAGCGAGGCCGTCAGCCAGCCGCTGGCCACCAGGCCGCCGAAGGCGGAGTCCCGAGCCTGCTCCGGGTCGGTGTGGAAGACCTGCGGGTCATAGGCGCGGCCGAAGTCGAGGATCTCCTTCTCGGTGACCACGACCTTGCCCAGGTCGAACACGTCCCCCACGTGAAAATCGTCAAGGTAGAGCATTGCCGAACCGACCTACCATTCCGCGCTGATGAGTTCCTCCGGCCGGGCTCCGGCCAGCCGGTAGCGATCCGGGGCGGCCGGCCGCCCGGTGTAGAGCCGGAAAAGGGTGGGGACATCGGTGTGGAGCCGCGCCGGTTCCCGGTCCTCGACCGGTGAACCGAGGACCAGTTCCCGGTCGTCGAGCGTGACGTGCACCCGAGGGGTGGCGACCACCCGGGCGCATCCGGCGAGCGACTCCAGGGCCTCCGACGCCCCCGCGCTGCGGTACGCGTCGGACATCCCCAGTGCTTCCCGCACGTCGCCACCGTGGATCCACGTGCCCAGGGCCGCCAGGTCCTTGGTGCCACCGGCCGCGCGGATCGCGGGGCCGGCCACCGTCAGACCGCGCTCGAACTCCTCCAGCACGTCGGCGAACGGCCAGTCCCGGCGCTCCTCGACATCCCGCCGGTTCTGGTCGTGGCTCGCCCGGTACGCCGCGCCGGCGGTGAGCCCCACCAGGGCCGCCGCGCAGTGCGCCACCACGTCGCGCACCGTCCACGCCGGGCACGCGGTGCCCCGCTGGAGCATGTCCGACGGCAGGTCGCGCAGCTTGGGCAGCAGGGTCTCGCGCTCGGCCCGCAGCAACCGCTCGGGGACGGTCTCGACGGCAGGTGCGGTCACGCCACGCCTGCCCGGAAGTACCGCTCCTCGATCCGCCGCAGAGTGCGGAAGTCGTCGATGTCCAGGGTCTCCATGTCGATCTCCTCGCCGCTGAGCCGGGAGACCAGAAGCATGAACTCGATGAAGGCGAGGGAGTCGATGAGCCGGTTCTCCAGGATGTCGAGGTCCGGGTCTATGTCGGGTGTCTCCGGGTGGCGGGCCAGGATCCACTGCTTGAGCTGTTCCCGTTCAGAGTGCATGTGAGGTTCCTTCGGTGGTTGCGGCTGATGTCAGTGCCTGGTCTGCCTTCGCGACGGCTTCGTTGGCCGCCTCCCAGTCGCCGTAGCGGTCGTGCAGCACGGCGAGCCACCGCTCCAGGCCGAACGCGGCGCAACTGGTGAACACCGGCCGCCCGCTGTCGGCGAGTTGGATGGTGCAGCGCTCGCCGAAGAAGTTGCGGTGCTTGTTCACCGACGCGATGGCGAGTTCCCCGGCCAGGAACTCGTACTTGACCGGCGCGATGCGTTGCAGCAGTGCCCGCGGGCCCTCGCCGTCGAAGAACGGGTCGGTCGCCGCCTCCTTGCGCAACGGCAGGTCCAGCACCTTGGCGAACCGCAGGATGCGCGACGAGAAACGGTCGATGTGTTCCTCGACGAACTCCTGCTCGCCCAGGGCCACGATCTCCCGCATGTGGAAGCCGAGCAGCCTGCGCAGCCCGGTGTACCGCTCCTCCCGGCGGAAGCAGCGGCCGACCAGGGTGATCAGGGTGTTGCCCGGCAGGCTGGTGCCCTCCAGCCCAAGGTAGACCGCATAGCAGGTGGCCGACGGCAGGGCGATCTCCGCGCTCTGCAGCTGCTCCGAGGGGAACGCCTCGATGGCAGAGGCGTCCTGGCCCTGCGGGCGGCGCTCCAGGTCCAGTGCGCTGACCACCAGCGCCTGCTGCGGGAAGTTCTGGTAGTAGTCGAGTTTCGCGAGCTCGGCCACCGGCAGCAGCGGTGCTCCGATGACCGGTGCGGCGCCGTCCTCGGTGCCCCACCGCTCGAACATGTCGTCCAGACGGCGTAGGAGTGTGGCTTCGCCGCTGCGCAGGAAGGCGAGACCGTTCGTTTCCATGCAGACCTCCTTCGCCCGGTTCAGATGGCCGGCAGCAGGTCGTCGGCGAAGATCCCCGACTTGACCATGAAGGACATCGGCTTGCGCACCACCTTGCGTTCCAGGTCGCGGCGGCCCGGGTCGGAGACCAGCCGCTCGCGGAACTCCAGTGGCTTTTCGATCCGCGCGTCGCGGTAGACCTGCGGGTTGTAGAAGGAGCGGAGGCTGAAGACGATGTATCGCTTCAGGTACTGCTCGATCTCCTGGCGCTGCTGGTCGGTCATGGTCTTCGCCAGCTCCGAGTAGAGCATCGAGACCAGCTCGCGGCCGAACGCGATGTGCCGGGACTCGTCCTCGTGGTGCACCCGGTTGACCTTGCGGATGGTCTCGTGCAGGGAGTCGTCGGCGGCCATCCGCATGTTGTAGAAGTCGACTATCTCCTCGAAGAGCAGGATCCTGGAGAACACCAGGAAGTTCTCCACCTGGGCGTCGTCGTGCGGAATGGAGTTGAGTTTCGGCCCGGTGTAGATCTTGTTTCCGTACCGGAGGCAGAACTCGGCGAAGAACCACATGTGTTCGTTCTCTTCGCCGACGAAGTGGTGGAAGAAGTCCGAGGGCAGTTCGAAGCCCGTCGTGTGGATGCGTTTGACGACCTCGATGAGGAGCTCGCGGATTCCCTCGACGTTGAGGCTGTAGAAATTGATGCTCTCCCAACGGGACAGCCGCTGGCGCTCCTCGGTCGTCAACTCCTCGGCGACCTCGGTGCCGTAGGTGGACATCAGGTCGTCGCTCATCCACGACATCTGCTCGGGCAGTGAGTCGGGCCAGTCGAACTCGCGATACGGGTTGTAGTAACCGTCCACCGACTTCTCGATGAGCCGCTTGAGGATCTCGGCGAACCGGGCCGACTGTTCCGGCACTTGCGGCACCTTGGTGCCTACCATGGACATACTTCTCCCTGTCGGTGAATGACGGAGGTGGTCGAGAGGGGGCGGCCGCTTCTTGTCGCCGTGAATTCCGGAAACCTTATGTCGTCTGCGGTATGAAGTTGCGGGTCCGCTAATCCTGCCGTGGTTACTGGCAGGGCGGCGGACATTGAGATGCTAAGCGATCGATACGGGCACCGGCCAGCGTCGTGTCTGCCCGCAGCTAAGCGGAGCTAACATCTCCAATTTCACCGTGCGTCGTCTCCGTTGGGGCCCTGATCAGCCAATTCCCTAGTATTTCGGCAACATTGCAGCAAGATTAAGTGATCAAGGTGCCCTCAAACGTGAGTTTGACCCCGCTGGAGGTTTTTCAGCCGACCATGAAGAATCACGAACCCGAGGTCATGGGGGGTGCGGGCATCGGGTTGACGCTCAACTCCTCATCAGAGGCGGGTCGTTGACGTCGGAATTTGGCACGATCGCGCCCGTGGATGGTCCGCCATGCCTGACTGATCGTTTCGGAACGCGGCGCGGGGCCGCTCAATCAGCTGATGGGGCAGGCCGGCTGACGGCAGCATTGGCCGGCGTGTCAGGGGATCCGGGTCTCGATGTGGGCGAGTTGGGCGGCGAGGATCTCCTCGAATGCGGCGCGTCGGTCTGCTGTCGGCCGATCAGACGCTCCAGCGTCAGCATCCGCAGTACTCGACGGCCTCCTGGGTGAGTCCGGCCGGCGGCCCTGGCAGGCACGCCGCCGGTCTCCCCTGTACGGTCCCACCTCCAGTGCCTCCACCGACCACGGGAACGGCCGTACACAGCGACGTGAGGCCGGTCGTTGCCCGTGTCAGCTTGGCCTGCGCGCCGAGTGGCCGGGAGGGCTTGGAAGTCCAGATCTGGTTCTGGCTCAACTTCGGCAGAAGCTGAGCCAGAACCAGAGTTCGGACAGCGCCTGTCGATCACAGCGCCGCGAAACGCCGGTGAGTGGTGACGGGGACGACCGGCAGGGCGGTGAGCGCAGGGCCCGAGGGGCATGCGAGCTCCGCCCTCCTGTAAAGCGAGCTTGACAACCGCTGACGGGTGACAAGTAGGCTTTACATGTGCGGAACAGCGTCAGAGAACTGCGGACGTCACGGGGGCTGTCCCAGGGACAGTTGGGCACGGCCCTCGGGGTCTCACGGCAAACGATCAACGCCATCGAGACCGAGCGGTACACACCTTCCCTGCCGCTCGCCTTGTCCATGGCCAAGTTCTTCAAGGTCAGCGTTGAGGAGATGTTTCATGCCGAAGAGAGCCCAGCAGATGACCGGTAACGCAGCCAGGCGGTCCGTCCCAGCCTTCTTCCTCGCCGTCGGAGCCGCCTGCCTCGTGGCCGCGACTGTCGGCGGCCACCTCGCCCTCGGCCTGGTGACGTTCGGGATCCTGGCGGTCTGCAGTCTTGTCCTACTGCTGCTGGGACGCCGGAGCGAGACCTATCAGGGCCTCACCGAGAAGGCGCCCGACGAGCGCTTCGCCCGGATCGGAGGGTGGGCCTGGGCCGGCACGGGCATCGTGCTCACCGTGGGAAATCTCAGCGCCTTCATCGGTGAACTGGCATCCGGAAGAAGCGGTGACCCGTACTTCTGGTTCGTGGCCACCGCCGCCATCACCTACATCGCCCTCGTCGCCTTCTTGTCTCGGCGTACCTGAGAAGCCATCACCTCGAACGGCTCGCCGCCGTACGTCCGACCGGGCAACGCGATCAACCTGGCCACGGAGTCTGTGAAGTCCCCAGCGGCAAACAGTTGATTCAGTCGGTTCGGCCCCGGCAACAGCGGCCGCGCCGACGCCACTTGAGGTGGCGCCGTCCGGTAGGCGGGGCCATCCCGCCCTGCTCGGGTGTGGCTCCGTACCCGCCGGTCATCCGGTCTCGTACGCCGGTCCGACTGCGTGGCTGGGGCAGCCCGCTCCAGAACACTTCGATGTCCGAGCGTTCGGCGCTCTGTCACGTGGGATGTCTGGGGCGTCAAGGCCGGCGCGTAGAAGATCGCGGAAGGCGCGGTCCTGGTCGCCCCGAGTGCACGAGGTGCCATGCCGACTACCGACTACCAGTGGACAGGGAATCACCCGAAGAGGGCGGATAAAGCCCTTACGTGCGGAAAGTCCGAACGGCGGCGCCCGTGCCCACCACCCCGACCAGTCAGATCCGAGCACGCTAAGGTCCTCGCCAGGGCCGCGGGCAAGAAGAAGCAAGCGGTAGTGGATGCGGTAATTGATCCAGTCTGCTGCTTGCGGTTTCTCCGCGAGCACGAGCTCTTCAGTGAGCTGGTGCAGTCAGCAAGGAACATCAGCAAGGAACAGGTCGGAGCGGTTCGTGGAGTTGACCAAGATACGTCGTACCGTGCTCGTCGTCCTCGGTGCGGTGCTCACCATGGGGGGCTGCACGTCCGGTACGGCCGACAAGGCCAGCGGTACGGCCGACAGGGCCAGCGGTGCGGCCGGCGCTCCGGCGGGGCCGGCGGCGACCGTGATGATGGACGACATCACCGCGGTGTTCGAGAACGGTGCCACCGTTCCGCAGTACGGCTACATCACCGATCTGCACGACGGCTGTGGCTACACGGCGGGGTGGGTCGGGTTCTGCAGCCAGAGCGGCGACATGTTGGGGTTGGTCAAGTCGTACAACGCCGCCGCACCTCACAACGTGCTCGCGAAGTACACCGCCGTCCTTCAGCGACTGGCCGACTCGGGAAGCGAGGACACCGGCGCGCTGGGCGAGGCGTTCGTGCGCGACTGGAAGAAGGCCGCCCTGGACCCGGCCTTCCGGAGGGTGCAGATCCAGGTGGGACATAACACCTATCTCACCCCGGCCGTGAAGCTGGGCGCGCAGGAGGGGGTGAAGAGCGAACTGGGTCTGGAAAACCTCTTCGACGCCGCTCTGATGATGGGCCAGGGCTCCGACGACTGCGACGGCATGGTGAAGATCGCCCATGAGACCGACAAGGCGCTCGGGGGCAATCCGGCCTCCGGTGTGAACGAGGCGACGTGGCTGGCCCGGTTCAACACCGTCCGACAGAAGCACATGAAGCACCCCTGCACCCCCGACCGCAAGAACGACTGGCCGCAGGCGGTCGACCGGTCGCAGGCCCTGCAGGAGCTCGCGGACCACGGCGAGTGGGATCTGAAGGCTCCGCTGACTGTGCGTGCCGACTTCAAAAAGACCATCGGTAGGCCACAGGATTGACACACTTCGCACGCCCGCTGCGGCGTCCGATCAGCAGTTTTGCTGGCTCTTTCCGCGGGCTTAAGGACTCCTGTACCGAGCGTGCATTCTCAGCCACTAGTGTCCGGATGTTGTGCAGATTAATCCGGAGCGCCAGGCGCCGCCCGCTGGGGACGAAGTGATGCCTGACGCGTCCATCTCTCCCGCTATTCCCTCTCAGAGGTCTACCGAGGCTGTTCCTCCAGCCGAACCCACCAGTGACACGCTGCGTCTGAGCGGCGGGCCGATACGGCGCCCCACTCCCAAACCCATCTTCGTCGACGCGTCGGGCGGCCGCCGCAGACGGCTGCGCCTCCTGGTGGCCGCGTTGGTGACTCCGGCAGTGGCCTACGTCGCCCTGCTCATCAGCACCCTCCTGGGCGGCCCGACCCTGCCGGCGCTGCTGCCGCATCCCATGCGGCCGAAGCACGGCGCGGGCGCCGCAGCCGCGCACCAGAAGCCCCGGCCCCGGGCATCCCGGACTGCCGCAGCCACCGCCCAACGGCATCGGGGCCCAGACCGGGAGACGACGGTGTCGAAGAACGCCGCCCGTGTCTCTGCCAAGGCGAAGTCGCCTTCGAAGGCCAAACCGTCCCCGACCGCGAAACCCTCTCCGAGCCCGAAGCGGTCCGAAAGCCCCAAGCCGTCCACGAGCCCCAAGCCGTCCCCGCACCCGAAGCAGACTCCGACCGCGAGGCCCTCCGCACCGCCCACCCACGGCGTGCTCTGACCCGCCTGACGATCCGCCCGGGAACCGCCGGGCCCCTGAGTTGTGCCCGCGCAGTGCCCCACCGCCTCCCCGCAGTGCCGCGCAGCCCGTCCTCGGCACTTCCCAGGCAAGCCGATCAGTTCCAGAACTCATCCCTCATCCCTCACCCCTCATTCAGAAATCACCAATGTGAGTAAATTTCCACAGCGTGGCCGTACCGCCCGCGAAACGCCGGTGCGTACCCACTGGGTGCTGCTGGTGACCATGGTGCTGACCCTCACCCTCGCGCTGCTCATCGAGGGCTACACACAGCACATGTTCGGCTTCCAGGACGACGGCGGAAACCCTCCACAGGGACCCGTCGACCAGGTGCCGCTCTCGGTCCAGAACGGCGGCCCGGTGATCTCGACAAGCGGATCCAAACCGGTCTCGCTCACCCCACCTGCGCACACCGTGGTGCTCACCTTCGACGACGGCCCGGACCCGACCTGGACTCCCAAGGTCCTGGCCATGCTGGAACGGCACCACGTGCCCGCGACCTTCTTCCTCGTGGGCACCGGCGTGGCCACAAACCCCGATCTGGTCGCGCGGATGGCGAAGGATCACGACGAACTCGGCCTGCACAGCTTCACCCACCCCTATCTGCCCAGTCTGCCCGGCTGGCAGCGCATGATGGAGATGCGTGAGGACCAGCTCGCGGTGGCCGGCGCCGCGGGTGTCACCAGCAACCTCTTCCGCCCGCCGTACTCGTCCGGCGCCAATGCGGTGGGCAACGCCGACTGGGCCACGATGCAACAGCTCGGCAGGCAGGGATACCTGACCGTGCTCGTCACCCAGGACAGCGAGGACTGGCAGAAGCCGGGCGTGCGGAGGATCGTCCGCAACGCCACCCCTCCCAGGTCCACCGGCCAGGTGGTCCTCTTCCACGACGCCGGCGGTGACCGCGCACAGACAGTGGCCGCCCTCGACACCCTGATCCCGCGCCTCCAGGCGCGCGGCTACCGCTTCCAGACGGTCAGCCAGGCATTCCACCTCGCCGACGCCAACCGCCCGGCCTCCACCGGCCAACACCTGCTCGGCATCGGGCTGTTGTGGCTGCTCAAGGGGGCGCTCTGGGGCCTCAACGGACTCGACATACTGCTGCTCATCGCCGGACTGCTGGGCATCCTGCGCGCGGTGATCTCCATGATCGCCGCAGCCAGGCACCGGCGGGACGCCAGGAAGGAGTGGGGAGCCCCGGTCACCGGACCGGTGTCGGTGATCGTGCCGGCCTACAACGAGTCGGCCGGAATCGAGGCGACCGTCCGGTCCCTGGTCGCATCCGACCACCCGGTCGAGATCATCGTCGTGGACGACGGCTCCAGCGACGGCACCGCCGACATCGTCGAGGCACTCGGACTGCCCGGTGTGCGGGTGATCCGCCAGCCGAACGCGGGCAAGCCCGCCGCGCTCAACACGGGGATCGCCGCCGCCTCGCACGACATCGTGGTGATGATGGACGGCGACACGGTCTTCGAGCCGGACGCCATACGCCACCTGGTGCAGCCGTTCTCCGACCCAGGCATCGGAGCGGTCTCCGGCAACGCCAAGGTCGTCAACCGGGGCGGCCTGCTGGGCCGTTGGCAGCACATCGAGTACGTCGTCGGCTTCAACCTGGACCGGCGGCTCTTCGACCTGGCCCGGTGCATGCCCACGGTGCCGGGCGCGATCGGTGCCTGGCGGCGGTCCGCGCTAATGAGCGTCGGCGGTGTCTCCGAGGCGACACTCGCCGAGGACACCGACCTCACCATGGCGATCTGGCGCGACGGCTGGCGGGTGGTCTACGAGGAGAAGGCCATCGCCTGGACCGAGGCTCCCGCTTCCCTCGGCGCCCTGTGGCGGCAGCGTTACCGCTGGTGCTACGGGACCCTGCAAGCGATGTGGAAGCACCGCGGCGCCGTCCGCCAGAGCGGCGCGGCTGGCACGTTCGGCCGTCGTGGGCTGCTCTTCCTGCTGCTTTTCCAGGTGCTGCTGCCCTTGTTCGCCCCCTTGGTCGACGTGTTGAGCGTGTACGGGCTCATCTTCCTCGACCCCGTCCACGTACTGCTGCTGTGGTGCTCGTTCCTGCTCATCCAGGTCGTCACCGGGGCCTATGCGTTCCGTCTCGACGGCGAACGGCTCGGACCGCTGTGGAGTCTGCCGTTCCAGCAGCTGGTCTACCGCCAGTTGATGTACCTCGTGGTGGTCCAGTCGGTGGCCACGGCCCTGTCCGGCAGCCGCCTGCGTTGGCAGCGCATGGAGCGCTACGGCTCCCACCAGGAACCACCGCTGTCACCGGCGACGGAGCCGCGCGGCTGACGGGGTGATGACGACGCACCGCACGGTTCCGGGGCGGAGCCGTGCGGTACACCTCCGCAGCAGACAGCGGTACTTGTCGTGGCCGAGGTCGTGGCCGCGGTCGGCTACGCCGGTGCTCCGGGTTGTACGAGCGGGACGGCGTCGGGGCGGACACCAGCTTGTACTGCGCGCACAGGCTGATCCTCAGGCGCTGGGCTCGGAAGGTGGTCGACACCTCCAGTGCGTGTTCGTCGGGGCAGGGAAATCACCTGACGCTGACCATGCAGATCGTGGGGAATCGCTTGACCGCCGATATCCCGCGGCGTCATGGCAACGCCCCTGAGTTGCCGGGGAAAATCGTTGGGCTGGCCGACTTGCCTCAGGCACGATCGACTCGTGGACACCTATCTGGAGACCGAGCGCCTGGCCTTGCGCCGCTTCACTGCCGATGACGCGGACCTGTTGATCGAGCTGGACAGCGACCCGGCGGTGATGCGATATCTGACCGGCGGCAATCCGACCGCACCGGAGCTCGTCCGCGAGCGCCACCTGCCGAACATCCTCGCCGGCTACGAGAAGTGGGGCGGCAACCTCGGGCTGTTCGCCGCGCACGAGAAGGACGGCGGCGCGTTCATCGGCTGGTTCATCCTGCGTCCCGAGCCGGAGGGCCCGCTGGACGAGGTCGAACTCGGCTACCGGCTGCGGCAGGCGGCTTGGGGCAAGGGATACGCCACCGAGGGCTCGCGGGCCTTGCTGGGAAAGGCGTTCACGGAGCTCGGCGTGCGTATGGTCTGGGCCGAGACGATGTCCGTGAACCACGGCTCGCGCCACATCATGGAGAAGCTCGACATGACGCTCGCGGGCACCCTTCCTACTCCCTCCGGCATGGAGATGGCCGAGGGCTCCGAGCACGGAGGCGTTCGGTATGAGATCACCAAGCAGCAGTGGGAGCAGCGGTAGCGACAGCGCAGACGGCCGTTCTGGAACCACACCCACCGGAACCAACCGGTGGGTGGACGGCAGGAGTCGTACCAGGTTGAACCCGTCCCCGGCCGCGAGGGTGGCATCGGAACTCGAAGTGGTCGCAGAGGCGGTGCATGGATTCACCTCCTTCCCGCTCACCGTTGCCGAGCGCGAAATCACCCGACAGGCCGGATTCGTTACCGCAGCGGTCGCCGACGCCGGATGAACGGGACCCCATTGGATTTCGCTGCGTGATGTCGCCCGTTGGCAATCCCTGGAGCCTATGTGATGGCGTGATCGAATCGGCAGCTCGGCTGCTCGGCTGCTCGCAAGAGTTCTTCGAGTCGGATCATCGAGGCACGACTTCGGACGCGAGCGTGCAGATGCATGTCGTGCCGGCCGTCTGCGTGCAGTAGTGCGTTGCGGCGGATGCCTTCCTGCGCGAATCCCGCCTTGACCGCCACGCGGCACGATGCCTGGTTGTCCGTCGAATGCCCGAGCTCAAGGCGGTGGAGCCCGGCCTCGCCCAGATCATCTCAAGCCGGAGCACAACAGGGGCGAGTGCGGCTGCTCGACCGCCTGCACCTGCGTCAGGGCACGTCACCTGCGGAGTCGTTGCGTGGCGAGGCCGGTGCGAGCAGCTGGGCTATGCCGCGTCCGGCCTGACGGAACGGCTCTTGTCGCCGTGCTCCTGACCATCGGCACCTCCTACCTCAACCGACTCTGGAAGGCCCGGGGGATGCGCTGGCTGATGCTCGTCGGATCGAGCATCGCCACGGTCGGCACCGTGCTCTGCCTGGCGGCCGGTGACGAGAAGACATGGCCCGTCCTGGCGATCGGCTTCGGTGTCACCGGCCTGGGCGGCGGAATCCTGGCACCGAGCATCAACGGCGCCGCCCTCGCAGAAGCAGACAGTCAGTACGCCGGCATCGCCTCCGGCGTTCTCAACACCTTCCGCCAGATGGGACTCGCCGTCGGCGTCGCCGTCCTCGGAGCGATCCTGGCCGGCGGCGACCACGTCACGGACCTCCGCATCGACCTGGCCATCGGCGCACTGTGCTTCCTCACCGTTGCCCTCCTGAGCCGACGCCACATCGAATGAGGCGGGGATGTCGTCGCGTGCCCACGGGTTGTGGTGGGGGTTCCGGGCCGGTGCGGCGCGGCTGAACGAGGTGTTCGCGGAGCGGTGGCAGGGGTCCGGCGCCTGGGAGCCGCTGTCGCTCAGGGTGGAGCGGTGGCGGCGGCTGGTTGTCGGTGTCGAAGGTCCAGGCGCCGGTGACCTTCCTGCCGGCGGCGGCGAAGTCGACCCAGCCGTGGTTCTTGGCGGGGACGGTGACGACGCGACCACGAGCAGGTGGAGGTCTTCTCGGAGCACAGGTCCGCGTAGTGGTCGACGGCGAGGCTCTTGGCTTTGGCTGCCTTGGACGCGGGGATCGTCCCTCGCCGTCCTTGCCACAGGACTGCGCAGAAGAAGTTGATCTGGTTCAGCGCTGCGCCGATGGTGCTGCGTGGATCTCGGACGTCGGGATACCGCCCGGTGGGAGGCGCAAGGGAATGAGTTTCCGGCTGGCGGCGTACGCCGTGTGCATCGAGGGAGGGCGGGTGCTGCTCGCCCGTTACGTGTCGCCGAAGGGGGAGAGCAACTGGACCCTTCCGGGCGGCAGGGTCGAGCACGCGGAGGATCCGTTTGACGCGGTCATCCGGGAGGTAGCCGAGGAGACCGGCTGCGACGCGGTGGTCGAACGCCTGTTGGGCGTGGACTCCAGGGTGATTCCCGCGGCCGAACGTGCCGTCCCCGGCGGACCAGAGCATCAGAACGTCGGCGTCTACTACCAGGTTCGTATCACCGGCGGTCAACTGCGGCCGGAACCGAACGGCGAGATCGCTGCGGCGGTCTGGACTCCGATTCCCGATGTCGGTTGCCTGCGCCGGTCGTCGCTGGTCGACATCGGCCTGGCCCTGGCTCAGACGCTTCCGGCAACTGGCCATGTCGCTGCCGTCCCGGTCGGCGGCCTGATCCAGCACTGAGGTGCCGGCCACGTCCGGACCGGCCGTCTCGCATGCGGTGTCGTTCGCCAGTGGACGGGTGTCGCTCACCGAACGCACCGTGCAGCAGACGAAGAACGTGTTGGCCGTCTCCGTCGCCAAGAAGCGACCCATGCGGGCGGCAGTTCCGAGAGCTCCCCAGCGCCCCCGCCCGGCTTGGCAAACGCTCAGGTTTGAGGAGCCGCACGTCCGTCGACGGTGCCTGGCGCGCGGGCCTCGGCGGCTCTCTGCCGGGACAGCCGTGCGCGGTCGGTCTTTCCGTTGGAGCTGAGCGGAAACCGGTCGAAGACCCGGCACTGATCGGGCACGCGCGCCGGGTCCAGCAGCGTGCCGAGGTGGCGCAGCACCTCGGCCGGCGTCAGCGTCGTGACCACACAGAGCACCATGTCCCGGCGGCCGGTGGGTGGGAGCAGCACGGCATGCTCCACCCCTGGTATGTCCCGGGCGGCGGACTCGATCTCGGCGGCGCTGGTGCGCACGCCGTGGCGCTTGAACATGTCGTCGCCACGACCGTGGAAGTAGAGGTAGCCGTCGTCGTCGAGGTGCCCGAAGTCCCCGGTGTGCAGCCGCACCTCGCCGGTGTGCGGATCGGTCCTGAAGCGCGCGGCGGTAAGTTCGGGCGCCCGCCAGTACCCGGCCATCACGTGCGGTCCGCTGACCACGATCTCGCCCGCCTCGCCGGGTGCGGCGGTGGCGCCGTCCGCGGTCAGGATGTGGATGCGCGTGCCGTCGAGCGCGCGGCCTACGGAGTCGGGCCTGCGCAGGTCGCCGTCGACCTCCAGTACGGAGATCCGCTTGCACTCGGTGGTTCCGTACATCAGCTGGATGCCCGCGCGGGGGAAGTGCTCGCGCAGTTGGGCGCGCACCGACTGGGGAAGCTCTTCGCCGGTGTTGGTGAACAGGCGGATCCGGCTCGGTCCGGGATCGCGCCGGGCGCTGTGCAGGAGCATGGTCGCGAGCGAGGGCACCAGCGGCACCACGGTGGCGCCGTACTCCCGCGCGACGGCGGCCAGCCGCAGATCCGCCGCCTGGGTGAGCAGCACCAGACGGGCCCCGGCCAGGGCGCACAGGAAGACCTGGTAGAGGCCGTAGTCGAAGGCGAGGGGCAATCGACACAGGACGATGTCGTCCCTCTGGTAGCGCAGCCGCGCCGCGACAGCCCGGGTCGCCCACAGCACCCTCTCGTGTGGAGAGACGACTGCCTTGGGCGCGGCGGTGCTGCCGGAGGTGTAGATCAGCAACGCGGTGTCCGCCGGGGCGACTTCGGCGCGGGGGAGCGGCGTCGGGCCGCCCGGTCGCCGGACCTCCGCCCAGACCTCTTGCAGGCTGCGCGCCGTGGCCGCCGTCTCGTCGATCCGGTCGGTGATGACCATGCGGGGTCGGGCATCCGCGATGACCTGGCCCAGTTGGTACGCCGTTGTCGCGGGGCCGAGCGGTACGAAGACCGCCCCCGCCCGCAGACAGCCGTAGAGCATGGCGACGAACTCGCGGCTCGCGGTGGCGTGCACCACCACACGGTCCCCGGCGGACACGCCTCGATGGTGCAGCCACTGTGCGAACTTTCGGCTGTGGTCGGCGAGTTGCACGTAGTTCCAGTCGCCGTGGTCGTCGGTGACGGCGAGCTCGCCGCCGTGGGCGGCCGCCGCGTGGTCCAGCACGTCGACGACATGGCGCAGGGCTGGCCCCTGCCATGCCTTGGCGGTCACAGTGTCGGCTCCTGGGAGAGCTGTCGGCTCAGGACCGACCACAGGTTGCCGGCGGTGCGGAAGGTCTCGCGGTGGAGGCTGTCGTCCGGGAACCGCACCTCATATGCCTGTTCCACATGACTCAGCAGCTCGACCGCGGCCATGGAGTCGATACCGAGGTCGACGAGCTCGGCATCGGGCGACAGCGGCTCGTCCGGGGAGAGATAGGGCAGCGCGGCGCGCAGCAGTGCCTCGAATCGGTCATCCCACGGCATCGTCTTCCCACTCCCTGTCGACAGGCACACGTATCAGCTCCAGGCGGGACGCGGAGACGACGCTCCTGCCGCGTACCACCAGCTCGGTCGGGGCGGGCCTGCTGAGGAAGCCGAGCAGGCCGGTGGTCAGGCCGTAGGCGCCGACGTTCGGGATCGCGATCCGGTCGCCGGGCCGCAGCCGCGGTACCGGCACCTCCCGGCCGAGCAGGTCGGCCGGGGTGCACAACGGCCCGACGATGCGGGCCGACGTCACGGCCGGGCCGCAGACCTGGGCTCCGTCGGATGCGTCGGCCGCCCGCGGGACACCGACGGGCTCCACGGACAGCGGAAGCAGCCTCCCCGTACCCGAGAGTCCTCCGAGTGCGTTGATCCCCGCGTCGAGCACCACGAACTGCTTTCCCTTGCTGTTCTTGACCTCGGTGACGGTGCAGATCAGCGTGCCGCAGTCGGCAACGAGATGTCTGCCGGACTCGAAGGCGATCACGGGGGCTCCCGTGCGCCAGGCCGGGAACCGCAGATCGAGTTCCTGCCGGAGTGCCTGTGCCAGGCCGGGATAGCCGGGCCGCCGGCCGACTTGTGTGTAGGGAGCGGCGAAGCCGCCGCCGAGATCCAGCATCCGCGGTGCCAACCCGTACTGGTCACACACCGCGGCGGCAGTGGCGATGCTGCGACGGAGTTCTCGGATCAGGCTCGGTTCGTCGACGGCGTTGGTCATCGAGAACAGGTGGAGGCCGGTGAGATCGATCCGGGGACACCGCGCGGCCGCTGCGAGCACGGGGCCGAGGAGTTCCAGGTCGATCCCGAACTGCGAGGGTGAACCGGTCATATGCATGCCGCCGGCCGGGGCCGCGCGCTCTCCGTTCACACGCAGCAGCACATCGACCCGGTGGCCCTGGAGGGCCGCGATGTGGTCGATCCGCCGCAGTTCGTGCGCCGATTCCACGGAAAAGTCGAGGACCCCGTGCCGCAGGGCGTGCGCGATCTCGCCATCCGTCTTTCCGGGCCCCGTGTACAGGCATTCGGCGCCGCGGAACCCGGCACCGAGCGCGCAGGCCAGCTCTCCCGCCGAGCTGATCTCCGCGCGGCAGCCGGCGATCCGCAGTGCCCGTACGACGTCCTGGTGCGGGTTGGCCTTGAGGGAGTAGTAGACGAGGCTCGGTGCCGGAAGCGCCGCGCGCAGGTCTTCCAGGGCGGCGGTCACCCGGTCCAGGTCGTACACGTACACAGGGCCGGGGTAGCACTGGGCCAGCCGCTCTTCCCATGCCGCAGCGTCGAGGTCAGTCATGCGCATCGAAGCGGTCGCGCAGGGCCGACAGGAACGCCCAGTAGGGCGCGCCGCCGGGCGGCTGCCCGTCAAGGACGTCCGCGAGCATGATGCGGTGCCGGGGCTCGGCCCGGCTCACCCGGACGCTGTTGGTGACGTCCGGTACCGGGCAGGTCACCAGATGACTGGTGCGGATGCCGTCGGCGTCGTTGAGGGCCCTGGCCTGGGCAACGCACTTGATCTGCTGCACATTCTCGACCACCAGCACATGTGCGGTGTCGACGCCCGCCAACGCCCTGATGACGGGCCGACGGTAGTGCGAGATGTTGGACCGGTAGTAGTCGTAGAGGTAGGTGAAACGGGTCCCCCGCGGATAGGGGATGTCGTCGGCGAGGCGGTGCAGGCCGTCGAGGTCGTCCTGGGCGACGCGGTCGTGGTCCGCCGCGGTCTGTGCCCTGATGGTGGCCCATGCGACCGGCTCACCGGTGCGTACGAAGGTCGCGTCGACCCGGCCCCGTGCCCAACGGGTCCCCAGGTCGGCCACGTGCTCGGCGACCCGCTGCCAGTCCGCGCTCCGCTCCTCGCCGCTGGGCACCAGGTGCGTTTCCTCCCCGCTCCCGAGGAAACTGACCATCGGCACGCCGAGCGCCTCCGCTACCCGGAGCCCGATCAGGAGGTCGCCCGCGACGGACGCGGTGAGCCCGGATATCCGCCCTGACGCGTGGTCGATGCACGGCGAGGCCAGCACACAGGTCGCGGCGCGCCAGTCGGCGGCTCCCAGGAGACCGACCACGGGCACCTGTGTGCTGATCTCGTCGTCCGCCGGCCGCAGCCCGAGCCGCCTCAGGTGGCGCTCGCGGTCCGGGTACATGCCGTGCATCGCGTCGGCGACCCAGGCCAGTGGACTGTAGGAACCCTGCACAGGGGGGTGGTTCATCCGGAAAGACCTCCGCCTCTCAGCTGTCGTAGGTCGCGGCGACATGGCGCGCCCCCCGTCCGCGCTCAGACGCCGCTGTCCTGTGGCGGTCGAACCCGACTCGCTCCCGGAGCAGGTCCCGGGTCGCCGCACAGACCGGCCAGGCCACGTCGACACGCGGGATCGCGCGCGAGGCCAGGGCGTCCTTGAGCGGCCCGCTGCCGCCGAGCAGGTCGTAGGTTGCGATACCGCTGCCGTGCCACCGGCGGTGAAGTCCGATGGTGGTCAGGAACGCGCCGGGAGACAGCCTGGCGAAGGTCTCGGCGTAGGAACTCTGCATGCCGTAGACCACGTCGCCGACGCGCATTTCCAAGAAGTACGCGGCCGGTTCACCCCCGGCCGTCGCGAGGGTGAGCAGGCACTCGTCCCGCATCAGCAGCGCGCGGTAGAACGCCAGCTCCCCTTCGTCGAGATGGGTGCCCCACCGAGCTTTCCAGGATCGTCTCTCGATGTTCTCCACCACGTCGATCGCGGCAGCGTCACGAACCGTGGTCACCTCGAACTCACGGTCCCAGCGCCGGACCCGGCGCCAGAACGTCCGGCCGAAATGCCGTTGCGCTCCGATCAGCATGTGCTCGCCGTTGTCGTGCCAGTCGATGACCGGATTCGGCAGGCGTAGCACCACTGCGGTGTCCGGCTGATCGGCCAGGCACTCGACGACCGGGGCGTTCCGTTCCGTCTCGTGCAGGTGAACGGCCCTGGCGCCGATTCTCTCCACGGCACGAAGCAGCTGCGCGCGCAGCGAATCCGCGTCACGGAAAGGCTGGTTGGACAGAAAGGGCTCGCGGGGGATGAGCGTGCTGATGACGCCGTTTCGCCGATGTCGAAGAACGCCTACGGCCATACCGCCGTCCCCTTCGATGACCAACAGCGCCACCTCATGCCGCCCGACGGCTTCGATGCGCGCGGCGAGGGCAGCCGGCTGCCAGTACGGCAGGTGCGCGCCGCCCGACCACAGGTCGTTCACCACGGACGAGCTCAGCAGCCCGAGGATCTCCTCCCCGGTCACGAGCAGGCTCACTTTCATCGCATGCTCCCGCGGTTGCGTCAGGACAGCCAGCCACTCAGGCTGATGATTTCCTGAGCGATCTCGTCGAGTTCGCGGTCCGCATCGATCAGATGGTCTCCGATCCCGTTGCGGGCCATGATGTCGGTGAGTTCTTTCGCCCTGGCGAGATTGCGGGCGAGACCCCGGCCGCGCTCCCTTTGGCGCATGCGGCCTTCCAGCGTTGCCTCGTCCACGTGCAACCGGTAGACCGTGATGTCGGCGCCCGGCACCGCCTGTTCGATGAGCCGGGTGTCCTCGTGGGTTTCCACGATTCCGCTCAGGACGAGCCGGTCGGCGCCGGCATCGCGGAAGTTGGCCCACACCGCTGCGAGGTTCTTGGCGCCGAGTGTCCGGTTGAAGCGGTCGCGGGAGTCGGGAACGTAGCACCAGCGGATGTTGTCCATGTCGATCAGGGCGTGGGCGACCTTGCGTTCCCTCAGGATTTCGCGGATCTCCCAGCAGGTCACGGTCTTGCCCGTGCCGGAAGGCCCCGTAACCACGATGACGGGCACATGTGCCATAGCGCTGCAATTCCAATCGTCAATGCCATGAGAAGGGTGCCGTGAACTGGCCCGGCGGCTCGGGAGCACCTCTCGGTTCCGGCAGCTGCGCGGTGTTCAGGGCGATTGCCATCGCCAGTGTCAGGTTTTCGTCCACTTCCAGCAGGTGGAAGCGCCCTTGGTCGTGCCGGAAGACCCGGTTCCGCTCCAAGGGCACGCCGAGCAGATGGCACAGCAACCAGCTCGACGGACCGCCGTGCGAGACGACGAGCACCCGCTCGGCGCCGAGCGCCGCCGCCTCCCGTACCACCGACCCCATCGCCGCGACGAAGCGCCGACTCGCCGCGCGTACCGACTCCTCCCCGGGAGGATCGACCAGGTCGGTCGAGACGCCTGCCAGCGCCGTCTGCGCCGGCCCGATCCGCGCCGCGATCTGCGGCAGCGTGAGGCCCTCCAGGGAGGGGAACGAGCGCTCCCCCAGGTCTTTGTGCAGACGGGCGTCGAGGCCGAGTCCGGTGCCCGCGAGGGTCCAGGTCTCCACCGCGCGGCGCAGCGGGGAACACCAGACGGCGTCCGGTGCGAAACGGCTCAGGGCGGGACGCAGGGCGGTGGCGTGCGTCCGACCGCACTCGGTCAGAACCCGGCGGTCGTCGGGCAGGTAGACCTCCGAGGAGCTGATCGCCGCGGTGTGCCGGAGGAGGGCCAGGATCATCCGGCCTCCTGGCTCAGCGGCGCGGAGTGCTCCGCGAGCACTTCTGTGAGGTGCTGCACCACCTGGTGTGCTCCGCGGCCGCCCGTCCGGCCGAGCAGGCCGCGCCAGTCCCGTACCTCGCGGGAATGCTCGATGGCGGTGGTGATATCCCGCCGCAGTCGGTGCCGCACCCAGGGGCGTGCCTGGCGTGCAGCGCGCTCGATCGCTCCGTAGACGACTGACAGGGCCGCGTGTTCACCCCGTGCGCGTACGGCGTCGACCTGCCGCGGGTCGAGGACTTCCGACGGCCACGGCACCCGGCAGGCCGCCTCGACCGCCGCGGCGAAGCGGTCCCCGTTGAGGATCTGGCTGACGTTCTGCGGTGGGAGGCAGATGGTGGGCAGGCGCCGCTGGCCGGCCTCCAGCAGCGTGGTCAGGCCCGGCGAGGTCACCAGCAGCTGCGCCTGGTCGAGGAGGTCCAGGAACTCCTCGTGGGAGCGCGGGCCGGCGTTCACGGCGACACCGGTGGGGACGTCCTGCTCCGGAAGCACGGTGGTGTCGATGTTTCCGCAGATTTCCAAGGTGTGGAACCCGGCGTCGGACAGTGCCCGGACGGCCGGTTCCGCCACCAGCCGGGGGTAGGCGTGGGCGCTGCCTTCGCTGGAGGGCGAATGCAGTCCGCCGAAGTTGAGCACGGCCAAACCGGGCGTGCCCGCCCGGCGGATGGGCACCGGGGCGCTGAGGATTGCCTCGGTCCACGTCAGCCGCTCTATTCTGCGCAGCGGCTCCCAACAGGTCCGAGGAAGGGACTCGCACAGCTGGGCGCAGTACCGGGTCGCATCGTGGGGGATGGTGTCGTTGCCGGTCCACAGGTAGGGCAGGCTGTCCACGAAGACGGTGGGGCAGCCCGCTGCGAGCAGGGCCGCGGCGAACTCCGAGTCCAGTACGACCAGCGCGGCGGTCACCTCGTGCCGTCGTAGCAGGTTCCGGAGTTCGTCGGTGCTGCTCGGCCACTGGTCGTACCACGTGTCCACGGGCAGCTTCGCGAGCAGGGCCCGGCCGAGCACCGTGCCGACCCCGATGAGCCGCGGCGGGTGTGCGGTGCGGGCCGTGAGTTCGGTCAGGACGGCGTGCAGCTTTGCGGCGCTGCCCCAGCCGAAGTCGTGCCCGCAGAAGACGACCGTGGACCGGGCGGCGCCGGCCGGTGCCGGGGCGTCACGCCCCGGCGCAGGGACGTGCCTGTCTTCACCGGCCATGGTCAGGACCCTTCCGTGCCGGGTGGGGACGGCATCGGTGTACGTCCGACGCACAGCGTCATGTCCCCCAGATCCAGCAGACGGGCAGGTGTTCGCAGATGGCGCAGGAGCGGATAGGTGGCCCTGGCCCAGCCGGGCGCGTCCGGGCACTCCGCGAGCGTCTCGGACAGTTCACGGGCCCGGTAGGCGGCGTCGCGTTCCTGGTGACTGAAGGTGACCGTGGCGAACCCGGCGCGTCGGAGCATGGCGCGCAGTGAGTCTCGGCCGAAGTAGGTGAGGTGGCTGGGGGGCGCGAGGAACTCCCAGGCGTGCAGAACGGGGGCGAATATTCTCCGGCTCACGGCGTGGACGAGGCCGTCGGCCCTCGGCGTCGAGATGAGCAGCGCACCGCCGGGGCGCAGGACCCGTGCTGCCGCCTGGACGACTTGGAAGGGGTTCACCATGTGTTCGAGGGAGCTGAGGATGGTCACCGCGTCGAATCGTCGGTCGAAGTCGATGTCGGGCAGGTCTCCTTGATAGACCGTCAGCCCGTAGTGCTCGGCGGCGTAGGTGAGGGCGAGCCCGTCGATGTCCGCCCCCGACGCGTCGTATCCGCGGTCGCGCAGGAGCGCCGCGAAGTGCCCGTGGTCGCATCCGACGTCGAGGACGGACTGTCCGGGCGGGACGTTGGCCAGTACCGCTGCCACCGACGGTGCGTACTTGCTCCGGATCACCTCGGGCGGGTAGGGCTTCCACGCGCGTTTGTTGTAGTAGGCCCACATGTCCTGTGCGGTCGGCATGGGATCGACCCAGAGGAAACCGCAGGCCAGGCACTCGGCGATGCGGAAGCCGCGCCGCCAGGTGGCCGGTCGGGTGCGTGGGGACCCGCAGGCCTCACATGCGCGCACGTCCGAGTGCGCGGGAAGGGAGGCGCGGACGAGCGCAGACGCCTGCTCACGGGTCAGGGGGGCCTCTCCGTCCCGCAGGCCGAGGTGCAGGGCGCCCGCGGAGGTCTCATCGTCACCAGGGGCGCCGGCCGTGGGGTCGTCGACGGTCATGTGGCCTCCTGGTCGAAGACGGTGACCACTTTCCGGATGGCCTTGATCGTGTAGTCGATGTCCTCATCGTCCAGCCCCGGCCCCATCTCGATGCAGATCTGCCGGGACAGCACGTCGCGGGCGAGGGGCGCGGTATTTCTGCCGTAGTCGGGACGGTGCTCCGCCGGCAGCGCCCGGTAGAGGGAGGGGCGCTGCTCACGGATCCAGTCGATGTCGAGCAGGTGCGGGTGGGAGGGGTCGCAGCCCACGTTCTCGGCGCGGATGGCGTCCACGACGGCGTTCCGGTGCGCAGCGAGCCGGGCCGGCAGCAGGGCGTTCTGCTTGAAGTACGCATGGGTGCTGCCGGAAGCCACCTCGGGGAACCGCAGTCCGAGGTCGGCGAGGCCCGCGCGCAGCCGCTCGGCGAGTGCGGTCCTGGTCCGCAGCTCGGTGTCCAGCCTGGACAGCTGCCAGCGGCCGAGCACCGCCTGGATCTCCGTCATGTTGTAGCTGAAACCCATCTCCCGGTAGTCGAACCAACCGGTGCCCTTGCCCTTGTGCGCCAGTGCCCGCGCGGTGTCGGCGAACTGCTCGTCGTCGGTGACCACGATGCCGCCCTCGCCGACGGCGATGTGCTTGCGGCAGCAGAGACTGAAGGCCGCGGCGATACCGAATGTGCCGGTTTTCGTGCCGTCCCAGAGGGCGCCGTGCGCTTGGCCGCAGTCCTCGATGAGGGTGAGCCCGTGCTGCCTTGCCAGAGTGGCCAGTTCGGTCATCGGGCAGGGCTGTCCGTACATGTGCACCGGCACGATCGCGCTCGTGCGGTCGCTGATCTTACGGGCGCAGTCGACCGGATCCATCGCCCAGCGGGCCGTGTCGATGTCGACGATCACGGGGACCAGGCCGGCCTGGATCAGCGCGGACAGCGCCGATACGTAGGCGTTGGCGGGGACCAGCACTTCGCTGTGCTCGGGCAGCCGGGCGGCAAGGTAGGCGACGTGCAGGCCGGCGGTCCCCGAACTGACCGCGACGGCATAGCGCCTGCCGAACCACTCGGCGTAGGCCGCCTCGAACTCGGCGACTTTCGTGCCGCCGTAGAATCTGGCGAGCTGACCGCTGTCCAGGACGCGGAGGGCCTCTTCCTTGGCGGCCTCCACGACGACCGGATCCGCCGCCTTCTTCGCCGCGCGGACCGGGGGGCCACCGTTGATGGCGAGCATGCCGGAGTCCGGCCTGGTGTTCGTGGTCACAGTGATTCCTCGGGTGCAACAGAAGCGGCCAATTCCCTCAGGACGTGGTTCATCGCTTTGGAACTCGGGTCGCACCGGGAGCACGACCTGTTCGTGCCGGTGGCGCAGCGGTCCCGCAGACTGTGGGCGTCCAGGCTGTTCCAGGCGTCCTGCGCACGCCACAGCAGGACGTTTCCGACCGGCGGATCGGCGTAGACCAGCATGTTGCACCCGAAGATGTCGCCGGTGTCACCGCGCACGTACGAGGTGAAGGCGGGCACCGTACAGGGCCCGGGGCCGGCGTCGAGAAAGGGGTCATCGGCCGCGACCATCCGGGTCCCGGCCGAAGACATCCGTTCCCTCAGCCTCGGGATGAGTTCCCGCATGCGCGCCCGCTGAACGGCGCTGGGCTGGAGCGCGTCGTCGCCCCGGACAGGGATGAGGTGCCACCACGACGGAGGGTTGGGCTGCGCCCGGAGCGTTTCGCCCAGCGAGGCGAGGTCGTCCGCCCCCAGCGCCTGTAGCACCGTATTGACGCCGTAGTCCATCTTCGCTTCACGGAGGTGCCCGATGGCCTCCATGCAGCGGTCGAAGAGTCCCGGGGTGCCTCGTATCCGGTCGTGCTTCTCTCTCAGCGCGTCGACGCTCAGCACCATCTCCTGGCATCCGCGATCGATCAGGGCGCGGATCTTGCCGGGGCCGAGAATGCGCCCGTTGGAGATGACGGAGACGCGAACGCCGTCCGCAGCGGCCTGACTTACGAGTTCCGGCAGCTCGGCGAAGAGCAGTGGTTCACCGCCGGTGAAGCGCACAGCCCGTGGCCGCAGGGACAGCACCGCCGCTAGCACATCCCGGTAGTGGGCGAGTGGAAGATTGGTCCTCGGGGCGAGCCAGCACTCACACATATTGCAGCGGGCATTGCAGTTGTCGAACAGCCCGAAGTAGACCAGTTCCATGGAGGACGGTGTGGCTAACGGAATTGGTGCATCCATGTCTCGGCCCCCTGGCGCGAAGATCCTCTCAGCAGCAGGGAGAATTCGTTGCCGAAGTCGTCGATCGCTGCTGCTGACCAGACACCGGGCCGACGGTAACATCGATTCCCAATCGCCCACAACCGCCCCTACTGGCCAGGCTCGTCCGGGGTATGACCTTGACACGAACTTCGGATCATTCGAAGCTGGCAGTCGACCCGCCATCTTCTGCAGTGACGAGTAAAGCTCGGGGGATGCACATGCGGAATCCGTCATTCACTTTTCCTCGCCAGGTGGAACACCGGGTATCCCGAGGCGGGACGTCGCCCCGGAAGGGGTCATGGCGCTGGCCACTCGCACGTTGTGCCGTTTCGGCAAATGAGGGTGCAAAATTTCAGTCATAGGAACGAAAAGTTCCTGTCGCGGGTGTCGGAATCGCCGACGAGCTGACGTCATGTGTGCCGCGCGGAGTCGTCAACGTGCCCACGGCAACGGAGAATCGGCACCCACCACACAACAGAAAGCTTCCACAACGGAGGGAACCTCCCGGTGAGCCACCCCGAATCGCTGCCCTTGTCCGCCGACGGGTCATTGCACCCCGGTGGGAGCAAGCCTCTGGTCTTCGTCGGTGGCCCCTTCAAGGGGCTGCTCGATCCGGCAACGGGACTTCTTCCGGAACGTCACCGCAGCAACTACCGCGCTCTCATCGACCACTTCACGGGGCTGGGGTTCGAGGTGGACAACGCCCATCGCCGGGAAGCCTGGGGGGCCGAGGTCATGACCCCGGACGTATGCACCCGGCTGGACTATCTCGCACTGCGCAAGGCCGTACTCTTCGTGGCGTATCCCGGTGATCCGCCCTCCCCGGGCACGATGGTGGAGATCGGCTGGATGTCAGCCATGGCCAAGCCCATGATTCTCCTCATCGAACGAGGCCAGGAAGTGCCGCCGCTCGTCGCGGGCGTGCACACCGTTGCTCCGGTCAGATACGTCGAGGTCGAGGCCGGCGGCTTCGACCCGGACGAACTCAACCGGTGCACCACCGAGTTGCTCGGCCCGGTCATCCCCGCCGGCGGCCGGGCCGAGCTCGCGATGCCACGCACCTGAGACCGGAAGCGAACTGACGGACCCAGGGGTGTGGTTGTGCCGAAAGTTCTTCCCATGTTGGTGAAGTGGATCGAAAAGCAGATGGTCCACCACTCCCACTTCGACGACAGCCCGTTCATCTCGGAAACGGCATTCCCGTGGAGCCGCGGACTCGAAGGCAACTGGCGTGACATCAGAGCCGAACTCGACGCCCTGCTGGAGCACCGCGAAGCGCTGCCAAATTTCCAGGACATCTCGACCGACCAACGCCGCCTCACCAACGACGACAAATGGAAGACATATTTCTTCTACGGCTACGGGTTCCGATTCGACGCCAACTGCGAGCGGTGCCCACGGACAGCTGAACTGCTGGCCCGGATCCCCGGTCTGAAGACAGCCTTCTTCTCGATCCTCGGACCTCACAAGCACGTGCCACCGCACAGCGGCCCCTACAAGGGTGTGGTGCGCTATCACCTCGCGCTGAAGATCCCGTCCCCCGAGAACGCCTGCGGTATTCGCGTCGGCGGACAAGAGGCGCATTGGAGTGAGGGGACCGGGATGTTCTTTGACGACACCTACGTACATGAAGCCTGGAACGGGACCGACGAGGACCGTGCCGTGCTGTTCATGGATGTCGTACGGCCGATGGCCTTTCCGTACTCCCTGGTCAACAACTTGGTGATCCAGGGGATCGCTCGGAGCCGGTTCGTCCAGGAGGCCAAGGGAAATCAGGACGCCTGGGAGCGACGCTTCGCTCAGTTGCTCGAACGAAAGTAGCGGCCCTGCCCGGCTCAAGGAGAGGACAGTTCGTGGTGGCACCAGGAAAGCGGGTTGCCTTGCGCGCCCTGGAACCCGAGGACGCCGACGTGCTCTACACATGGTTCCAGGAGGAGTACTTCCGCGACATGTTCGGCTACCGCTACCCGGTGGGCCGCGGCGGCTGGCGGGACTGGATCGACAGACACGGCAAGCCCTCGTACCACGACGCGACCTTCATGCTGTGCTCGACCGAGGACGGCGCCGCCCTCGGGGTCGGTGCGCTGCGCGATCCCGGCTCCGAGGACAGGTCGGCCGAGGTCTCGCTCGCACTCGGCGACGTCAGCAACCGGGGACTCGGACTCGGCCGCGAAGCCGCCCTGCTGATGGCCGAATTCGGCTTCCACGTCATGGGACTGCGCCGCATCTACGCCTGGGTCCTCGCACAGAACGTGCCTGCGGCCGCCGCGTGCCAGGCGGCCGGCGCCGTCCAGGAAGGGGTAGCGCGCAAGGCCCGGCTGGTCAATGGCACCCCGGTCGACGCAGTGCTCTACGGGGTCCTTGCCGAGGAGTTCGCGGAACGGATGCGGGTGCTCGACCAGCAGTCGGACACCTCCCAGGGCTGACCGCCGCGATGAGTGAGAACCCGGCCCCGGCGTCCGGCCCGGCTCGGGCCGACGCCCGCCCGGGTCGGCCCCGCTTCGGCCGTGACTTCTGGCTGCTGTGGTTCGGGCAGGGCGTCTCCAGCCTGGGCTCGGCGGCCAGCGATCTGGCTTATCCCCTGCTCGTGCTACAGCTCGGCGGGACCCCGTTCAAGGCCGGCCTCGTCGGGCTGGTGAGCACGGGGTCGCGACTGCTGCTGCGCCTGGTGGCGGGACTGGTGGTCGATGTCTGCTCCAGGAAGCGCGTACTGATCTGGTGCGACGTCGGCCGGGCCGTCACGGCCGGTGGCCTTGCCGCGGCGATCCTGACCGGAACGGCCGGCTACCCCCTCATCCTGGGGGCGGCCTTCCTGGAAGGTGCGTTCTCGGTGTTCTTCTTCTCGGCGGAACGCGCGGTGCTCCCGTACCTCGTCCCCCGCGCACGACTGAGCGAGGCGATCGCGCACAACCAGATCTACCTCCAGGCCGCGACGATCGCCGGAACGCCCGTCGGCGGGTTTCTGTTCTCGCTGGGAGCGCCGGTGCCGTTCCTCGTCGACACCGGGTCCTACCTCGTGTCGCTCGCCGCCGTGCTGGGCATCACCACCCGCCTCTCCGGCGCGGAGCACAAGGTGCAGCTGGTCACGTCGGAACTGTTCCAGGGCATGCGCTGGGTCTGGCACGACCGGCCGGGCCGGGCGAGCCTGGCCTATCTCTGCGGCATCAACGCGATCGTCGCGGCGATGCCGGTGGGGGTCATCGTCGGTCTGCGTACGGTCGGTGTCGCACCGGCGGTCATCGGGATACTGCTGGCCTGCGGCGGTATCGGCGGGGTCGCCGGGGCACTGGCCGTGCCGCAGCTGCGCGCGAAGTACCGTGACGGCGCCCTGCTGGTCGCCCTGGGGTGGCTGTGGCCCCCGATGCTCGCGGTCCTCGCCGTCAGCTCGGCACCCTGGGCCGTGGCGATCGTGATCTTCGTGCTGGCCACGACGATCGCGCCGACACAGAGCATCATCTTCGGCTATCAGACGGCGCACGCACCGGACGAGTTGCAGGGCCGCGTGCACTCGGCGGTGAACCTGCTCAGCAACGCCGTCACGCCGCTGGCGCCGGCGGCCGTGGGAGCGCTCGTGACCTGGGGCGGCTACCCCGCGACCGGTGCGGCACTGGCCGTGGGCGCGCTCGCGATGACGGCGTGCGCCACCACATCCCGTTCCATCCGACAGTTCTCGAACCGCTGAGGAGCTTCAGTGTCCCCCTACGACACGTTCGCACAGGCCTATGCCGGAGGGCTGGAGAGCATCCTGTCCCAGGGTGCCAAGGTCCCGTCCGTGCGGGATCCGCTGTCCAAGGCTTCCGGCTTCGGTGGTCAGGACAGGCCCTACCGTGAGCTGCTCGCACACACCTTACGCATCGGCTCACCACGCTCCTGCCTGGCCTGGACGCCCCTGCTGCCGGTCCATCTTCCCTACTGCTTCGGCCTGGCCGCATGGTCGCTGGACGGCAGGGACGATGTCGGCACACCCGCCTACTACCGCCGCGGCGCCTACGAATACTCCGACGACCAGCACACGCTGAGCGGGGCGTTCGGGCGACGGCTGCTCGCCGCGGCAGAGGGGAACCAACTGGAAGCGATCATTGAGCGGATCCGGCGGGACCCGGCGCATCGCAGGACGTTCGCGGTCATCCTCAATCCCGCGGACAACTTCACACAGTCCCGCGAGCACCCCTGCGCCGCCGGCGTCCAGCTCTTCCTGCGTGACGGCGCGCTCACCTGGATCACCGTGATGCGGGCGCAGCAGGCCCTGACCGTGCTGCCCTACGACGCCTTCCTGTTCATGGTGATGCACCAGGTCGCCGCCGCCCTGCTGGATGCCGCCTGCGGTCCCTACATCCACCAGTCCGGCACTTTCCATGTGTACGAGAACGAGATCGAGTTGGCCGGCAAGGTGATCTCACAACAGGTGGCACCGGTGGAGCTGCCCGCCCTGCCCGGTGACCCGGACGACGTGCGCGCCGCCGTACGGGAACTTGTGGACCTCGAACGCGGACTGCGTACGGCGGTCGACGCGGGCGACGGCGCGGCCGTGGACCGCTTCGCCGCGACGAAAGCGTCCTTCGGCTTCACCGAGGTCGCCAGGGCCTGCCTCACCACCTTCGCCTACCGCAAGCTCGGCGATGCCGGGACCGTCGTCGACAGCCCCGCAGTCACCCCTGCGGTCGCCGATCTCATCGCAGCGATCTGACCCGCGGCAGGCACCGGAGGAGAGCGAGTGGCCAGTCACCAGGGTCTCCCACCGCACGGTTTCGTCACCGGCTCCGGCCGCTGCGGTACGACATCCCTCGCCGCGGCGCTCGACCGCACGGCCGTCTCCCGCTCGGGCACCCGCGTCCGGGCCCGGCACGAGTCACACGCCAGAGAGCTGGTCCGTCGTCTGCTCGTCGGCGACCAGGACGGCGCCGTCGCCCTGCTGCGCAGCATCGGACCCGTAATAGAGGTCTCGCCGTACCTGGTGTTCCTCCAAGACAGGCCGCTGCCCGGAGTGCCGCTCGTCGGCCTGTGCCGGGACGGTCGCAGAACCGTGGCATCCGGGATGAACGACGGGTGGTACTACTGGACCGTGCGGCCGCGCGAGGCGCACTGGTCACGACTGCAACCCGACTTCCCCGGCGGCCGTTTCGAGAAGTGCTGCCGCTTCTGGTCGTGGACCTATCTCCGGCTGTTGGACTGGGATGCGCCGATCGTCCGTATGGAGGACATCCTCGACCCCGGTCCGGAGCGGAACCGGCTGTGCGCAGCGCTCGGGCTGTCGCCGCTGTCGGAGTCGCTGCCACGCAAGAACCACGACCGTGTCGGCAAGGCCAAGTTCGCCGTGCTCACCATGCGGCGGGCGACCGGCGCACAGGACTGGACGCCGGCCATGCGTGCGACGTTCGAGACGCACTGTGGGGAGGTGATGGACCTGCTCTACCCGGGCTGGCGCCACACATGACGGGGCGGTGGTGTGTGAGGCACGCAACCGGAAGCCGGTTCCCGCGGGGTAGGCTCCTGACATGTCGGGAGCCGCGGAGCACAGGGACTTCATCCCCGAGGCCGAAGCGCGAAATCTCAACCGGCGCAGTTGGGACGAGCGTGCACTGGTCCATGGGCAGGACCCGTTGTACTACGACACGGAGAGGTTCCTCGCCGGCGGGAGCACGCTCCGGGACCTGGACGTCGAGCTGGCAGGGGACGTCAACGGACGTGACCTCCTTCATCTCCAGTGCCACTTCGGACTCGACAGCCTGAGCTGGGCCCGGCGAGGCGCCCGCGTCACCGGAGTGGACTTCTCACTGGTGGCGATCGGGCGCGCACGGGAACTCGCCCGGCGCACCGGCCTGGCCGCCGACTTCGTCACCGCAGACGTCCTCGACCTGCCCGCGGACCTGGCGGGCAGCTTCGACGTCGTATGGGCCTCCTACGGAGTGTTCACCTGGATCGGAGACCTCCGGGCGTGGGCACGCAGCGCCGAGCGGGCCCTGCGGCCGGGCGGCCGACTCGCCGTCGTCGATCTCCATCCGCTCGCGCGCATGATCGAGCAACGAAGTCCCCTTGTGGTCGACGCCCCGTACGCCTACGACGGTCCGCACCGCTACTCCAGCGCGGCGAGCTACGCCGCCCCCGACAGGCCGTTGGAGAACCGGGACACCATCCAGTGGTCCCATTCCCTCGGCGAGTTGGTATCCGCTTTCGCAGCGGCCGGTCTGCGGACCGACTCCCTGGAGGAGCACCTGACGAGTGAACGGAATGACCGGGACGGCGTCCTCACCCAGGGGGCCGACGGACTCTGGCGGCTGCAGCTCTGGGAGTACCCCCTTCCGGTCCTCTTCAGTATTTGCGCCACGAAGCCGTAGGCCGCCTGTCCCACCGGTCGTCAGAGCCCCAGAGGGTCCGCAACCTCCCTCACGGCGGCCTGCCCGGTGGTCAACAGGAGTGCCGACGGTCGGCAGTGACCGTCGGCAGCGAGGTGTTGCGGGTGAGCCCGCCGCGGGACCGGCCGAGCAGAACGGCCTTCAGCAAGGGCGTTACTACGAGGAAAGAGGCGATCATGGGCGAACTGGATGGCAGGACCGCACTGGTGACGGGCGGCTCGCGCGGGATCGGGCGGGCGGTCGCCCTGCGGCTCGCCGCCGAGGGGGCGCTGGTCGCGGTCCACTACGGCGGTAACGACGCGGCCGCCGCGGAGACCATAGCGAAGATCACCGAGAGCGGCGGCCGGGCCTTCGCGGTGCAGGCCCGCTTCGGCGAGAGAGGTGCGGTGGGCCGGCTCTTCGAGGGGCTCACCGCCGGACTGGCGGACCACGACGCGGACGGCCTGGACATCCTGGTCAACAACGCGGGCATCCACTCCACCACTTCGATCGGGAAGCTCACCGAGGAGGAGTTCGAGCGGCTGCTGGCGATCAACGTGAGCACGCCGGTCTTCGTGGTCCAGCGGGCGCTGCCGCTGCTGCGGGACGGCGGACGGATCGTCAACGTGGGCTCGGCGGCCACCCGGATCGCGAATCCGCTCCAGATCGGCTACACCGTCACCAAGGCGGCGCTGGCGGCGCTCGGCCCGTCGCTCGCCAACGAGTTGGGGCGACGCGGGATCACCGTGAACACGGTCGAACCCGGGGTGGTGCTGACCGACATGATCGCCCCCTATGCCGCGGTTCCCGAGGCGGTCGCCGGACTTGAGGCGATCACCGCGCTGGGCCGGATCGGCGAGCCGGAGGATGTCGCGGACGTAGTGGGCTTCCTTGCGGGGGTGCAGGGGCGCTGGGTGACGGGCCAGACCATCGACGTCTCCGGCGGTACCTACCTCGGACCGATCCCTGCCGAATGATCCGCCCGGGGCGCGGAGCGGAGCCGGTCGACGCGGTTCGGCCCCGCACCACATCAGGGCGTCGACCCTCTGACCGCGCCCTCGACTCCGGGCTCCCGGATGCGGAACATCTGATCCCCGGTGCGCACTACGCGATGGCGAGGCGCACCGGGTGCGCACCGGCCGGGGCGGGGTGCCGGCACCGGGCGGTCCGGTCAGTACGGCGGTGTCGTGGGAATGTGCGAACTGGCCGTGTCACTCGTGGAGTTGGTGTTCTTCTTGCCGTCCTCGGAGACCGCGAACCACAGGCCCATCTTGCCCTGGCCGTTGATGTCGCCGGGCTGCTTGTCGCCGGTGAACCAGTAGACCGGCCAGCAGCCGATGGCGAGCTGGCGGGTGCCGTCCGGCCGGGTGACGGTGGAGACGAGGTGCGGGGCGATGCCGTTGAGTTTGGAGCGGTCGGCGGGCCTGGCCGGCTTCCAGGTGTCCAGGCAGGTGCCGGTGCAGCCGAACTTCATCGGCCAGGGGTTGTCCTTGTTGAAGCGGTAGAGGGTGCGGCCCATGTCGTCGACCAGGATCCGGCCGAGCTGTGGCTGGGCGAACACCCCGACGTCGGCGGCCGGTTGGGTGCCGGCCTTGGTTCCGTCGGAGGCCAGTGCGTGCCAGGTGCCGCCCAGGCCCTGGCCCTTGGTGTCGCCGGGCCGGGTGTCCTTGGCGTAGCGGTATGCGGGCCAGCCGTTGACGGTCAGCTGCTTGGTGCCGTCGGCGCGGGTGACCGAGCCGAGGGCGTCGGGGGCGATGCCGGCGGGCGCGGTGGCGCCGTCGGCGGGGACCGGTGGCCAGGTGGTCGCGCAGGCGCCGGAGCAGTTGGACGTGGGGGGCTTGGCGGTGTCCTTGTCGAAGCGGTAGAGGGTCATGCCCTGGGCGTCGGTGACGAACGGGCCGAGGGCGGCGGACTGGCGCAGGGCGAGGGCGCCGGCGGGTTTGCCGGCCGCGGCGGGCTTTCCGCTGTCGTCGTCGGCCTGGCCGCCGTAGCCGTTGGTGCCCTGGCCGGCGGGCTGCACGTGGTCACCGCCGGTACCGGTACCGGCGGCGTATCCGCCGCTGCTGCTGCCGCAGGCGGTGGTGAAGGTGAGCGCTGCGGCGAGGGCGGTGACGGCGAGGATGGCGTGCCGCCGGGCCGAGGCCCCGGCCGACGGGGCCGAGAAGGCAGTGGGGGGTGCCGGTACGGGCATGGCGAGTCTCCATAAGTGATGGGGATGGGTGATGGGTGTGGGGTCGGGGAGGGGATGTGGGGGCCGGGGTCGGGGCCGTGGCCGCGTGGGGGCGAGTGCATCCAGGGGCGTGCCATCTCGACAGGCCGACGGATCGGGTCAGTTCCCGCTCTGTATGCGGAGGGCGAGGGCCGGGCAGCGGCGCACCGCGAGCCGGGCGCGGCGGCGCATACGGGCCGGCAGGGGTGCCCCGGCGGTCTCGGGGTAGCCGTCCGGGCCGAGCCGGATCATCGCCGGTACCAGCTCCGCGCACAGGCCGTGTCCGCGGCACAGTGTCCAGTCGACCAGCAGCCGCTCCGGTGGTGGGGGAGGTGGGGGCGGCGGATACGGGGGCACCGGCGGGATCCGTGGAGGGCGGGGATGCCGCGGCCGGTCGCCGGTGACCGGGAGCACCCCGGTCACCGGGCGGCCGCACCCGAACCCGCGCGCGTGGCGGTCGAACTCCTCGGGGAAGGCGGCGAGGGCCGATGCCACGAAGCGCGCGGTACCGTCCGGGTGGCTGCAGGCGCCGCGACCACGCACCGCCCGCAGGCGGGCGTGCACGGCCTCCAGGGCGGCGCCCCCGCCACCCCGTACGGCGCGGTCGAGCTGGTCGGCGAGGGCGGGCAGCCCCAGTAGGCAGGGCCCGCACTGTCCGGCGGACTCGGCGGCCATCCAGTGCGCGACCCGTACCGTCTCGCCCGCCGGGCAGGTGTCGTAGGGCAGCGGCAGGACCGCCCCGGCGCCCGGCACCGCGCCGTGGGCGGCCAGCGCGTCGCGGGAGAGGGTGGCGGTCCGCGCGGCGTCGGGGGAGAGCCAGGTGCCGTGGTAGCCGCCGAGGAGCACGCCCTGCCCGGCGTCCATGCCGCAGTGCGTGAGGACCTGGAGCAGCGGCGTCCCGTAGGGGGCCTCCACGACCTGCCGGCCGGCGACCGTCAGCAGCAGGGTGCCGGGCTCGGAGGGCAGGCCCGCGGTGCGATAGCCGAGGGCACCCAGCCGTGCGGCCAGGGCCAGCTGGGCGTAGGTCTCGGCGTTGGACAGCAGGGTGGGCAGGCCGTCCAGGCCGCGTTCGCTGGAGCGGACCCTGCGGCCCGAGGGCAGTGCGGGGCCGCCGGACAGGCCGTTGCTGAGCGCGGTGCCCTCGCCGGTGACGAACCGCTCGGGCAGCCGGACGACCCGTAACGGTGGCCGGACCGGGCCGCGTTCGGCGATGGCGCGACGCACCGAGTCCGCCACGTCCGGGCGGGTCACCCCGATCGCGATCTGCCGGGCGCCGATCGCGCCGGCGGCCAGCAGGGCGCCGTCCAGCACCAGGTGCGGAACGTGCAGCAGCAGTGCGGTGTCCTTGAGACAACTGGGTTCGCCCTCACTGCCGTTGACGACCACAGCGGCCTTGCCGTCGGTGTGGCGGATGCCGTCAAGGACGGCCGTCACCTTCCGGGCGAACGGGAAGCCGGCGCCACCCCGGCCGCGCAGGTCGGTGTTCTCGGCCAGCGCCACCAGCTCCTGCGCGGTCAGTGGGGGCGGCTGGCCGTGCAGCGTCAGATGCGCGACCCGGTCGAGCCGGGGCAGTTCGTCGAGTCCGGCGAGGAGTCGTGGCGGGCCTACGGATGTGAGGGTGGGGACCGGCAAGCCAACACCCATGCCGACGGGGGAAGTTGCGAGGGCGGGCAGCCGGGTGGTGTCCGAGGTGGACGGCAGTGGGTGAACGGGGGCCGGGGCGGTCATCGGGGCTCACCTCCTGCCGTACGGCGCGGGCCGCGCAGTCGCAGGGCGAGTCGTAGGGCCACCCCGGCGAGCGCGATCCCATATCCCGCAATCGCCCAACCGGCGGCGGTGCGGCCTGCCTTGAGGCCGTGCAGCAGGGCGAGGCCCCAGGCGGGATAGGCGACCGTGTGCAGCGCCCACCAGCAGCGCGCGGCGGTGCGGCCGGTGAAGGCGCCGCGCACCGCGCCGCTGACCGCGACCGCGACGAACCCGTACCCGGCGAGCGTGCCGCAGCCGATGAGTGCCGGCCGTGCGCCGTCGGTGAACGGCACCGCGAGGGCCGTCGCCCCGGTGTGTCCCTCGGCGACCTTCACCCAGATGTGCAGGCCCAGGAAACCCAGGCCGGCGATGCCGGTGCCCCGGTGCACGGCCTGGGCGAGCAGGCGGTGCGGGGCGAACAGCACCATCCGGTCGGTGGCGGCCAGCCCCCACAGCACCGTGGCGGAGAGCGAGACCAGTGCCAGCACTCCGGCGTCGTAGTCCAGGAAGTGCACCGTGCTGTCCATCGCGCCGGAGTGCAGCGTGACGGCGAGGAAGAGCAGCAGCGCGGCCGGAAGTGCCGGGCGTAGCAGGGCACTTCGGATGGCAGGTGGGGGCTGGGCGGGCATCTTCACCTCCCGAGGGTGGGACATGTTCGGTTGCGGTACGCAAATTCCGGCGGTACATCCCGGCAGCGGTATTTATTCCGGGGGCTCCGAGGCTTTTGTCCGGAAGGTTATCCGTGTGACCTCCGGTAACACTCGACATTCCGTAACCGGTCGAATACTGGCGGCCGTAATCCGGATGACCAACAGCATCACCGAACCGCCGCTGGATTTACTGATGTTTAGCGCGCTGTGACAAATTCCTGCACGTGCGTCGCGAACCCCGGCAAGGACTCCGGATGATGCCGACTCAGGCGCATGAAGGGACGTCAAGTCCCCTTCCCAGCCCCGTCCCGCCAGGATCGAGGTAGCGATGTGTGATCTCCTGAACCGCCTCTGGTCGCATCCCCGCGGCGAGTGGACCCGGGTGGTGAGAAATGAGCTCCCGGACCTCGTGGAGAAGGTGGTCGGGGAGTTGCAACGCGGATTTCCCGCAATGGCCGCACTTCTTGGTGACACACCCGTGGAAGATGCTCAATGGGCCCTGGAACAGGCCCTGCTGACCTGCCTCGGGTACCAGAAAACATCGCAAAGCAAGCGTCCGGCGGTTTCGTCCGTCGTGACCCCGATGCCGGTGGCACGGGCCCGCCAGGACCTCTTCGACGTCCTCGCCGGGCAGCAGAGAACCCCGGAGGGCGGCCTCGGTGAACTCGCCCGGGCGGCCGGCTGGCCGGTCCCCGACACACTCCAGGCCGTGGTACTCGCCACCCCGGCCGAGGCCCCCCAACTGGCCGCCGCCCTCGGACACGCCCTCATCGGCAGCGTCGACGGCTACACCGCCTTCTTCGTGCCCGACCCGGCCACCCAGAACAGGGCCCGCCTGGAAGCCGCCCTCAAGGGCCGCACCACCGCCGTCGGCCACGCCGTCCCCGCCGCGGAGGCCGCCTCCTCGCTGTACTGGGCCCGCTATCTGCTGTCCCTGGTCCCTGGCAGGGGCGGCCCCGAGACACGCGCGGCGTTCGTCGACGACCACCTCTCGGCGCTACTGCTTCTCCAGGACGAGTCGCTGGCCGCCGCCCTCACGTCCCGCTGGCTGGGACCGCTCGCGCAGTTGACGCCGCGCCAGAGCGAACGACTGGAAGTCACCCTGCTGGCCTGGCTGGAGGGCGGCGGCGCCCCCGAGGCCGCCAGGCTGCTGCATGTCCATCCGCAGACCGTCCGCTACCGATTGCGCCAGATCGAGAAACTCTTCGGCCCGGCGCTACGCGATCCACGGACCCGCTTCGAGCTGGAAATGGCCCTGCGCAGCCGCCGTTTGATGGCCCACCTCCGCAGCCGGCAGGCTCGGGCCGGTCGCCGGGCCCGCGCGGTGACATCGAATATCAGGCCCCTCGACACGGCTGGGGAGGCCCGGGTCAACGGCCTGTGACCCGCCACCCGAACATGCTGAGGGCCGCCGTCCCCACTCCTCCTTCACGGAGCGGGGGCGGCGGCCGACTGCCGTGCGAGGTCAGGAACAGGTCCGCCCGCCGTTGATGCACCCGACCGCGCGGTTCATCAGCGCGTCCGGCATCACGTCGATGAAGTCCCCATGGTCCGTCACGGGTTTGCGCAGCTGCTCGGGGAAGCTGTCCACCGCGAAGCTGTCGCCCGGCGGGACGTCGTACGTCAGACGCTCGGTGAGCTGCGGAACCGCCGTGAAGCCCCGCGGACAGGCGCCGTTCCGGCCGGCGAAGGCCATATGGTCGCGGTGGTTTCCGCTGTCCGTGCTGCGACCGTTCCAGCAACCGGGAAAGGCCAGCCTGCGGACCACCTGCGAACCCCTGGGGCACAGTGGGTACTTGTCGGCCAGCTGCCGGTTCTCGAAGCCGGTGCAGCTCCAGGAGGCGTGGGCGTTCTCCGGCCCGTTGGTGAACGCCTTGGCGTCGCCGGTGATCACCCGCAGGAAGCGCGGCATCGCCCGTACGGCGCCCGACCGGCTGCCGTGGTAGGTCAGCGTCACCGAGGCCGGCGTCAGCACCGAGCCGGCGTTGCCGTCGCTCCCGGCGCCCGGCCGCGGTGCGGAGGTGCCGTCCAGCTCGCGCAGCACCGGCCAGTAGTACGTCGACAGATCACCGTTGGAGCAGGTGGTGCCGGACGCGGCCAGCGACTGCTCGGTGGAGAAGGCGTCGGTGGTGGTGTTGCCGACGTAGTCGTGGGTGTGGTGGGCGCCGTTGGTCACGCCCGGGGTCACGATGACGTTGTCGGAGTTGAAGTGGCCGTTCTCGTTGCGCCCGCACGCGCTGGAAAAGGTGCCGGTGGACGCGCCCCGCCCACCGGGCGTGGCGAACGGCGGGCTGACAGTGCCCGGCGCGACCGTGGTGATGTCCACGAAGTCGTCCCGCGAGGGCCCGGTCTGCCGGTGGTGCAAGCCCTGCCCCGGCCCCTGCTTCCCGCCCCGACTCCGGCTCTGGCGCTGGCTCAGGTCCCGGTCGGGGGTGGTCCCGGTGGGCTTCGTGGTGCAGGCACTCATCCGCATCAGGTCGTCCGGGCGTCGCACACCGCCGCGGGCGATCGCGTCCGCCATCGCCCCGATGGTCTGCCGGCGCTGCCGCTCCAGCGTGCCGAGCGTCGCACCGCTGCTGCCGCCCGACATCATCGCCTGGTACGCGTCCGACACCTGGCGGTCGAGGGAGGCCAGCCCCCGGGAGACCTGGAGCCGTGCGACGCTCGGCACCGTCCGCAGGTTCTCGCCGACATCGGGGCAGGAGACAGTGGCGGCGGTCACGGCGAGGTGCTGGTGGCCCGGTACGGGGTCCGGGCCGGAGTTGTGGGCCAGCGCGGTGCCGGCGATGGCCGCGAGCGCACCACCGCCCAGCAGGAGGGCCATCGCCGCGATCGTCATACGGATGCTCAACCGTGAGCGCCTGTGGTCCTGTTGGTGTTGCTGGGGGCGCCGTGAGCGGGTCCATCGACTCATATGGGATCACTTCGCTTCGTTCGGTGGGGGGAGGGGCGCTGAACTGGGAGAGGTTGGGAGCAGGGGGCGGTGTGGGGCAGGGGCAGAGCCGGCCCCGCAGGAGGCACCCGGGCCGAAGGCCGGTCGTCTCTCGCTCAATTGCTGTGCAGCGTGCCGAAGTCGACCTGGCCGGTCTGCTCCAGGACCGTCATGTGGTCCAGAACCACGGCGTTGGCCCGGTCGGCCAGCGCACGGACGACCGAGTTGCGGGTCTGGTCGCGGACCAGTGCGACCAGAGCGAACACCTTGCCGTGCGAGCGACGCAGCAACTGCGCGAAGAGTGGACCGAAGTCCTCGTCCGAGGCGGCGCCGAGCTGACCGAGCCAACCCTGCTGCTCGGCGGTGGGCCGGTCGGGCAAGGCGATACCGAGTTGCTGCGCGGCCTGGCGCGACCGGAGGTCCAACTCGGTGTGGCCGGCGACGAGATGGTCGCCCGCGGCGCGGACGGCGGCGGTCCGGCCGCGCGCCTGCGCCTGCCGGCCGGCAGGCATCTCCCACAGGCCGGCCAGTCGGACCTTGCGGACGAAGTCCCGGTCCATCGCGCTCAGCGGACCGTAACGGGTGCTCACGGTGCCCCCGCCGTCGTCTTCGTAGCCCACGGTGTTGGTGGCCGCGGCCGCACTCTCGCCGAAGAGCTGCACCGGCACCAACAGCGCCGCGAGCGTGGCCAGCAGTGCGCAGACCACCAGACCGGTGGCGAGGGCCCGCCCGAAGGCGGGGGGCTTCTCCCTGGTGCCAGGCATCAACCGCATGACCGGGACGCTAGGCCCCGCCAGGGCCGCACGGCGCCGGATCCTCACCCCTGGACAAAAACCGGCCCACGCCGCCGAGCCCCTGCTAACGCACCCGTACGCGGTGCGGGTACGCGCTGGCCAACCCGCCGGAGGCGTCGGCGCAAGACGATCGATTCGTGCAGCTCAAGTCTGGGGCGACGAGCCACGGGCCGGGGTGGAGTGAGTGCCTGCCAGCTGTCATGTGGTCGAGTCCACGTTGGAAGTGCTCGTACGTGATGCAATAATCGTCTGCATGACGATAACCCTTGAGGGTGTCTACGACGCTGTCCGTAGCATGCTGTCGGGCATCGAAGGGCTCGACGGCGCGGACGTCGTCGGCAACGGCCCTCCCGATGCCGGCTACCCCCACGCCGAAGTCCACGACGGTGCCATCCACTGGGTGGTGCTGGAGCGGAACAAGGAAGTGGAGCGCCGCACAGCCGGGGACCTGAACGAGTTCCTGTACTGGGCTGCGCTGCACACCACTCGTGACGCCGCCTCCCGCTGGGAGCTCGACCACCGGGGTCTGTTGCCCGGCTGCAGCGACACCCGGGTGGGGTGGCTGGCCAGGCAGGTCCAGCTACTGGGGTTGGTCCGGCCCGAGTGGGCGGACAGGTTCCGGGCGCAGATCCCGCAGCAGTGCCCGGGAGTGCGCCTTCAGGACGTGGACGCCTATCCGGTCGAGGAGCGGTCATGAGGCTGTGGCGGCGCGGGAAGAGGCAGGAGCTGTCGGCCGGGGGAGCGGAGGTGTGGGACCGGTTCGGGAGCCCGCTGGGGAGGTTCGCGCACCCGAACGGGACGCCGTTCGCCCAGCGTTCCCTGCCGCCCACCTACCTGATGTGCGGATACCACGTGTACAGCTGGATCCGACCGTGGACTGGGGAGGACGTCGAGAAGTACGGCTTCATCCGGAGCGGCAAGGTCGCTCCCTGGTTCGGCCAGCCCGGGGGCGGAACGCAGTTCATGCTCCCGGAGGGCATCTCGGTTCAGTGGCTCATCGACCAGGGCTACATCCGCGAGGAACCCGTGCGGTGATCGGAGCCGGTCGCCGACGCCGCCCGACCTGACCAACCCGGCAGTTCCCTGTCGCCCGGGAAGCACCGGCGTCCCGCAGAACAGCCACTGCATCCCGTCGGCGGCCGTTCCCACCCGGGGAGCGGCCGCTCGGTGTACTTGTCGGCCTGACCCTGACGCTAGCGTCAGGGTTCTAGCGCCCCCACCATGGTGAAGGAGATCGAGATGTGGATCGGAGAGCTGGCCGACCTCACCGGCGTCAGCCCCCGATCCCTGCGCTACTACGAGCAACAGGGGCTGCTGGCCCCGCAGCCCGCCGACAGCGGCTACCGCGCGTACGACGCGTTGGAAGCCATTCGGGTCGCGAACATCAAGGAGCTCCTGGACGCGGGGCTCACCCTGGAGGACGTCCGCCCCGCCTTGGAGAAAGGCTTCCTGGACGCGTCGCTGTGCCAATCTCCTTACATCGGGGCCGGCTGGGCGGTGCGGGTTGGATCAGCCGCAGTCGGGCGTCATCGAGCCGACGGGGGCGCCGTTCAGTTCCTTGTTGCCGAAGCCGTCGATCTCCTGCTCGGAACCGGCGAAGTGGGCCTTGTCGTTGAGGCGCACGATGCAGCCGAAGGTGTCGGGGATCGGGTTGCGCGCTGACAGTGGCTTGATCACCGGGTCGAGCGAGTCGACCTCGGGAAAGTTGAAGCCGGTTTTGGTGACCTTGACGTTCAGTCGGTAGAGGATCTGCCCGGTCTGGTGCGGCCCGCTGAAGAGGCAGAACTCGCCCTTGCGGCACGTGGTTGACGCGTCGGAGGCCGAGGCGGCCGAAGTGGCGGATACCGAGAGGCCGATGGCTGCCAGAGCGGCCAGACCGAGGCGTATTGAGCCATACGACATGAGAACTCCTTGAATCGGAAACGAAGGGGCAAACCTGCCGGCGTCAACCTATCGAAGATCAACTCGCGGTCAATGGGCCGACCCTGAACCACGGCCACTTCCAGCCAGGGCCCGCGGTAACGGTTGATCGATCGTCTCCAGCGAGACCCTGCGTGCCTCGACCTGTAGACCACCGGCACCCTCGGTCTGCGGCAGCCGGCCGACGGCTCAAGTTCCCTGCGAAGTGCCGCGTCGCGAAGGCCCCGCTCGCCGCCGCCGACAACCGAGGCGAAGAACTCCCAGGCAACCTCGTCGTACTCGACCTCAAACTCGCTCGACTGAAGCTGTCCGACTCCGGGAGGGCTAAGCTGGCTGTCATGCGCTCCGGAGTGCCCAGTCTCACCGCTCGGTCCGCGGCCGCCCATCGCGCGGCCCACCAAGTCATAGAGGGTGGCCGTGTCTTCACCGATCCGCTGGCGATCCGCCTGCTCGGTGAGAGCGCGGCCGACATCGCGCGTGAAGCGCGCGCACATCCCGAGCGGCGCTTGATGCGGCTGTTCATCGCGGCACGCAGTCGGTTCGCCGAGGACGCGCTGGACGCCGCCGTTGCCGCAGGGGTGCGCCAACTCGTCGTGCTGGGTGCGGGATTGGACACCTACGCCTACCGGAACCCGCACAGCGCGGTGGGCCTGACCGTGTTCGAGGTGGATCATCCGTCGACCCAGGCATGGAAGCGCGAACGGCTGGCGGCTGCCGGGATCGACCCGCCGTCGTCGCTGACGTTCGTGCCGGTGGACTTCGCACGGCGGACTCTCACCGATGGCTTGCGGGTCGCGGGGTTCGATCCGGACCGCCCGTCCTTCTTCAGCTGGCTCGGCGTGGTCCCGTACCTCACGCGGGAGAACGTGTTCGCGACCCTCCGCTCCGTGGCGGAACTGCCCGGCGGCGCCGAGATCGTGTTCGACTACGGCGACCCGCCCAGCGCCCTGCCGCCTGACCAGCGCGCCGCACATGACGCCAGGGCGGCCCGTGTCGCTGCTCTGGGAGAGCCGTGGCTGACCTACTTCGAGGCCGACCAACTGGCGGCGGACCTCAGAGATTCCGGCTTCACCACGGTCGAGGACCTCGGCCGGAGCGCCCTGGCCGCCCGCTATTTCGGCGCCCCGGCCGACGCGCCACGGCAGCCGGGAGCCCACGTCGTCCGCGCCGCAAGCCCCACCAGGCACCGGTGAAGCCAAGCGGCTGCCCGCGGCTGCCCCGAGCACGCAGCCTGCCACTCGTGGGGCCCCGCTGCGTCTCATGCCATGGCTGTGCCTGCGTTGCCATCATGGCGTTGGGGTTTGGGCGACGAGACCGTTCGGCCTCCGGGATCGAGCCGCCCGGCCTGCCGAAGAGCTGACCTTCGTCATACCGCTGCGGCGGTGGCTGCTGTTTGCAGGGCGGCCGTCGCACCGTGTGAGATCGGATCTCCGTGTCCAAAGACCGCCGTGTCGACCTCCAGTTGGGCAAGTCGGTGCAGTGACTTGACGGCCCGGGCGCGGTCGGTGTTGAAGACACCCAGCATGGTTTGGCCGACGTTGGCGACCGCGTCGCCGGCGAACAGCACCCTGGGCCCAGGCAGGTGCAGCGCGATCGACCCGTCCGTGTGCCCAGGCACCGCGACCACCACCGCCCCGCCACCGAACTCCAGCATGTCGCCGTCCTCCACCTCATGGTCCACCCGGCACGGTGGGGCCGGCGACAGTGGCGGAAGGGCCGCCCGGATCGGCACCTCGAACTCCTCCAGCACCGGCGGCGCCCCGGCTGCCTCGCCCTGGATGACCGGTGCCTCCAGTCGATGAGCCACCACCTCCGCGCCGTGCCGGGCAGCCAGTTCGGCGGCCGAGCCCGTATGGTCCTCGTGCCAGTGGGTCAGCACGATCCGCCGCAGCACGCCGTCCAGAACTTCCTCGATCTTCGCTGCGCAGCCCAACGTCCCGGTGTCGATCAGGGTCAGCCCATCGTCGTCCCGCCACAGATACGCTGCCCCCACCGGGAAGCGGAGCATGCGCAGCCTCGGCACCACCTCGATCACATTCATGCCCCCAGCCTGCACGGCCGTACTGGAGACCACGCCTTCGTTCGCTGACGGCTCACCAGGCGTGCGGGATACGACCAGCCCGCCAACGCGCATCCTCTGCGGGGCCCAGGCGGCACGCCCCGCGAGGCCGGGCCCCCTGCGACGCGTCGAGCGCAGTGGCCCAGTCCCCGGCCGCGCTCAGCCGCCCTTGGATGTCGGGGACATCGTCCGAGGCCGAGGTCAGACCATGAAGATGCCGAGAACCCGTGCCCAGTCAGGTCCGGCGGGTCGGGTCTTCGGACGGCCGCAGCAGTGGTTCCGCAATCAAGCTCCGGTTCCCCACTTGCGGTTTCCGCTGCGTCAACTTCTAACGTCTTCGTTGTGGCCGGAGAGACCGGCCCGGCGATGGGAGGCGGGGCAATGGCCTGGTCGATCGCGGATGTGGCCCGGATGTCCGGAGTGACGTCCCGGACGCTGCGGCATTACGACGAGATCGGCCTGCTGCCACCGGCGTGGATCGGGAGCAACGGGCACCGCTACTACGAGGAGGCTGATCTGCTGCGGCTGCAGCAGATCCTGCTGATGCGGGAGCTGGATCTGGGGCTGCGTGAGATCCAGGCGGTCCTGGACAGCCAGGTAGATCAGCTGGACGCGCTCCGCGAGCACCACCGACGACTGCTTGCGGAACGCGACCGGCTGGAGACGCTCGCTCGCACGGTCGGCCGCACCATCGCCGAACTGGAGGAAGGCAAGGACAACAGCGACATGACAAAGATCAACAGGCCGGAGAACCTGTTCGAGGGCTTCGAGCCCGGCCGCCACGATGCGGAGGCGCGTGAGCGCTGGCCGGAGCAGTGGGAGCAGTCCCAGCGAGCCCTCGCAGGGATGACCGCCGAGGGTATGGAGCAGTGGCAGCGTGAGGCGACGGCGCAGATGATCCGCATGGCGGAGTTCATGGTGGCCGGCACACCCGTCGCCGATCCTGCGGTGCAGGCCGAGGTGGACGCCCACTACCAGGGCATATGCCGGTTCTGGACCCCGTGCGCGGCCGCGTACAAGGGACTGGCCCAGACGTACGTCGACGACTCTGGGTTCCGTACGAACTTCGACCGGATCGCCGACGGACTGGCCGTCTACCAGCGCGACGCGATGGCCGTCTACGCCGACGCACGGCTGAGCTGACCGAAGGCTCAGACTGCCGGGGGGCTGCAGACCCCCGGCGGCAGGCCACCAGCAGACACCAGCTGTGCCGCCAGACCACCGAAGCTCCCGGCACCGTGCCGAGAAGAGTTCTTACATCACCACTCGCACCGCGAAAAGGTTGCACACTCAAGTCACTGAAGTGACGCACCGTCACGACCAGCATCTGCACACAAGCTCTGCTGGAAGAGATCCGTTTCCCTCGCCCGGGCCCGGGCCGTCCACACCATCGACCTGACCACGTGATCGCGTACAAGGCTTACAGCTCACGCGGCGTCCGCGGCTGTCTTCGTGGGCGACCTGCTGGGCGTTCCCCGACGACCGGGGCGGCCCCTGGCGGCTACCGGTTCACAGCGGCGAGGGCAGGTGCACCGCGGGTAGTAGCCCCTGCTGGATCTCCCGACGCGGCAGCGACAGCCCCAGGTGCTCGCCCACCGCCCCGAACAGTCGCCTCGCCAACTCCTCGTCCTCGTCCTCGGGGTCCTCGCAACCGGGGAAGGTATCCCGCACCGCGCCGGCCTGGCGCATCGCCGCATCCAGTGCGGCGAACGTCCCGAGCCGGTCCTTGAGCGGTACCGCGGTCTCCAGCAGGCCGTCGCCGGGCTCGATGGAACTCACTTCGCCGACGGCGTCGACATAGCACACCCATGGATGCTCGTGCAGGAAGCGATCCAGGCAGACGAGTTCGTCACCCTGCCGCACCAAGGTGTCCTGGCCCAGCCGGTCGAGGAAGGTGAGGTGCCAGGTGGATCGTTCGACCTCCAGGACGTACGCCCACTCGCCGCTGCGGCCGAACATCGCCACGCTGTCGCCCAGGTCCACGCTCAGCCTGTCGAAGTGCTGGACCAGTTGCTTTGCCCACGGATTGCCGGCCATGCCGCCCGAGCCAGTGTCCGCCGACTCGTTCACCGCGGCCGCGACCATGCAGCTGGAGGTTCAGGCCGAAGGCGGTCTCAAGCGTCCGGCCGTCGGTGGCCGCCAGGACGTGCTCGCACAGCTGGGCATCGGCAGGGCTCAGGACACCAGATCCGTTCTCCGTGCATGGTTTTGAGTGCCGGGGTGACTGCGCCGTAGGTCGTTGGGGTCGGTGTGGCTGTCGTATCGGGCCGGCCCCGGCGTCGAGCTCGGCGGGGGCGGGCGGAGTTGGTGGTGCCGCGGGTGGCGGCCAAGCGGTTGGCCGCGCTGCCGGTGGTCGCGGACTTCTGTCGTCGGCTGGACATCGCTGGGATCTTCGACCGGCTTTGCCCGGTGAGGGAGGTGGCCCGGGTATCGCATGGCGAGGTGGTCGAGGCGCTGATCGCCAACCGGCTCACTGCTCCGGCACCGCTGGAGCACATCGCCGCGTGGGCGGGTGAGTGGGCGGTCGAAGACGTCTTCGGGATCGAGGCGGAAACACTCAACGACGACCGGATCGCCCGTGCACTGGACGCCATTGCCCCGGAGCCGGAGCACATCACCGGCTCGGTCGGCGCCGCCGCGATCAGCGCGTTCGGCCCGTTGTGCTCGGATGGATTCGGGGACTTCTTTCCCGACGATCCCGCCGCCGCGCCGGCCCTGTCCGATGGTCTCGTCGCCGCTCTGTACGCGTGGGCGAAGAGCATCGACGCCACACTGGATCTGCACCTGCGGGACCGGGAGGCCGGCAGGTACGACGCCCAGCGGGAACGGCTGTTCCACGAAGGGGCGGAGCCGGCGAGCCGAGTCGCCCACGAGGCCGGCCCCGCCCGGACGGTGACCCACGAAGGCCCGGCGCATGGTGGTCTGGTCGCGCTCACGTCCATAACCTGGCAGGGGGACCGGCAGTTGTAACGCTCGCACCTCATGCACCACTGGGCCCGCACTCACCCGAGTGCGGGCCCAGCGTGCTGATGAGCCGTCGCGAGAGTTCCAGGTGCGGGATGCCCACCAAGTTTCTAGCGAAACCCAACCGCTAAACGCAGGAGGGGCGTTCATGGTTGACTACGCCAACGTTTCTGATGAAGTTATCGCTAACCGAAACTTCCTGGCCGATAAAGTTCACCGGGAGTTGGAGCTGGCGGGAATCGCTACCCTTCGACAGGGGGACGGAGAGGAACGGGCAGGTGCGCAGATTGAAGTTGATCTCGGCGATGATTCGGCAGGAGGGGTTTTCGTGAGCTGGAACCCGCACCCAATTCTTTCTCAAGCCGCATCCGACGCTGTGCGGAAAGGTCAACTCCAGGCGCCGGTCATTCGGCATTCCGGAGCCGTTGTTTCGCATGTGCGGGATGCGATAACCGGGATTCTTGTATCGGCGGGTTTTCGGGTCGATGTCGCGGATGACGACATGCGCCCGTTGGCTGTCCGTGTCTGGGGCGATGAAACATAAGAGGCCGGGGCAAAACCCGTGAAACTCCCTGAGCGCACCCCACCCGGACCTTTCGGTTGCGGCGGCTACGTGCAGAGCGGGACGGGTGAGGTTGGTGTGGGCGACTCGGGGGGCGATTGAACGGAACTGGGAAACTCCAGGTTTTTGTCGCGCCTCAACCGCTGTGAGTTTAAGTCACGCCGCTGCCGCGGTCCCATCCGCCTCGGAATTCCGAGACGGCGACAGTTCTGTGAACACGTCGGTGCGCCGGGTGGCGGATATCATGGCCGGTGCCACTGCCTTCCGCGGTCTCTGGTGGACGCCTGGGCCGTGATGGGCTGCGGGGCGGCATTCTGCTAGTGACGGCGGCACCTGAACCGCCTTGTTCATGGCCCTATGACAGGGCGGCCAGTGATTCATCGGCCCGCCCGTTGGCCTCTGACTCAGTCCGTTTTGGACTCTTGGAATCCCACCACGGCCGCGCCGTGCTCGTGAGCCCACTCAGTCAGCACCGCGATCGGCTTTACCAGCGTCCGGCCCAAGTCTGTCAGTGCGTACTGGACCTTCCCGGCCTCGGCGTGGCGGTCGACCAGGCCGTACCCCTGCAGCCGCCGCAGCGTCTGGGTCAGCACTTTCCGCGAGATCCCGCCGATCAGGTCGACCAACTCGCCGTGCCTGTACGGCTCCCGGCTCAACGCGAACAGCACGACCAACGCCCACTTGTCGGCGATGATCTCGACTGCCAACCGAGCCGGGCAGTCGGCGAGGAAGACGCTGCCGGAGTACTCACACATGCCCCGACGGTAGCCCGCTGCCAGGAACCCGGAGGTACCTACCGCCTCACTAGCGTCCACGGCGGAAGCTACCGAGCAGGGGAACCGAATGAGGGCAGAGATCAACCGGCCGGGCGGGCGGAAGGTCGTCGCGCTGGTCACAGTCGCGTTGGAGCTGTGGTCACCAGGGCACTGGCCCGCCAACGCGCCGATGGCCGCGGCATGGCCGCTGTCCGGCATCGACGACAGGCACAGCACCTCCTGGGCGGACTACGGCGTCACCACCGGCCCAGGCGTCTTCCACTTGACCGTCCACGCCCAAGTCGGAGGCCGACCGCTCCTGGCGGGCATGGCCGCCCAGATCCTCGACCGCATCCGTGCGTCCGGCGACGTCTGGGTCGCCACCCACGCTCAGGTGGCCGAACACGCCCTTACACACCAGGGAGTTACGCCGTGACCCACGTCCTCGTCGTGGGCGGCACCGGAGCCATGGGCAGTCACGTGGTCCGACACCTGTTGGCCACCACCGGCGTCACCATCACCGTCCCCACCCGCAACCCGGAGTCCGCCCACGCCACCGAACTCGCCGCCACCGCCCCCCACCGCCTGCAACTGGTCCGCTCCGACCCAGCGGCCCTCAACGCCCTCATGGGGCAGGCCGATTACGTGTTCGCCAACACCGACTTCTTCGCGACGGGCAGCGCCGTGGGCGAGCACCGGCAAGGGCTGGACTTGCTGGCCGCCGCGGAGCGGGCCGGCGTTGAGCGTTTCATCTGGTCCTCGTTGGACAGCGCGGTGTCCCTGACCGGCCACCCCGTCCCGCACTTCGACAGCAAGGCCGCCGTCGCCGCCCACATCGACCTGATGCGGTCGGAGGAAATGCTCCGCAAGGAGACCGACGGCTGGTACACGGACCACGTCTCGGTACTGACCACGGCGCCGTACTTCGAGAACCTGCGGGACCGGCTCACACCCCGACCGGACGGCCGGGGCGGCCTGACCTTCAGGCTCCCCCTCGGCGCCGCCCGCTACCCGCTCGTCGCCCTCGACGACATTGCCTGGTTCGCCTGCCACATGTTCGACAACTGGCAGTCCTGGGGTGCCCGCGACCTCGCGGTGATCGGCGACAGCCGCACCGGCGACGAGATCGCCGCTGCCTTCGCTCAGGTCACGGGCACCCCCAGCACCTACATCCCGATGCCGCATGACGAACTGCGCGCCGCGGTCCCCGACTTCAGCCACGACTACGCAGCGATGTTCCAGTTCTTCGCCGACCGTGATCTCTACGCCCGAGACCGGGACACCAACCTCCTGCACCGCCTGCACCCCGACTTGATGTCCTTCGAGGACTGGCTGCACCACACCGGATGGACGGGATGACCACCCACCCGCCAAGTCCGAACGCGAGCACGCACGACAGCACTCGTCGCGCGGACCGGCGCCAACGCCGGCCTGAGGTCCGGCAAACCCGGCGTGCCACACCAAGGGCCGGCCGAGGAAGACGCCACGAGTTTGCGACCGATCACGACGGCATGGCCGTGAGACAACGAAGAAAGGCCGGGGCGCCCGGGTCACACAAGATCGACATGTCATGCGCGGCGAGACCTTACAACGCGTGCGCCTCCCCACGGCTGGCGAAGCATCGACGCCTCCACCCTGCGTCGGGGCGCACAGCTCCACCGCCCACCGGGGATGCCTGGCTCATCCCGTAGAGTCACCCTGAGCAGTAAATTCGCACACCCGTACAACAATGAGAACTATGGGGGAATCGACGCATGGTCGAGTTCCACAAGCCCGACGAGTCGCAGCCTCAACCTCCCCACGACGCGACGCCTGGCAATGACGCAGGTCCTGGCCGGTACGGACCAGGACCTGGATGGGGGTCAGGCGGGCAGCCCGGCTACCCGTACCCGATGCAGCCGCCGTCGACCGCAGCCATGTGGACCCATCTCTCCGCGCTGCTCACCGTCACCGTCGGTGCGAGCTTCTGCTGCGGCCTCGGCGGGATCCTCGGCTGGATCGCCCCGATGACCATCCGGAACAATCCCCGCAACCTGCATGACCCGCTCGTCCGCCATCACGGCGCCCAGGCGATCAACTTCGGCATCACCCAGGGCATCGTGGTGGTCTTGGGCTTCATCATGTACCTCGGCGGGGTCATGACCTTCTCCCTCGCCACGGTGGATCAGCACTCCGAGCCGGTCGTCCCGCTCGCCCTCCCGATCGTGCTGCTGAGCGTGCTCGCCCTGCTGGTGGCGTTCGTCATCACCGGCGTCGTTTTCGCCGTCATCGGCACCGTCAAGGCCAGCCGTGGCCAGATGTGGTCCTACCCGAAATTCATCGCCTGGCCGATGGTCAAGGCGTAAGGCGAATCGGGGGAGCGGGGGCTCGTCTCGGCGCGATCGAAGACCAGCCACGCTGGAGAAAACATCCTCGATTTGCTAAGTGCTGAAGAAGAAGCCCCTCATGTGAAATGAGGGGCTTCCGCCTTATTCGGGTAGATTAGCGAGCCCTCTGGTACGCCTCGCGAATGTCGGCCGGGACACGACCACGGTCATTGACCTGGTAGCCGTTCTCCTTCGCCCACGCCCTGATCGCCGCGGTGTCGTCACCACCGGTGGTTTCCTTCCGGGGCTTACGGGCCCGGCCGGTCTTGCGCCCGGCCTTGAGGAAGGGGCCAACGGCCTCAAGCAGCTTGTCGTAGCTGTCCGGGCCGAGGTCGATCTCGTACGCCACGCCATCGAGGGTAATGGTGTGCGTTGCCGCCTCTGAGGTCTCTTCGCCCGTGAGGTCGTCTGTGTAGATGATGACGGTCTTCTGTGCCATGGCTGAAAGTGTAAATGCTTCTGCTGTTTTCCGTCTCCGCGGATGATCGCACGGCGAACTTTCGGTAAATGAGAGAGTTAGCGCTGATCTGCTGGGCGACCGCGGGATCCGTGACCTGCTCGCCGGCGAGCAGCATCACGGGGGATGCGCTCGACCGGATCGAGGACGTGGACGGCGGTTGCCAGGGCGGCGAGGGGATTCGCTGTGGCGCCCACAGGACGGTCGCGGTGATGTGGCAGTCCGGCGAGTGCAGCATCGGCATCGCGGCCGCGGCGCCCTTGGCCCCGATCTGCACCGGGGCGTCCACGACGTCGCGAGTGCTGACGAGGCCCGGCGCATCTTCCCGCTCGATCTGCGGCTTCGTGCCCTGAGGCAGGGCCAACGACTCGGTGGCGGTGTCGTATTGCGTCTGCCCCCCACTTCGCCCGGTCCGACGGCAGCATGATCCACCGGTCCTCAGACAGCACGCGCTTGGACACATCGTCCTGGGCGGCCCGTAGTTACCGCGGACCGAATTGACCCGCCGCGGGTTCAGCGTCGCCGTCGGCATGTTCGCGGCCGGAGCCCCGTAGTCGAGCTCGACAGCCGGCCCGTTCTCCTCGGCCAGGGTGAACCTGCCATCCAACAGGACATCGCCGGCCGCGAGTTCGAGGCGAGAGCGGATGGCTTCGAGGGCCTGCCGATTCGCGAACGGAATGCTTCACCCGTCTCGGTGAGGCGCGCTGAGTTGCCCGCCTCAATTTTGGACTGTACTGTTCAAAATCCATATGAACGATCAACAGTGGAGGCACGAAGTGATGCGAGCGGAATCGACGGTGCCGAGCACGCGGGACACCGTCGAGAACTTCCTGGCCCGACTCGCCGCGGGAGACGTTGATGGCGTCGCGGCACTCTTCGCCGAGCGAGTGGACTGGGACGTACCCGGCGCGGTCGAGGTCCCCTGGCTCGGCACCCGCGCGACGCGTACCGAGGTCGCCGACTACTTCACCACGCACCCCACATACGTCACCAGGGAGGAATTCGTTGTCGAACGGACCCTCGTGGATGGCGCGGAAGCAGCAGTCTCGGGCCGCTTCCGGAGCCGCGTCATACGCAACGGGGCGGCGATGGAGAGCTGGTTCGTGCTCCAACTGACCGTTTCGGACGGCGAGATCACCCGCTACCGCTTCTACGAGGACAGCCTTGCCATCGCCCGGGCATGGGCTACGACCACCACGGGGGCTGACGGCCAGGCCCAGAAGGCCCACAGCGGCACGGCCGACTGACGCAGCACATCAGCCCAACTCTCCCGGATGCCACTGCGCCGGCCATGGCCTGGACACCCGCCACCTCCTGGCTGCCGTGCCCTCCGCACTCGCCTTCCGCGCGTGATGCCAACGGCACGGCGACTGAAGGCTCGTCGGGTCGTGGCCGCCGCCCGGGACGGCGTGGTACACGTCCGCGGCCGGCGCCGAAGACCGCTCAGAGTGTCAAGGCGTTCTCATACGACCAAGAACGGAGCCTTCCCGGTGAACCCGGTGGCCTTCCGGACGCCGTCGGGTCGGGTCAGGGTGAGGGTCAGAGGGAGAGCAGCTTGGAGACGTTGTTCTTGCTGCCCGACTCGGAACCGCTGGCGGAGTTGAGGGTGTTGGTCGTGCCGGCCGCGTTTTGGATGTTGCCGCTGTTCACCGGGTTTCCGTGGTCGAGGAAGTTGTTGCTTTTGATGCTGTTGCCGCTGTTGATCGGTCCGCCGACGCAAGGATGAGGCGACTTGATCTTGGGTGACTTGTAATCGAAGTCGGGCAGGCGGTTGTTGCACAGCACGCCGGTCAGCATTGCCGTGAGGGAGCCGAGATTGGAATCCGTCGCGGCGTTGAGCAGGGATCCTTCCGCGTTGGCCGGTGGGGTCTGGGCCTGCGCGATTCCGGTGCCGAACAGCACCAGACCGCATGCCCCGACGAGGGTTCCCGCCTGCACCACCAGTCCCGCCTGCGCTAGTCTCTTCACGACGCTCCTTACCTGGTCGGCCTGTTGATCGAGTCGTATCTTTCTGTGGCCGTCCGTGCAGACGGCCGACAACCCGCGGTAAACCGACGCTCGCGGGCCATATTCAGTCGCTTGGCCCAACCGCCCGCGTGGATGGGCAGACCGGCCGGGGGCGGTAGACGTAGGGGCACCCCTTGTAGGCGCTTGAGCTTCCAACGCCTGTGGCAGGGCAGGCCGTGAGGCGGGCGCGGGCGGACACTTCGCCGGTGGCGGGTACGGGCCCCTCTCCCGCCGGTACGGCTCGGTCGTGGACCACCTGTACGGCGTGGAGGTGGTGGTCGTCGACCGAGACGGCGCCGCCTGTGCGGTCGTGGCCACCCGCGAGCCCGGCGACCCGCACCGCGACCTGTGGTGGGCACACACCGGCGGTGGCGGCGGCAACTTCGGCATCGTCACCCGCTGCTTGCTGCGTTCCCCCGGCGCCACCGGCCCGGCCCAATCCCGAACCTCCAAGGCATGGTGAACGATCTCGTCACCGCCGTGACCGCGGGCACCGGCGAGGCCGGCGACGTGATCAACCGCCGCTACAAGGACAAGGCCGCCTACCTGCGCCGCTCACTCACCGACACCCAACTCTCCACCATCTACCGTCACTTGACGGACTCCACTGGCCCCTCGGGCAGCGGCATGCTGCTCATCGGCTCCGGGGGACGGGGCCGCGCGGTACGGCCGCAGGTCTGGTCCGACGACGATGCTCTCGGGGCACCGCGGAACGCCGGCCGGAGGCATCACATGACCGCAACCTGGGGCGGGTCTACTCCGGGGGCTCGCACAGGCGCACGGCAAGGGCGGCGATGTCGTCGTCAAGGCGTCCTGCGCTGTAGTGGAGGAGGTCGTGGTGAAGAGCGTTGAGCAGTTCGTGGGGCGGTAGCGGGGGCTGCCGGCGCATCCAGGCCGCCAGCGGGAAGAACTCACCGTCGCGGGCGCGGGCCTCGGTGATCCCGTCGGTGTAGAGAAGCAGCAGGTCGCCGGGGCCGAAGTCGAAGGCGTCGACGGTGTAGTGATCGCCGATCAGCCCCGCGAGGTTGAGCAGCGGGGAGGGGGCGGTGGGCTCGAGAGCACGGAGTTCCCCTTGGCTCAGGAGCAGCGGAGCGGGGTGTCCGCAGTTGAGGATGTCGATGTGCGTGCCCCCGTGCGGCATCTCGACAAGGAGGGCGGTGGCGAAGCGCTCCATCGGCCCCTCGGGGGGAAAGGCGGCGTTGTAACGGGCGCTGCTGGCATCCAGCCGGCGCGCGACGCTGACCAAGTCGGCCTCGCCGTAGGCCGCCTCCCGGAAGGAGTTGACGATCGCCGCGGCCGCCCCGACCGCCGGCAGGCCCTTTCCCCGCACATCACCGATGAGCAGCCTGACCCCGTATCGCGTGTCGACGACCTCGTAGAAGTCCCCGCCGATACGGGCCTCCGCCGCGGCCGCGAGATACAGCGACTCGATCTCGACGTTCCCGAAGCGGCGCGGCATCGGACTCAGCACCACCTGCTGCGCCGCGTCGGCCACGAGTCGTACCTGAAAGAGAGTCCGCTCCCGCTGGAGCCGGGCATGACTTCCGTACGCCGCCGCCACGGTGACCGCGACGATCCCCCCGACCGTCCACCACGTCCCCAGACCGGGGAACACGACACTGAGGCCGATCATCAGAAAGAGGCAGACCGTCCCCAGCAGGACGGTGGGGAGCACTGGCCACATAGCGGCGGCGAGGGCCGGCGCGGCGGGCAGGAGGCGACTGAAGGCCATGTCCGGGGGAGTGGTGTATGCCAGGCTGGCGATGACGATGGTCAGGGCGACTGGCGACAGCCGCACCAGCCTCCACCGGCCGTGTCGAAGTTGCTGTGGCCGCCCAGACTCGATCACGCTTCACAGAATATCCATACAAGGGGGATAAAGCGCTCTGACGGACCGGAGTCGCTTGCCTGTCGTCGGCCGGCCCCGGCATGCCGTACGGCTTCACCCCCCCCGCATCCCGCGCAGTGAGAGGTGGAGACGCCGGAGCCGGTCGAACTCCAGGGCCCGGCTCCCCTCCCGTCGCCTCGTACCTCGACGGCGACGTACTCACCCAGCAGGTTGTCCGTGAGGAAGCGCTCCGGCTGCCTTCCTACAGCGAGCGGCCGGGCGGGCCGGGCCGGGGGTGCTGCATCGACGGACGGTCTGCTGTTGAGCGCGACATTGGCGGCCTGAAGAGTCTTCGGTGACACGTGGCCAGCGCCAGTACGTCGTCCCCGCGCACACATGGGCTTTCGCTGTCTGTCCGGCCGGCCGGTCCGCGATGACGTTGCCTCCACCCGACATGGGAGTCGGTGCTCATCGGCCCGGCATACTTCACTGTCTTCGATGAACGGCGGACGGACCTGGAGAAGGGGGCGGCAAGGGTGAGCGAGGAGTTGGCGGGCAGTCTTCGGCAGCTGCGCGACCGGACGGGGCGGAGCCTGCGGGAACTGGCGCGGGAGATCAATGTCAGCAGCTCCTCGCTGTCGCGCTACTTCTCCGGCCAGGCCGTCGCGCCGTGGCCGGCGGTGGTGGCGCTGTGCAGGGTGGCCGGACGGGACCCCAGGCCGCTGCGGGAGATGTGGGAGCGGGCCAAGGAAGCGCCCCGGACCGGCGGCGCCGCAACGCCGGTTCCGGCCGTACGCAACGACCTGCCGCACGACATCACCGCGTTCACCGGACGCCGTGATGAGCTGGCCGAACTTCTCGCCGCCGCGCGGGAGGCGACGGTGGTGGCGATCGACGGCATGGGTGGGGTGGGCAAATCCGCGCTGGCCGTGCACGCCGCGCATCTGCTGACCGCCGACTTTCCCGGCGGCCAGCTCTATCTGGACCTGCACGGCTTCACCCCGGGCCGGGAACCGGTCGAGCCCGCGGAGGCGCTGCGCGTGCTGCTGGCCGCACTCGGACTCCCGCCCGGCAGGATCCCCGAGGGGGTAGCCGAGCGGGCCGCGCTGTGGCGGTCCGAGCTCGCCACCCGGCGCGCGATCGTCGTGCTGGACAATGCCGCCGACGCCGACCACGTACGCGACCTGCTTCCCGGCGCCGGACGGAGCTTCGCCGTGATCACCAGCCGCCGCAGGATGGTGCACCTGGACGGTGCCCGGCCGCTGTCCCTCGACGTCCTGCCGCCCCAGGAGGCGACACGGCTGTTCGTCGCGTCCGCGGGCGGAACCCGGCCCGGTGACGTCGACGAGGTGCTGCGCCGCTGCGGAAACCTTCCGCTGGCCATCCGGGTGGCCGCAGCACGACTGCGGCACCGGCCCGCATGGACCCTCGACACCCTGGTGGAGCGGCTGCGCGAGGGCGAGCTGGCCGTCTCGGACGTCTTCGGGATGTCGCTGCGTCAGCTCGACGCTGCCCAGCGGCGGATGTTCGGGCTGCTGGGGCTGGTGCCCGGTGACGACATCGACGCCCACGGCGCGGCCGCCCTGGCAGGGATCCCACTGGCCAACGCTCGCGCCCTGCTGGAGGACCTGGTGGACGTGCACCTGCTCCAGGAGCCGGCCGCCGGCCGCTACCGGATGCACGACCTGCTGCGGCAGGCGGCCCGCGCCGAGGCGGCCGCGGCCGAACCCGCGCCGGCCATCGCCCGGCTGGGCGACTACTACCTGAGCGGCATGCTGGCCGTGAAGCAGCTGGTCGAGGTGCTCATCCCGTTGCCGGTCACCGTCGAGCAGCAGCCCCCCGCGCTGCCCGACCTCTCCGCCTACGACATGGCCGTCGACTGGATGAACACCGAGTGGGCCAACCTCACCGCGGTCTTCTCGCTCGCCGTGGAGCTGCGCATCGACGCCGTGGCCGTCGGGCTCGGGCAGCTCGCCCTGCTCTCCGAGGCCCGGCGCGGCGGAGTGGCGCGGCTGATCAGGGGACTCGAGGTCAGCATGCCCGCCGCGGAAAGGCTCGGTGACCCCCGCATGCTCGCCTCGCACACGTACCTGCTGGGGGCCGCACTGATGCGCGTCGGCCGCATGACGGAGGCGATGCCGCAGCTCGAGGCGGCCCGCGCGCTGATGGCCGCGGAAGGCGACCTCGACGGCGAGGCCCTGTCCCTCATGAAGCTCGGAGAGGTCCGGATGTACACCGGCGACGCCGAGGGCGGCATCGCCCTCATGCACGAGTCCGTTGAGCTGCCGCTGGCCCGCGGGTCCGCTGTACGACTGCGAACGCAACTTGCGATCGGTACCGCGCTGGTGCAGCTGGGGAAGTACCACGAGGCCCACGAGATCGCCGCGGAGAGGATCGAGACCGCTCGCGCGCTGGACCGGCAGACGGAACGCATGTGCCTGGACGTGCTCGGCTGGGCCGCACTCGGCCGGGGCGACGCCGAGGCCGCCCTCGACTTCGCCGAGCAGTCCGCGAAAATCAACGGGACGACCGGCCACGCGGTGTTCGAGGCGGTCAGCCTGACGGACGTCGCCGTCGCCCTGCGCCACCTCGGCCGCGTCGAGGAGGCGACCGCCAGGCACACCGAGGCCCTGCAGATCCTCGAACGCGTCGGCGAGCCGCACTGGACAGCGCGCAGCCGCCTCGCCTACGCGCGGTCCTGCCTGGCCACCGGCGACCCGGACGCCGCGGCGCAGCACTCCCGGGCGGCACTGGAGATCGCCACCGCCGACGACATCGACTACCTGGTACCGGAGGCGCGTTCGGCCCTGGCCCGGGTGTCCCGTCCCGTCCCGGGACACCCGCACCACGGCCGTCCGGGGGAGTGACAACGCAGGTCAGCAGGGTCTCGGTGGGATGTCCCGCGTCCCGGGCAGCAGCGAATGAGTGGTCCGGGACGGGCCGCGGCGACCAGGCTTCCCGTCATGGACACCAGGCCATCTCTGCTCACCGAACTGGACGCGCTGCCCACCCGCTGGGACGTGCACGGCACGCTCGCCGCGCCCGTTGAAGCGGTCGCCGCGCTCCTGCTCGCCGTCGCCGAAGGGCGGGTGGGCGATGACAACCTACTGATCCTGGCCAGGGCCGCCGCAGCACAGCAGGGGGCGATGACCGTCGTGGCCGAGCCCGGCGTCGACACCTACCGCGCGGAGCTTGCCGGGCCCGTGGAGCCGGTCGAGATCCAGGTGGACCGGGCCCACGCAAGAGTGGCGGTGCAGAGCTGGTACGCCGGGGTGCACCACGCCACAGCCTGTCCCGCGGGCACCCGGGTGACCCATCGCGTCCTACTGGTCCTGCCCGAGCATCCGGGCTTTACGGCCGGGATCGCCGAGATCGGACTGCACGCCCGTATGACGCGCGACCTGAGGCGGGTGCTGGAGGTGATCGCCGACCGGCTCGGCTGCCCGCAACCGATCCTGCCCACCAGGGCTGAATCACCCGCGTACGCGATCCCCTCGACCGGCCCGGCCTGAACGAACCACACCCCCTCCATGCGAGCGGACGCATCAACACAGTGCCCCCGGGGTCAGCACCACCTTCGATCCAGGCTTCTGCGCCCGGCCCACCGATCGCATCCGCATCTGCATCTACATCCAGATTCACAAGGTGCGTCCACCAGTACGCACGCCATAACGAACCCTCAGGAGAGCACCGTCGTGACAACGTTCACCACTCCCGCCCCGATCACCACCGTCGTTGCCGTGCCCGCCGGCAACGTCCGGTTCATAGCAGCCGACCGAGCCGACACCGTAGTTGAGATCGCCCCCGCGGACCCCACCAAGAACCGCGACATCAAGGCGGCGGAGCAGACCACGGTCGACTGCACCGACGGCGCCCTGCGGATCCAGGGCCCGGCCAGGAACCAGTACTTCGGGCCCACCGGCGCCGTCGAGGCGACCATCCAGCTGCCCGCCGGATCCCATGTCGAGGTGAAGACGGCCAGCGTCGAACTGCGGGCCGTCGGCCGGTTCGGCAACGTGACCGTGGCCAGTGAGCATGGCTCGATCGACCTCGACGAGGCCGCGAGCGCCCGCCTGACCACGGTTGCCGGTGATGTCGCGGTCGGCCGCGTCACCGGCCCCGCCGAGATCCGCACCAGCAAGGGGGACATCCGCATCACCGAGGCTGTGCGCGGCTCCGTCACGCTGCGCACTGATGCCGGCGACATCTCGGTCGGCGCTGCCGCCGGCGTGTCGGCCTCCCTGGACGCCGGCACCTCCCACGGCCGGATCCGCAACTCCCTGAAGTCCGCCGAAAACGGCGCTGACCAGCTCGTCATCCACGCCACCACCTCCGCCGGCGACATCACCGCCCACAGCCTCTGACCAGCACCAGCCGACCGGATCGGCCGTCAGCCTCGGCCATCCGCTGCCCGAAGCAAGGTCACCTCGCCCAGGGGCGAGCCTTTCGGGCGAGGCGACCTACATCCGTCCGTTCCATCGAAGGAGCACCAACCATGTCCACGACCCTGGCCGGCCGGCGCAGCGGCTTCTCCCAGACAGGGCTGCGCAGACTGCACGACGTGCTGGCAAGGCACGTCGAGTCCGGGACGATCCCGGGGCTGGTCGCCCTGGTCAGCCGGGGCGAGCAGACACATGTGGAGGCGATCGGGACGATGCGCCATGACAGCGACGCGCCGATGCGCCGGGACACGATCTTCCGGATGGCCTCCACCTCCAAGCCGGTCACGATGGCGGCGGCGATGGTCCTGCTGGACGGATGCCGGCTGCGGCTGGACGACCCGATAGATCAGTGGCTGCCCGAACTCGCCGACCGGCAGGTGCTGAAGCGGCCCGACGGCCCGCTGGAAGACACCGTGCCCGCGCAGCGGCCCATCACCGTGCGCGACGTGCTGACCTCCACGTTCGGTCTCGGCGTCGACCTGCCCTTGATGGGATCCCCGATCATGACCGCAGTCCTTGAGCGGTCCAACTACGACCCGGAAGCGGGGCCGGCGCCCGACCCGGATGAGTGGATACGCCGCCTTGGCGAGCTGCCGCTTTCGTACCAGCCCGGACAGCGGTGGCAGTACGACCTCGCCAGCGACCTGCTCGGCGTGCTCGTCGCCAGGGTCACGGGCCGGACGTTGGAGTCGTTCCTGCGCGAGCGCGTCCTCGACCCGCTGGGGATGCAGGACACCGGCTTCCACGTGCCCGAAGGAAAGATCGACAGGCTGCCGCCTGTCTACTTCCCCGAGGCGGCCGGCGGGTTCCAGGTGTGGGACGAGGCTGAGGGGGGACGGTGGAGCCGGCCGCCGGCGTTCCAGTCGGGCGGCGGCGGGCTGGTCTCGACCGTGGACGACTACCACGCCTACCTCCGGATGCTGCTCAACCACGGCACGCACGAGGGCGGGCGGATCCTGTCCCGGCCCGCGGTGGAGTTGATGACCACCAACCGCCTCACGCCCGAGCAGAACGCCGCCCGCACCGCCCTGGTCCGCGACAACGTCCATCTGAGCTTCGGCCAGGGACAGCACGGCGGTTGGGGCCTCGGGATGGCCGTGCGCGCCTACCGCAGCGACTATGCGCCCCTGGGCCAGTTCGGCTGGGACGGCGGAACCGGCACCACGGCCTACGCCGACCCGCACAACCAACTCACAGGAATCCTCTTCACCCAGGTCGGGTTGTCCACCCCGGACCCGGCACGGCTCATTCACGACTTCTGGACCACCGTCTACCAGGCGATCGACGACTGACGCCTTGCCCGCCGAGGGATAATTCCCTCGGCGGGCAAGGCCAACCACCGATCGACTGTTGAGGGCCTGTGTCCGTCCACGGTGGAAGTGCCGGGCTATTCCCGATGACCTATCAGGTGGGGTGCGTGGCGCTCACCGAAAAGGCAGGGGAGGATGCCCGATCTGCAGTTTCGGGTGACGGTTGCCATCTGATCCCGCGCGCCGGCGCGAATCCGTCCCCCAGGCGGTCACGGAAAGTCCGACGCCGGTACTGGCTCCGGCTTTGGCTCCGATGCGCGCCCGGCGGCAACTGCGGACTTGTTTCCGCCAGTTGATTCGGGATCGAACGACCGTAGGTGGGCGGATAGGGCGTGGGGGCCGGTGAGCGGCTCGGAGATCAGACGTCGTCGCCGTCCCGCTCCGGCCTCTGATGGGCCGTCGCCGCCGGTATATCCCCGCGAATGACGCGATGTTGGCGTTGTGAGCCAGCGTGGGGGCGGTGAAAGCCGAGGTGGGGGACGCATATGCGTTTCGGGATCATGGAAAAGGGAGTGGGCTCGTCGAACCGGTGTTGTTGCGTCGCCGTGGTAAAAAGTCGGTCAAACCTCAAAGATGCGTCTGCACGCCCTCCTGCCCTACCTGCTTCACTCTGTGGCTGGGCCGGCCACGCATGGTTCCGCGTTGTTCACACGCTTCAGCTGTGAAACGGGGGAGGGGAAGTCGTGTGCAAGCTGAAATACGTGGATCGGAGCATTGCTCAAGGCTCCGTATTCGCCGAATCCGCGCCCTTGTTGGCGAAGGTCGAGGCGACGTTCTCGTTGGCTGCGGAGATTGCCGGTGATTGGCCGGGCGCACGGCAGTTACCTTTTTCGTCGGACGGCGTCCCGTTCTCCTGCGACACCATGTTCCGCAGGGAGCTGGAGCTCTTTCTGCACCGGATGCGTCAGCGTGATCCGCAGGCGAAGGAAACCGCGGAATTCCTCGCCCGTACCGATCTCGCCGTGCCTCCGGGGCCCGGTTCCGCTCGCGAGGACGGGCGGTTCATCCCCTTGCGCGTGCCGGGCGGGCGCACGGTGCGGATGCTGTCCCGCATCGACGACGGCGACGCCTGGACGGCTGGGTTCCTGGAGATCTTCCGCAAGGGGCTGACCGAACCCGACAGCCGGTACGGGGTGGTTCCGGCAACGGATGGCGAGGCATCGGCCGTCGCCGAGGCCGTCGAACTGCTCGCACGGGTGCTGCCCGAGACGACGGCTTCCGTGCTCTCCCACCTCGCTTTCATCGGGGTGGTCGAGGGGCCCGGGGCCTTTGAAAGTGCTTCCGATCGGAAGGTCCCCCGGGCCGTTTTCATCAATCGGTGCGCGTTGGACGATGTGCCGCGGACCGCTGAGGCGCTGCTGCACGAGTGCGTGCATCAGAAGCTCTATGACATCCAACTGGTGCACCCCATCTACCGGGCGGGATACGACGCCGGCACGGCGGCCGTGATCCGTCCGTCGTGGCACGAGAACGCCGCGTGGAGTTTCGACCGGGCGCTCGCCGCGGCCCACGTATACGTCCATCTTGCCGCCCTTTACACGGTGTTGGGGCACCGGCAGGATTCGGTGGCGCGAGGAGTCGACACGGTCACCGGGCGGGCTCGTACGGCTGAGCGCGCACGTTTTCTCCTGGCGGCCGTGGCTGGACTTCCTTCCGAAGCGGGGCCCGCCGGGGTCCGCTTCATCGAGTGGCTCATGGCGCGGTTGCGGCAGATCGAGGACTGCCCGGCGAAAGGCGCGACACAGTCCCACGTACAGGGAGCGAGATGACCGAGGCGACTGGCAGCGGCGCGAACGTGCCGAAACTGGAACTGCACCGGCCGGTGAAGTCCTGGCTTCAGGTGACAGCGACCTGCAACCTCCAGTGCAAACAGTGTTACGGCGATTGCACACCGGAACCCCGGCCGGACGAGATGACCGCGGAGCAATTCCGCTCGGTACTCGACGACATGGCGGATTCCGGCGTCATCGAGCTCCTGGTGGAGGGCGGCGAGCCCCTTCAACGCCCCGACGTGCTCGATATCCTGGCGCATGCGACGCCGCATATGCTCGTACGGCTCCGGACCAACGGGACCCTGCTGGACGAGCCGATGGCGGACCGGATCAAGACGGCCGGAATCCGGAACGTGTGCATCGACTTCATGGGTGCGACTGCGCAGACGCATGACTGGCACGTCGGTGAACTCGGGGCGTTCCAAAAGACCCTCAACGGCCTCAAGGTGTCGCTCGCCGCCGGATTCGAGACCCTCGCCCTCATGATCATGACGAAGCGGAACGCCGGAGAAATCCAGCAGTTCATCGACCTCGCGGCCGATGCCGGCGTGAAACGGGTGGGCATTCTCCGGCTCTATCCCCTGGGCCGGGCCAAGCGGTACTGGCGGGAAATGGCGCTTTCGTTGCCGGAGCAGATGGCCGCGCTGGAGGGCATCGAGGTCCCGGACGGCGTCCATCTCATGCGCTCCTGGCATCCCCGCGACGCCAACTGCTGTTGGCAGGCGTCCGGGGTGGACGCCCGCGGACGATCCGTCGGCTGCTCCTACCTCCGCGATTTCGCGGACTTCGGGAACGTCTTGGAGACGCCGTTCCTGGAGACCTGGAAACACCCGCTGTTCGTGCGACTCCGCTCCCGCGATGTCGAGGACCACTGTCCCGACTGCGCCTCGACGCAGGGCTCCGCCGGTGGCTGCCGGGCCACGGCCTATGCGTTCACCGGTGACTGGGACGCACCCGATCCGTACTGCACCACGACCAACAAGGGTATCGATGTCCAGCTTCTCCCTGCACGACTGCTTCCAGAAGGCAGCTGACCTGCGGCTGCGAGAGGTGCCCGAGTGGGGCAGCCTGCTCGTCTACACGCCCGCCCACCCCGACATCCACTACCTCGACGCGCGTTCCTGGCTCCTCTTCGAGCTGTGTGACGGTCAGCACGGCACGCAGATCCTCGAGGAGTTCCGGCAGTCGGTGCCCGAGGGCACCCCGCCCGACAAGAGCGAGGCCGCCGTCATCGAGACCCTTGCGGCGCTGGAGCAGAAGGGACTCATCACCAGGGCTGCGGCCGACTCGGAATCGGCCGCATGATCCGGCGCGGCAGCGGGCCGCGTCCGGGTGCCGTTGCAGTACTCCGACCCTGAGGGGAGGTGAACGCGATGGAGAGGGAAGAGCTGCTGGGCCGGCTCAAGAGCAAGCTGCGCGAGACGTCCTTCGACGCTCCGGCGGTTGAGACCGTCCAGCCCGAGATCCGTTCCGCTGCGCAGTACGCACTGATGCCGTCGATGCGGGCGGGCTTCCGGATCGACGACGAGGCGGACGACACGGCGAACTGACGCGCCGTCGCTCAGCCGCATGTGCCCCGGCCCTCAACCGCCGGGGCACACCCCTTTCGCCCGCGCACCACAAGCCACCGCCCCCGGGCCGAACCAGGATGGCCGACAATGAACCAGCGGTTCACGCTCTTGATCAACCCTCCGCTGTGGAACGCCTACGCCCCGCACCTCGCCGTTCCGCTGCTCGCCGGGACGCTCCGGGACCAGGGCCTCCCCGTGCGGTGTTACGACGCCAGTGTCGAGGTGCTCGACTGGCTGCTCAGCGCCGACGGGCTGCGGGCGCTGGCCGCGCGGGAAACCGGCTCGCGGGACCGGCACGCGTCCGCCCGGGGCCGCCTGGTCCACGACCACACCGCACGGGACGTCGACCGCGCCAAGGCGGTCATCCGGGACCTGACGACGCTGAAAGACGCACAGGGGCAGGCACAGGCCCGTCGGGTGATGCGCAACGCCATGTGGTCGGTCTCCGCCGCCTTCGACCGGCTGCGGTTCGACCTCGTTGCCAACGACCTGTACTACTCGGCCACTTCCACCGAGGCAGTGCTCGACGCCGTGGACGATCCGGAGCGGAACGTCTACCGCTGGGCCCTGGACCGCCTGGTGCCGGACCGGTTCCTGGAGGACCCCGCGCTCGGCGTCGTGGGCATCAGCATGTCGGCCGACACCCAGCTGATCGCCGCGATGACCGCGGCCGTCGAGATCCGCCGGCGGCGACCGGACGTGCGTATCGTCGTCGGCGGCAACTACGCGACGCGCATGGTCGAGGAGTGGTCGGCCCCGCACCCCTTCTTCGCCTGGGTGGACGCGTTCGTGAGGGCGGAGGGCGAGGAAGCCCTCCCCGAGATCGTCCGCCGCTGGCAGGCGGGACGGGACGTGGCGGACATCCCCGGAGTGGTCACGGTGCGCGGTGGGGAGCTCCTCAAGATCCCGGCCCGTCCGGTGAAACTGGACGGCGTGAGTGCCCCCTACTTCGCCGACCTTCCCCTGGACCGCTACTTCGCGCCCGGCCCCATCCTCCCCGTGTACGCCTCCCGCAGCTGCGCCTGGAAGTGCGCGTTCTGCTCGATCCCCTTCGCCAGCAACTCCTTCCGGTCCCGTCCGGCGGCGCAGACGGTCGACCACCTCGAACACCTGATGGCCGAATACGGCACCCGGACTTTCATGTTCGTGGACGAGATCCTCACCCTGCACGTCCTGCGGGAAGTGGCACAAGAGATCGTCGAGCGGGGATTGGAGCTCTACTGGTACGGGGAGACGCGGTTCGCCGGCGGATTCAGCCGCAAGTTGGCCGACCTGCTCTACCGCTCCGGCTGTCGACGCCTGAACTTCGGGCTGGAGTCCTACAATCAGCGCGTGCTGGACATCATGGCCAAGGGCACCAAGGTCGAGCACGTGGACCGCACGTTGGACAACGTGCTGGCCGCGGGCATCGCCCCGCACCTCTTCGTGATCCACGGCTTTCCCGGCGAGCGGCTGGAGGAGGCGGAGCGCACCATCTCCTACGCGGAGCGGAAGGTCCGCGAGGCCCGGGAGCGGTACGGCAATCCGTACGCGACCTGGGGCGGTTCGCCGTTCATCCTCGACCGGCACTCCCCGGTCGCCCGGGAACCGCAGCGCTTCGGTATCGAGCTGACCGACCCCGCGCCCGGTGAGGACCTGGCACTGGTGCGCGAGTACACCGTGGCCCAGGGGCTGACGTCGGACCAGGCCGTGGACGTGGCGCAGGCCGCCAAGCGCGCCACGGTGATCCGCCGCAACGTGTGGTTCCGCACCAGCACCGAGTCAGCGCTGGCCGAGGTGGAGGAGTTCACCTTCCTGCGCGCCTGCCTGGGCGCACCCAACGCCGAACCGCTGCGGTCCGTCCCCGCCTTCGTCGAGGCGACCGACGACACCGAGGTGCGGCTGGCGTGCAGCGCCTACCTGCTGCCGTGGAACGCGGGGGAGGGCGGGGGCGCCGCACTGGCCCTGTACCAGGGCGACGGGGACCGATTTGTACAGCTCAGTTGGCCCTCCGGGGGCACGGAGGACCCGCTCGCGCGGGGAGCGACCGTGGGGGAGCTCACACGGTGGTTCGGCGCCCACGGTGTGGCCTGGGGCGGCGCCGGCCGGCGGGAACTCGTCGAGCTGCTGATCCGGCACGGCATGCTCGGGGCCGCGGACGGACGTCCGCTCGTGCGTGCGGCACCGGAGCCGGCTGACTGGTGGTGGCATCGTGAGCCGGCCGTGCTGGAGGCCGCTCACCAGGACGACGTGGTGCTGCACTCCCCGGTGACCGGCAACACCGTGCGCCTGCATGCGCTGGGGCAGTTGGTCTGGCATTTGTGCGAAACGGATTGCGCGACGCGGGAGTTCGCCAGGCACCTGCCCGGCGGCGCCCAGTGGCAGGGCGCCGCGGTCGACGTGGTGCGCGAACTCGCGGGCCTGGGTTTCTTGTACCCGTCCAGGCCGGTGGAGGGCCCGGTGGGCAGCGCCGACTCGCTGGCGCTGTCCGGGGCGCAGTGAGGAAGGGAACCGGTGTCCGACGTCTCGTCACATCGCGCTGAGCGGGCCGGCGCGGCGGCTGGCCGTCCCGCTGCGGCAGCGCTGCGGAGGCTGGTCACCGCCAATGCGCTCAGCTCGGTGGGGGACGGCGCGCGCTTCGCGGCGCTGCCCCTGTTGGCCGCGTCGGTGACGGGCGGGGACGCCTTCTGGATCTCCATCGTGGCGGCGGCGGGCCGGGCGGCATGGCTCCTGGCGCCGGTCATCGGCACCCTGGTGGACCGGATGCCCCGCCACCGGGCCATGATCGGCGCCGATGCGGCACGCTGCGCGATGCTGGCCGCGCTCTTCACCCTGGTGGTCGGCGGGACGGTGCCCGTGCCGGTGCTGCTGCCCCTCGCCTTTCTGTCCGGCGTCGCCGAGGTGTTCTTCGACAGCGCGGCGCAGGCCATCGTGCCGACCCTGACCGCCGACCAGGATCTTGAACGGACCAACGCCCGCATCATGGCCGCACAGATCACCGGGACGGGTTTTGTGGGCCCGCCGCTCGGCGCGGCGCTGTGGGCGTGCTGGCAGCCGCTGCCGTTCCTGCTGGACGCGGCGACCTTCCTCGCCTCCGCGTTGCTGCTGTCGGGCCTGGTCGCGCGGGCCGTCCGAGCCCGGTGGAACGGGGATCGGGAGCAGTCACGCGGAGACGGGGGCGTGCTGCACGGCACCTGGGCCGGGTTGCGCATGCTCGCCCGGCACCGGGTGTTCCGCCGCCTGATGGTGGTGGTCGCGGTGCTCGGCGTGGGCCAACAGGCCGTCTACGCGGTCCTCGTGGTGTACGTCGTGAACCGGCTGGGTCTGCCGTCCTCCGCCTACAGCCTGATGCTCGTCGCGGCGGCACTGGGCAGCCTGGCCGGGGCGAAGACCGCGGCGTCGACGGCCAAGCGGCTCGGCACCGGGCGCAGCCTCGTGCTGTCGATCACCGTGTCGGCGGTCAGCTACCTCACGGTGGCCCTGCTGCCGTGGTGGCCGCTGGTCGCGTTGCTGCTCGCGGTGAACAGCGCCGCGGTGGTGCTGTGGAACGTCTGCACGGTCTCGCTCCGGCAACGGCTCGCTCCCCAGGACATGTTGGGCCGCGTCACCGGTGGATACCGCCTCGCCGCCTGGGGAGCCATGCCCCTGGGCGCCGCGCTGGGCGGCACGCTGGCGGAACGGGTGGGTCTCGATGTTCCCTGGGCGTTGGCGGGCGTCCTCCTCCTGGTCTGCCTCCCGCTGCTGCGGGGTGTGACGTCGACACCGAAGAGGGCCGGAGATGAGTGAGACGATCACTGTGGTCGCGACGGCGGCCGGGCGGCGCTACGCCGTCCGGGAGGCCGACCCCGATGACGAGCCGGCGATGTGGGCGCTGTTCGAGGCCGCCACCGCATACTTCGAGGCCGCCACCGGACTCCCGCCGGGGCCCGCCGACGTCCAGAGCCTCTACTACAGCCTGCCGCCCGGCGCCGACTGGCGGGACAAGCGCGTCCTGGTGGTGACGGAGGAGGCCCCCACGAGCGGCGCCACCCCCGCCACCCCCGCCATCGCCGGGATCATCGACGTCGTGCTCCGCTTCCCGAAGCCGGACGCGTGCAGTGTCGGCCTGTTCCTCCTGCACCCGTCCCTGTGGGGCACCGCCCTCGGCCCGGCCCTGGCCGGCAGTCTGCTGGAACGGGCTGCGGCCTCCGGGATCCGCCGCGTGACGGCGACGGTCCCCTCCGGATGGGAGCGGGGCCGCCGCTTCCTGTCGTCGCTCTCCTTCACACCCGCCGGCCCGTCACCACAAGGCTCCGCACCACAAGACTCCGCACCGCAGGGGGCCTCGTCACACGGTGGGCAGACCGCCAATCGGAGCTCCGGCCCGCGCGAACCGACCGTGGAAAGGGTCGAGTTGCTGCTGGTCCGCGAATAGCCCGGACCGGTCCGGGCGGCCGCGGCAGGGACACCTCTCGCGTCACCTGCTGCACGGCGCACAGTACCGTCGGCTGGTACGGGTGAACCCTGTCGCCGGCGACGATCGACCGGCTGGTCGCACCGCGGCTCGGCGAGCGAGGCCAGCCCGCCTGCTACCGTCAGATCGCTCAGGTCGACCAGTGCTTCACCGGTGAGATGCAGGGCCGGTACGGGGAGACCGATCTCCCCGTACCGGTGTGTTGGGGCGAGGACGACACGTGGATCCCCGCGGCCAAGGGGCACGAACTCGCGTCATCCATTCCCTGGGCCACGTTGCGGCTCATCGCTGGCGCCGGTCACCTTGTCCAGGAGGACGCCCCCGCCGAACTCACCGCGGCAGTACGGAGCTTCCTTGCGTGGGTTTCACACGGTCCGTCCCGCCCGGACCGCGTACAGTGACGGTCAACGAGGCCCGAGGGTGGCCGGGTTGGTGGGTCCGGGGACACGGATGCAGGGACGCGACGAGGAGCTGCGGAGGATCGAGCTGCTGCTCGCCGACGCCCTGCGCGGCCGGAGCGGCGCACGGCGGCCGTTCGCCGTGCCGGCCGCCGCCCGCGGCGAGGAGGACCGCACCCGTGAACTCGCCCACCGGGCCCTGGAGTACACCCGCCCCCGGGGTGTCGGCCGGGGCACCTCCGACGCGCTGTGGACACTGGGCCTGCTCGACCTCGGCTCCGGGCAGGCCCAGCGGGCGCTGGACCGGCGGGAAGCGGCGCGGGAAGCGGCCGGGCTTCCGAAGCCGAGGAACACTCCATCGCCGCCCTCGACCTGCACCCGGCCGACGACAGCTTCGAGCGGGCCCGCACCGAGCTGCCGTACGGCGAGTGGCTGCGCCGGCAACGCCGTGTGCTCGATGCGCGCGAACCGCTGCGCGCCGCACTGGAGCACTTCGACGGAATGGGCGCGCAGCCTCGGGCAGGGCGGGCCCGGACCGAGTGGCGGGCGGCCGGCGGGCACCACGACCCGGCGCCCGCCGCGGACTCGCCGATCGCGCGGCTGAGCCCGCCGGAGCGCGAGGTGGTGCAACTCGCCGCGACCGGCAAATGCACCGTGACCGTCAGCCGGAGTATCGGCTGAGCCCGAGCGACAGCAAACGCGCTGCGGGCTCCGGGCTGAACGCGCCGACGCGGGCGCACGGGAGTCCGGCGGCCCGGGAGAAGAGTCCTGTCCTCCGGCTGCCTTTCGCCTCCTCACACGCATTTCCGCCGGTGGTAATGGGCGTGGTGAACCCGAAGACGGTCCCGGGAAACTAATCTTCGGGAGAGAATTCACTGCACGATGCAGGGGTCGCAATGCCAAGGAAAGTCACGTTCTCGTCCGCCGGATTCTCGCACCGAGCTGCCAACGGGAGGGTTCCGGAGCCGGTCGATCCGCCCGGGCCGCGGCTTCCGCCCATGGTGCAGACCCTGCTGTTCGCGCGGTATCGGCATCTGTGGTTTCCCCGACTGCGACGCATTTATGGTGAGGTGTTCTCGCTCGATCTGGTGGCGCCGATCCGACACCGCGTCGTGGTCCTGGCCCGGCCGGAAGATGTCGATGAGGTCTTCGGCGGGTCGGTCGACGTCCTGCATGCAGGTGCGGGCAACGCGGTTCTGCGACCTGTCATGGGCGACCGTTCGGTGCTGCTCACCGACGAGGACGAACATCGCAGAGCGCGGCGAATGCTGCTGCCCGCCTTCAGCGGTCCGGCCTTGCGCACCTACGAAGAAGTGATCCGGACCGTGGCGGTCGCGGAGATCGAGCAGTGGCCGGTGGGAGAGGCGTTCCGCGCCCACCACCGAATGCGGGAACTGGCGCTGGAAGTTGTCTGTCGGCTCGTTCTCGGGGTGACCGAGCAGGCACGGCTGGCCGAATTGCGACCGCTGGTGCGCCAGTTCACCAATATCGGCCAGATCACCCTGCTCGGGCTGTCCCACCCGAAACTGTCGCGACTGCGTCCCTGGCGCCACTACGTTTCCCTCCGTCAAAAGCTGGACGAGTGGATCGACGCCCAGGTGGCCAACCGGCGGACGGCGGCCGACCACCCGACCGACGTGCTGTCCCACCTGCTGCAGGCCGCCGAGAGCGCGGAAGGCGGCGGCTTCAACGAGGTGGAACTGCGCGACCAACTCGTCACGCTGCTCCTCGCCGGGCACGAGACCACCGCGACCGGCCTGGCGTGGACACTGCACGAACTCAGCCGCCACCCGCTGCACCTGCGCACGGCACAGCGGGCGGCCGACGAGGGCGACGACGCCTGCCTCACCGCCGTCGTCCAAGAGACACTGCGTCACAAGCCCGTGATCTATCAGGTGGCCAGATGCCTCACCGAGCCGCTCACCCTTGCCGGCTACCGAATTGCCGCGGGAACGACCGTCATGCCCGCCATCGGCCTGGTCCACCTCGATCCCACACACCATGAGCGACCGGAGACCTTCTGCCCGGAACGGTTCCTGGACCGTCGGCCCCCGTCGCCGGCCTGGATTCCCTTCGGCGGGGGAGCACGTCGCTGCCCTGGCGCCGGCTTCGCCGTGCAGGAAGCAACCATCGTGCTGCGTGAGGTGCTCGCTCGCTACGACCTGCGCCCCGATCGCGCCCGCCCGGAGACCCCACGCCCCCGCCAGGTCACCCAAGTCCCGGCGCGAGGGGCACGCATCGTGGTCTCCCGCCGCGAGAACGGCGGCTCCTGACGCCCATCGACCTGACCGGCGCCCTGCTGCTCTGCCGGGCCCGATGCTCCTGTCGTCCCAGTGGCCGTCGCGCAGGCGCCTGGCGCCATTCGCATGACGGGGGTCCAGCCGCACCCGACGGCTTCGTGCGCGTAAGCAGCGTTCAGCGGGTCAACTCCCGAGTGGTGAGCGGGAGTTTCCACACGGTGCGACGGCGTACGGCCGTGAGGGCGTCGTGCAGGGGAGAAGGGGGGACGGCCAGTACGGGGCAGCGGGCGTGTGCCACGCAGTACCGGGAGACGGAGGGCGACGCCGCGCGGCGCAGCCTGCCGCGAGCCCCGGCACCGATCACCAGGAGATCGTCGCTGCGGTCGGCAGCCGCGATCAGCACTTTGCCCGGCTTGCCGCGTGCCACCAGGGTGTGAAGAGGAACTCCCGGCCCCTCGCTGCCGAAGGCGGTGCCCAGTGTTTCCGCGAGATCCTCGCACGCCATGCGGTGCCATGTGGCGACCAGTGAAGGGGGCACGCCGCCGCGGGCGGGAAGGTCGCCGCCGGGCGGCTCCCAGGCCAGTACGGCCCACAGCTCCGCGCCCCGCACGCGGGCTTCGGCGGCCGCCCGGTGCAGCGCCGTTACGCTTCCCAGCGAACCGCTCACTCCGGCCAGGACGCGCCGGCCGAGGGGTGCGGCCATGGGTCACTCTCCTTGGTTGTGCCACGCTCGCGAGATCCGAGCCGCGATTCCGTGTCGCGACCGCGTCCTGCGGGTCCGTCCCGTTCATCGAAGCGCCGCCGGTGGAGGAGCCCTGTTTCCTTGACGACTCCTTTACGCAGAGGCGACGGACCCTGACGGTGCCGTGACGACAGCCGGGCCGCGGGGGCGGTCGGAGCGGGCGGCGGTGGCACGTAGCGGAGTCGGAGTTGCGCCAACATCGAGTAATCGTCAATCCCTGTGGACCGGTTGGGGATCTGGTGGTGACGGGTGGGGCATCCGCCCCGCTGGCGCGGTCGGTGGGGACCGGTTCAGACAGGCAGCCGAGCAGCTCGGGGAAGAGGCTGGGGGCTTCGGTCCAGATCCAGTGGCATGGGAGATTCCGCATCGTCCGCGCGAACGGGGCGCGGGCTCGGCCCGTGCGACATCGAGGGCGCCGCGCAGCCGCTGCAGGTGCCCGGTCTGCTCAGGCCATACCAGGCACTCCCGCCAGTTGGTGTCTTCGGGATCGGAGGGGCGAGTGGGTTGAGGCCGACCCCGGCCCGCCGGACGGCGTCGGGCAGCAGACGCGGGATCGGTACCGGTCCGGGTAGAGACAGAGCCCGGCCGAGGCGCCGACCCCGATCAGCGCCAGCGGCTGCGGCAGCGCGGCCAGAACCGGCAGCAAGGTGGCACCGGGCGCTTTCGTTCGTCTGCGTCGGCCGGGCGAGCATCAAGGAGCTCATCTCGTCCCCTTGAGCACGGGACTCGTGGTGACGCTCGCGGCGTGCACGAGCGGGGCGACTGGGAGTCGCCCCGCTCGGTGGTTCAGCTCTGGCCGGCCTTACCGCCGTGGTTGGCGTTCTTCTTGCGGCGGGCCTTCTTCTTGCGGGCGCGCTTGGACATGGGTGTACGGTCCCTTCGTCATGCGGGAGGCCGCCTGCTGGCGCCTCAGTCGGTGGTGTCTTCTCACGCGTGCTGGCCGACGAGCTGGTCGGCGAGCTTGCCGAGGCGCTTGACCGTGCGGCCCTCGGTGACGGCGGGTGCCGGGTCGACGCGCTGGTCGCGGTCGTAGTAGGCGCCGTTGACGACATCGAAGGCCGGGTCGCACAGCCGGACCACGTGGGCCGCGCCCTGCGTCGCGGTGCCGCCCTCGATGCCGTAGAGGGGGAGCAGGTCCGTCTCGCAGACGCCCGGGTGGACGGAGACCGCCGTGACCCGGGGGTCGGCGGCGAAGACGGCGAGCGCGAGCTGGGACTGGGCGTAGGCGGCGAGCCGGGAGTACCGGCGGGCGCGCTGCGGGTCGTTCCACTGGATGGAGGCGGTGCGGTGCAGCGAGGAGGAGACGTTGACGACCCGGCCGCCCGGGTCACTCGTGAGCGCGGGCTCCAGGAGACAGGTCAGCAGGTAGTGGGCGAGGAAGTTGACCTGGAAGGCGATCTCGTTGCCGTCGGCGGTGAGGGTGTGGCGTTCGGGAGCTGCGGTGGCGGCGTTGTTGACCAGGACATCCAGATGGGGGTGTTCGGCCATGACGCGACGCGCCATCGTCTCCACCTCCTCCAGGCGCGTGAAGTCCGCGGCGAACGCGCACAGTTGCGAGGCGTCGACGCCCGCGGCGGCGACGAGTCGGTCGGTGGCTGCCTGTGCCTCCTCGGCGGTGCGGCCGTGTACGAGGACGGTCGCACCACGCTCGGCCAACTGTCGGGCGGTTTCGTAGCCGATGCCGGAGGTGGCTCCGGTCACCAGGACGGTACGGGAGGAAAGGTCGAAGACGGACATGATCCATTCACAGGAAGAGGGAAAAAGGGAGGCGAGTGCGCCGTTCTGATTGGTCAGTTGCTCAGTTGCTCAGTTGCTCAGAGCTACGACGTACGTACGGACGCACAAACGGGGCGCCTGATCAGGTCAGGGCGCCCCGTCCGAATGCGGGAGAGGTCTCAGCGCGAGGCAGAGCTAGCTCTCCGTGCAGCGCGGCGCACGACACGGGCCCACCGGATGAGGTGGACGGTCGAGAAGGAGCCAGGCGCTGTTCACAGCTCCATCAAATTCCGCCCCGCACCCGCCTTCAAGAGGGACGCACCGCTTTTGACGCTCCCCTGATGAGCCGGGCTTTCCCGACCCCTCTCCCTGTCCCGCCCGTGTGCTCAGTCCACGGGTGTGTGCCGGTCGCGCATCGGGGCCGCCACCGTCACAGCGGTTCCGGCGAGCAGCGGCACAAGCATCGCCGCGAACAGCCAGCCGGACACCCGCTGATCGGCTGCGGAGCGCCACAGCACCCCGCAGCCGATCAGGAGCGAGACTCCCGCGCAGGCGTTGAGAACCAGCACGGCCCGGGCGGTGCGGAGCGCAGAGGCGCGGGTGCGGGGGCGATTGAGCGAGGACCGGGCCAACCCGTTGCCGAAAGGCGCCGCGTCCTTCGGCAGCTCCGCCTGTGGTGTCACCCGCAGCGTCAGCTCGGCGCAGGCGGTCAGCAGCACCGTCACTCCGATGTACACGAACACCAGAACAAACGCGCTCCCGATCGACCGCTCCGTCCAGGCGTCCACCCCCTCGGTGCTGATGTGCCGAGGTATCCGGCTCGGTAGGTGCGGATAGCGGAGGATGCCCCAGAGGGGCAGTGCGGCGAGCAATACGGCGTTGGGAAGCAGCCACAGCCGTACGGGACGTGAGAAGACCATGGAACCGATTGTCCGTCCACGGCGCGTTCGTCGCAGACGGAGCCTCCCCGCGGGGCACGAGAAACGTCGGGGCCTGACCGGCCGGCTCACCGATTCGACGAGGCCCTCGCCCACTACACGGCGCCCACCGCCCGCGACGCCCGGTCGGACGTCCTCGACGGCGCCCGGATGCTGTGAAACCGGAGCCGCCCGGTCATGAAAAGCCCCCGCGCAATGATCGGTTGGCCATGCACCGGACCGGTGACGGGCCACGATGGGCGATCTCGCTCCTCACGGCTACGGCGCGACCGCCTCCGCATATGGCGCGAGGCGGAGCGTTGTGCAATGTCCGGAATGCTCGGGATTCGCCAAGCAGGGCCACGCGCGCCGGACAGGCGAATTCTCAGGTCGGCGATAGTCGGCACTCCTGCAAACACGATGCGGGCGGCGGGCAAGGTGTCCCTCCAACCTGATCGGCAACCAAGAAGGGCGGGCCGACGCTCGGCCGGCTGACCATGGTGTGGCTCTCGCCCTTCACCATCCGGCCCGCGGCGAGTAGGGGCCCGCGGCGAGTTGGAGTTCTTGCCGCCGACCGATTGCCGCGCACGCCGCTCATCCGCCGGTCACGATCGGCACGGGCAGCAGAGCGCACGGGGGGCGGACGGCGGCGGCAGCCAGGCTGCTGAACCTGTTGACCTTCGTTTGTACCCGAAGATCTATGGATGGACTTGGATGACCTGCTGGTAGGCCACTGGAGCAGCCTCCCTTTTTCGTATGGCGTCATGGAAGCGTCCGAGCTCGGGTTCCTCAGCGACGGATGGGGATGGAGCTCGTGGTTCAACGTCGGCGCACTGTGCGTCACGCGATTCAGGTGGCGGTGTCCGAAGCCGGAGGTTCTGGAGCTACGCACGCAGTGGACGGTACAGGGAACGCCCACCCGAGCCATCGGGCCCGCGACGTTCGCCTCGATGGAGCCGGCTGAGCGGCTGGACGAGGTCACACGCCATCACTACGCCATCGGCCCTGCTGTCCCGATGCCCGGAGCAGAGGCGTTGACGGCAGTCAGTTTCAAGGAGCCTGTGGAGTTCTGTGAACACTACGCCCGGGGGCCGGTGCAGATCCGGCGCGAGGAGGACCCCACCCACCTCGTGCTGCCATACCCGTAGCCGGGCTCGACTGCTGTCGACGAGACGGCGACTTCGTCGGCTGAGAACGGACATTCGGCGACAACGCCCAACCTTCGCCGGCACAGGACACTTGTCCGCGAGATGGGGCAGCACCCGAAGCTCCGCCGAATCGAGCAGTTCATGGCTTCGGGCACTGCGGGTCCCTGCCCAGTTGGCAGGGACCCGCAGTGTGGAGACCTGAGGGGAGCCGGAGCCTGTCTTCGACGGGCAGCGCCCTGGCCGACACCGCCTATCGTGTGCTGCCGGCCTGACGGCTCGGCCTCACTTCAGGCCGGCCTCACCTCAGGTGTCTGGCAAAGAACCGGTCCCCGTCCTCCATCTCGAACCACGGGGTGCCGACGTGCCCGCCCATGTTGGCGTGCATCGTTTTCTCCTTGCTGCCGAAGGTGTCGAACAGGTCCAGGGCCCGTTCCCGGGGGTTGCCTTCGTCGTCCCACTGCAGCAGGAACAGCAGCGGAATGGTGAGCTGCCGGGCCTCCTCGCGTTGGGCGCGGGGCACGTAACCCCCGGCGAAGAGACCGGCGGCCGCGATGCGCGGTTCGACCACCGCCAGCCGGATACCGACGGCGGCCCACCCCGAGTACCCGACGGTGCCGCCGACTTCGGGCAGCGAAAGGAGGGAGTCCAGGGTGCTCTGCCATTCCGGGACCGCCTTTTCGACCAGTGGGCCGATAAAGGACTCGAAGATCTCATCGACCGGCTCGCCGGCCTGCATCGCCCGGCGGAGGTCCGCGCGAGCCTGCTCGTCGGCTGCGGAACGGGTCCGGTCACCGCACCCGGCGGCGTCGATGGAGGCCACCGCGTAACCGTACGCCGCGGTTTTCCGGGCCCGGGCCACCAGCCGCGGTTCCCCCTTGGACAGGCCGTTGTTGTGGGCCATCAGGATCAGGGGAGACGGTGCGGATCCAGGCGTCCACAGAGTGCCGGGGATCTCGCCGAGGATGAATTCCCGTTCGAGGACACCGTCGTCGAGACGCTGTTCAGAAGTGAATTGCATGGTCATGCCTTTCGGGAGTGCTCTTGAACGGCGCTCCCGGACGACCGACCTATCGCCCGACCGTGACCCCGGAGGGGAGCACCCATGTCGATACTGCGTTCACGGGTACCACCTCCTCGTTCTTTCGCACGGCCTCCGGAAACGTAGCAGTGGTCGCCGTGGTCCGACAAACGGGTTTTTGCGCGGGGCTCGTGGCCGGATGTCCCCGGAGCTGGAACGCTACGCAGAGCTACGTGGGGTCTCGTTGCGGTTTCCCGAGGTGAGGCTCTGCGACGGCTGGCGTGCTGCCTGCGCACCGGGCGCGCGCTGCGAGTCCCTCGGGCATGCACCCGCGGTCGCGGAAAACCCTTCGTCACCGGGGAAGAGATGAACAGTCAGTGTGGTCGGCCGCGCCGCTGGTGAAGCGTTGAGCGCCGCTGGGGCATCCCTCATCGATGAGCACCCGGCGAGAGCGAGGGTGCCACAGGCAAGCAGCGCTCTGCGCCCCAGGCGTCCCGCTCTTTCCATCGTTCATTCCCCTCGATGCCGTTCCGGTGCGTCCCTGTCCCATGACCGGGGCGATTGTTTCCCGCGGTGTGGGCGACCTGGCAGCAGGCGCAAGCAGGCGCAAGTGGGTGCGGGGGATGTTGCTACAGACGGCCCATACAGCGGCTCACGCAGCAACGCGAACTCCGGGTCGTGACCTGACTGCCCGACCGCACTGCCGCGGCCGGGCGCTGTCCGTTCTCGTTCTCGTGAACAGCGACTTCGCTCAGGTCGGGTGCCTCTCGAGGCGATGAACAAGCGCTGCCGGAAACTCGCCAGCAAAGCCAACTTCCAGACGGCAAGGGCATCTGCGGCCTCGATCAGAGCCAGGCAGTTGCTGGAACTTTTGGATGCGCTGGGACCCGATCAGCATGCGTGCCACTGCCGTCCTCGCCGTCACCCGCGCCCGCACCACACCGGCCGCCACCAGAAAGAGCGAGCTCGTCCCGGCCAGCGGCCGCGAACTGCTCCGACTCGTGCTCATCTCCGCACCGCCCCCGACCGCGCCCGACTGCCCCGGCGCGACCGCGACTGTTTCCTGCACTGGTCCGATACTCCGAAAGGTTCCCCGGGCTGCTCGGCCAATACGCTCGTTCACACACCATGGACGGGTTGCCGCGCCTGCGAGCAGGTTCCGACGGTTTCCGTGGCGCCCCTTTGCTCGTTGTTCATGGCGGGGGTGGCCATCGTCGACCACCATCGAGCCCTGAAGGAGCAAGACCATGAGCACACTCGCCGCCATGCCCGCCCCGGCGGATCGGGAAGCCACGCAGCGTGCCCGGGTCGGTCGGATGCTCGTCGCCCCCGACTCGATCCCGGAGACGGCCGCTGCCCTGCTGCCGGAGGACCTGTCCGGCCCGCTCGCCGTTGTCTACGTCTCGGTGCTGGCGGTGTACGCGGCCGGGGAGCCGGTCGATTCGATCACTGTGGGCGTGCACCTGCACTGCCGGGGACGGCTTGCCGAAGTCGGCGGGAGCGCATACCTCACCGCGCTCGCCCAAGCCGGGACAGGCACGGTCGGGCTGGCGGCGTGGCCCGCGTTCAGTCGGCCGGCAGGTGTGGTCCCCATGCGCACGCCCACAGCCTGCCGCACTTCACCGCGGTCCAAGGAGCTGCTGTGGGACAAGGCGATCGCCGAGTTCACCAGCGCGGCACTCTCGACGGCAAGCACCGCCTCAACGTCGTACCTGCCGGCGACGTAGTCGGCGTCCGATCGTCTCCCTGCCCCCGGAGGCCGGAAGCGAACGCCTCTCGCCCCTGCGGGTTGGACGGCCCCCTTCGAGGACACGGCACGGCGCCGGGCCTGCGAGTACTCAAGCCGGTGTCGGCAGGCGGCTCCTGCCTTGCGCCACGCTGCCCGGAAGTCGTCGAGCGCAGCCTGAGCTTCCGGATTGGCCCCCGGGGCTGAGGGCGTGTCCGACGGGCCAGCCGCCAGCCCCGTTGGCCAGACCTTAGAACTGCAACGGTGCTTGCTGTGACGGGTGGCCAGATCGGTCGTTGGTGTGGTTGTGGGTGGGGATCTTGGTGATGTCAGGTTGTGGGCGCGTGAACTGGACGTGGTGCACGATCGGTTCGGGCATCGCTTCAGCAGGTCGCAGCCGCGGGAGTCGGCACTTGCCCGTATGCGGGGGCTGATCGCTCCGCTGCAGCCCAAGAACGGCTGGACTGTGGCCGAACAGGCCGGTCATGGCGGTCCGGTCCGTATCCAGCGGATGCTGAACGGGATCGAGTGGGATGTCGAGGAGGACCTCGACGACGTGAGGGACTACGTCATGGAGAGCCTCGGGGATCACGGGGCGGTCCTGATCGTGGATGACACCGGCTTCTTGAAGAAGGGGGTCCGCTCGGCGGGGGTGCAGCGGCAGTACTCCGGCATCGCGGGCCGAACGGAGAACTGCCAGGTCGGTGTCTTTCTCGCCTATGCGACCGACCGGGGCAGGACGCTGATCGACCGCCGCCTGTATGTGCCGGCCTCGTGGACGGATGACCGGACCCGGTGCCGTCGGGCCGGCATCGGGGACACGGTCGCCTTCGAGACGAAGGTGGCCATGGCCAAGGCGATGGTCCGACGAGCGATCGCTGATGGCATTCCGTTCCGCTGGGTGACCGCCGATGCCGCCTACGGCTTCTCCAAGGGCTGGCGCTCGGAACTGGAACAAGCAGACGTCTTCCACGTCATGGCCACCGCCCGTCACGACACCGTCGTCACCCGCTGAGCCATCGACCACCCCGTCCACGACCTGTTTCACGGCCTCACCCGGCAGAGGTGGAAGCGTCGCTCCTGCGGGGCGGGCGCGCACGGCCCGCGCGTTTACGACTGGGCCCGCGTTGAGGTGCGGCCCTGGCACCGGCCCGACCGCCGGCCCCGACCGTCGACCACATCCTGCACTGGTCAACCTGGCGCAGACGACGCCAGCACCATGCCCGCACCAGCCACTACAAACACCGCAGCCACAACCCCTGACCTGGCCACCCGTCACAGCACCCACCATTGCATTACTAGGTATCCGGTACGGGCGGAATCGAGCCGCTCCGTCGGAGGGCCCGAGGGTGGCCGGTCGGCGGAGGCCGAGACGGAGTGCGTTCGACGTTCGCCGTTGCGGGTGCCGGGGTAGGGCGGGCGGCCGGTGGACCGGCCCATACCGCGTGAACGCCGCTCACCGCCGAGAACGCCATCTACCCATCGATTCCGTATTTATCGAATGTTGACCGGACACGCCTACGGTCACGTGACGAACGAATCCCGTCCCACACCTCTCAGGAGACGCTCATGTTACGAAGATCGCGAATCGGACTCATCGCCGCCCTCATGGCCACCGTACTGCTGGCCGGCGGGATGGAGGCGTCCGCCCGCGCCGCGCCGGCCGTCGCGAAACCGGCCCCGACGGCGGGCGTACGCATGGGTACCGACGGCCAGGACGCGCCCCTGCGGCCAATCTCCGCACGTACGGCCGAGGCGCTGCGGGAGCGCGGGCCGAGCCCGCGCGCCGCGGTCGCGGCAGGGCCGGTCGACGCCCTTCAGGCGCTCATCGACATCATCACCTATCTGGTCCAGATCTTCGACAACCACAAGGCCAAGGACCAGGGGGCCTTCGTCCAAGGCGTGATCAACGACTCGTGCGCCATGGTCCAGGGCCATTACAACGTGTTGATGGTCAAGGAGGAAAACGCCTCCTACGACACCAACTTCAACGGCGTGCGCTGGGAGGGCCGGCTCCACTACAGCTGGGACGGCTCCGCCACGTACCACTACTGGATCTTCGAATCCGGCAGCTTCCGTCTGAGGAGCGACGGCGGGTGGCGCAACTGGGGCTTCTGCGGGCGCTTCACCGGGAACGGTCCCGAGGTCGTCTTCCACCAGGCCGACGGGAACAGCCTGAAGAAGCAGGACCAGCAGAGCAAGTGCGTGGACGTGCAGTCGAGTTCCACCAACAGGGGCACCCCGATCCAGATGTACGACTGCAACGCAACCAACGCCCAGTGGTGGTACCGGGACGGACTCGCGCTCAGGTCCGGCCTGCCCGGCAACAAGTGCCTCGACGCGGGCGGAGGCGGCTGGACCGACAAGGTACAGCTGTGGGACTGCAACGGGAGCCCGCCCCAGCAGTGGGACTACGTCGGCAACGGCTCCCTGCGCAACCGCAAATGGAACTACTGCCTGGACATCCCCAACGGGGACACCGGCAACGGCAACCGGCTCCAGATGATGCCGTGCAACGACGGTCCCGCCCAGCGGTTCACCCTTCCCTAGCCCCGGAGACGAGACGAGATGACGACCACAGCAGTCCGGCGGGGCGCGCGCAGCACGCTGCTCGCCTGCACGGCACTCGCGCTCGGAGCCGGCGGTGTCCTCCCGGCTCAGGCCGCGCCCGCCCGTCCGGCGGCCGCACACGCCACCACCGACGACGAGGTGAACATCACCCAGGGGCAGCCCGACTGGGGGCTCGACCAACGGCTGCGCGACCTCCACCAACAGAACAAGTCCAAGAGCCGGGGCGACTACGTCCAGAGCCTGGTCAACGGTCTGGGCCCGTCCCTGAACGGCCACTACAACCTGCTCGTGACGGTCTCCGACGCCCACTTCACCCACAGCCTCACCGGGTTCAGATTCCGGGCTCTGGTACGGAAGTCGAGCGGCGTCTACTACAACATCTGGGTCTTCGAATCGGGCGACTTCCAGCTCCAGAGCGACGGAGGCTGGTCCAACTGGGGTTTCTACGGGCACGGGAACCGGTCGGGCGGGAACGTCTCCTTCCAACGGGTGCCCGGCGGCGAGATCCGGGGCAAGGACGGAAAGTGCCTGGATGTCGCCGGTTCCCGGGCCGAGAACGGCCGGGCCGTGCAGACGTACGACTGCAACAACACCAACGCCCAGTGGTGGCGCCGCGAAGGCTCGTCGCTGCGCGCCGGTGACCTGGGCAACTGGTGCCTGGACGCGGCGGGCGCGTCCACGGGTGCACAGGCCCAGCTCTGGGTGTGCAACGGCACGCCGCCTCAGCAGTGGTCCTACGAGTCGGGGCAGTTGCGGAACGCCCAGTGGGGGTACTGCCTGGACGTGCCCAACGGCAATACGTCCAATGGCAGTCGGCTCCAGATGTCCGCGTGCGACGGGTCCGACCGGCAGCGGTTCACGATCCCCGGAGACTGACCACCCCGACGCGTGCCGGACGCGGGCCCGTGGCGGTCCGCGTCCGGCACGGCTGGGGCGTTGGTGGTCCAGTTGCGCCGGATCGCCGTGGCCAGGGCGAGGAGTCGTTGGCCGGTGCGGGCGAACACTCCGGGCAGGGTTCTGCCGCCGTGTTGTTCCAGGCTGAGCTGGCCTTGAGGATGTCGAATACCCCCTCGATCCACTGGCGGACGCGGGCCAGGCGTCCACGCCGGACAGGCTCGTTCTTCGGGTCCGGCCGCACCAGATGGACGCCCAGGCGCTCTTCGCAGAACGCCTCGAACTCCCGCCCTGCGAAGCCCTTGTCCGCAAGGTCACCTGACCGGAGCGCACGAGGTGGTGGTCGCGTTCCAGCAGCGCGGTCATCACCTGGCGTTCGCCGAGTTTGGGGTTGGCCAGGCACCAGGACACCCGGCATCCCCTCGGCGCTGGTCAGCAGATGGAGCAGGAATCCCCAGAAGAAGCGGGAACGGCTTGGGCAGTAGCCGTATCCGGCCTGTCCGGCCAGGGCCTCGATCACGCGGCTGAGCAGCGGGCCGGCTGCGTTGAGGCGCTTGTTGTAGGCGGACTGTTGGGGCAGGCAGCGAAAGAGGTGCCCCAGTCGGGCGTGTACGAAGCGGATCCAGTGTCGGGCCGGGGGAAAGCCCAGCAGGATCTGCGCGACCGCCAGGCACAGTAGTTCGGCGTCTGTCGGTTTCGGGGGTCGCTCAATCCGGCGACGCGGGGCCACATGGTCGTCGACGAACACGTACAGTGCAGCCAGAAGGGCGTCCAGGTTTGTCGTCACGCACGAGCCAACGGGCGCCCTTCGCCATGGTCGCGGCCAGCACAAACATCGGACTCATTCATCCAAGGCGTGTCCGACGGATCGCGTGGCCGAGCCGTGCCGGCGTCGTTCCGGCCAGCGTGGGGCGAGGCGACCTGCCGGATCGAGAGTGGGCCCGGCTTGAACCGCACTTGCCGAAGAGCGCGGGACGGGGTGGGCGGTGGACCTGTCACCGCAGGGTGACCAACGGGATCTTGTTCCGGCAGCGGACCGGAATCCCGTGGCGGGACCTGCCGGCACGGTTCGGGAAGTGGAAGACCTGCCATGACCGGCATCGGAGGTGGTCAGCTGACGGCACGTGGGAGAGGCTCCTGCGGGCTGTTCAGGCCGATGCTGATACGGAGGGCCGGATCGACTGGTCCATGGTGAGTGCCGATTCCACATCATGCCGCGCAGATCGCTGTTGCGGACACCGTCGAGAACGTCCGACAGCAGATGGGCCAGACATGCACCGTCGCCGCTGACAGCAGGCAACGCGCATTCCTCACGTACGGCCAGTTGGCGTGTGGTTCATCTGATGGGTGTGGGCACCAGGGCGGGGCTGGTGGGGTTCGTGGAGTCTTGAACGGCCACTCAACCAGGAGAATCGGCCTTGTCAGTGCGGCTAGGCGGCTCCGCCGGGGGCGCTGTGGTGCCGGTCGGCCAAGGCGGTGATTCCTGCTGTGGCCGCGGCGGCGAGGTCGGTGATCATGGCGTCGTCGACGGGCAGGTTGACGATGTACAGGGCGGACGCCAGGGTGCCGAGCAGCAGTAGGTGGGCCATCGCGGGGTCGACGGGCCCGGCCAACTCGCCGCGGGCCACGGCCTGTTCGATGATTTCGGCGAAGATGTCCTGTTCGGCGGCCAGGAAGGTGTCCTGGAACCGCTCGTCCAGTCCGGGATTGACGGAGATTTCGCCGATCAGGGCCGGTGCGAGCTGTCGGGCCGCCGGGGTGGCCATGCGGATGTGGAACGCGCGGACAAGCGCCAGCAGGTCCCCGTGCAACGAGCCGGTGCCGGCCAGCGGCGGCAACTGCTGCTCGTACATGGTGGCAGCGAACGCCATCTCGGCCTTGGACGCGTAGCGGCGGTAGATCGCCGCCTTGCCCACCCCGGCGCGCGCCGCGACCTGATCGACGGTCAGTGCCGGGTAGCCGACTTCGTCGATCAACTCGCGCGTGGTCTGGAGGATCTTGTCATCCACGCGGCTGTCTCGGGGACGTCCACCCCGTTGCCTTGGAGCCGTCATGCCTGCACTATACGAAACCAGGGTTTCGGAACTGTAGTATCGGAACTGGTTTCGGAGATCACCGAACCCCGCTACGCAGAGGCGACCGCGATGAAGTCGCACCACGTGGCTTCGCGACAAGAACGGAGAGCTCGGATGATCAAGTGGGCCGGCTGGATCATCACGTTGTTCGGAACCGCACACACACTCCTTGCCCTGACGGTGGAAAAAGCCGCGCGCCACGCCGGGACATGGTTCAGCGGCGGACTGTGGAGCGAGAACCTTGCCGACATGAGCCCGGCAGGCAGCGCGTACTGGCTGAGCCTGGAAAGCTTCGGCCCACCGCTCGTCCTGGTCGGCCTGACGGTGCTGTGGCTGGACCGCCGCGACATCGTCCCGCCGGCGTTCATCGCCTGGACGCTGGGGGCCTGGACCGTCGTCGACGCCGTAATCCTCCCATTCACGCCCTGGCCACTCATGGCGCTTGCGTGCGCCCTACTGCTGATCGGAGCCCGCCGCGCCCGCCGCGACAACCCCCTGCTCAAGGCCGGGCCTCCACGAGGGTGAACACAGGTCACGCCGGTGGCAGATGGCATGCCGGTACGAGGCTCCCCAACAGCAAGCACACTGAACCGACAACGCCAGGGCCGCATCATCGCTCTCGTGCCGAGGGGCAGGGCGCAGGCCGAGCCGCTAGCGCGTCGATGACTACACGTCGTGGCAACCGCGGCCAGACAGCTCCCCACTTGACTGGCCGCGGGAGAGGAATCCGAACTGACCACTGACACACCGCCATCGGCGGCTTGGACGAGAGCCCTGTGACAGGACCACACCGCCTCCAGGACGTAACCGGGCAGGAGCAACACCCGTACGTTCTGAGGGCGGCGACCAGCGGTGGCGCACTCGCCGATCCACTCGGCAGTGAGCTGCCACCTCAAAGGCGGCGCCCGATAGCGGTGTCGTCCAGGGCGACCGCCGCGGCTGACCCCACGGTGCCCAGGACCTCACCAACCAGTTGGCGTCGGTGCTTCAGGAGGAGCCGGAGGGAACGAGGGCAGGGCGGTTCGGCCCGTCATGGGAACTGATGAAGCACTTCGGGCTGTGGACGCATGCTCGGTGATGGTGATGGCCTTCACGTGCGTCTGCGCGATCACAGCGGAACGGAATTTCATCGTTATTGCATCGGTGTGCATCACGGTTGGTGGGCAGCGCAGGAACCGCGGACGCCGCCGTGCCGTACGGGGGGGCGGCACGGCCGCCGCCTGCAACCCGGCGCCGGGTGTGTCCGACTCATGGAGAAGCCATGTTCGTCGGCTTTGTTGGGTTCATCGTGATCGGCTGGGGTGCTGGATGGATCCTGGGGGCGGTCATCGGAGGAATTCGCGGCCTTGACGCACCGCGCGGCTCGCTCCTCGCGGACCGCTCGCTGGTGCGGATGTCCGACCAGAAGGGCAAGGTCCGCAGCCGGAGTTGGAACGACACCGGGCGGGTCTGCGTGCGCTCCGACAGAAGATCGGTAGTGCTGGCCATCGGTCCGGCACGGAAGGCCGCAGCACCGACACGTGGCGGATCGGCTTTGCCGGGCAGCTTCCCGCCCAACTGTTCGCCGGGGGAGTGCGCCGGATCGCCGACGCCAAGTACCGCGATCAGCTCGACCGGGCATGGCGCCCGGGAGCGGCGGCGCACGCCTTGACGATCATCAGGACTGCCGATCGAGGCGGCCGGCGATGAACGCGCAGGCCGGCGGACAGATACCAGCCGGTCCGGTGAATCCCTCCAGGGGCTGGCTTGGCGCCGCAGCGCGGTGCCATTCGGCGCTCACCGGTGGCGGGGCGCCATGGCGTGCGTTGTGCTGCCAAGGGAAGAGTGTTTCCTTACCCGCCCCCGTGCCTTTGGAGAGACCGTGACCATCGCCCTCGACAAGCTGACCGACCCGGCCGTGCGCGCATTCGTGGGCGCGCTCAACGCCGGCGACCGCGAAGCCTTCGCCGCCGCCCTCACGCCCGGGGCCACCATGTCCGACGACGGCTCGGACCGGGACGTCGCCGACTGGACCGAGCGCGAGATCTTCTCCTCGGGCGGCCACATGGACGTCGAGACGCAGACGCACGACGGGCTCGGCCTGGTCGCGAACTACCGCAACGACACCTGGGGCGAGATGCGCACTGCCTGGCGCTTCACGGTCGATGCCGGAAAGATCAGCCGGTTCGAAACCGGGCAGGCCTAGGCCCTGTCGTCAAACTCCCGTCTGCCTGCCGACGCCCTGTACGCACTCTCGCCGCACCGGACGCCGCCCGGCCGGCCCTTCGGGCGGACGACGGGAGTTTGACGACAGGACCTGGCGTGAGGTATGTCCGGCGAACTGCGGACAGCGTGAGCGTCAGAGCTGGTCAGAAGACTGCATGTGAGAGACTTAGCTCGTCATTTCCAGAAAAAGTGGACCGGATGGTGAGTGCCCTGGACGGCATAGCCGATCGCCCCGGCGCGCAGCATTGGGTTCGGGTGACGCCGCGGCCTTGGGTGGCTGCGGGGATAGGGCTGTGTGTCGCGCTGCTGCTGGCCGGTCTGTCGCTGTTGTTGCTGCTGCCGGCAGCCCAGCACCTGCGCTCTCTTCGGGGCGGCGTGCAGGCTCCGGCGACGCTGTACGAGGCCGGCTCGTGCATGTTGGGCGATTGCCGGGTCAGGTTCGAGGCCAACGAGCGGATCGTGGTCGCGAATCTACCGGTGGGCAGCGGCGGCGGCAGGAGGAGTGTCGGCGCTCACATGACCGTCCGGTACCAGGCGGACGACCCGCGGGTGGTCGCCCGTGACGACGATGTCGATGGCGGCGGGGCGTCAGTGTTGGCGATGGTGTCGGGCATGGCGGCCCCGGTCTTCCTGCTGATGTCGGTCACGGCCGCGGTCCACGCAGTACGGCAGCGGCACTCCTCCAGACATGCTCGTCAACCCCGATCGTGGTGACACGGCTGAACCGGTGAGGGGCATCGATACTCCGGCATCGCCGTTCTGACTGGGCATCAAATAGCCCATTTCCACATGCGGTTGGCGCCTGTTGAGACGGGTCGTCAGGCAAGGGCCGGCCGCGCGGGACTGGTAGCCGATGCGGAACTGGGTCAGCCCCAGAACTCCCGCAGGGCGGCGTTGACGGCGGCGGGCTCCTCGGTGTGCGGATAGTACCCGGGCACCCGCAGCAGGCGGCCCCCGAGGGAGTCCGTGAGGGACTCGGCCACGGCCATGAGGGGGAGCCCCACGTGCTCGCGGTACGCGGCCGGCGCGCGCTCCCAGGTTCCGCAGATCACCAGAATCGGCAGGGCGGCTCCCCGGATCACCTCCAGCGGGATTTCCGCCTCCCAGATGGGCCGCTCCCTCATGGAGGTGGCAACGGCACGGAGCCGGCGCGACGTGGGTTCGGGCATGGCCATCCCCAACCCCTCGGTGGACGCACGCAGATACTGCTCCGGCGTGACGCCGTCCGGGATGCCCGGGGCTCCGTCGCGCACCCGGTCGAGGAGGTCGGCGACGACTGGATGGTGCGCGGCGGCGGTGAAGGCGGAGGGCTGGATGAGGGCCAGGGAGCGGACGAGGTCGGGTCGGCGCGCGGCGGCGATGAGCGCGGCGACGGCACCGTTCCCGTGCCCCACGAGGTGGGCGCCGCCGAGCCCCACGGCGGAGGCCCCGTCGCCGAGCACCTCCACGACGTCCTCGGCGTCGACGTCGAAGTCGCTGCGCGCGGTGTCCGGGCTGTCGCCGTAACCCCGGCGATCCATCAGGAGGAGCCGTCGGCTGTCCGCGAGGGGCCGCTGCCCGGCAAAGCCGTACGTGGAGTCGCTGCCCCAGGTGAAGATGTTGTGGATGAAGAGGGCGGGGGCGGCAGCGGCCGCCGGGGTCACCTGGGCCCTCGAAGTGATCGGAGCCTGGCCTGCTCCGACCCGATCGCGGTCATCCCACACGGTCACGTGCACGGCTGCCATAGGTCACCCTCCCGAAGCCGAGGAACATCAACTCCCGTGAGACTAAACCCCGATCGACGGCTGATGCCTGTGGATGATGCTTGGGAGAATGAAGGAGTGCCTTGTGACCTGTGGTGATGGGACTTCTTCGCGCTTCCAGCACGCGCAATCAGCAAGGTACTTCCGAGATACAGGTTTTGATGTGCCGCGACTGGTGGCGGAGAAGGTCACGTCGACCGGGTGAGGAACGGCGCGGGTGCGGCGGCGGACGCGAAGGTCACCAGCATCGTGGGCGGCATGGTCGCAGGAGCAGACAGCATCGACGACCTCGACGTCCTGCGGCACGGCGCGATGCCGACTCTGTTCGACGGTATCCGTGCCCCTCCACGCCCGGCACTTTCCTGAGTGCGTTCACCCACGGCCATGCCCTTCAACTCCACGCCGTGCACAGGAGTTTCGTGGGTGCGCTGGCCGCGCTCACCCCGCTGCCGCCCGGGGTCGATGGTCTGCGCTCGACAGTCCAGGCCGGTGATCGCCGGCCCGCTCTTGGTCCACCGCAGCCGGACCTGTGCGTAGCCGTTCGCGCCACCCGGTGCCTCGTGGTAACCGGGGGACGGCGGAACTCAAGCTTGGTGGTGCCGTTGAGGTGCACCCAGCGCGTCAGATGTGTCGCAGGGGCGGGGCCCACTTGGATGTGCCGAGGTAACGATCACTTCGCCGATCCGGGGTTTTTGCGCTGGTTGGCATTGAAGCGGGCCTTCTTCTGGCGGTTCCCGCACGTGTTCATGTCGCACCATTTGCGGGTGCGACTTTGACTGGTGTCGAAGAAGGCGGCTTGGCAGGTTGGTGATGCGCACAGGGCCAACTTGCCGTCTCGTTCGCCTGCGATGATGCTGATCGCGTCGGCGGCGATCACACCGAGGGCGTCTTCCACGCAGGAAGCCGAACTGAGCCGCCATCGCCGCTTGCCCTCGGGCGTCAGGATCGCTGCGGCCCGTCCCTGAGCGCTGCGGTCATTGATGACTTGGACGGCGGACGCAGGGAGAGCGTCCTGGATCGCGGCGGCTGTCGCGGCCGCGTGGATCGACTCCCGCAGTTCCCGAGCGAGGTCGAGCTGGGCGGTGGTGCAGGAGTCCACGGCGAGGCCGCTCACCGCCAGCCAGTCGACGAGTCGCTGCGGCGTGGGAATGCGCTCCACGGCCTCGCCGTGACGCTCCGACAGCGTCCCCGTGAAGCTGGTCGCCAGCACATTACCGAGGCGGAAGTCAGGGAAAGCAGCACGCATGGAACCACCTTAGCCGGTTGCAGCGCGGCTCGGGGGACTGCTAGAACCGTCTTAGACAGTTCTCGATAGGTCGTAGCCGATTCCGCGATGGCCAGGAGGTCTCATGCCCCGTCCAACCAGCGACGTGCAAGCATTTGAAGCCCACGCAACTGACGCCGACCTCGACGATCTGCGCGCGAGACTGACCGCGGCGCGACTGCCGGAGGCCGAGACGATCTACCGTGCCGCGCCCGACCCTCGCCGATGGGACCAGGGTGTTCCGCTCGCCGACCTCGTCGATCTCGTGAACTACTGGCGCACCGAGTACAACTGGCGGTCGTTCGAAGAGCGCCTTGACCGGATCGGCCAGTTCCGCACGACCATTGACGATCTGGGAATCCACTTCCTGCACCGCCGATCCGCGCGCGCAGACGCCACTCCTCTGATCTTGACGCACGGCTGGCCGGACAGCATTGCTCGGTTCATCGATGTGGTGGACGAACTGGCAGATCCGAAAGGTGCAGACGCGCCGGCGTTCCACGTCGTGGTCCCGTCGCTGCCAGGCTTTGGTTACAGCGACAGGCCGGCCACCACCGGGTGGGGAACCGAAAAGATCGCGGCCGCTTGGGTGGAACTGATGGGAAGGCTCGGATACCGCAAGTTCGTAGCCCACGGCGGCGATTGGGGAGGCAATATCACCACCGTCCTCGGCGGCAGGTTCCCGGCGCACGTTCTCGGCATCCACACCACGTTCGCGGAGGGACCGCCCGGGTTGACAACGGACGGGCTGACGGCGGTCGAGCGCAAGTGGGCCGAGGAAACCCGCGATTTCTGGCGCCACCGCGCGGCGTACGCGAAGCAGCAGGCGACCCGACCACAGACCATCGGCTACTCGCTCGTCGACTCACCGGTCGGGCTTCTTGCCTGGATCCTCGACAAGTTCGCCGAGTGGTCGGACACCGAGGACAGCCCGTTCGAGACGATCTCCAGAGACCGCATTCTTGACGACGTCACCCTGTACTGGCTGACGCGGACCGGCGCATCGGCGGCCCGCATCTACTACGAAAGCCACAACTCGCTCGATCCCGAACTCCGGGTCGACGTCCCGTCGGCAATCACTGCCTATCCCCGCGACATCGAGAAGTGTCCGCGCCCCTGGGCACAGGAGCGGTACCGACAGATCGTCGGATGGAGGGAGCCCGAAAGCGGGGGACATTTCCCGTCGCTGGAGGTTCCCGAGTATTTCGTCAAAGACCTACAAGAGGGCCTCGCGGCAGTGCTGGCCGCCAATCGGTGAACGCGGCTCGGCGACTCGGCACGCGATCCCCGCCCGATCCGGCTCCAGGCGATGCCCGACGGCTTCCGGACCGTGTTCATCGAAACGGCAGAACGTGGTCGGACAGGGCGCGGCGAAGACAGCGTGGAGCATGCCCAGGGCTTTCGGATGGCAGACCTCGACGTCCACTCGCCGACGCCCCCAACTGCCCCCTCAACGGCGAAGAGGCTTCGCCGAAGGGCGGTTCACGAAAAGCTCTGCCCCGGGGGCGGTTCACAGGGGTGGGGCGTAGCCGCGGGTGCGGACGAGGTCGTGGGTGAGGTCGGTGAAGGCGCGGGTGGCGGCGCTTTGGTAGGCCTCGGCGCGGTGCAGGAGGGTGACGGTGCGGGTGGGCAGGGGCGGGTCGAGGGGGACGGGGGTGAGGTGGGGGTGGTCGTGGGTGATGGCGTCGGGCAGGACGGTGGCGAGCGGGGTGCGTTGGACGATTTCGGTGAGTGCCTGGATGGAGTTGGCCTCGATCGTGATGCGGGGGGCGACCCGGTGCCGGGCGAAGTAGGCGTCGATGTGGCCGCGGGTGGCGAAGTCGCCGCTGAGCAGGGCGAGTTGCTTGTCCTTGAGGGCGCGGACCGGTAGGGGGTCCGGCATCGCCTGGGCGTGCGGGGTGCCGGCGACGAGGCTGAGGGTCTCGGTGAACAGCGGCGTGGCGGTTGTGCCGGGCAGGTGGGGGCCGGCGAAGGCGATGCCGAGGTCGAGGTCGTCGGCGAGCAGGGCGGCTTCGATGCGGTCCTGGGGCATTTCCGCCAGGGTGAGGCTGATGCCGGGGTGGCGGGTGTGGAGCTCGGCGGTGAGCGGGCCGATCAGGTAGGCGGTGAAGGTGGGGGTGACGCCCAGGCGCAGGTGGCCGCGGGAGAGGTCCTGGACGTCGTGGACGGCGCGTTCGGCGGCGGCCAGGTCGCGCAGTGCGCGCCGGGCGTGGCCGGTGTAGACGGCGCCGGCGTCGGTGAGCCGTACCGTGCGGCCGGTGCGGTCCAGCAGCTGCACGCCCAGGGTCCGCTCCAGCTGCTTGATCTGCTGGGAGAGCGTGGGCTGGGAGACGTGCAGCTCCTCGGCGGCGCGGGTGAAGTTGCCGTGTTCGGCCACGGCGAGCAGATAGCGCAGATGACGCAGTTCGAGAACAGCCATGAGGAAACTATAGATGTCACTAATAGCTTCCATGGTTAATGACTCTTGGACACTATAGATACAGGTCATGCATGGTGGATCTCACCAGCCCACAGGGCCGATCACCACCCGAAGGGAGTGACCAATGCAGGACCTCACCGAGGGCATCGCCCGTTTCCAGCGGGACGTCTTCCCGGCCAAGGCGGAGCTCTTCGCACGTCTGGCCACGCATCACACCCCGCACACGCTGTTCATCAGCTGCTCCGACGCCCGCGTCGTGCCCGAGCTGATCACCGGCACCGAGCCGGGCGACCTGTTCGTCATCCGCACCGCCGGCAATCTGGTCCCCGCCCATACGCCCGAGGCCGACGGGGTCGCGGCGAGCATCGAGTACGCCGTCGCCGCGCTGGGCGTGCAGGACATCGTCGTCTGCGGTCACTCCGCGTGCGGCGCGATGACCGCCCTGGCCCAGGGCCACGACCTCAGCGGCGCCCCGGCGGTCGCCGCCTGGCTGCGGCACGCGGATGCCTCCCAGGCACGCACCACCGCTGCCGGTGACGTTCCCGCCCTGGTGCGGCAGAACGTGCTCGCGCAGCTGGCGAACCTGGCCACGCACCCCTCGGTCGCCAAGGCCCTGGCGGAGGGGAAGGTCGCCCTGCACGGCTGGGTCTACGACATCCCCACCGGTCGCGTGGAGGACCTGACCACCGCCGGCCCCGCCCTCGCGGTCTGACCCTCCCGGCCCCGATTCCCGGCCCGCGACAACGACAGCGCGCCGGGAACCCAAATCCACCCCACCCACGCGCCACTTCACCCCACCCCTGTTCGTGGAGTGGCACACCTGAGAAAAGGACGTACTGATCATGGTGCACGCCCAGTTCGAGCAGACCGCTCGTGAGGCCCTGGCCGCCAAGGCCGTGGAGGCCAAGACCCGCAAGAACCTCTCCTGGAAGCAGATCGCGGAGGCATCCGGCCTGTCGGTGGCCTTCACCACCGCTGCCGTCCTCGGCCAGCACCCCCTGCCGCAGGACGCCGCGAAGGCCGTCGGCGAGCTGCTGGGCCTGGACGAGGACGCGGTGATGCTGCTCCAGACCATCCCGGTCCGCGGCTCGATGCCCAACCGGATCCCGACCGACCCGACCATGTACCGCTTCTACGAGATGCTCCAGGTCTACGGCACGACCCTCAAGGCCCTGGTCCACGAGGAGTTCGGCGACGGCATCATCTCCGCGATCAACTTCAGGCTCGACGTGAAGAAGGTCGCCGACCCCGACGGCGGCGAGCGCGCCGTCATCACCCTGGACGGCAAGTACCTGCCGACCAAGCCCTTCTGACCTGCGCCGATACGGCGTCGCACCCGGACGGCGACGAGGCGGGCCGGAAACAGTCTTCCCCGGCCCGCCTCGCCCGCCCCGCCTTCTTGTTCCCCGAACCCCGCGAAGCCGCCTGCCGGCAGCCTCGTATCCCCTTCCCTCTCTGGAGGACCTTTCATGGACTTTGTCCAGCGCACCATCGACCTCGCCCGCCAGAACGTCGCCGAGGGTGGCCGCCCGTTCGCGACCGTCATCGTCAAGGGCGGCAAGATCCTTGCCGAGAGCCCCAACAAGGTCGCCCAGACCAACGACCCCACCGCACACGCGGAGATCCTCGCCATCCGTGAGGCGTGCACCAAGCTGGGCACCGAGCACCTGACCGGCACCACCATCTACGTACTCGCCCACCCCTGCCCGATGTGCCTGGGCTCGCTCTACTACTGCTCGCCGGACGAGGTCGTCTTCCTCACCACCCGCGACGCCTACGAGCCCCACTACGTCGATGACCGCAAGTACTTCGAGCTGGACACCTTCTACGACGAGTTCGCCAAGCCCTGGCAGGACCGCCGGATGCCGATGCGCTACGAGGAGCGCGAGGACGCCGTCGAGGTGTACCGGTTCTGGCAGGAACGCAACGGCGGCGAGCGCTGCGTCGCGGGCGTCCCGACCGCCGGCTGAGGCCCCGGTGCCCGAGGTGATCGAGAAGGTGGCCTGGATCCGGCTCGACGAGGGCCGGCTCCTGGCCACCCGCACCCACGGCCGCGACCGGTTCTACCTGCCCGGCGGCAAACCCGAGCCCGGCGAAACGCGCCCGCAGGCCCTGGTCCGCGAGATCCGGGAAGAGCTCGGCCTCACCCTGGACCCGGCAACCGTCGCACCGCTGCTGATCACCGACGCCCCGGCGCACGGCAAGCCCGCCGGCACCCTGGTCCGCACCACCTGCTGCACCGCCGACCACACCGGCATACCCACCCCGTGCGGGGAAATCGCCGAGGTCGCCTACCTCACCCACGGCGACTGCCCCCGCGCCAGCGCCACCACGGGCGAGGTGCTCGACCGCCTCGCAGCCACCGGCCAACTCCTGCGCTGGTGAACCCCGACGGTGCACCGGCCCCACATCTTCCGTCGCGAGAAGACCCCACCGGCACCGGCAGCAGGCTTCGCGGGCAAGCGTGTAACCGACGCGGACTCCCCGGGGCGAACCCCACACACAGCCGTCCCCCCCCCGCCGCTGCGGACGGGCATCCAAGACACGGCGGAGCGAGAGCCAGGCTGCTTCCGAGCGGGAAACGCCACGGCCGGCCAAGGCATCGCCTCCGCGGCTCCCAGGACCTTGCAGTCGAAATCCCGGCGGACTTCGATCCTCGAATCTCGACGGATGACCCCATGCCTCGACGGATGACACCCATGGCACCCCGGAGACGGCCCGCCACAACCTTCTCGACTGGGTGAAACCGATCCACTGGGTCGGTTTCTTCTTGATCCGTTACGGCTTCGCGTTCGTCGATGACGCAACCGTGACGAGCCGCATAAGGCAAAACCCAGCCGCCGCCCTCTAAGTCGCCTATGAGGCCAATTGCCCAGTTGGGCGTCGCGCCTGGTTTGTCTACGGTCGTGCTCGCTCGGCTGCCCGCCGAGCCTCGCGAAGTCCGATCGGCGAAGGAGAAGCCGCCATGGCAGACGAGATGGCGCACTGCACGCGTCCGAGGAATCAGGCTTCGAGACGCCGCGCCGGAGGTGAACACCGCCCTCGCGCCGGGGTCTCTCGCGACCGGCATGCCGGCGTGCTGAAGCGACTCCTGCCCGTCGCTTTTCTTGCCGTCGCCGTTCTGCTCACAGGCTGTGATATCGCCGGTGACGCCCGTCCGTCGGGTCCGCCGACCACCACCGCAACTCCCTCACGCACCGGTACGGAACTGGCCGACCGCTACCGCAAGAGCGGAGGGGACGCCGACGTCTACGGCATTCACCATGCGAAGAACGGCAAGGGCGTCCTTGTGCTGAGCGTGTGGACCCACAAGAAGGACTACTACGGGAACGTCGACGACTTCGCCGCCAAACTGGCGTCCTTCCTGCAGCGGGACGGCGTCAGTGTCGATCAGGGCTACGTACTCAACGTGTACGGCCCAGACGGAGTACGACTGCACATGCTTGACACCACTCCGCAGCACAACCCCTGATACCAAGCACGTGACCAGAGCCCTCCTGGCCACTGTTTCCAGTCCAGATGACTCCACCTGCCTCGCTCCGCTCCATGCGGAGGGGGGGTGACACATCCCCCAGCCACCTGCGGGATCACATCCGAGCTCATCGCCCAAGGAGCAGACCTGAGCCCCAAGGGCACCGAGGGGAGTAATGCCCTGGGGCTGGCCCGGTACTGGCATGGGACGGGCATCGAGGTCGAACTGCGCGGCAGGAGCGTCCGTGCGCCGGGCGGTCCGGGACGGTTGGGGGAACGACTGCCAGGAGCTGTCCACTCGGTGACCTGACGGTCCGCCACGGGCACACCGCGATCCTCGCCGAGTTGGAGCCCAAGTACGGGATCATGCCGTCCTTCGTGGAGATGATGGACCGCGTTCTCGCCGAGGTTCTGGCCGAGCCGGACGTCAAGCAGCCGGTCCGGACTTCCGTGAGCGCACCTTCGCCCGCATGAGGCCCTGGAAATCCTTCGCGACTGCCGCATCAAGGACGACGGCGTTCACCACGCCATGAGCGGCATCGCTCGCCTGCGCAACCTCGCCCTCGCAGGGTGAAGCAAGAGAGTCGACCTCCAACGAGCCGAGCCCGCGTCAACTCAAAGTTAGACTGCGGGACAAGTCTTACCAGCCGACCCGGCCTGTGGAGTCGTGGAGCCGTCCGCTGGGCCCTTCGATCGCCAGGGCGAGCCGCACGATGGTCGCGGCGCTCTGCGCGGGCGTGCTGGTGCCGGTGTGGTTGTTGAGCGCGGTTGCGGTGAACCCCGGATCGACGGCGTTGATGCGGAATCCGGGCAGGGCGCGGGCGTACTGGTAGGTGAGCATGTTCAAGGCTGCCTTCGAGACCGGGTAGACCAGGCCCTGCAACCGGGATTCCATACGCTCCGGGTCGTCGTTGACGGTGAACGATCCGCGGCCGCTCGAGACGTTCACGATGCGCGGACGCTGGGCCTTGTGCAACAGAGGCAGAAAGGCGTGCGTGGTCCGGACCGCGCCGAGCATGTTGACGTCCATGACCTCCGTGAAATCGTCGGCAGTGGTCTCCTCCACTGCCGGGCGGGTGCCTCCGATGCCCGCGTTGTTCACCAGTACGTCGAGCCTGCCCCACTCTGCCTCGATCGTCCGGGCCGCGGCATCGACCTGCGACTGGTCTGCCACGTCCAGAGGCATGAACCGCACGTCGCCTTCAGTCGACAACTCGCGGGCGGCAGCGCGGCCTCGTGCCAGATCTCGGGCACCGAGATAGACCACCATCCCCGCAGCGGCGAGTTGTCGGGCCACCTCCCGTCCGATTCCCTGGTTGGCGCCTGTCACCACGGCTATGTCCGCAATCGTCATGCTCGACATGATCCTTTCAAGACTCGTCTCACGAGGAGGGTAGCCACCCGCGGCTCGTCAGCCGCAGTAGTCGCTCCCGAAACTCGTCCTCTTCGCAGAAGTTGCGGATATCCAGGTGTAGAAGGGTTGGAGGCTGATGCCACCCGTCTGGAGCCGTGATGCGGCGCCGTAGGTCGGCCGCTCCAGCTGCTCCACTGTGCGGTCGGTGGTAGTTGTAGTGGACGTTCCAGACGCTGACAGCGGCCACGCGGTCGTCCCCGCTGGTGAACTCCCGGGCATAAAGGATCTCCTCGGCCAAGGTCCGTTGCCGCACGGAGCGAGGTCACAGCACACAGCGCCTGCTGGACCACCGCACTGGACGCGCCAATCCACGACGGACCCCGCGCCCAGACCACCGTCGTACGCCGGCACCAGGTCCACGGCCTGCTCGGCCAGGGCGTGGACCTGCTCGATGTGCTCGCCGCCTGCAACTGGCCCTGAACACCGTCGAACGCTATGCCCGCGCCGACCGGCCCGAGCGCATGCTCCGCGTCCCCAAATACCGTGCCGGCTCGCCCGGATGCTGCTGACCAGGCCCGACACCCGCAAGGCCGATCAACACGAGCTCCTGGCCAAGCTCACCGCCTCCTGCCCCGAGGTGGCCTGCTGGGGCGCGACTGTCGACGCCACCATCGACGCCCGTACGCCTCTTCAGCTTGGCGAAGGACAGGGGGGACGCGAGGGACCTGGGTAACAACTGGATGTGCATGGGGACGGCGACCCGGGCTGATGTGGGCGTAGTGCCTCTTCGGCTTCCATCGACACCGGGTCAGTGGTGATGTTGCGGGTGTAGCGGGGCGACATGTCCCTGCGCCTCAGCTTCGGTAATGAGCGTCTGGATGATGCGCAGGTCCTCGGATGGGCTTGGTGAATCCCTTGGGATCCGTTATTTGGGCGCTGCGGCGTGGGGTCGGGTGAGTTTGGCCGGAACGGGGGAGAGGTGAGCTTGATCAGGTGCCAGGCTGGAAGCTGCCTCCACGGCGGGGAGTAGTTGTTGAAGCGGGCCGAGATCGGGACCCCCGTGACGCTGCGGAAGGCCGTCGAGTTCTTGACGTCGCACGGGGCGTCGCTGTCGGCATCTCTCGAATGGTCCCCGACTGCCAGTTGTGGGTCAGCAAGACTGCACAACGGGAGGCCGCAGAACCGAGATTCCCTCGTGATCAAGCGCGAGGTACTGCTCCAAGGTTGCAGTGGTGGTTGCATTCGCCGGCGCGACTGCCGGTTTGGCAACCTGGGCGTACATTCGGCAGATGGGCCTGACGATGCGTGTGGTCGAGCTGGAATGCACAGATCCGCTCAAGCTGGCTGAATTCTGGAGCGCCGTCCTGGATGCCTCCATCGAGCCTGGGACGGACGGGGTGAACATTGCTCCGCGCGGCGAGCAGGAGATGCGGCTCTACCTGGTGGAGGAACGTGCTCCGGTGCGGTCGCGGAGCAGGACGCGACTGTGGTTGAACCCTGTTGACGGAGCGC